>NZ_CP014841.1:1324000-1986000 GCF_001641285.1 Dyella thiooxydans
TAACCATCGCCGCCGTTGTTGCCCGGTCCACACCAGATCGCCACCCGCCGCGCCTGCGGCCAGCGCCGCCGCAGGCAGGCCAGCGCCGCGGCCGCGGCCCGGCGCATCAGTTCGAAGCCGGGTATGCCGAGCACCTCGATGGCATGGCGATCGAGCGCCCGCACCTGGTCGACGGTGTAGAGCGCGTAGCGGGCGTCCGGTGCATTCATCGGCGGATTATAGGCAGGCCGCGGCACCGCGGCGATTTAGACTAGCCCCATGCAAAGCCCGGCTCCCGCCATCGACTACGCCCTGCTGGCCCGCTCGATCAAACGATGGGCGCGCGACCTCGGCTTTGCCGACGTCGGCATCAGCGGCGTGGACCTGGCGCAGGACGAGACCCATCTGCAGCGCTGGCTGGCCGACGGCCACCACGGCGAAATGGACTACATGGCCCGCCACGGCGCCAAGCGCAGTCGACCGGACGAGCTGGAGCCGGGAACGCAGCGGGTAATCTCGGTGCGGATGGATTACGCGCCGCCGGACATCGACCGCGCCTGGTCGGTGATCGAGGACGGCGAGCTCGGCTACATCTCGCGCTACACGCTCGGACGCGATTACCACAAGCTGCTGCGCCAGCGGCTGCAGCGACTGGCCGACCGCATCCGCGCGGAGATCGGCGATTTCGGCTACCGCGCCTACGTCGACTCCGCACCGGTGCTGGAAAAGGCACTGGCACGCAATGCCGGCCTGGGCTGGATCGGCAAGCACACCGTGCTGATCCATCGCCGTGCCGGTTCGTATTTTTTTCTCGGCGAGCTCTACACCGATCTTCCGCTACCGGTCGACACGCCGGCCAGCGAGCACTGCGGCAGCTGTCGACGTTGCCTGGATGTCTGCCCGACCCAGGCGATCGTCGCTCCCTACCGGCTCGACGCACGACGCTGCATCTCGTACCTGACCATCGAGCTGAAAGGCAGCATCCCAGAAGAGCTCCGCGCGCCCATGGGCAATCGCATCTTCGGCTGCGACGACTGCCAGCTGGTCTGCCCCTGGAACAAGTTCGCGCAGGCGACGACCGAACCGGATTTCGCGCCACGGCATCAGCTCGATGGCAGCAAGCTGGTCGAGCTGTTCGCCTGGACCGAGGAGGAATTCCTGCAGCGGACCGAGGGGATGGCGATTCGCCGCACCGGCTATGAGGGCTGGCTGCGCAACATCGCGGTAGCCTTGGGCAATGCACCGCGGTCCGACGCGGTGCGGGCCGCGCTGCTGGCGCGCGCAGACCATCCGTCGGACCTGGTGCGCGAACACGTGGCCTGGGCGCTGACCCGGCAGGACGAGATGAGGTAACCGATGAGCGACACGATGAAGAGCATGCCGCGACTGGAGGACGTGCTGGCCGAACTGCGCGAGCGCGAGCCGATCTTCCATCGGCCCGAGTCGGGGGCCGGACCGGGCGACGGCGAGCAGATCACCGAGGAGACGTTCTGGGAGATCGGCGCATCGGGGCAACGTTACAGCCGTCCCGAGGTACTTGACATCCTGAGCCAGCGCGTAGCGCATCCGCCCAGGGAGCATCTGCGAACGGAAGGCTTCGAGTGCCACCCGCTGTCACCCAGCCTCTACCTGCTGACCTACGTACTGTGGCAGGAGCAACGCGGCAGCCGCCGCACGACGCTGTGGCGTCGCACGGTCGATGGCTGGAAGGCGGTGTTCCACCAGGGCACGCTGCTGACGCCGCGTGCGTGAAGCGCGGGCCGTCGCCTCAGGCGGCGGCCATCTGGGTCGGGATCGACCGATTGGTATGCGAAATCGCGTTCTTCGCGTCCACGTAGACCAGCATCGGCTGGTGCGCCTCGGCCTCGGCCTCGGACAACTGGCTGAACGCGGCGATGATGATCAGGTCGCCCGGCGAGGCGCGATGCGCCGCGCTGCCGTTCACCGAAATGATGCCCGAGCCGGCCTCCGCCTTCAGTGCGTAGGTGACGAAACGCTTGCCGTTGTTGATGTTCCAGGCGTGGATCTGCTCGTACTCGCGAATGCCCGACGCTTCCAGCAGCAGGCTGTCGATCGCGATCGAACCTTCGTAATGGAGCTCGGCATGGGTCACCGTCGCGCGGTGGATCTTGGCCTTGAGCATGTTCAGTTGCATGGCATCACTTTCCAGTAGGTACGGCCTGCGTAGCTCTCAATTATCGAGTCGCCGGCCGTGCACCGCAACACGACCGGCCGGAACCGTTTACGTGGGGGCGGTCCCGTCGAACAGCAAGTTGTCGATCAGGCGGGTGCTTCCCAGGCGCGCTGCGACAAGGCCGACGAGGCCGGTGCGCTCACCTGCCACCGGCTCGGAAAGATCGTCCGCGCGGCGGATGGCGACGTAGTCGGGAACGAAGCCGGCACGCTCGAGCTGCCCGGCCGCCGCCTGCTCCAGCACCTTCGGCGCGTGTCCCTTGCCAAGCATGTCGCGCATCTGCACCAGCACCTGGTGGATACGCGGCGCCAGCGCGCGCTCGGCCTCGCTCAGGTACTGGTTGCGCGAACTCAGCGCCAGGCCGTCCGCGGCGCGCTGGGTGGGTGCGGCGATCACCTTCACCGGCAGCGCCAGGTCGCGCACCATGCGCTCGATTACTTTCAGCTGCTGGAAATCCTTCTGACCGAACACGGCCAGATCCGCCTGCACCAGGTTGAACAGCTTGCAGACGACGGTCGCCACGCCGTCGAAATGACCGGGGCGATGAGCGCCTTCCAGCGTCTCGGTGATCTGCGGCACGCTGAGCCGCACCGTGTGCTCCGCACCGTAGGGATACAGGGTCGCCACGTCGGGCGCGAACAGCAGATCGCAGTCGTGTTCGGCCAGGCCGGCCTGGTCCTGTGCCAGCGTGCGCGGATAGCGGGAGAAATCCTCGTTCGGGCCGAACTGGGTGGGATTCACGAATACGCTGGCAACGACCCGGTCGGCGCGCGCCCGAGCCAAACGGACCAGCGAGAAGTGCCCGGCGTGGAGATTGCCCATGGTGGGCACGAAGCCCACGGTCTGGCCGGCGGCACGCCAGCCGCGTACGACAGCGCGCAGCGCGCCGGCATCATGCACGGTTTGCATCGAAGTGGCCTTTAGTTGAAGCAGTGCTCGGGAGCGGGAAAGACGCCGCTGCGCACCTCGTCGACGAACGCCGAGATCGCGGCAGACACCGAATCGCGTCCCTGCAGGAAGTCCTTGCTGAACTTCGGTCGCTTGCCGGGCGTGACGCCCAGCAGATCGTGCAGCACCAGCACCTGGCCATCGCAGCGCGGGCCGGCGCCGATACCGATGGTCGGGATCGACACCGCGGCGGTGATCCGCTCGGCAAGTGCGACCGGCATGCCTTCGAGCACCAGCAGTTCGGCACCGGCGGCCTCGACCGCGCGCGCCTCATCCAGTACCCGCGCGGCGGCAGCCTCCTCGCGCCCCTGGATACGGAAGCCGCCGAACTTGTGCACCGATTGCGGAGTAAGGCCCAGGTGCGCACAGACCGGAATTGCGCGGACCGACAGCGCGTTGATCGCCTCCAGCACGTGCGGGGCACCGCCCTCGATCTTCACCATCGCGGCGTTGCCTTCGCCCACGAGCCGGGCGCCCGCCTCCAACGCGTGTGCCGTGTCGCGGTCGCTCATGAACGGCAGGTCGGCCACCAGCAGCGTGGCTTGCAGCCCGCGGGACACCGCCGCGGTGTGGTAGACCATCTGGTCGAGCGTCACCGGCAGGGTGCTGGCATGGCCCTGAACCACCATGCCGAGGGAGTCTCCGACCAGCGCGACGTCGACGCCGGCCGTCTCCAGCTGGTGCGCGAAGCTGGCGTCATAGGCGGTGAGCATGACGATGCGGCGACCCTCGGCCTTCATCGCGCGCAGGGCCGGAACAGTCACCGGCTTGCGGTCGGGGGCGCTGGCGTTTTGCACGTACACGTGGTGTTTCCTGTTGGAACGGCTGTCCGGATCGACACCGGAATCCGCCGCGGGCCGACCATCATAAACCCTCGACGCCGCAGTGCAGCACGCGCTTCAGTCGACCGGCTCGCATCCACCGGCATCCACCCGCCGCAGCAGTTCGGCCACCCGCCCCTGCCCCGGCAACTCCAGTTCAGGCGCCAGGTCGGCCAGGGGCAGCAACACGAAGGCGCGCTCGCCCATCCGCGGATGCGGGAGGGTCAGCTGCGGCTCGTCCAGCACCACGCCGTCCACGTGCAGCAGATCGAGATCGAGCGTACGCGGCCCCCAGCGCTCGTCGTCGCGCGTGCGGCCGAACCGGCGCTCGATCGCCATCAACGCATCGAGCAGGTCATGCGGCGGGAGCGAGGTGCGCAGACACACCACTGCGTTGAGGAAATCCGGCTGATCGCGCCGACCCCATGGCGGCGTCCGGTAGATGCGGGAGATGCCTGCCAGCCGACTGCCCGGCAGAGCAGCCAACGCCTCGGTCGCGCCGACTAGCGTGGCGCGTGAATCCCCCAGGTTGCTGCCCAATGCCACATAGGCATCCCTGGCGGCGGGCTCGCTCATGCGGAGCCGGAGTGTCCGCCGGGCTTTCGCCTGCGGCGGCGCTTGCGCGGAGGACGCGCGCTGGTCGTTGTGACCAGGTCCGCTCCCTGCGTCCCGCTACCGGCGGGCAACGCGGCAGCGAGCACGTCGACCGGGAGCTGCTGCGCGTGATCCCACCACAGGCCGAGCTCGCGGATCGCCGGCGATTCCTCGGCCCGCAGCAGCAGGAAATCGAACGCCGCACGGAACCGTGGCTGCGCGAGAAGCCTGAGCACCCGCTTGCGCTGCACCTGCTCGAAGCGCGGCTGGAGCGCCCAGATCTCCTCCATGGTAAGCGTGAATCGCCGCGGGATCGCTACCCGCTGGCACTGCTCGCCGACCACGTGGGCCGCTGCCCGCGCCCAGGCCTCGGACAGGTCCAGGCCACCAGCGACCAGATCCTGCGCACGATCGCGTACTTCGCCCCACAGCAGCACGGCAAACAGAAAGGCTGGCGTCACCGACTTGCCCTCGGCCACGCGTGCGTCGGTATTCGCCAGGCCACGCTCGACCAGCGCGCGCAGCGCCCCGTCTCCGCCTTTCAATGCACGTGCCGTCGATGGGAACAGGAACCGGAGCAGCCCGCACTGCTCGAGCATGCGGAAACTCTTCAGCCCGTGCCCGGCCAGGAACAATTTGAGCGACTCGTCGAACAGCCGGGCCGGCGCGGCCTCGGTCAGCAGCGGCCCCAGGCTCTCGAACGGCGCCGCGGCGGCCTCGTCGATGCGGAAGCCCAGCTTGGCCGCCAGGCGGGCGGCGCGCAGCATGCGTACGGGGTCCTCGCGGTAGCGCGTGACCGGATCGCCGATCAGCCGAAGCACCTTGTCCTGCACGTCCTGCATGCCGCCGACGTAGTCGCGCACGGAGAAATCGCTGATGTCGTAGTACATCGCGTTGACACGGAAGTCGCGGCGCACCGCATCCTCCTCGATCGTTCCCCAGACGTTGTCCCGCACGATGCGGCCGTCGACGATGTGGCGATCGCCTTCACCGTCTTCCTCGCCGGTGCCGCGGAACGTGGCAACCTCGATGATCTCAGGGCCGAAAACGACGTGCGCCAGGCGGAAACGCCGACCGATCAGCCGGCAATTGCGGAAAAGCTTCTTGACCTCGTCGGGCGTGGCACTGGTCGCCACGTCGAAGTCCTTGGGATGGCCGCCGAGCAGAAGATCGCGAACGGCGCCGCCAACGAGATATGCGTCATAGCCGGCTTCGTTGAGGCGATAAAGCACCCGCAGCGCGGCCTTGCTGATGTTCTTGCGGGAAATCACATGCTGGTCGCGCGGAATGATCCGCAGCGCATGCATGCCGTCGGTCCCTGTTTCGTGGTTCAAGCGGTAACAGTCCCTGCCGATCATGAAGCCCGGAAGCCTAACCCACGCCGCCAGCAAGGCATACCACGCGCACAATGGCGCGCGATGCCCCCAAAAACCATCAGGAAGGAGGCGCGGAAGAGAAACCCGGCGAGTGCCGCAAAAAGGCATTGCCGGCTGCAACAATTTCGCTATACTAGCGCGCTCTGAGTCAGAACGCTCCCTTCGTCTAGTGGCCTAGGACACCGCCCTCTCAAGGCGGGAACACGAGTTCGAACCTCGTAGGGAGCGCCACTTCAGTCAGGCCGTCTTGCCTGTCTCCTCGACGGAATTCTTCCCCGCATGACCTTTGTCGTCACCGACAACTGCATCAAGTGCAAGTACACCGATTGCGTTGAGGTCTGCCCCGTCGACGCCTTCCACGAAGGCCCGAATTTCCTGGTGATCGATCCGGACGAGTGCATCGACTGCACCCTGTGCGAGCCGGAGTGCCCGATCAACGCCATCTACCCCGAAGACGATGTCCCTGCCGGCCAGGAAGGCTTCGTGCAGCTCAATGCCGACCTGGCCAAGAGCTGGCCGGTCATCACCGAGCGGAAGGATGCGCTGACCGACGCCAAGGAGTGGGAAGGCAAGCCGAACAAGCTCGACCTGCTCGAGCGCTGATTGCGGCACCGACTCAGGCAGAGAGAGCCAGTCGCTCGCCCCAAAGAGAAAGCCGCCCTTACAGGGCGGCTTTTTCGTTCGGACTTCTCGACGACTCAACGGCGGCTTTTTCGTTCGGACTTCTCGACGACTCAACCGCCGAGCTTGGCCCTCAGGCCATCGACCGCCTTCGCCACGGCCGGAGCCGAACCCTGCGCGCGCACCTCGCTGCCTTTCTGGCCGCTCGCGCTCACCGTCACCAGCACCTGCTGTGCCGTCGCGCGCGAGCTCTCGCCCTCGTCGTTGCCATGGAACATGCGGCCGAAGAAGCCGCGCTTTTTCGCCACCTTGGCGCCGGCCATCACCGTCACGGTGAAGCTGTGGTTCGAAGGGTCACGCGCGGTCACCTGGCCGATGTCCCCCGCATCGAGCACCTGGCCGACACGCTGGTAGGCGGTCTCGACATCGCCGCTCACCACGAAGCCATCGGTAATGGTCGCAGCGGCGCCCCGGGTGGCCGCGGTCGCACCGTTGGCGGTCGGCTGATTGGCCCCCGGAGGCGGGATCACCAGCGCCTCGCTGGCCGAGGGCGTATCCATGCCCGGCGGGATCTCCAGCGGAGACTCCTGCTTGGCGGTATCCCAGGCCTTGTGCGAGCGGAACATGCCGCAGCCCGAGAGCATGAGCCCGGAAAGAAGCAAGGCCGGCAAGGCCACAGCAAGCGAGGTTTTCTTCATGTAATGGTTTTCCGTGGGAGGTTCGTGTCGCCTGGATCAGGCGGCGACGGCCAAGGGAGCCAGGCGGATCAACGCCTGACGAATCTGATCGCGCACCGTACCCTCGGCCAGTTCGACCAGGGGAAGCCGGGGCATCGCGCTGCCGAGGCCAAGCCAGGGTAGCGCCGACTTCACCGCGATCGGGTTGGGCGCGCCGTTCAGCGCATCCACCAGCGGAGCCAGCCTGGCGTCGACGGCGTTCGCCGCATCCGCCTGGCCGGCCGTCGCCGCGTCGCACAACTCGCGAAACACCGCCGGCACCAGGTTGGCCACCACCGAGATGGTCCCCGCAGCGCCGCCGAGCATGGCCTGGACCGCCGTACCGTCGTCGCCGGACAGATAGACGAAATCCGCACGCGCAAGTTCCGCCGTCGCCGCAATGCGCTGTGCATCGGCGCGCGCTTCCTTGATGCCGATGATGCCCGGATGATCGCGCAGCAGCACGGTGGTCTCCGGCAGCAGGTCGCAGCCGGTGCGGCCAGGCACGTTGTAGAGGATCACCGGAAGGCCGCCCTGGTCGGCCACGTCGACGAAATGGCGATACAGGCCTTCCTGCGTGGGACGCACGTAGTACGGCGTGACCACCAGCGCGGCATCCGCGCCGAGCGAGGCGGCGCGCCGGGTCAGTGCGACGGTCTTGGCCGTGCCGGCCTCGCCGGTGCCGGCGATCACCGGTACGCGGCCGTCGACGTGGCGCACCGCGAACGACAGCAGGGTGTCGAACTCGTCATGCTCGAGCATGTGCGCTTCGCCGGTGGATCCCGCTACCACCACCGCCTGCGTCCCGCCGTCGATCTGGTAATCCAGCAGGCGGCCGAAGGCGTCGAGATCGAGCGCCCCTTCCGGGGTGAACGGCGTCGCCAAAGCGCAGATGCTGCCGCGGATGTCCAAGGCAAGGTTTCCGGCAAAATTCGAGTCCAGCATGTTACTTGCGGGCTCGCGCGACGGGCAAGTAAGCTCGAAGGCCGTTGCGCGGGATTCCCCGTTCCGTGGACGATTCCCGCCAGGCAGGCAAGCCTTTGAACCGTACTCCCCCCCGCGCCGGCAGCGACCATCACCAGCTGCTGATTCAGACCCTCTCCTCCACCGGCAAGAGCCCCCTGCTGACGCTGGCGCGGCGCATCGCCGACGCTGGCTGCAACCTGTCCGACGCACGGGTGTCCACCATCGGCGGCGACAGTGCCCTGGTGCTGGTGGCCAGCGGTGCCTGGGATGCTTTGGCCAAGCTGGAGAATGCACTGGCCAAGCTGGCCCGCGACGAAGAGCTGCACCTGATCCATTACCGCACACAGCCGCGCGAGCCGGACTCCCGACTGCTGCCCTATCTGGTGGAAGTGGTCAGTGCCGATCGTCCCGGCATCCTGGTGCGCATCGTGGAGTTCTTCCACCGCAACCGGATCAGCGTCGAGCAACTCAGCTCGATGCGCTACCAGGCTATGCAGACGGGTGCCGAGATGTTCCAGGCACAGATCACCATCGGCATACCGTCGGACCTGCACATCGCCACCTTGCGCGACGATTTCCTGGAGCTGTGCGACAGCCTGAACCTGGATGCCATCATGGATCCGGTGAAGTTCTGAGCATCGCTCCGCCGCGCGTGTCTGGCAAGGGCTTTCATTCCCCGCCAGACGCGCTAGTCTCTGGCCCGGGACGTTTACGAGGCCAGCCATGCAGTCAGGGCATCCTTCGAGGAACCAGCGCCGCACAAGCGGCGACGCCCTGACCGCCGCCTGTTTTCGCCGCCCCGCTTGTCCGCCGCGCTCCGCGGCCATCCCCTTTTTCTGCACATGCGCGACAGCCCAACGCTGCCGCCGGAGACCCCATGCCTGAAACCGGCAAGAAAATTCCCGCCCTGAAAGGACACACGGGCGACGACACCGAGCTGAAACTGTCGAGCCTGAAAGGCCAGTGGCTGGTGATCTACTTCTACCCCAAGGACAGCACGCCCGGCTGCACCACCGAAGCCCAGCAGTTCCGCGACCTCTACCCGCAGTTCCGCGAGCGGAACGCACAGGTGATCGGTGTCTCGCGCGACTCGGTCCGCTCCCACGCCAACTTTGCCGCCAAGCAGGATCTGCCTTTTCCGCTGGTGGCCGACACCGACGAGACGTGGTGCCAGGCGTTCGACGTGATCCACGAGAAAACGCTGTACGGCAAGAAGCACCTGGGCGTCGTGCGCAGCACTTTCCTGGTCGATCCCGATGGCCGGCTCGCCGCCGAGTGGCGCGGCGTGAAGGTCGCGGGCCACGCGCAGGCGGTGCTGGACGCGATCCCAACCCCCTAGGCCGGACCGGCCTGATTCCATGACCCTCCCCTCCAAGACGCCCAGCGAGGTTTCTTCCGCATGACCGGAAGCAAGCGCATCTATGTGCTCGACACCAACGTGCTGCTGCACGACCCGACGTCGCTGTTCCGCTTCGAAGAACACGACATCTTCATCCCGATGACGGTGCTGGAGGAACTGGACGAAAAGAAGAAGGGCGCCTCGGAGGTTTCGCGCAACGGCCGTCAGGTCAGTCGTTTCCTGAACGAGCTGATCGAACGCGGCAACGGCCACGGCATCAGGGACGGCCTGTCGCTGGACAATCCTTCCGGCGTGAATCTCAGGCGCGGCCCGGAGATCGGCCGGCTGTACTTCCAGCAGCGCGCCACCAGCAACCACGGCAAGGCGGACAACCTGATCCTCGCCGCGGTGCTGGAGCTGCTCGACCAGCAACCCGGCCGGCCGGTGGTGCTGGTCAGCAAGGACATCAACCTGCGCATCAAGGCCAGCATCTTCGGCATCGACGCGGAGGACTACGAGAACGACAAGGCGCTGGACGACTTCGCCCTGCTCTACACCGGCGCCGGCGAGCTGCCGGAGAACTTCTGGGACCAGCACCCCGAGGTGGAATCCTGGAGCGAACGGGGCCGCACCTTCTACCGGCTGGACCGCGCCGAGGGCGAGGACTGGTACGTCAACCAGTGCCTGTTCCTGCCCGGTGACGAGAGCGTCGAGTTGCGCGTGATGGCCGTGGACGAGGAGCAGGCCACGCTGGTGCTGCTGGACGACCACAGCCATCCGAACCACAGCGTCTGGGGTATCGCCGCGCGCAACCGCGAGCAGAACTTCGCGCTCAACGTGCTGATGGACCCGGACGTGGATTTCGTCACTCTGCTCGGCACCGCCGGCACCGGCAAGACCCTGCTCGCGTTGGCCGCCGGCCTGGCCCAGGTGATGGACCAGCAGCGCTACCGCGAGATCATCATGACCCGCGCCACCGTCTCGGTGGGCGAGGACATCGGCTTCCTGCCCGGCACCGAGGAGGAAAAGATGACGCCATGGATGGGTGCGCTGACCGACAACCTCGAGGTGCTGGCGCACCCGGAGGAAGGCGGCAGCTGGGGTCGCCAGGCCACCAATGACCTGCTCGCCTCGCGCATCAAGATCCGCTCGCTCAACTTCATGCGCGGGCGCACCTTCCTGTCGCGCTACCTGATCATCGACGAGGCGCAGAACCTCACGCCCAAGCAGATGAAGACCCTGATCACCCGCGCCGGCCCGGGCACCAAGATCGTCTGCCTGGGCAACGTGGAGCAGATCGACACGCCCTACCTGACCGAGACCACCTCGGGCCTGACCTACGCGGTGGACCGCTTCAAGGACTGGGCGCATTCGGCGCACATCACCCTGCGCCGGGGCGAGCGTTCGCGACTGGCCGACTTCGCTTCCGAAGCGCTCTGACACAACGGCGGGCGGGCGCCCCACAGGCGTCCGCCCGCGGCACCCTGGCACACGCCGGAACCGGGCCACGGCGCTATGCTTGGCGCCTGTCGTCCGGACATTCGTCTCCATGCACCTGCTCAGCCCCCGCCTGATCGTTCTGTACCTGCTGCTCGCCTTCGTCCTGTGCGTGCTGCTGGTGCACCTGCGCGGGCGCGTGAAACTGCGCTTCGATCGCCAGCTGGTCGACCACTCGGCGGTGTTCGCCCCGTACAACCTGCTGATGTACGCCTTCTCGGCCGTGCCGGCCACGCCGATCCTCGACCGTCGCGGCTTCCCCCAGCTGGACCTGCTGCAGGCCAACTGGGAGGCGATCCGGGCCGAGGCGCTGTCGCTGTTCGACGAGGGCCACATCCGCGCGGCGGAAAAGCACAACGACGCCAGCTTCAACAGTTTCTTCAAGCAGGGCTGGAAACGCTTCTACCTCAAGTGGTACGGCGAGCCGCTGGCCTCGGCCGAGGCACTGTGCCCGCAGACGGTGCGTCTGCTCAACAGCATCCCCAGCGTCAAGGCGGCGATGTTCGCCCTGCTGCCTCCGGGTTCGAAGCTCAATCCGCACCGCGATCCCTTCGCCGGCTCGCTGCGCTACCACCTGGGCCTGATCACGCCGAATTCGGACGACTGCCGGATCTTCGTCGACGGCCAGATGCACGCCTGGGGCGACGGCAAGGACGTGGTGTTCGACGAAACCTACGTGCACTGGGCGGAAAACAGGACCGACCAGACCCGGGTGATCCTGTTCGCCGACGTCGAACGGCCGCTGCGCACCCGCTGGATGAGTGCGATCAACCATCGCGTGGGCGCGTTCATGGGCTCGATCACCGCCTCGCCGAACAGCGACACCGCCGCGGAAAAGGTCGGCTTCGTCAACCGCGCGTTCGCCCTGAACCAGCGCGGGCGCGAGCGCAGCCGGGCGTTCAAGAGGAAGCACCCCAAGCTGTTCCGGGCACTGAAATACACCGCGATGCTGGTGTTCATCTGGCTGGTCTTCCTGGCGCCCTGGCCACTGGTCCGCTGAACGCGGTGCGCGTCGCGCCTCCCGCTCGGTTTTCGCCGGGGGGCGGAGATGCGGTCACGTTTGAGGGTCGCCATGCGTCCTCGTGGCATGCCGCCGGAGTTCCCGCCATGGATCCACGCACAGCCCTGTTCCAGCAACACCGTCCGCGCCTGTTCGGGCTGGCCTACCGCATGCTCGGCAGCCCGGCCGACGCCGAGGATGTCCTGCACGATGCGTGGCTTCGCTGGCACGCGCAGGAAGGCACCGACCTCGACGATCCGGAAGCGTGGCTGGTGACGGTAACCACCCGGCTCGCCCTGGACCGGCTGCGCCGGGCCAGGACCGAACGCGAACACTACACCGGCCCGTGGCTGCCCGAACCGATGCCGACCGACGCCGAGCGGCCGGAGGCCGAGGCGGAACGGAGCGAGTCGCTCAGCCTGTCGTTCCTGCTGCTGCTCGAACGGCTGAGTCCGGAGGAGCGCGCCGCCTTCCTGCTCACCGAGGTGTTCGACTATCGCCATGCCGAGGCCGCGGCCATCCTCGGCATTGCCGAGGACGCGTGCCGGCAGCGCACGCATCGCGCCCGCACGCGACTGCGCGAGGGGCGCCCGCGCTTCCGCGTGGATGCGGGTACACAACGGCGCCTGCTGCAGCGCTTCGTCGCGGCCATGCAGCGTCCCGACCTGGCTTCGCTGCGCGCGCTGTTTGCGGAAGATGCGGTGCACATCAGCGATGGCGGGGGCGTGGTGCGCGCGGCGCTGCGGCCGCTGCACGGCGCCGAGCGGCTGGCCCGGCTGTATCAGCAGGTGGCCGGCCAGCTGTCGGGGCGCGCGATCCGCTTTGAGCTCACCACGCTCAACGATGCTCCCGCGCTACTGATCCACGAGGGCGACCGGCTGGGCACGGCGCTGTGGATCGAAATCGACGAGGCCGGTGAACGCATCGCCGCGGTACATGCGCTGCGCCATCCCGACAAACTGGCCCGGCTGCAGGCGGTCACGAAAACCAGGGCTCCGACGTCCTTGTCCTGAGCGGCCGATACCGGCCGCACTCCAAGGAGCCTTGCATGACCCGTTTTGCCATCCAACGCCACTATGCCTCCATGCAGCCGCTGATCACCCTCGGCCAGAATATCCGCGACGCCGGCCGGCTGGAGCCGGCCCTGATCGAACTGGTGCAGATGCGCGTGTCGCAGATCAACGGCTGCGCGTTCTGCCTGGACATGCACAGCAAGGACGCGCGCGCCGCCGGCGAAACCGAGCAGCGCCTCTACCTGCTGCCCGCCTGGCGTGAGACCCGGCTGTACAGCGAGCGCGAGCGCCTCGCGCTGGCCTGGGCGGAGGAGCTCACCGCGCTGGCCTCGCCCGAGGCCGTGTCCGACGCACTCCACGAACAGGCCCGCGAGCACTTCGACGAGGAGGCACTGGTCGACCTGACCCTGCTGGTGGTGACCATCAACAGCTGGAACCGGATCAACGTCGCCGCGCGCACGATCGGCGGCCACTACCGCCCTGCCGCCCACTGAATCCCGCCGGGCAGGAACGAAAACGGCCACGGCAGGCGCCGCGGCCGTTTTTCTTCGTCCAAGCCGGGTCGAACCGGATCAGCCCTTCACGCGGCGCGCGATCGCCTCGCCGAAGCTCTCGGTCGAACCCTTGCCGCCGAGATCCGGCGTCACGCTGTCGCGGTCGTTCGTCATGGTGTCGCGGATCGCCTGGCGCAGCTTCGTGCCCTTCTCCACCATGCCCAGGTGATCGAGCATGTCGGCTGCGGCGAGAAGCAGTGCGCACGGGTTGGCGATGCCCTTGCCGGCGATGTCCGGTGCCGAGCCGTGCACCGCCTCGAAGATCGCCGCGTGCTCGCCGATGTTGTCGCCCGGGGCCAGGCCCAGGCCGCCGACCAGGCCGGCGCACAGGTCGGAGAGGATGTCGCCGAACAGGTTGGTGGTGACGATCACGTCGAACTGCTCGGGCTTCATCACCAGTTGCATGCAGGTGTTGTCCACGATCATCTCGTTGAACTCGATCTGCGGGTATTCCTTGGCGATCTCGCGGGCCACGTTGAGGAACAGCCCGGAGCTGGTCTTCATGATGTTGGCCTTGTGCACCGCCGTGACCTTCTTGCGACCCTTCTTCACGGCCATCTCGAAGGCGTAACGCACGATGCGCGTGCTGCCCTTGCGGGTGTTGCGGATGATCGACTGGGCGACCTCGCCGTCCTCGGACACCGTCTGGCCCTCGGCCAGGTAGGCGCCTTCGGTGTTCTCGCGCACGGTGATGATGTCGATGTTGTCGTAGCGCGACTTGGTGCCCGGGAAGCTGATCGCCGGACGCACGTTGGCGTACAGGTCGAAGTGGCGGCGCAGGGTCACATTGATCGAGGTGAAACCACCGCCGATCGGGGTGGTCAGCGGCCCTTTGAGCGCGACCTTGTGCCGGGCGATCTTGTCCAGCGTGTCCTTCGGCAGCAGGTCGCCATGCTTGTCCAGCGCGATCATGCCGGCCTCGGCGAAGTCGTACTCAAGGCCGCAATCCAGCGCGTCGAGCACGCGCAGCGTGGCGGTCATGATTTCCGGGCCGATGCCGTCGCCGGGGATCACGGCAATGGTCTTGCTCATGGGATGCTCCTTGGGATGCGTTTCCGGGGGAAGGCGCCCGAGGGGGAGATCGGGGCCTTATAACCGGCGAATTATCGCTTATGCCCGCTGTCGCGGCCACCGCGTTGACAGCCGCGGGCGATGCAAATGCTGGTACGCAGCGTCCCAAAAAGCTGCACGCGCTCAGGCGTGGTCGGCGCACTCCGCCGACTGGCCGGCACCGCCCTCGAGCTGGTCGAGGAAGTCCACCGCACGGCGCAGGTGCGGAATCACGATGGATCCGCCCACGATCAGCCCCACGCTGAAGGTCTCGAAGAACTCTTCGCGGGTCACACCCGCCTCCCTGCACTGGGCCACGTGGTAGCTGATGCAGTCGTCGCAGCGCAGCACCATCGAGGCGACCAGGCCGAGCAGCTCCTTGGTCTTCACGTCGAGCGCGCCGCCCTTGTAGGTCTGCGTGTCCAGTGCGAAGAAGCGCCGCACCACCTGGTTGTCCTCGGCCAGGATCCGCTCGTTCATGCGCTGGCGGAAAGCGGTGAACTCGGCCAGGCGATCCTTTTCCGTGCTCATGCGCCCGCTCCCAGCAGCTCGGCCAGCTTGCCGCTGCGGTCGGCGGCAACCAGGTCGTCGAACCCGCCCACGTGCTGGTCGTTGATGAAGATCTGCGGCACGGTGCGCCGGCCGCCGCTGCGCGAGAGCATGGTGTCGCGCTGGGACATGTCCATGTCGATGCGTACCTCGGTCCATTCCAGACCCTTGGCCTTCAACAGGTTTTTCGCCGCCACGCAGTAGGGGCAGACGGCGGTGGAATAGACCTCGATCTTGGGCATTGCCGGACTCCAGGGAAAACCTTCTAGTGGGCTCAGGTGGGGCCGCTGGTGCCGCCGCGCAAGGCGGCTGGCGGGTGAACGGATGCGCGCCGAACGGCCGGAACCGGAGCGCGGCCGTCGCGGTCGCAGTGCTATTGTCGCCGACCTATGACCATGGCACCACGACGTCCCCTTTCCCGCCTGCTCGTTGCGCTGGTCAGCGCCGGCCTGAGCCTCGCCGCCGGCGCGCAGGACAACGTTAGGCTGCCCGATCTGGGCAGCTCGGCGAACGCGCTGATTTCCGACCAGGAGGCGAACGATTACGGTGCCGCGATGCTGCGCCAGATGCGCGCGCTGGACATGGTGGTCGACGACCCCCTGCTGGACGACTACATCAACCACCTCGGCTACCGGCTGGTCGCGGCCAGCGACAAGCCCAAGGACCATTTCCGCTTCCTGATCGTCAAGGATCCGGAGATCAATGCCTTTGCCGCCCCAGGTGGGTACATCGCGGTCAACTCCGGCCTGATCCAGATCACCCGCAGCGAGAGCGAACTGGCCGGCGTGATCGCCCACGAGATCGGCCACATCACGCAGAACCACCTGCAGCGGGCCTTCGAGGCCTCCAAGAAGGATGCCCCCCTGATGGCACTGGTTCTGCTCGGTGCGATCGCCGCCGGCTCCAGCGCCCATTCCGGCGACGCCGCCGGCGCGATCCTGATGGGTGGGCAGGGGGCGTTGATGCAGAAACAGATCAACTTCACCCGCAAGGACGAGATCGAGGCGGATCGGGTGGGCATCCAGACCCTGGCCCGCGCCGGTTTCGATCCCAACGCCATGGCTGCGTTCTTCGAGCGGATGGAGGACACGCTGCGCACCGGTTCCGGAGGTGACGGCGTGCCCGCGCTGCTGCAGGACCATCCGGTCACCACCGAACGCATCAGTGACGCGAAAGAGCGCGCCGGCGCACTGATCGCGATGCAGAAGGAACGCCCCAGCGGCAACACCATCGATCCGGCGCAATGGGCGCAGAGCACCGCGCCGATCGCCTACGTGCGCAACCCGACCGACCTGCTGCCCGCCACGTCCGCAGCGGGCGACGTCGACACCTACGCCCTGATGCGCGAGCGGGTCCGCGTGCTGGCGGGCGATCCCTTGAGGCTGACCACTTATTACTCGGCCAACCTGCCGCACCATGGCTTCGACACGCTGGCCAACCGCTACGGGTATGCGCTCGCGCTGACCCGCAGCGGCAGTGGGGCGAAGGCGATCAGTGTCCTCCAGCCACTGCTGGCATCGCACCCCGACAACCAGGTGCTGCGGCTGGCCCTGGCCGACGCCGAACTGCAGGACGGCCAGCGCGCCCGCGCCCTGAACGCCTACGCTGCCCTCAACGACGAGTCGCCCCGCAATGCGGCGATCACCCTTGCCTATGCCAAGGCGTTGATCATCGACAAGCCGAGCAAGGGCCAGGCGGCCCACGCCGCGGCCCTGCTGCGTCCGGCCACCGACACCAGCGAGGATCCGGACATTTTCAGCACCTATGCCCGAGCCAACGAACTGGCCGGATATGACGCCCGCGCCGCCGAAGCCTATGCCGATGCCAGCTACCTCTCCGGCCGCCCGTTCGATGCGCTCGAACAGCTCAAGCGGGTGCTCAAGCGGAACGACCTGGACTACTACGCCCGGGCCCGTATCCAGGCGCGGATTGCCGAGCTGACACCGCTGGTGCTCGAGCTGCGCAAGCGCAAGGTGCAGACCGAAGACAACCCGGACCGCGGCCAGCAGTAACCGGGGTGACATCCCGTCGCGGCGCAACTGTCATCGCGACGTAACATAATGACGCTGCAATCCCACCGTCACAGACATGGGCGTAAGCAAGCGTGCACAAGCGCATTCTGATCGTTGAAGACGAAGCCTCGATCCGCGACATGGTCGCCTTTGCCCTGCGCAAGGCCGGCATGGAGGCGACCCAGGCGGCCGACGCCCGTGCCGCGCAGCTGGCCATCGCCGAGCAGGTGCCCGACCTGATCCTGCTCGACTGGATGCTTCCCGGCACCAGCGGTCTCGAGTTGGCGAGGCGCCTGCGCAAGGAAGAGCTCAGCCGGGAGATCCCGATCATCATGCTCACCGCGCGGGGCGAGGAGATGGACCGCGTCAACGGCCTGGAGGCCGGCGTCGATGATTACGTCATCAAGCCGTTCTCGACCCGCGAGCTGATCGCCCGCATCAAGGCGGTGCTGCGCCGCAGCCACGGCGACGACGGCTCCGGCATCGTGGAGCTGGGCGCGCTGCGCATCGATGGCCCGGCCCATCGCGTGTTCGCCGGCGACGAGCCGGTGTCGATCGGGCCGACCGAATACCGCCTGCTGTACTTCTTCATGACCCATCCGGAACGGGTGTACTCACGCGCCCAGCTTCTCGACCATGTGTGGGGCGGCAGCGTCTACGTGGAAGAGCGCACGGTGGACGTGCACATCCGGCGCCTGCGCAAGACGCTTGAGCCGTTCAAGCTGGACGACATGGTGCAGACCGTGCGCGGCTCGGGCTATCGCTTCTCCGCCAGCGTGTGATCGCCGCGGGCGCGGCTTGCGCAGCAACGAGGTTTTTCCGATCCTGCCGACTGCCCTCTCCCGCGGGATTCCATCGTCTTGAGCAACGTTCGACTCCCCGGAATGCCGGTCCTGGTTCTCTGGCTGGTCCTTGGCCTGCTTGGCGGCGGCCTGGCCGGTCACTTCGCCGGTGGCCACGCACCTGCGGGTGTGACCGTCGCAGCGCTGGCGGAAATCGTATTGCTGCTGTCTTCGATCCGTCATCTGCGTCGAGCGATGATCGCATCGCCCTCCTTCTCCCCGCCCACGCATGACCGTTTCATGACACGTACCCGCCGTATCGCCTCCAGCCTGCGCGACCTGCGCAGCGCCGCCGGCAACCTTCCCGATGCCGTGGTGCTGCTGGACAACGAGCAGCACGTGCGCTGGTTCAACCATGCGGCAGAGGACCTGCTGGGGCTGCGTCGACCGCAGGATCGCGGCTCCGACCTGCACGAACGGCTGCGCCACTCCGACCTCGCCGGCTGGCTGGAGGACGGCGCGCGCGAGCCGCTCAACGACATTCCCGCACCGGGTCGACCGGACCGTCACCTCAACGTCACCCTGTTGCCGTTCGGCCGCCGCCAGCGCCTGCTGCTGGCCCGCGACATCAGCGACCTCACCCGGCTGGAGCAGATACGCCGCGACTTTGTCGCGAACGTCTCGCACGAGCTGCGCACGCCGCTGACGGTGATCCACGGCTATCTCGAACTGCTCGATCCGGAGGATGTGCCCGAGCTGGCCCCGGTGCTGGGCGAGATGCGCGCCCAGTCCAAGCGCATGGGCCAGATCGTCGAAGACCTGCTGACCCTGTCACGGCTGGAAACGCAGGAGCACGTCTCCGACGAACGCGTCGCCATGGCTCCGCTGCTTGCCACCCTGCGCAAGGAAGCGGAGGCACTGAGCCAGGGCCGCCATCGCGTGGTGCTCGAGTCCACCGCCGAGACCGACCTGCTCGGCTCGCCCAAGGACCTGCACAGCGCCTTTTCCAACCTGGTCAGCAATGCGGTGCGATACACCCCGGCCGGCGGCACCATCACCATCCGCTGGCAGCGGCAGGGCGACGGCGCGGTGTACTCGGTGAGCGATACCGGCTTCGGCATTCCGGCCAACCACCTGTCACGCCTGACCGAACGCTTCTACCGGGTCTCGTCGAGCCGCTCGCGCGACACCGGCGGCACCGGCCTGGGCCTGTCCATCGTCAAGCACGTGCTGAACCTGCATCAGGCCCGCCTGCAGATCGAAAGCACGCCCGGCCAGGGGTCGACGTTCTCCTGCCACTTCGGCCGCGAGCGGCTGCTCGGCCCGTCAGCCGGCGACGAGGGCTGAACCGGCGCCGGTCGGGCCGATACCCCTGTCGTCACATGGGATGTGCGCCGACGACAGTTGCGACAGAATGGCGTCATGCGTCGTGCACCCTCGTCCCAAACTACCGAATCGGCCGAGCTCCGGGCTCCCGAGCTGTTCCTCAGCCGTGAACTGGCCGCACTGGAGTTCAACTTCCGTGTGCTGGCGATGGCGCGCGACCCGAACGTGCCCCTGCTCGAGCGCCTGCGCTACCTGAGCATCGTGGCCAACAACCTCGACGAGTTCTTCGAGGTTCGCGTGGCGATGCTCAAGCACCATCACCATTTTGGTTCGGCCTCGCCCGGCCCGGACGGCATCCCGTCCGGCGAGCTGCTGGCCCGCATCCGCGCCCGCGCCCTGGACCTCGTCGCCGAGCAATATGCCACCTGGCAGGAGGACCTCAGCCCCCGGCTGGAGGCCGAGGGCATCTGCATCCTGCCGCGCCAGCGCTGGAGCAAGCGCCAGCACCAGTGGCTGCGCGGCTACTTCGAGAAAGAGGTTCTGCCGGTCCTGTCGCCGCTGGGGCTGGACCCGGTCCACCCGTTCCCGCGCATCCTCAACAAGACGCTCAACCTCGCGGTGGTGCTGAAGGGCCGCGACGCGTTCGGCCACGAGGGGCACATGGCGCTGGTGCGGGCGCCACGTTCGCTGCCGCGGATCATCCGCGTCCCGGCCGAGGTCAGCGGTCCGGGCGAGCATTTCGTGTTCCTGGCCGAACTGCTGCATGCCTTCGTCGACCTCGCCTTTCCAGGCTTCAAGGTGCTCGGCTCGCACCAGTTCCGGGTGACCCGGAATAGCGAGCTGATGGTCGAGGAGGCCGAGGTCGACAACCTGGCCCGGGCGCTGTCCGAAGAGCTGCTCGGCCGCGGCTATGCCCGGCCGGTGCGCCTGCAGATCGGCACCGACTGCCCCAAGTCGATCACCCGCATGCTGGTGGAGAACTTCGACCTGGAGGAGGCCGACGTCTACCGTTGCGACGGACCGGTCAACATCATCCGCGCGGGGCTGATCTACGACTGGGTCGACCGGCCCGACCTGAAGTTCCCGCGCTTCACCCCGCGGGTCCCGGCCACCATCGAGGCCAGCCGCAACAAGTTCGACGTGATCGCCCAGCGCGACGTGCTGCTGCACCATCCCTACGAGAGCTTCTCGGCCGTGGTCGACCTGCTGCGCCAGGCCGCGCAGGACACGCAGGTGCTGGCGATCAAGCAGACGCTGTACCGCGCCGGCGAGGACACCCCGCTGGTCGACCTGCTGATCGAGGCGGCACGCAACGGCAAGGACGTCACCGTAGTCATCGAGCTGCGCGCGCGTTTCGACGAGGAGGCCAACATCCGCCTCGCCACGCGCCTGCAGGAAGCCGGCGTGCAGGTGGTCTACGGCGTGGTCGGGTTCAAGACCCACGCCAAGATGATGCTGATCGTGCGCCGCGAGGGCGACCGTCTTCGCCGCTACGCGCACCTGTCCACCGGAAACTACCACCAGGCCAACAGCCGCCTGTACACCGACATCGGCCTGATGACGGCGAACGAGGAAATCGGCGAGGACCTGCACAAGATCTTCCAGCAGCTCTCCGGGCTGGGACCGACCATCAGCCTCAAGCGCCTGCTGCACTCGCCATTCACCCTCTACAAGAGTGTGGTGGCGAAGATCGAGCGCGAGACCGAAAACGCGTGTGCCGGAAAGCCCGCGCGGATCGTCGCCAAGCTCAACGCGCTGAACGAATCGCACGTGATCGAGGCGCTCTACCGGGCTTCCCAGGCCGGCGTCGAGATCGACCTGGTGGTGCGCGGCGCCTGCACGCTGCGGCCGGGTCTGCCCGACGTTTCCGAGCGGATCCGCGTGCGCTCCATCGTCGGCCGCTTCCTCGAGCACAGCCGGGTGTACTGGTTCGCCAACGACGGCCAGCCGGAGCTGTACTGCGCCAGCGCCGACTGGATGGAGCGCAACCTGATGCGGCGCATCGAGGTGGCCTTCCCGATCCTCGACCCCGTGCTGGCCCAGCGCGTGTTCGACGAGACGCTGGCCAATACGCTCGCCGACAACACGCAGGCCTGGCTGCTGGGCAGCAACGGTCGCTACACGCGCGCCACACCCGGCGAACAGCCGCCCTACAACGCCCAGCAGTCGCTGCTCGACAAGCTCAGCGGGCCGATCAGACCGTAAGGGATCCAAGCATGCCCCACACCGCCTCCGCACCGCGTCCGCCAAGCCGCCTGGAATGCCTCGCATGACGCTGGGCGACAACGTGCCGATCCGCGACGGCGAACTGGTTGCCGCAGTGGACATGGGATCGAACAGTTTCCACATGGTCGTCGCGCGGGTCGAACACGGTGAGCCGCGCGTGATCGATCGCCTGCGCGACACCGTGCGCATGGCCGCGGGCCTGCGCAGCGACGGCACCCTCGATGCCGAGCACCGCGCGCGGGCCCTGAACTGCCTGGCCCGCTTCGGCCAGCGCCTGGCTGGCCTGCCCTCGCTGCACGTGCGCGCGGTGGCCACCAATACGGTGCGCCGCCTCGCCTCGCCACAGGCGTTTCTCACGGCCGCGGAAACCGCGCTGGGCCACCCGGTGGAAGTGGTCTCCGGCCGCGAGGAAGGTCGCCTGATCTTCCTTGGCGTGGCCCACGACCTGCCCGCCTCGCGCGAGCCCCGGCTGGTGATCGACGTCGGCGGTGGCAGCACCGAATTCATCATTGGCCGCGGTGTCGCGCCGCTGCATACCGAGAGTGTCCAGGTCGGCTGTATCGCCTCCACGCTGCGCTTCTTCGCCGGCGGCAAGCTCAACCGCAAGCGCTGGCAGAAGGCCCGTGGCGAGATAGGCCTGCTGCTGCAGCAGTTCGAAGAGGACTACCGCGAGGCGGGCTGGCAGGAGGCATTCGGCTCGTCCGGTACCGCCAAGGCGATCGGCTCGGTGGTTCAGGCGATGAAGCTCTCGGACGACGGCATCACCCAGTCGTCGCTGGCCTCATTGCGCGACGCGCTGCTCGACCAGGGACAGATCGGCTCGCTCAAGCTCCCGGGACTGGCCGACGACCGCGCGCCGGTGATCGCCGGCGGCGTGGTGATTTTCGAGGCGGCCTTCCAGGCGCTTGGCATCGAGCGCATGCGCGTGTGCGAAAGCTCGATGCGCGAGGGCCTGCTATGGGACATGCTCGGCCGCGCCGGCGGTAGCGATCCGCGCACAGCGAGCATCGATGCGCTGGCCACCCGCTACGGAGTGGACCGGGCACAGGCGCGACGCGTGGAGTCGACCGCACTGGTGCTGTTCGACCAGATCGCGTCGCAGTGGAAGCTCGATGCCGAGGCGCGCGAGTGGCTATCCTGGACGGCCCGTGTGCACGAGATCGGCCTGGCGATCGCCCACAGCCAGCACCATCGCCACGGCGCCTACATCCTGCGCAACGCCGACCTCGCCGGCTTCTCCCGGCAGGAGCAACAACTGCTCGCGGCCATCGTCGAACTGCACCGGCGCAAGCCGGACAAGGCGCTGATCTCGGCCCTGCCCCAGCGCTATCGGCTGATCGCCCGGCAGATCACGGCCCTGCTGCGGCTGGCGGTACTGTTCCGCCGGGCACGCCGCGCCGAATCTCTGCCGGCGCTGCGGCTGGCCGCCACCCGGCAACGCCTGCGCCTGGCGCTGCCGGCCGCATGGCTGGAGCAGCATCCGCTCACCGAGGCCGACCTGGAGCAGGAGCGCTCCCCGATGTCCGATCTCGGTTTCACCCTGGCCCTCAGCGCGATCTGACCGTGGCAGCGCACTGCGATTCAGCCACGGCCAGCCCCAGGCTGGCGCGGCCGCGTATCATTGGGCGATTCCAGGCACGCGCGAGATCCACGTTGAAAGCTTTCCTGCTCTCCCTGCTGCTCATTGCTCCGTCCACCCTGCTGGCGCAGAAGGCACCCAAGGACGCCAGCACGGCAACTCCACAGCCCACCGCGCAGGAGACGCCGCGGCCGGAAGTGGTGATGCATACCTCGCTCGGCGACATCACGCTGGAGCTCTACCCGGACAAGTCGCCCAAGAGCGTGGCGAACTTCCTCCAGTACGTCCGTGACGGTTTCTATGCGGGCACCGTCTTTCATCGCGTGATCCCGGGCTATCTGGTGCAGGGCGGCCTGTACACCCGCGACCTGCAACCGCGCCGCACCCGGCCGGCGATCGCCAGCGAGGCAGACAACGGCCTGTCCAACGTGCGCGGCACCATTGCGGTCGCCCGCGGCGCCGACCCCAATTCCGGCACCTCGCAGTTCTTCTTCAACCTGGTCGACAACCGCCGCCTGGACTTCGTCGGCAGCCAGAGCGGGCTGACCTGGGGCTACGCCGTGTTCGGCAAGGTGATCAAGGGTATGGACGTGGTCGACAGGATCGCCTCCCTGCCTACCCGCGCGCAGGGGCCGTTCGCGGGTGACGTGCCCAACCCGCTGGTGGTGATCACCGGTGCGGATATCGTCGGCGAGGCCACCAAGAGCGAAGACACTCAGCCAGCGACCGCCGGCAGCGCAGCGCCCGCGGCCAAGGCCGCCACGAGCAAGCCGAAGAAAGGCGCCGCACCGACCAAACGGCACGGCTGATCGACGTGCATACGCTGCTCATTTCCGATCTGCACCTGGACGTCGCGCGCCCCGGTATCACCGACCTGTTCGAGCGCTGGATGGCCAGCGACGAGGTGCGCTCGGCCGATGCCCTGTACGTCCTCGGCGATCTGGTCGAAGCCTGGATCGGGGATGACGACGACGCGGAGCTTCCCGCCCGAATCGCGGTGGCCACGCGCGCGGTTGCGGACGCCGGCGTACCGGTGCACTTCATGGCCGGGAACCGCGACTTCCTGCTGGGTGAGTCCTTCGCCCGGCGCGCCGGACTGATCCTGCTCGAAGACGGCACCGTCCACGCCATCCAGGGCCAGCCCACCCTGCTGATGCACGGTGACGTGCTCTGCACCGACGACGTCGCCTACCAGGCGGTCCGCCGGCAGGTACGCCAGCCGGCGTGGGCCGCACAGGTACTGGCCATGCCGCTGGATGCCCGACGCGCGTTCGCCGCGAAAGCACGCGAGGACAGCCGCGCCCACACCGGCTCGACCATGGAGACCATCATGGATGTGAATGCAGGAGCGGTCGCGCAGGCGATGCGCAACGCCGGCGTCACCCGGCTCATCCACGGCCATACCCATCGCCCGGCGGTGCATCGTTTCGACCTCGACGGGCAGCCTGCCGAGCGCATCGTGCTGGGCGACTGGTACGAGCAGGGCTCGGTACTCCGGGTCACTCCCGGCCACGTCGAACTGCGCGGCCTGCCGACGGACTGATCCGACCGCGAACGCTGTCACCTGGCGCGCGGCATGGGAAGCACAGCACAACGCACCGCCCCTCTCTACTCCACCGCATACACGCAGCGCCCCGAAAGGGGTGTGCATGTCCAGTGCCTTGCGAGGGAGCGTTGACCCTGTCCATGGAGCCCACCCGTCCGCCCTGCGCATGGACGTCCGCTTTTCCGGCTGTCCGAATCCTGCTGCAGACGAAAATGAGGGGCTTGCCAGAGCCGTCCACGGAATGGACATCGGAGCAGCCGATGACACTCGAGGTGAAACGGGGGCGACCGGTCGCCAGAAGGTCCGTCGCCCCACGGCCCCGGACCAGATACGCAAAACGCCCCGCGAAGGGGGCGTTTTGCGTATCTGGCGGAGAGAGAGGGATTCGAACCCTCGATAAGGCTTTTGACCCTATACTCCCTTAGCAGGGGAGCCCCTTCGGCCTCTCGGGCATCTCTCCGTGTTTTGCCGCATTGCTGCGGAGCCGGCAAGGATACTGACCGGCGCGCTCGAGGTAAAGCCTTCGCGATTATTCCGCGGCGTCTTCCGGGTGCGCGGCACCACCGGACTCGTTCTCGCCCTTGATACGCTGGTAGATCTCTTCGCGGTGGACCGCGACGTTCTTCGGGGCATTGATGCCGATGCGCACCTGATTGCCCTTGACGCCGAGAACGGTGACGGTCACCTCGTCACCGATCATCAGGGTTTCACCGACCCGGCGGGTCAGAATCAACATGGCTTGCTACTCCATCATTTGGTGTGGTTACAGGCCTTCTGTCGGTGAGACCTCACCCCTGAGTCCACCAGCAGTTCGACGACAGTTTCCGTCGAAGGCCTTTCCGCCTTCCCCGGCATCCGCCAAGGCGAATTAACTGTCTTGGCAGGCGATATCACCGCAATTCGTGATACCGACAATCTATTGATACTAGCCGAGCCCAGACAGGGCGCGCAATCAGCGTCTAGTGGAACCGCCCCACCTTTCCCATGCCTTCCATCAGGCTCCGAGGCGCGCCCCGATCCAGGCTGGCAGGTCAGCGAGCAGTGTCGGCAACTGCGGGGCATCGTCACCACCGCCCTGCGCCATATCCGGTCGCCCGCCCCCCTTGCCACCGATCTGGCCGGCAATGTGGGCGACCACCTCGCCGGCCTTGATGCGCCCGAGCGCCGCACCATGCACACCGGCGACCAGCGAGGCGCGACCCTCGGCCACGCCGGCCAGCAGCACCACGCAATCGCCCAGCTGCTGCTTGAGCTGGTCGACGCTGTCGCGCAACGCCTTGGCGTCCAGCCCTTCCAGACGCGCCGCGACGACCTTGATCCCGCCCACGTCGGTCGCCGAGGCCGCGAGGTCCGCGGTCGCCGAGCCGGCCGCCTTGGCGCGCAGCGATTCCAGCTCGCGCTCGAGCTTCTTCTGCTTTTCGAACAGTTGACGCAGCTTGTCGACGACTTCGTCGCCGTTGCCGGAGAGCAGATGGGCCAGCTCGCCCAGACGGCGCTCCTCGTCGGCCACGTAGGCCAGTGCACCCGCACCGGTCACCGCCTCGATGCGGCGCACGCCGGAGGCCACGCCCGCCTCGCTGACGATCTTGAACAGACCGATGTCGCCGGTGCGACCGACGTGGGTACCACCGCACAGTTCGGTCGAGAACTCGCCCATTTTCAGCACGCGCACTTGGTCGCCGTACTTCTCGCCGAACAGCGCCATCGCGCCGAACGCGATGGCATCGTCGTAGGCCATGTGGCGCACATCGGCGGCGGCATTGCGACGCACCTCGGTATTCACCAGCGCCTCGATCTCGGCCAGCTCCTCGCGGCTCACCGGCTTGTGGTGCGCGAAGTCGAAGCGCAGGCGATCCGGGGCCACCAGCGAGCCCTTCTGGGTCACGTGGTCGCCGAGCACCTTGCGCAGCGCCGCGTGCAGCAGGTGGGTGGCCGAGTGGTTGAGCACGATCGCCTGGCGACGCTCGCCGTCGACGGCCGCCCGGACCACGTCGCCCTGGCTCAGCGGCTGGGCGCCCTGCCAGCGGCCGGCGTGGCCGAAAAACACGCCACCCATCTTCAGCGTGTCGGCCACGGCGAAGGTGCCGCCGGCCCTGGACAGTGTGCCGGTGTCGCCGACCTGGCCGCCGGACTCGGCGTAGAACGGCGTGCGGTCGAGGATGACGAAACCCTCCTCGCCCTCGGCCAGCTGATCGACCTGGCGGCCGGCGCGGACGATTCCGACGACCCTGGCGCCCTCAGCCGCCAGCGCCTCGTAGCCGAGGAATTCGGTGGGCTTGAGCTGGCTGGCCAGCTCGGCCGGCATCACGCCCTTGGCCTCGAACTTGCCCGCCGCACGGGCGCGCTCGCGCTGCTCGTTCATGGCCTGCTCGAAGCCGGCCATGTCCACGTCCATGCCGCGTTCGCGGGCGATGTCGGCGGTCAGGTCGACCGGAAAGCCGTAGGTGTCGTACAGGCGGAACGCGTCGACGCCGGGGATGGTCTTGCCGGCCTTGCCGGCCACTTCGTCGAACACGCGCATGCCGTGCTCGAGCGTCTCGCCGAAGCGCTGCTCCTCGGTGCGCAGCGCGTCCTCAATGAACGCCTGCTTCGCCGCCAGCTCCGGGTACGGCTCGCCCATCTCGGCGACCAGCGGCGCGACCATCTTCCAGAAAAAATCGCCGCGCACGCCGAGCATCCAGCCGTGGCGCAGCGCCCGGCGGATGATCCGGCGCAGCACGTAGCCGCGGCCCTCGTTGGACGGCAGCACGCCGTCGACGATCAGGAACGAGCACGCGCGGATGTGATCGGCGATCACGCGCAGCGACTTGTTGGCCAGGTCCGCCGTGCCGGTGAACTCGGCGGCCTTGGCGATCAGCCGCTGGAACAGGTCGATCTCGTAGTTCGAGTGCACGTGCTGCAGCACGGCGGCCAGGCGCTCCAGGCCCATGCCGGTGTCCACGCACGGCGCCGGCAGCGGGCTCAGCGTGCCGTCCGGCGCACGGTCGAACTGCATGAACACCAGGTTCCAGATCTCGATGTAGCGGTCACCGTCCTCGTCCGGCGACCCGGGCGGGCCACCGGCCACGTCCGGGCCGTGGTCGTAGAAGATCTCGGTGCATGGACCGCAGGGGCCGGTGTCGGCCATCTGCCAGAAATTGTCCGAGGCAAAGGGCGCGCCCTTGTTGTCGCCGATGCGCACGATGCGCTCGGCCGGCACGCCGATGACCTTGTTCCAGAGCTCGAAGGCCTCGTCGTCGGTGTGGTAGACGGTGACCCACAGCTTCTCTGCCGGCAGCTTGAACACGCCGGTCAGCAGCTCCCACGCCCAGGCGATCGCCTCGCGCTTGAAGTAGTCGCCGAACGACCAGTTGCCCAGCATCTCGAAAAAGGTGTGGTGGCGCGCGGTGTAGCCGACCGAATCCAGGTCGTTGTGCTTGCCGCCGGCGCGCAGGCAGCGTTGCACGTCGGCCGCGCGCACGTACGGGAGCTTTTCGCTGCCGAGGAACACGTTCTTGAACGGCACCATGCCCGAATTGGTGAACAGCAGGGTCGGGTCGCTGGACGGCACCAGCGAGGCCGAGGGCACGATGGTGTGACCCTTGGCGCGGAAGAATTCGAGGAAGGCGGAACGGATTTCGGCGGTCTTCATGCAGGCATCTGGCGTCGGGGCCGCCGGCGAGGGGCGGCAGAAACGAATCCACGCCGGGGCGACGCCACGCGACCCTGAAGCTCAGTCGTCGTCGGCGTCATCCACGTCGGCGTGGGTAACACGACGTACTGTGGCGGCGGAAAAGCCGCGACGCAAGAGGAACTGCGCCCGTTTGGCCCGCTCGGCGTGGTCCACCGGGGCCTTGCCGCCGTAGCGTCTGCGCAGTTGCGACGCGGCACTGGCATCCCAGTCGACGTCGAGTTCGTCCAGGCAGGCGCGGATAGCGGCATCGTCCAGCCCGTGGGTCTTCAGCTCCATCCGGATCCGCACCGGTCCATAGCCCTGTCCGGCCCGGTTGCGCGTCAGCATGCCGGCGAAGCGTTCGTCGTCCTGGTAGCGCTGATCGCCCAGGCGATCCAGCGCCTGCTCGGCCTCATCCCCCTCGAAGCCCTTGCGGTCGAGCTTGCGCCGGAGCTCGCGGCGCGACTGCTCCCGCCGCGCCAGCATGCCCAGCGCGGCCGCATAAGCCGATGGCTTGTCCGGTGGCGGCTTGCGGCCAAACGCCATCGCCGCGCCGTCAGCGCGTGGAGACGGGTCGCGCCGCGACCCGCGAGCGCAGCGCGCCGTCGATGTCGTCCACCGACTGGCCGGCCGAACGGACAGCGGCCTCGATCGCCGCCACCTCCAGGCCGCCGGGGCGGGAGGCCTCGGCCAGGGCCCAGATGTGCGCCGCCCGATGACCGCTGCGGCAATAGACCAGCACCGGCCGGGCCGGCGCCGCGAGCGCGCGGCCGACCGTTGCGACCGAGTCGGCCGGCATCGTGCCGGGCGCGACGGGGGCATAGTCGAACGCCATGCCAAGCGCATGGGCCGCGCGGGCCATCTCGGCGGCGGTCGGCTGGCCCGGGGCCTCGCCGTCGGGCCTCACGACCACCACGGCGGCCAGACCACGAGCCTGCAGTCCCTGAAGCTGCGCCGGAGTGACCTGGCCGGCCAGCCAGACACCGCCGGGCAGCTCGTGGACTACCGGTGCCGGCACTGGCGCCGCGGTGGCGCCCCCTTCGGCGGGTGCGCGAGCCGCGCTCGGGCCGGCCACCCCGAGCGCGAGCACGAGGCCGGCCACCAGCGGAACTGAACGGCGCGACTTCACCGGATCAGGCCTCCGACTCGACCTCCTCCTCGGTCGCCGCAGCAGCCTTGCCGCTGGCCGAGACCAGCAGGCGGGCGCGCAGCTGCTGGTCGATGTCGTTGGCGATGGCCGGGTTGTCGCGCAGGAACTGGCGCACGTTCTCCTTGCCCTGGCCGATGCGGTCGCCGTTGTAGCTGTACCAGGCGCCGGACTTGTCGATCAGGTTCTCGCGCACGCCCAGCTCGATGATCTCGCCCTCGCGAGAGGTGCCCTCGCCGTAAAGGATCTCGAACTCGGCCTGGCGGAACGGCGGCGCCACCTTGTTCTTGACCACCTTCACACGGGTCTCCGAGCCGATCACCTCGTCGCCCTTCTTCACTGCACCGGTGCGGCGGATGTCCAGGCGCACCGAGGCGTAGAACTTCAGCGCGTTGCCGCCGGTGGTGGTCTCGGGACTGCCGAACATCACGCCGATCTTCATGCGGATCTGGTTGATGAAGATCACCAGGGTGCCGGACTTCTTGATGTTGGCGGTGAGCTTGCGCAACGCCTGGCTCATCAGGCGGGCGTGCAGGCCGACGTGGGAGTCGCCCATCTCGCCCTCGATTTCCGCCTTCGGGGTGAGCGCGGCGACCGAGTCGACCACCACCACGTCCACGGCGTTGGAGCGCACCAGCATGTCGGCGATCTCCAGCGCCTGCTCGCCGGTGTCCGGCTGCGAGATCAGCAGGTCGTCCAGGTTCACGCCCAGCTTCTCGGCGTAGGACGGGTCGAGCGCGTGCTCGGCGTCGACGAAGGCCGCGGTGCCGCCGTTCTTCTGGCAGTTGGCGATCACCTGCAGGGTCAGCGTGGTCTTGCCGGAGGACTCCGGACCGTAGATCTCGATGATGCGGCCGCGAGGCAGGCCGCCGATGCCCAGGGCGATGTCCAGGCCGAGCGAGCCGGTGGAAACGGTCTCGATGGCCTCGTTCACGCGGTCGCCGAGACGCATCACCGCGCCCTTGCCGAACTGCTTTTCGATCTGGCCGAGGGCCGAGGCGAGCGCCTTGCGCTTGTTGTCATCCATCGTGGGGATCCTGCGTCAACGGTGAAAAGGAGGGTGGTGAATCGTCTACGGCGCGGAGCATGCGCCGGAGCCATCTCAAGGGCTGCGATTCCGGGACACGGAGTATCCCACACCGGTCAAGCCCGACCCGGTCGTCGACCCGCCCTGCCCACGGCGGGCAGGCGCCGGCTCAGCCGGTCAGCTCACGCCCCAGCCCGCTGAGCGCCGCGGCCACGGTCTGCCGCCGGATCGCGTCGCGATCGCCGCCGAAATGGAACACCCTGGCATGGGCATAGCCGCCGCGGCGCTTCCAGCCGATCCAGACCGTGCCGACCGGCTTTTCCTCGGTACCGCCGGAGGGGCCGGCGATGCCGGTCACCGCGACCGCCGCCCCGGCGCCGAAGCGCGCCAGCGCGCCGGAGACCATCTCCAGCACGGTCTCCTCGCTCACCGCGCCGGTCCGCTCCAGCGTCCGCGGGTTGACGCCGAGCAGCGCCTCCTTGGCCTCGTAGCTGTAGGTCACCACGCCGGCATCGAACCAGGCCGAGCTGCCCGGCAGGTCGGTGAGCACCTTGGCGATAAAGCCGCCGGTGCACGATTCGGCGGTCACCAGCATCAGCTTGCGCTCGCGCATCAGGCCGGCGACCTCCTCGGCGAGCCGACGCAGCGCCTCGTCGGTAGGAACGGATGCGGACTCCATGCGAGACTCCTCGGCTTCGGAACAGGCGCCACGCGCGGCGCGAAGCGTTCCGTTCTACCCGTTCCGCCCGATCGAGCCAAGACCCGCCCCGAGCATGAGCCAAGACGATCTTTCCCAGCACACCCCGCTGATGCGGCAGTACCTCTCGGCCAAGGCCGCGCATCCGGACGTGCTGCTGTTCTTCCGCATGGGCGATTTCTACGAGCTGTTCTACGAGGACGCGCGCAAGGCGGCGCGACTGCTGGACATCACCCTGACCCAGCGCGGGCAGTCGGCCGGCCAGCCGATCCCGATGGCCGGCGTGCCCTATCACGCGGTGGAGAACTATCTGGCGCGCCTCGTGCGGCTGGGCGAGTCGGTGGCGATCTGCGAGCAGATCGGCGACCCGGCGCTGGCGAAGGGCATCGTCGAGCGCAAGGTGGTGCGCATCGTCACCCCCGGCACGGTGACCGACGCCGCGCTGTTGGAAGAACGCCGCGACAACCTGCTGCTGGCGATCGCCGCCGGTCCGGGCGGCAGCTACGGCCTGGCCTGGGTGGATCTTTCCAGCGGGCGCTTCCTGCTCAGCGAAGTGCCGACCGCCGAAACCCTCGCCGCCGAACTGGCCCGGCTGCAACCGGCCGAGACGCTGGTCGACGAGTCGGTGGCCTGGCCGAAACTGGTTAGCGCCCTGCCCGGCCTGCGCAAGCGGCCGCCGTGGCATTTCGACGCCGACGCGGCCCGGCGCGAGCTCAACCGCTTCTTCGGCACGCGCGACCTCGGCGGATTCGGCGTGGACAAGCTGCCGCTGGCGATCGCCGCGGCCGGCTGCCTGCTCGGCTACGTCGAGGAAACCCAGAAGAGCGCGCTGCCGCACCTGTCCGGCATGGCGGTGGAAAGCGCCAGCGAGACCATCGCGCTGGACGCCGCGACCCGCCGCAACCTGGAGCTGGACACGCATCCCACCGGCCGCACCGAGCACACCCTGCTCGGCGTGCTGGACGAGACGGTGACGCCGATGGGCGCGCGCCTGCTGCGCCGCTGGCTGAACCGCCCGCTGCGCTCGCGCGAGCTGCTGCGCGGCCGCCACGGTGCGATCGCCGCGCTGATCGACAACCGCCGCTACCAGGGCCTGCGCGACACCCTGCGCGGCATCGGTGACCTGGAACGCATCCTCGCCCGCGTGGCGCTGCGTTCGGCGCGTCCGCGCGACCTGTCCACGCTGCGCGACGGCCTCGCCGCGGCGCCGGAACTGGGCGGCCAGATCGTGGCGCTGGAAAGCCCGTTGCTGCACGCGCTGGTCGATCGCATCGGCGACCACGCCGACCTCGCCGACTGGCTGGCGAAGGCGATCGTGGCCCAGCCGCCGGTCCTGCAGCGCGACGGCGGCGTGATCGCCGACGGCTACGACGCCGAGCTGGACGAGCTGCGTCGCCTCTCGACCCACGCCGACCAGTACCTGGTCGAGCTGGAGGAACGCGAGAAGGCCGCCAGCGGCATCGCCACGCTGAAGGTCGGCTACAACCGCGTGCACGGCTACTACATCGAGATCAGCAAGGCGCAGTCGGACAAAGCGCCCACGCACTACACGCGCCGCCAGACCACCAAGAACGCCGAGCGCTACATCACCGAGGAGCTCAAACAGTTCGAGGACAAGGTGCTGTCGGCCAAGGAACGCTCGCTGATGCGCGAGCGCGCGCTTTACGAAGCCGTGCTCGACCGGCTGATCGAACACCTCGAGCCGCTGAAGGCCGCTGCCTCGGCCATCGCCGAGCTCGACGTGCTGGCCACCCTGGCCGAGCGCGCCGACACGCTGGACTGGAGCGCTCCCACCCTCACCGACGCGCCGGGCATCGCGATCGAGCGCGGCCGTCATCCGGTGGTTGAGAAGGTGCGCGACGAGCCGTTCGAACCGAACGACCTGATCCTCGACGACGCCCGCCGCATGCTGGTGATCACCGGCCCCAACATGGGCGGCAAGTCCACCTACATGCGCCAGAACGCGCTGATCGTGCTGCTGGCCCATATCGGCAGCTACGTGCCGGCGAGCGCGGCCACGATCGGCCCGATCGACCGCATCTTCACCCGCATCGGCGCCGGCGACGACCTCTCGCGCGGCCAGTCCACCTTCATGGTGGAGATGAGCGAGACCGCCAACATCCTGCACAACGCCACCGAGCACAGCCTGGTGCTGATGGACGAGGTCGGCCGCGGCACCAGCACCTACGACGGCCTCGCGCTGGCCCGCGCCTGCGCGGTGCATCTGGCGGCAGCCAGCCGCGCCTACACCTTGTTTGCCACCCACTACTTCGAGCTGACCGAACTGGCCGGCGAATACCCCGGCATCGCCAACGTGCATCTGGACGCGGTGGAGTACGGCGACCAGCTGGTCTTCATGCACGCGGTCAAGGAAGGCCCGGCCAACCGCAGCTTCGGCCTGCAGGTGGCGGCGCTGGCCGGCCTGCCCAAGGCAGTGATCGCCGACGCGCGGCGCACCCTGGCCGCGCTTGAAAAGGGTGCGCATCCGGGCGGAGCCGCCACGCGCCGGGAAGAGGCCTCGCCGCAGCTCGGCCTGTTCGCGCCGCCCGAGCCCTCGGCGGTGGAGAAACGGCTGGCCGAGGTCGATCCCGACGCGCTCTCGCCGCGCGACGCACTGGCCGAGCTTTACCGGCTCAAGGCGCTGTCCTGATCCGCGAGGCCGGCGCAGGCTGTGCGCCGGCCGCCCTCCCCCGGAACCACGCACCATCGTGCTAGTCCATGGCGCGCATGCAGCATAGCCTCAGACTATCGATTGCATCGGAACAAACGAATTCACGCATGACAGACGGAGGACTACCTTGGCCGGGTCGCGATCGCGGACCAGCCACCGCCAGCCCCGTCGCGCATCGTTCCCTCAGCAGCGGAGGCGTGCATGGTCCCGAGTCCGAACCGTGTGAGGCATGACCTCCGATTGCCGGCGCGGTTGTCACCGGCCTCCGCACTGCACACCGGCGACATCTCCTGCACGCACCACCGCGCATGCTTGCGCGGCTGAGCGGCGCACGGCGAACGCGTCGAGGGAATTCCCACCCACGTCAGGCATCCCGGCGCAGGAACTGACCGGAAAGCCGCATCACCAGGCCAGAGGGAGAAAGATCATGTCCAGCGAAGCGAAATGCCCGTTCCATCCTGCCGCCACCGGCACCACCAACCGGGACTGGTGGCCCAACCAGCTTCGACTCGAACTGCTCAGCCAGCACTCGGAGAAGTCCGACCCGCTGGGCCGCTCGTTCGACTATCGCAAGGCATTCGCCAAGCTCGACTATGCGGCCCTCAAGAAGGACCTGCTGGCGATGATGACCGACTCCAAGGACTGGTGGCCGGCCGACTTCGGCAGCTATGCCGGCCTGATGATCCGCATGGCCTGGCACGCCGCCGGCACCTACCGCATCGGTGATGGGCGCGGTGGTGCCGGACGCGGCCAGCAGCGCTTCGCTCCGCTCAACTCGTGGCCGGACAACGTCAGCCTGGACAAGGCGCGACGCCTGTTGTGGCCGATCAAGCAGAAGTACGGCCAGAAGATCTCCTGGGGCGACCTGATGATCCTGGCCGGCAATGTCGCACTGGAGTCGACCGGCTTCCGCACCTTCGGCTTTGCCGGCGGCCGCGAGGATGTATGGGAGCCCGACCAGGACGTGTCCTGGGGCAGCGAGACCGAGTGGCTGGCGCTCAGCAACACGCCGGACAGCCGCTACTCCCACGGCAAGCCCGGCGAGCGCAACCTGGACAACCCGCTGGCTGCCGTGCAGATGGGCCTGATCTACGTGAACCCGGAGGGTCCGGACGGCAACCCCGATCCGGTGGCCGCCGCGCACGACATCCGCGAAACCTTCGCCCGCATGGCGATGGACGACGAAGAGACCGTCGCGCTGATCGCCGGCGGCCACACCCTGGGCAAGACCCACGGCGCAGCCCCGGCCAGCCACGTCGGCGCGGATCCGGAATCGGCGCCACTGGAGCAGCAGGGCTTCGGCTGGACCAACTCGTTCGCCAGCGGCGTGGGCAAGGATGCGATTACCTCCGGCCTGGAGGTCACCTGGACCCGCACCCCGGTGCAGTGGAGCAACGACTACTTCAAGTTCCTGTTCGATTTCGAGTGGGAGCTGGAGAAGAGCCCGGCCGGCGCGCAGCAATGGGTGGCCAAGGGCTCCGAAGCGATCATTCCCGGCCCCTCGGCGGATTCGCCCAAGCGCCGGCCGACCATGCTCACCACCGACCTCTCGCTGCGCTTCGACCCGGCCTACGAAAAGATCTCGCGCAGGTTCCGGGACGATCCGCAGGCCTTCGCCGAAGCCTATGCGCGCGCCTGGTTCAAGCTCACCCATCGCGATCTCGGTCCGAAGTCCCGTTACCTCGGGCCGGAGATCCCGAAGGAAGATCTGCTGTGGCAGGACCCGCTGCCCAAGGCCGCGCATCATCCGACCGCCGCCGACATCGCCGACCTCAAGGCGAAGATCGCCGCCTCGGGCCTGAGCGTGTCGCAGCTGGTGTCGATCGCCTGGGCCTCGGCGTCGACCTTCCGCGGCGGCGACAAGCGTGGCGGTGCCAACGGTGCGCGCATCCGCCTCGCCCCGCAGAAGGACTGGGCGGTCAACGCCGCGGCAGTGAAAGCGCTGCCGAAGCTGGAAGAGATCCAGAAGGCATCCGGCAAGGCTTCGTTGGCCGACGTGATCGTGCTGGCCGGCGGCGTGGGTATCGAGATGGCGGCGAAGGCCGCGGGCCTGAGCGTCGAGGTGCCGTTCTCGCCAGGTCGAGTGGATGCCAGCGCCGAGCAGACCGACGTGGACTCTTTCAGCTACCTGGAGCCATTCGCCGACGGCTTCCGCAATTACCTGAAAGGCAAGTCGTCGGTGCCTGCCGAACACCTGCTGGTCGACAAGGCCCAGTTGCTCACCCTCACCGCGCCGGAGATGACCGCGCTGGTCGGCGGCCTGCGCGTGCTGGGCGCGAACTTCGACGGCGGCAAGGACGGCGTGTTCACCGACAAGCCGGGCGTGCTCGGCAACAACTTCTTCGTCAATCTGCTGGACATGGCCACCGAGTGGAAACCGGCCGGCGAGCGCTTCGAGGGGCGCGACCGCAAGACCGGCGCGGTGAAGTACACCGGCACGCGCGTCGACCTGGTGTTCGGCTCGAACTCGGTGCTGCGCTCGCTGGCCGAGGTCTACGCCCAGGCCGACGGCAGGGACAAGTTCGTCGCCGACTTCGTCGCCGCCTGGGTCAAGGTGATGAACCTGGACCGCTTCGACCTGCAAGGCTGACTCGGGCGAGGAAGAACGGTGGCGGAGGGCAACCTCCGCCGCCGCTCTCATTTGGCGGGTTCACTCACGCGTGGGCGCCGTGTCGGCAGGCACCTGCGTCGTAGGCTCTTCCACGTGCGGGTCCAATGCCCCGGTGAACACGGGAGTGACCATGTGCGGATCGTCGGCATCCGGCAGGGCGACATCCGGGATGCTGCTGTCGATGGCCGAGTCCACCGGCAGATCCTGCGGAGGATCGAGCACCGGGTCGCGCGCGGGCAAACGGCCCGCCTCGACCAGGTGCTGGATGCGGCCGAATACCTCAGCCCGGCCGAACGGCTTCTTCATGAAATCGTCGGCACCGAAGCGCTGCACGTAGAACTGCTCGGTCGCCTGCAGGTTGCCGCTGATCATCACGATCGGAATGCCATGGGTGTCCGGCTCGCGGCGCAACGCGCGCAGCACGGCGAAGCCGTTCATGCCCGGCATCACGATGTCGAGGAAGATCAGCTCGGGCTTCTCCTCGCGAGCCAGGCGCAGCGCCGTCTCGCCGTCGCCAGCCTTCGACACCACGTAACCGTCCTGGGTGAGCATCTTGCCCAGCACCGCGCGGATGGTCGGCGAATCGTCCACCACCAGCATGCGCGTGCCCCGCACGGCCTGCGTGCGGGGCATGTGCTGGCGGCGCTCGGTGCCCAGCAGGCGCTTGAACAGATCGAAGCCTGACATGGTGACCCTCCCCTCGATACTCGCGCCTAGTCTCGGCGCCTGCTGCCCGGGAAGCAATTGTCGCGTGCAGGCGACGGCCTGCATCCGCAATTCAGTCCTGGTTGGATCCAGCCTCTTTCAGGCGACGCAGATCGGCGCGATCGTGCTTGCCGGGCCGCCCGACAGGCCGTGGCGCAAGCATCAGACGACGATTCGCGCGTGCGGCCTCCCGCGCAACGCGACTGGCCTCGCTCTCGCGATACAGCGCCTGCGCCACCGGTGCCGGACCGCGCTGGCCCGACAGGCCCAGCACTTCGACTTCCATCGTCTCCTCACCGCGACGGACGATCATGCGGTCACCCACGCGCACCGGCCGCGCCGCCTTGCACGGTCCACCGTTGAGCTCGACCTTGCCGCCGCCGACCGCCTGCTTGGCCAGGCTTCGGGTCTTGAAGAACCGGGCCGCCCACAGCCACACGTCGATGCGCAGGTCGTCGGCCGGAGTGCATTTCGCTTCGCTCATGACGGCATTATGGTCGACCGGACCGCACCGAGGAAAAGCCCGCATGGACCCGACCCTGCAATCCTGGATCATGGCCGGCATCGCCTTCGTCTCCGGTTTCATGCTGGCACGGTCGATCTACCGGCTAGCGAAACCGACCAGCCGGCCCGCACCGCCGCGCATCGACGACGAGGCCGTCGACGCCGCGATCCGCGCGAACAAGATCATCGAGGCGATCAAGCGGTACCGGGACCGCACCGGTTGCGGCCTGAAGCAGGCAAAGGAAGCGGTCGAGCAACGGGCTCGCGAGCTGGGCATGCGCCGTTGAACCGCTAGCCCCCCATCAGCAGGTTCGCCAGCGGCACTGTCGCCAGCGACAGCACGATGCCGGCGCCCAGCACGGTGTTGGCCAGGCGCGGTTCCAGTTCGTACTGGTCGGCCAGGATCGCCGCGGAAATCATCGGTGCCATCGCCGCCTGCAGCACGCCGACCACCAGGGTCAGGCCGGTGACGCCGGCGAGCATGCCCAGCCCCCATCCGGCCAGCGGCGCGAGCGCCAGCTTCCAGGCCAGCCCGCTGGACAGCGCGCCGAGCTGGTCGCGGTGCAGGTGCAGCTTGAACTGCAGGCCGACCGAGAACAGCGCCAGCGGCGTCAGCGTCTGGCCCAGTTGCAGGAACAGGTGATCGAGCGTCCCCGGCCAGCCGCCGGCAAGACCGGCGACGATGCCCACCAGCAGCGCGATGAACGCCGGAAAAGTGGCGATCCGGCGCACCACCAGCGCCACGCTGGGCTGCCGTCCGGAGTACAGCGAGGCCACCACGATGCCGCCGGCGGCCAGCAGCGGAAAGCAGCCGAGCTGATCGGACACCACCGCCAGCGCCAGCCCCGGCTGTCCGTGCATCGCCTGCACCATCGGATAGCCCATGAACGAGGTGTTGCCCAGGCCGCACACCAGGGTCAGCGCGCCAATGCGCGAGCGCGACCAGCCGAACAGGCGTCCCAGCAGCGCGAACAGCAGCCAGGCCCCGAAGAAGGTCACCCACATCGTCGCCACCGGAAACCACAGGTGCCGGTCGAAGTGCACGCGCGGGATCATCGCCAGCACCAGCGCCGGCAGCGCGATGTTCAGCACCCACCAGTTCAGCCCGGCCACGATCCCGGCCGGCGGACGGGCGAAGCGCGCCACCAGGGCGCCCAGCACCAGACACACGAACAGCAACAGCAACGCACTCATCGGCGGCGACGGCCCACGCAACGCAAAGCGCCATTAGACGCGATGCAACATGAGTCAGGGAAGCCGGACCAAGGTCGCGCCGGCGCATCGGCGATAATCGGCGCCCCGCCGCCCCGGATCCGTGCCCCGAGATGACCGACCCCACCCACCGCGTGCATGGCCTGGCCGGCGACGAGATCGCACCGGACTGGCCCGCCCTCGCCGAGCCGGAACTGACCGGCGTGCTGGCCACGATGCCCGCGGCCGGCGGCCTGCGGCGCGTGCTCTGGCACAGTCCGCGCCCGCTGTCCGCCGCTGGCCTGGTCGAGACCGCGCGGGGCGGCACCGTCTTCGTCAAGCGACACCACGTGAGCGTGCGCGGGGCCGCCACGCTGGCCGAGGAGCATGCCCTTCTGGCGCACCTGAAGCGCCACGGACTGCCGGTGGTCGAGTTGCTCGCCGACCGCGACGGCCGCACCGCCCTCGCGCACGGCGACTGGACCTACGAGGTACACACCGCCGCCCGCGGCGAGGACCTCTATCGCGACACGATGTCGTGGCAGCCGCCCGACCGGCTCGCCCATGCGCGCACCGCAGGCCGCATGCTGGCCCGGCTGCACGGGGCCTCCGCCGGGCATTCCGCGACCCAGCGCGGGACACACATCCTGGTCGCACGCAGCGAGCTGGCGACGGCCGCCGATCCGGTGGCCACGCTGCAGGCGCAGCTGCCGCAGCGCCCCGCGCTGGCTGACTACCTCGCGCGCCGCGACTGGCCGCGCGACCTCGAGCGGTTGTTCGCGCCCTGGCGGGCATCGCAGCCGGCGCTGGCGCGGCAGCCGCGGCTGTGGACGCACGGCGACTGGCACGTCTCCAACCTGTGCTGGAGCGGTGCCGGTGACGACGCCGAGGTGACCTGCGTGCTCGACTTCGGACTGGCCGCAGCCAACTTCGCCCTGTTCGACCTGGCCACCGCCATCGAGCGCAACGCAATCGCCTGGCTGGCGCTCGATGCGGGTAACGCCGCCGCGCGCCCCGATATCGCGCGGGCGCTCATCGCCGGCTATCGCGCGGAACTCCCGCTCGGCGCCGACGAGCTGCACCTGCTCGCCGACCTGCTGCCGGTGGTGCACGTGGATTTTGCATTGTCGGAAGTGGAGTACTTCCACGGCGTCACCCGCTCGGCGCACGCGGCCGACGTGGCCTACGATACCTTCCTGATCGGCCATGCTGCGTGGTTCGAGGGCGCTCACGGACAGCACCTGCTGGCGGCGATCCGCGAGGCGCACTGAGCGGGGCCGCCATCGGCGCGGCTCCCCATCGCACGGGCTTTCATGTTTCAATAGCGGTCTTGAAGCGGGGGTGCCCGGTCGAACGGCCGGGCTGAGAGAGTCCCTTGGAACCTGATCCGGTTCGCACCGGCGTAGGGAGCTTGCAGCAACCATGACGCACGTCCGTGCGTCGTGGTTGCGCCGTCGCTTCGTCCCGCCCCTTCGAGACGACGACGACCATGACCCTGCACCGCACGCCCCTTGCCACCGCCCTGTTCGCCGCCCTGGCGATCGCGCCGCTGTGCGCCCGCGCCGCCGACGACGCCGGCCACGACCCGGCCCAGGCGAAGAAACTCGGGACGGTGCAGGTCACCGCCGACGCCGACAAGGGCTATCACGCCGACAGCTCGCAGGTGGACACGTTCGGCAGCTTCGGCAACGCGCCGCTGCACGACACGCCGGCCTCGGTCACCGTGATCACCCGCGACCTGATCGACGACCGCCAGCCGCGCACGCTCAGCGAGCTGGTGCGCACCGACGCTTCGGTCGGCGACAACTACGCGCCCGTGGGCTACTACCAGGACCTGGCGATCCGCGGCTTCGTGCTCGACCTGGCCACCGCCTACCGCATGAACGACATGACCATCAACGGCGAGCAGCTGACGCCGCTGGAGGACAAGCAGCGGGTCGAGATCCTCAAGGGCCTGGGCGGGCTGGAGGCCGGCATCATCGCGCCCGGCGGCATCGTCAACTACGTCACCAAGCGCCCGGCCGACGTGCGCACTGCCACGCTGGGCACCGACTCGCACGGCTCGCGTTACGCCGCGGTGGACATGGGCGCCTGGCTGACCCCGAACTTCGGCCTGCGCGTCAACGCCGCGCACGAGGACATGCACTCCTACGTCCAGCACACGCCGGGCCGGCGCAGCTTTCTCTCGCTGGCCGCCGACTGGAAGATCAGCGACCGCGCCACGCTTCAGCTCGACACCGACTACCAGACCAGCGGCCAGCGCTCGGTGTCGGGCTACCAGCTGCTCGGCGGCACGACGATCCCGGCGCATCCCAGCAACACCCGCCTGCTCGGCTACGAGCCGTGGCAGCAGCCGGTCGGCATCCACTCCAGCAACACCACCGCGCGCTTCGACTACCGCTTCAGCGACCGCTGGAGCGCCCGGCTCTCGGCCGGCCACAGTCACACCGTGATCAACGACAACGTCGCCTTCGCCTACGGCTGCTTCTACGCGCCGCAGTGCGCCACCGGCGAGTACCCGGGGAATTTCTTCGCGCCCAACGGCGACTACGACATCTACGATTTCCGCAGCCCGGGCGACACCCGCCAGAACGACGAGGTGCGCGCGGTGCTCAAGGGTGGCTTCGATACCGGCAGCATCAGCCATGAAGTCAGCCTCGGTGCCAGCGCCTTCCGCCGCACGCTGGACCAGCGGCCCTACGTCTACGACTACGTCGGCACCGGCAACATCGATCAGGTGATCCCGCCGTACTTCGCGCCTTCGCCGAACCAGCCCGGCCCGTCCGCGCGCACCTTCAGCAGCTGGCAACGCGCACTGTTCGGCATCGACCGCATCCACCTCGGCGAGCAGTGGCAGGTGCTGGCCGGCGCCCGCTTCGTACGCCTGCACGAGCGCGCGTGGGACAGCAGCGGCCAGGTGCTCCAGCGCGATACCCGCCTTAGCAGGACCCTGCCGCAGGCGGCGGTGATGTGGCAGCCGACCGCGCCGCTGACCGTCTATGCCAGCTACAGCGAGAACCTCGCGCTGGGCGCCGAGGCGCCGTACTGGACCAGCAACGGCGGCCAGATGCTGGCCCCGGTGCACTCGCGGCAGATCGAGACCGGCGTGAAGTACGACTGGAGCGACACGCTGAGCCTGCAGGCGGCGCTGTACCGCATCCGCCAGCCCTACCAGTTCGCGCAGCCTGACCACTCGGCGGCCGGCTTCACCTTCGTGCAGCGCGGCCAGGAAGCACACACCGGCCTAGAGCTGGGCGCCGACGGCCGGATCAGCGATGACCTGCGCCTCACCGCCAGCGCGAACCTGATCCAGGCCCGCGCCAGCCACAGCGGAACGCCGGCCTACGAAGGCCATCAGATCATCAACGTGCCACGCCTGCGCACCTCGGTGTACCTGGACTACCGGCTGCCGTTCGCGCACGCGGTCGGCCTGCTGGCCGGCTGGCGCTACGCGAGCGCCAATCCGGCCACGCCGGACGGCCGTGTCCGCGTTCCGGCATACAACGTGTTCGACGCCGGCCTGCGCTACGCCACGGCGTGGGACGGCCACCCGATGGCCTGGCACCTGAGCGTGGACAACGTGTTCAACCGCTTCTACTGGCGCGACACCGGCGGCGCCTACGGCGACACCTACCTGTTCCCCGGCGCGCCGCGGCTGGCGCGGCTGTCGGTCACGGTCGGGTTCTGACCATGTCCTGGGTCGAGTTGACCGGAGCGGTGATCAGCGCCTGGGCGGTGTGGCTGACCGCCCGCCGGCGGCCGCTGTGCTGGCCGGTCGGCCTGGCCTCGGTGCTGGTCTACGGCGGCATCTTCGTCGATGCCAGGCTCTACTCCGATGCCCTGCTGCAGCTGGCGTTCGCCGGCCTGATCGTCTACGGCTGGCAGCGCTGGCGGCGCAACCTCGACGACGACGGCCGGGTGCAGGTGGCGCCGCTGCCGTTCGGCGAGGCGGTGGGGCACACCGTCCTCGGCGTGGCCGGTGCGCTGGCGCTGGGCTACGCCATGCATCGCTGGACCGACGCCGCCCTGCCCTGGCTGGACGCCGCGCTGACCAGCTTCAGCCTGGTCGCGCAGTGGTGGCAGGGGCGCCGCCACCTGGCCGCCTGGTGGCTGTGGATCCTGGTCGACGTGATCTACGTGGGCGAATACGTCTACAAGGACCTGTTGATCACCTCGGTGCTGTACGCCGGCTTCGTGGTATTGGCCATCATGGGGCTGCGCGAGTGGCAGCAGGCGCGTGGCGAGGTGCCCGTCGTCGCGGTCTGAGCCGGCGCCCACGCGCCGGGCATGCGAAGATGGCGCCTCCCGCCCGCACTCCTTTTTCGTTGGACATGGCTTCGAGCAACTACGACTTCCGACAGTTCCAGGCCGAACTGGCCGCACTGGACCAGGCCAGGGAAACGGCGAAACCCGAACCGGCACCGGCCGTCCCGGCCCCTGCGCCGACACCGGTCAAGCGCGGTCGCGGCCGCCCCAGCACCAAGGCCGCCGAGGCCGAGCGGATGGCCCGGGCCCGCGAGGAATTCCTCACCCTGCGCGCGAAATACCAGTTGGGCGTCGGCGACGTGGTGGCGTTCTTCCCGGAAGAGGAAGGCATCGCCTACCTGCAGTCCCTGCTCGCCCAGCCGCAACCGCGCCGCCGCCGCAAGCGGACGGACGATACCGGCGACTAAGTCTCATCCCGGGCCAGGAAGCGGTAACCCACCCCTGGCTCGGTCTTGAGCCAGCGCGGCTCGCCCGGATCGTCGTCGAGCTTCTGGCGCAGACGCCCGATCACGATGCGCAGGTAATGGGTGTCCTGCACGTGGGTCGCGCCCCAGACCTCACGCAGCAACTGTTGCTGGCTGACCACCCGGCCGGCATGACGCAGCAGCATGGCCAGCACGGCGTATTCCTTGCGGGTCAGTGCCACCGGCTCACCGTCCAGTGTCACCTCGCGCCTCAGCTGATCGACCACCAGACGGCCGTCGTCGTAGCGCGGTGCAGCGTCCGGCGCGGTCGTCGCGGCCACCCGGCTGCGCAGCAGCACGCGCAGCCGCGCCATCAGTTCCTGGACGCCGAACGGCTTGGTCACGTAGTCGTTGGCGCCGTTGTCCAGCGCGCGCACTTTCTGCGCCTCGCTGTCACGCACCGACAGCATCAGCACCGGCACCTGGCTCCACTGGCGCAGTTCGGCAAGCACCTCGTGGCCTTCGCGATCCGGCAGGCCGATATCCAGGATCACCAGGTCCGGCGACTGCGTGGCCGCCAGTGCCAGGCCTTCCTCGGCCGTGGCCGCCTGCAGCACCTGATAGCCCTCGGCGCGCAGCCCGATGTCGAGGAAACGGCGGATCTGTGCCTCGTCGTCGATCACGAGCACGCGCGGTGCGGATGCTGTCATGGGCCAGGCTCCGGTGCGGGCGGCAGCGGCAGGACGATGCGGATCACGGTGCCGCCACCCTCGCCGGGCAGCGCCTCGACCGAGCCGCCGTGCGCGCCGATCATGCCACGGCAGATCGACAGGCCCAGGCCGGTGCCCTTGTGGCCACGGTCGCCACGCGAGACCGAATAAAACATGTCGAAAATGCGCGCGCGCTCGGCCTCGGGAATGCCGGGTCCGCGGTCGGCCACGCGAATCACCAGCCGCTCGCCATCCACGGCCAGGTCCACCGTCACCGGCGCACCGGGCGGGGAGAAATGCGCGGCATTCTCCAGCACGTTGAACAACGCCTGCTCGATCAGTGCCGGATGCACGTAGAGCAGCACTGTCGCCTCCGGCAAATGCGTCTCGACCGCCTGCTCCGGGTAATAGCGGCGCAGCCGGCCGATCGCCGCCAGCGCGATCTCGGCGGCATCGACCCAGTCGCGCTGCAGTTTCAGCGTGCCGTGGCCGAGCCGGGTCATGTCGAGCAGGTTCTGGATGTAGCGGTCCAGCCGCTGTCCCTCGCCGAGGATCGACTGCAGCAGTTCGCCACGTTCGGCCGGCGCCAGCTGGTCGTCGTAGCTGGCCAGGGTGCCAGCCGCACCGATCATCGCTGCCAGCGGCGAGCGCAGGTCGTGCGAGACGGAGGACAGCAGCGCGTTGCGCAGGCGCTCGGTCTCGCCCTGCACACGGGCCTGCTCCAGCGCCTCGGCCAGCCGCGCTCGCTCGAGCACGCGCGCGATGTCGGCGAGCATCGCCAGGGCCAGCTCGCGCCGCGGCAGGTCCGGCCCGTCGTCCTCGTCCGTCAGTGACAGCGCCACCAGTCCCGCGGCCGGCGCCAACGGGTCGACCGGCAGCAGCCAGCAGCCGATTCCGGCGAAGTTCGCCTCGTGGCGACCGGCAGCACGCGCATGGGCAGCGACCCAGCTGGCGGCAGCCAGCTCGTCCGGCCCGAGTTCCGGCGCATCGGACGAGGCGGCGACCACCGCCAGCGCCCCCCGCGGATCGGGCGCGAACAGCACGACACCGCCGGAGAGCGTGCGTGCAAGGGTCACCACCGCAGTGTCGCGCACCGCCTGCAGCCCGCCGCAACCGGCCAGCCGCTTGCCGAGGTCGAGCAGCGCACGGGCGCGCCACTGCGCCTCGCGCAGGCCTTCCACCTGGGTCGACAGCCGCGTCGCCAGCCGGCTGCAGACCAGCGCGACCGCCAGGAACAAGCCCACCGCCAGCACGTCGTCCGGCCGCTCGATCGCCAGCGTGTAGCGCGGCTCGGTGAAGAAGAAGTTGTAGCCGACGAAGCAAAGCAGCGCGGTGTAGACCGCCACGGTCATGCGCGTGCGCACCGCCACCACCAGCACCGCGGTGAGGAACACCAGCGCCAGGTTCGCCACCGACAGGTAGCGCTGCGCCACGAAGGCCAGCGCAAAGCCCAGCACCGCGACCGCGGTGGCGAACAGGTAGTCGCCGAGCCGACGGGACGCCGGTGGTGGCTGCGGACGCGAGACGTCGGTCATGCGGTCGGATCCAAGGATGCCGGCCCACGTTAGTGCATCGCGCAGCCCGACGGCGAGGGGTCGCGCCGTGCTGCCCGTCACCCCGCGGTCATCGGCGGAATCCGCGGCCAAGCGGCTAGATCTCCACCTGCGCCCCGAGCTCGATCAGGCGATTGCCGGGGATGCGGAAAAAGGCCGTCGCCGGCATCGCGTTGCGCGCCAGCAGCACGAACAGCTTCTCCCGCCACAGCGCCATCCCCGGCCGCCGACTGCCGGCCACGATGCTCTCGCGCGAGACGAAGAACGTGGTGTCCATCATGTCGAAGTGGATGCCGTTGCGCGCGCACTCGGCCAGCCGCGCCGGTACGTCCGGATCCTCGGCAAAGCCGAAACGCAGGCGCAATCGTGCGAAGCCACCTTCCAGCGGCGTCCACTCGATGTGCTGGTCCTCGTCGGCCACCGGCTCATCCAGCGTCTCCACCGTCAGCATCACGTTGCGCTCGTGCAGCACCTTGTTGTGCTTGAGGTTGTGCAGCAGCGCATGCGGCACGGCATTGCCGTTGCCGGTGAGGAACACCGCGGTGCCGGCCACGCGCACCGGCGGGTGCTCGCTCATGTTCACGATGAACGGGGCCAGCGCCAGACCGCCCTGCTGGATCTCGCGCACCACCAGTTCGCGGCCGCGACGCCAGGTGGTCATCAGCAGGAACACCACCAGCCCCAGTGCCAGCGGGAACCAGCCGCCGGATTCGATCTTGATGATGTTGGCGCTGAAGAAGCCCAGGTCCACCACCAGCAGGCCGGTGCCTATGGCGATCACTGCCGCCCAGCTCCAGCGCCACTGGATGCGCGCCACGGTGAGCGCCAGCAGCGTGGTGATCACCATCGTGCCGGTCACTGCGATGCCGTAGGCCGAGCCCAGGTTGTCCGAGGAGCGGAAGCCGACGACCGCGAGCACGATCAGCACCACCAGCACGCGGTTGATCCACGGCACGTAGACCTGGCCGGACATCTCCTGCGAGGTGTGCACCACCCGCATGCGCGGCACGTAGCCGAGCTGCATCGCCTCGCGGGTCATCGAGAACGCGCCGGAAATCACCGCCTGCGAGGCGATCACCGTGGCCGCGGTGGCCAGTCCGATCATCGGGTACAGCAACGTCCGCGGCACCAGGTGATAGAACGGGTTGGCCACCGTGGCCGGATCCATCAGCACCAGCGCGCCCTGGCCGAAGTAGTTCAGCAGCAGCGCAGGCAGCACGAAGCTGAACCAGGCGACCCGGATCGGCCCCCTGCCGAAATGCCCCATGTCCGCATACAGCGCCTCGGTACCGGTCACCGCCAGCACAACCGCGCCCAGGGCGAAGAACGCCTCGGCATGGTTGTGGGTGAAGAACTCGATGGCATAGGTCGGCAGCAGGGCGTACAGCACCGCCGGATGGCGGGCGATCCCCGACACGCCGAGTGCGGCGATGGCGACAAACCACACCGCGCAGACCGGGCCGAACACCGCACCGATGCGCGCCGTGCCGTGCCGCTGCAGCCAGCCCAGGCCGAGGATCACGCCGACGGTGATCGGCACCACGTAATGGGCCAGCTCCGGCGTGGCGACCTTCAGGCCCTCCACCGCCGACAGCACCGAGATCGCCGGCGTGATCACGCCGTCGCCGTAGAACAGCGCCGCGCCGAACAGGCCCAGCAGCACCAAGCCCCAGCGCAGCTGCGGACGATCCCGGGTGCAGCGCTGGGCCAGCGCCATCAGCGCCATGATGCCGCCCTCGCCCTTGTTGTCGGCGCGCATGATGAACAGCAGGTACTTCACCGACACCACGATGATCAGCGCCCAGAACACCAGGCTCAGGGCACCGAGCACGTTGTCGTGGGAGGCCGGCACGCCGTGGGGGCCGAACACTTCCTTCAGCGTGTACAGCGGGCTGGTACCGATGTCGCCGTAAACCACGCCCACGGCGCCGAGGGCCAGCGCGGCCATGCGGCGCGAAGAAACAGCTTGCATTGCAAAAGCTCCCGGGGGCGGCCAGTCCGGCACCCCAAAACCACGACGACGCCGCCCGGCATCGTCTTGCGTGGCGCACCGCGTATTATCGTCAGGCAGGCATAACGAGGGGATGGCGGATTCGAGCGTCGGCATAAAATCTGCGTAAAAATTGCCGCACTGCGGCATCCTGACGCCGCATACCAGACCCTTTGCCAGAAGCACCCCATGCACTTGACCACCATCAGCGTTGCCCTTCCCCGCGACGTGCCCCACGGTGACCGCACGGTCTCCACAGGCATCTTCAAGACGGCGGTGCACGGCCCTGTGCGTGTGCTGACCGAACAACTGGAGGGCGACGGCCAGGCCGACCGGATCCACCACGGCGGACCGGACAAGGCGGTGTACGCGTACGCGGCCGAACACTACGACTGGTGGCAGCAGGAACTCGGTCGCGACGATCTCGTCCCCGGACACTTCGGCGAGAACCTCACCATCGCCGGACTCGACGAAAACGAGCTTTGCATCGGCGACCAGCTCGCCATCGGCTCGGCCCGCTTCGTGGTGACCCAGCCGCGCGTCCCATGCTTCAAGCTCGGCCTGCGCTTCGGCGATGCCAGCCTGCCGAAGCGCTTCGCCGACTCGCTGCACAGCGGGGTGTACCTGCGCGTGCTGGATCTGGGCATCATCGAGGCCGGCGACCCGGTGCAGCGTGTAGCCCGCGGTCAGGGCCAGATTGCCATCCGCCCGTTGTTCCACGCCTACCTTCACCCGAACGAACCGGCAACGCAGGCGCTGCTGGCCCGCGCGCTGACCGTGCCGGAACTGTCCGCCGAGTGGCGTAGCTCGATCGAACGGCGGCTGGCGCGTCGCCATGCCGATGGCTTGTCCCCCGACAACGGAGATGCACCGTGAGCATCCATGTGATCGCGCGACTGACCGCCCGCCCCGAACACCGCGACGACGTCGCCCGTGCCCTCGGCCCGCTGATCGCCGGCAGCCGCACCGAGCCGGGCAACCGGCAGTACGACCTGTTCGCCGCCGCCGACGGCTCGCCGGTGTTCCACATCGTGGAGGCCTATGACGACGAAGCCGCCCTGCAGGCGCACCGCGACAGCGCGCACCACCGCACCTATCGCGCCACCGTGGCGGACTGGCTGGCCGCGCCGCCCGAGGTCCACGTGCTCGCGCCGCTCGACGTGGCCGGTGCATGAGCGTGATGACGCCAGCGAGGCCGGCCCTGCGCGGCACCCACCATGTCGCGCTGATCGGCTCGGACTACGCGCGCTCGAAGCGCTTCTACACGGAACTGCTCGGCTGCACCGTGCTGGACGAGCACTACCGCGACGCACGCGACAGCTGGAAACTCGACCTCGCCCTGCCCGACGGCACCCGGCTGGAGCTGTTCTCCTTTCCCAAGCCACCGCCGCGGCCGAGCCGGCCGGAAGCCTGCGGCCTGCGCCATCTGGCCTTTGCGGTGGACGACGTGGCCGACTGGCAGAGCTATCTCAACGCTGCCGGCGTCGCCACCGAGGCGATCCGCGTGGACGAGTACACCGGTCGGCGCTTCCTGTTCTTCGCCGATCCGGACGGCCTGCCGCTGGAGTTGTACGAGGTCGGCGGCGTCTGAGCCCCGCCAACAAAAAGCCCGCCGGATGGCGGGCTTCTTGTTTCAGCACGAGGCGATCGCTCAGCCGAGCAGCACGCGGTTCATGCGCTGCACGAAGGCGGCCGGATCCGGCAGCTGGGCACCGGCGGCGATCTCGGCCTGCTCCAGCAGCAGCAGGGCCAGATCCTTCGCCTTGCCCGCGTCGGCCTCGGAGGACACGCGCTGCACCAGGGCGTGCGCCGGGTTCACCTCCAGCGTCGGCTTGGCCTCGGGCATGTCGTGGCCGGCCTCGCGCAGCAGCCTCGCCAGGTGCGGTGCCATCTCGTAGTCGGACAGCGCCAGGCAGGACGGGCTGTCGGTAAGGCGCGCGGACACCTTCACGTCACCCACGCGGTCGCCGAGCAGTTCCTTGAGCTTCGCCAACAGCGGCTCGGCCGCCTTGGTGGCCTCTTCCTGCTTCTGCTTGTCCGCCTCGTCCAGCGGCAGCTCGCCCTTGGCGACGTTCCTGAGCTTCTTGCCGGCGTACTCGCTGAGCGAGCCGACCATCCACTCGTCGATGCGGTCGGACATCAGCAACACTTCGATGCCCTTGGCCTTGAACGCCTCCAGCTGCGGGCTGCCTGCGGCCGCGGCGTAGCCGTCGGCGGTGATGTACCAGATGGTGTCCTGGCCCACCGCCATGCGACCGACGTAGTCGTCCAGCGACACCGTCTGCTCGGCGCCGTCGCCCCGGGTACTGGCGAAGCGCAGCAGCTTGGCGATGCGCTCGCGGTTGGCGCCGTCCTCGGCGACGCCTTCCTTCAGCGTGTTGCCGAAGGCCTTGTAGAAGGTGGCGAACTTCTCCGGTTCGTCGCGCGCCAGCTTCTCGATCAGGTCGAGCACGCGCTTCACGCAGGCCGACTTGATGCGATCCAGGTTGCGGTTCTGCTGCAGGATCTCGCGACTGACGTTGAGCGGCAGGTCGTCGGCATCGACCACGCCGCGCACGAAACGCAGGTAGTTCGGCAGCAGCTCCTCGGCCGCGTCCATGATGAAGACGCGCTTGATGTAGAGCTTCAGCCCCTTGCGCTCGTCGCGCCCGCCCATCATCAGGTCGAACGGCGGCTGCGCCGGCAGGTACAGCAGGGTGGTGAAGCTCTGGCTGCCCTCGACGCGGTTGTGGGTCCAGGCGAGCGGATCGTTGAAGTCGTGGCCCAGCGACTTGTAGAAGCCGATGTAGTCCTCGTCGGAGATCTCGCTCTTCGGCTTGGTCCACAGCGCCGAGGCGGCGTTGGTGCTCTCGAATTCGTCGGTCGGCTGGCCGTCCTTCTCCACTGGCGTACGGATCGGGAAGGCGACGTGGTCGGAGTACTTGCGGATCAGCGACTTCAGCTGCCAGCCCTTGAGGAACTCGTCCTCGTCGGCCTTCAGGTGCAGGGTCACCGACGTACCGCGCTGCGGTGCATCGACCGGCTCCAGCGAATACTCGCCCTTGCCGTCGCTCTCCCACTTCACGCCCTCGCCTTCCGGCAGATCCGCCCGGCGGGTGACCACGGTGACCTTGTCGGCCACCACGAAGGCGGAATAGAAGCCCACGCCGAACTGGCCGATCAGCCGCGCGTCGGCCTTCTGCTCGCCGCTCATCGCTTCAAGGAAGCGCCTGGTGCCGGAGCTGGCGATGGTGCCGATGTTGGCGACCACCTCGTCGCGATTCATGCCGATGCCGTTGTCGCGCACGGTCACGGTGCGGGCCGCTTCGTCCCAGCTCACGTCGATGTGCAGCTCGCCGTCGCCGGCCAGCAGCTCGGGGTGGGCGATCGACTCGAAGCGCAGCTTGTCGCAGGCATCGGAGGCGTTGGAGATCAGCTCGCGCAGGAAGATTTCCTTGTGCGAGTAGAGCGAGTGGGTCACCAGGTGCAGGACCTGGGCGACTTCGGCTTCGAACTTGCGGGTTTCGGCAGGTGCGTTCATGCGTAGAGTTTCCGTGTGGTGCAGTTGCTTGGATATGGCTTGTGCTTCTTTGCCGTCATCCCGGCGAACGCCGGGATCCAGCGGCTTGGATTCCCATCCCGGAGGCACTGTGTCCCGGCGTTCGCCGGGCTGACGGTGAGGAGGATGGGAGGCGTGCCCCGCTCGTCCTCCTGCGCGGCTCTCCGCTGCGGGAAACCGGTGGGACTCAGCGCCCGGTGGCGTTCTGCAGCGCCGCGATCCGCTCGTCCAGCGGCGGATGGCTCATGAACAGGCGCTGCAGACCGGCGGCCAGCGGGCCGGAGATGCCGAACGCGGCGATGGTCTTGGGCAGGGTGCTCTCGCCGTGGTTGCCCTGCAGCCGCTGCAGCGCGGAGACCATCGCACCGCGGCCGGCCAGGTTCGCCCCCGCGGCGTCGGCCCGGTACTCGCGCCAGCGCGAGAACGCCGCCACGATCATCGAGGCGAACAGCCCGAACACCACCTGCAGCACCATCACCGAGATGAAGTAGCCGATGCCAGTCCCGCTGTCGCGGCTGTCGCGCCCGCCCGAGAGCCAGCTGTCGACCACCCGGCCAACGATGCGCGAGGCGACGATCACCAGCGTGTTGAGCACGCCCTGGATCAGGGTCAGGGTCACCATGTCGCCGTTGGCGACGTGGCCGATCTCGTGGCCGAGCACGGCGCGGACCTGGTCGCGGTCCATCTGCTGCAGCAGGCCGGTGCTGACCGCCACCAGCGCGTGGTTGCGGCTGGCGCCGGTAGCGAAGGCGTTCATCTCGGGGGCGTCGTAGACCGCCACCTCGGGCATGCCGATGCCGACCCGCTGGGCATGCTGGCGCACGGTCTCGACCAGCCAGCGCTCGACCTCGTTGGCCGGCTGCTCGATCACCCGCGCGCCGGTGGACATCTTCGCCATCCACTTGGACATCAGCAGCGAGATGAAGGCGCCGCCCATGCCGAACACGGCGGCGAACACCAGCAGCCCGGTCATGCCGCCGTAGCCGCGGGCGGCCGCCCACTGGTCGACTCCCAGCAGGTGGCAGACGATGCTGAGCAGGAACAGGACGGCGATATTGGTGGCGAGGAAAAGGGCGATGCGACGCATGGCTGTCTCTCTGGCAGTCATGAAAAGGGGAACGCGACCGGAGCCGCCTTCCGCTATTCGGGGCGAAACCGCCGGGTTTCAAGACAGGCGACCCCGCATAGAATGCCGCGATGACCTATCGCGGACGCTTCGCCCCCTCGCCTACCGGACCACTCCATTTCGGGTCGCTGGTGGCCGCGGTCGGCAGCTGGTTGTGCGCCCGCCAGGCCGGCGGCCAGTGGCTGGTGCGGATGGAAGACATCGACCCCCCGCGCGAGGTTCCCGGCTCGGCCCGCGACATTCTGGCCACCCTGCCCGCCTTCGGCCTGGTCGCGGACGGGCCGGTGCTGTTCCAGTCCACCCGACGCGCCGCCTACGACGCGGCCTTCGAGCAGTTGCGTGCAGCCGGTGAGGTGTTTCCCTGCTGGTGCAGCCGCAGCGATCTGGCCGCCACCGGCGGCCTCCACCGCGACGGACACTGCATCGCGCCGCCGACCGACGACCGCCCGCCCGCCTGGCGCCTGCGGGTGCCCGATGCCGAGATCGCCTTCGACGATGCGCTGCAGGGTCCGCAACGACAGAACCTGCGCGAAGTCGCCGGCGATTTCGTGATCCGGCGCGTCGAGGGCTACTACGCCTATCAGCTGGCCTGCGTGGTGGACGATGCCTTCCAGGACATCACGGAAGTGGCGCGTGGCGCCGACCTGCTCGACTCCACCCCGCGGCAGATCCACCTGCAGCGGGTACTCGGCCTACCCACGCCCACCTATCTGCACCTGCCCCTGGCCTGCGACGCGGAGGGCCGCAAGCTGTCCAAGTCGGCCGGAGCGGGAGCGGTGGACCCGGCCGACCCGATGCCCGCGTTACGGCGGGCACTGGCCTTCCTTGGGCTGCCGCACGACCCCCCGGCCGCGACCCCGGCGGAACTGCTCTCTGCAACATCGAGATGTTTCAATCGAAACGACTTGGCGCGCCGCAGCAGCCATCCGGACGGCTGAACCGCTATAAAGACCCGATACCCGCCCTGCGGCACCCAGGCATCCCAGCCACCTTCCGAAGGAGATCCAACGACATGACTCAACGCACCGCGCTCGTCACCGGTGGCACCGGCGGCATCGGCACCGCCATCATCCGTTACCTGGCCGGCCAGGGGCATCGCGTGGCGTCGAACTACCGGGATGCCGACAAGGCGGAGCGCTGGCGCAAGACGATGGCCGACGATGGCATCGACGTGCTGATGGTGCACGGCGACGTGTCCGACCCGGTCTCGTGCCAGGCGATGGTGAAGTCGATCGAGGAGCAGGCCGGCCCGGTGGACATCCTGGTCAACAACGCCGGCATCACCCGCGACACCACCTTCCACAAGATGAGCTACGAGCAGTGGACGGACGTGATCAACACCAACCTCAATGCCTGCTTCAACGTCACCCGGCCGGTGATCGAGGGCATGCGTGCGCGCAAGTGGGGCCGCATCGTGCAGATCAGCTCGATCAACGGCCAGAAGGGCCAGTACGGCCAGGCCAACTACGCCGCGGCCAAGGCCGGCATGCACGGCTTCACCATCTCGCTGGCGCAGGAAAACGCCAAGTTCGGCATCACCGTCAATACCGTCTCGCCCGGCTACGTGGGCACCGACATGGTGATGGCGGTGCCGGAGGAGGTGCGCGAGAAGATCGTGGCGCAGATTCCGGTCGGGCGCCTCGGCAAGCCGGAAGAGATCGCCCACGCGGTAGCCTTCTTCACCGGTGACATGGCCAGTTGGATCACCGGCGCCAACCTGGCGATCAACGGCGGCCACTACATGGGCTGGTGATCCTGCGCCATGGGCTAGTGACCAACCGTAGGAGCGCACCCTGTGCGCGACGCTCTTCGCCGACGAGACAAGAAGCATTCGCGCACAGGGTGCGCTCCTACGGATCGAGCAGCTTTTCCATCACCTTGCCGACCGCCGCGAAGGCGAATGCGCCGGTGACGTGGGTGGCCGCCCCAAGCCCGCCACCGCAGGCCAGGTTCAAGGTTTCGCCGCCCGGCGGACGGGTACCGCAGACGGTGCCGTCCGGCTGCGGGTACTGCACGTTCTGCAGCGAATAGACCGCCGAGATGCCGAAGTAGCGGTCCGGATTGCGCGGAAAGCCGAAGTCCTGGCGGAGCTTCTTCCGGATCAGGCTGAACATCGCGTCGTGTTCGGTGCGGGAAAGATCGCGCACGCGGATCTGGGTGGGGTCGGTGCGACCGCCGGCCGAGCCGACGGTGACCATCGGCAGCTTGCGCCGACGGCACCAGGCAATCGCCTCCAGCTTCACCCGGAACGCATCGCAGGCATCGAGCACCACGTCGTAGCCGCGATCGAGCAGGTCATCCAGGGTCGATGGCGTGAGGAAGCGCTCGATCACCTCCAGCCGCAGCGCCGGATTGATCGCATGGAGCCGGCTGGCCATCACGCCGACCTTGGGACGACCGTACTCCCCATCCAGCGCGTGCAACTGGCGATTGGTATTGGAGACGCAGACCTCGTCGGCATCGATCAGGGTCAACCGCCCCACTGCGCTTCGGGCCAGCGCCTCGGCCGCCCAGGAGCCAACGCCGCCGATGCCGACCACGGCGACATGCTTGCCGGCCAGCCGCGACAGGCTACCCACTCCGTACAGACGCTCGACACCCGCGAACCGCTCGCGCAGCGCCGTTTCGGCCGCGCTGCTCATGGCGCGAAACCCGCCCGGACCGGGCCATGGAAAGACCGCATGCAGGACAACTCCGACAGGACAACCGGTGCATTGTAGCGGCGACGGACCGCTGCGCTGATGGCAGGCGCGCCCGCCTCGGCTATGCTCCCCGCACCCCAAACCGACAGGATTCCGGACACATGCGGTCTGCCCTACTCATCGCGCTCGGCCTGGCCATCGGCATCCTCGGCACCGCGTTCGCGATCAGCGCACTGCACCAGCGTACCCCGCTGCCCAAGGCCGTCATGACGGTGATGGCTTATCACATGAGCCAGCTCGAACACTCGGTCAAGACGCAGCAATGCGATGCGACCGCGACCCGTTCGAACCTGGAGCGGCTGCAGTCCGCGGCGCTGGACATCCCGGGCGCCTTCAAGGGCGCCGAGGATCCCTTCATGAAATCGTCCGACAAGCTGCAGGGTGCGCTGCGCGATGCGGTCGCCGCGGCGCCAGGCACCTGCGCGGCGCTGGCCACCGCGCTGCAGCCGGTCGACAACGCCTGCGACGACTGCCACAAGCGGTTCCGCTGACACACCGGAACTCTGCGCCATGTCGAGCCTGCCCCGCCTGTGGATCCGCCTGCGCAATGGGCTGACGCGGCTCGACGACACGCTGTTCGAACACACCCGACCCAGCCAGCCCAGCCTGGCAGCGATGGGCCTGATCGGGGCGCTGTGCATGCTGGCGTACTACCCGGTGTGGAAGTACGCGCTGCCGCAACCCTACGAGAACCTGCCGCTGCGTGTCGCCGGCTGCATCGTGCTGCTGCCGCTGGCCATGCAGCGCTGGTGGCCACGCCGCCTGCGCGCCCTGCTGCCGGCGTACTGGCATCTGGCAGTCACCTTCGTGCTGCCGTTCTTCGCCGGCTACATGCTGCTGCGCAACGGTGGCAGCACGCCATGGCTGCTGATCCACCTGGCGTCGATGTACCTGACCATGATGATGTTCGACGTGGTCGCCTTCGGCGCGATCTTCGTGGTCGGCAGCCTGCTGGCGTGGCTGGCCTGGATGCTCGGCTCGCACGACCCGATGCCGCTGCTGCGACTGCAGCTCTACCTGCCGCTGCTGGCGATGGCGCTGGCGCTCGGCCCGCTGGCCAGCCTGTCGCAGAAGCATGCCGACAAGACCCGCATCCAGGCACTGACCCGGGCCTCCAACAACATCGCCCACGAGCTGCGCACCCCGCTCGGGGCGCTGCACATCGCCGGGCAGGCGTTCCGGCGCTACCTGCCCGACCTGCTGGTGAGCCACCGGATGGCCAAGGAAGCCGGCCTGCCGGTGGCGGAACTGCGCGAGGCGCACCTGGAGGCGCTGGAACGGGGCATGGACACGATCGAGCATGAGGTGGCGCACGCGCACACCGTGATCGACATGCTGCTGATGGCCGCGCGCCCGCTCGACCAGCAGCAGTTGGCGCCGCTGCGAATCCGTCGGCTGCTGGAAGAGGCGATCGCCCGCTATCCCTATGCCGCGCGGGTGGAGCAGGAGCGGGTGCATCTGCTGGAAGGCGATGACTTCGTGCTGATGGGCAGCGAGCCGCTGCTGACCCACGTGATCTTCAACCTGCTGCGCAATGGGCTGTACCACACCGGGCGCGCCGGCAAGGGGGAGATCTCGATCGGGGTGGAGCACGAGGGCCGCTGGGGACGCGTCCGCGTCCGCGACACCGGACCGGGCATCCCGCCCGACGTGCTGCCGCGCATCTTCAACCGCTTCTACTCCTACAGCGAGGACCGGGGCGGCGTCGCCGGGCTGGGCATCGGCCTGGCGTTCTGCCGCGAGGCGGTCGAGCGGATGGGCGGTACCATCACCTGCCGCTCCCGCTGGGGCGAATACACCGAATTCCTGATTTCCCTACCGGCCCGCGATCCCACCGCCCGCGCATGACCCTGACCTTCGACCACGGCCTGACGCCATTCCGGTTTCCCACCACGACGCTGATGGTGGACGACCACGAAACCTATCTCGGCGTGGTGCCGCTGATGCTCGACCCGATGCAGCGGATCCGCAGCTACAGCTCGCCGCGGCAGGCGCTGGCCGACCTGCACCGGGCCGACACCCGCGCCGTGCCGGGCGGCGGCTGGCTGTACCGCTGGCACGAGCACCCCTCGCCCAGCCGCGAGCTGATGGCGCTGGACATGGACGCGATCGTGCGCACGATGTTCGACCCGATGCGCTTCGCCGAAGTCTCGGTGGTGGTGGTGGACCAGGCTATGCCGGAAATGGACGGGCTGGAGTTCTGCAGCCGCATCGACAACCCGTACATCGGCAAGGTGCTGCTGACCGGCCGGGCGGACGACGCCACGGCAATCGAGGCCTTCAACTCGGGCCTGATCGACCGCTTCATCCGCAAGAACGATCCGCGTGCGATGGAAAAGCTGCAGCAGGCGATCGCCGCCCTGCAGGAGCGCTACTTCGAGCGTGCCAGCCGCTTCGTCTCCGAGGCGATGGCGCTCGGCGACGTGCACTTCCTGCGCGACCCGGTATTCCTCCCGGTGCTGCGCGACGTGCTGGCCAGGTTCCCCGCGGTGGAGTGCTACCTCCACGTAAACCCCACCGGGCTGCTGCTGATCGATGCCGACGGCGAAGGGCGCTTCCTGCTGGTGCAGACCGACGACGACCTGCGGACGCACTACGAGATCGCCAGCGACCTGGGCGCTCCGATCGAGGTGCTGTCCGCCCTGCGCGACGCCACCGCCCTGCCATGGTTCGCCAGCCGTGACGGCTACTACAGCGACGATCCGACGGTGGCGCCGGTGCAGATGATCCCGGCCACCACCGTACGCGGCGAGCACTGGTACCACTACGCGCTGGTCGAGGACGTGGCGCAACGCTTCGAGCTGGACCGGATCGTCAGTTACCGTCGCTGGCTCAGGGACCAGGACGACGCACTTCGTGGTTGATACCCTCGGAGCAGTGCCCATGAGGCTGGCTTGCCGCTAGGATGAAGCGGCTCTCCACAGCCCAGGGGCTCCCGATAGTGAAACGACTGCTTGCCTGTTCCATCGCCGCCGCGTTCGCCTGTGCCGCGTCGGCCGCCAACGCACCGAAGACCCCCACGTTCGATCCGCACTACCTTTCCCGCCAGGTCAAGATGCTGTCTTCCGATGCCTTCGAGGGCCGCGGTCCGGCCACCGAGGGCGAGAAGCGTACCGTCGCCTACGTGATCAGCCAGATGAAGGCCGCCGGCCTGCAACCGGCCGGCGTGATGAAGGACGGCAAACGCAGCTGGACCCAGCCGGTGCCGCTGGGCCGCTTCGAGATCACCGGCACGCCGGCGTTCAACCTCATGCTCGACGGCAAGAACGTGCCGCTGGTGCAGGGCGACCAGATTGCCGTGCGCGCGGCGATGGACGGCTCCACCCATGTGGACATCCATGACGCGCCGCTGGTGTTCGTCGGCTATGGCGTGAAGGCACCGGAGCGCAACTGGGACGACTTCAAGGGCGTGGACCTGCGCGGCAAGATCGCCGTGGCACTGGTCAACGACCCCGACTACGAGACCGGCCACGGCGACTTCGGCGGCAAGGCCATGACCTACTACGGCCGCTGGACCTACAAGTACGAGGAAATCGCTCGGCAGGGCGCGCTGGGCCTGCTGATCATCCACGAGACGGCGCCCGCCTCCTACGGCTGGCCCACGGTGAAGAACTCCAACACCAATGCGCAGTTCGACATCGTGCGAGAGCATCCCTCCGAGGCGCACTCGAAGGTCGAAGGCTGGATCCAGCGCGACCTCGCGGTGACGATGTTCAAGAACGCCGGGCTCGACTTCGACGCGATGAAGAAGCTGGCGCAGACCCGCGAATTCAAGCCAGTGACGCTCAAGGGCGAGACCTTCTCGGCGAAGTTCGACGTCGACGCCAAGGTGATCACCTCGCAGAACATCCTGGGCATGGTCAAGGGCAGCAAGCATCCCGACGAGACGGTGATCTACAGCGCCCACTGGGACCACCTCGGCATCGGTGCGCCCGACGCGAAGGGCGACCGCATCTACAACGGCGCGGTGGACAACGGCACCGGCACGGCCGCCCTGCTCGCTCTCGGCCGCGCGTTCGCGCACGCGTCGAAGCCGGAGCGATCGGTGGTGTTCCTCAACGTCACCGCGGAAGAAAAAGGCCTGCTCGGCTCGGAGTACTACGCCAGCCACCCGGTGTTCCCGCTGGCCAGGACGGTGGGCGTGATCAACATGGATGCGCTCGACCCGCACGGGTTGACCCGCAACTTCACCATCTCCGGCACGGCCAAGCTCGGCCTGCTCGACGACCTGATCAAGGTGGCCAAGCAGTTCGGCGAAACCTACTCGCCGGACCCGCACCCGGAGGCCGGCTATTTCTTCCGCTCCGATCACTTCTCGTTCGCCAAGCGCGGCGTGCCGGCAATCTCGTTCGGCTCCGGCGACGACTGGGTGGACGGCGGCGTGGCCGCCGGCGAGGCGGCGGACAAGGCCTACACCCGCGACCACTACCACCAGCCCTCGGACGAGTGGCAGGCCGACTGGTCGTTCAAGGGCATGGCGCACGACATGGGCATGCTCTACACGCTGGGCCGCAACCTGGCGGACTCGCGCCAGTGGCCGGACTGGAGCAAGGACTCCGAGTTCCGCGCCGCTCGCGACGCCACCGACGACCAGCGCAAGTAGGCGCTGGCTGGCACAGCAAACGCAGAGGGCGGCCACTTGGCCGCCCTCTCGGTTTTCTAGGGATGGACCGTCCGCTACAAGCGGACCTTGCCGCGCAACACGTCGAAGAACATCACCCAGTCGCCGGCCAGGCTGTAGAAGGGATGCTTGAACGTGGCCGGACGATTCTTCTCGAACACGAAGTGACCGATCCAGGCGAAGCCGTAGCCGGCCACCGGCGCCAGCCACAGCCAGGCGAGCCGACCGCTGACGATGACCATCGCGATGATCGCCAGCACGCAGAGGCTGCCCGCGAAATGCAGGCGCCGGCACACCGGGTGGCGGTGCTCGCCCAGATAGAACGGATAGAACTCGCGGAAACTGGAGAAACCGGCCATGTGCGCTCCTGCTGACGGCACCAGCCTACGCGCGCGCCGGGGCGAATGCATGACGCGGGTGCACGCGGTGGCTCAGCGCTCCGGCAGGGGGATACGTTCGACCTCGTCGCCGGGCACGGTGTCGAAGCGTCCGCCGCGCCAGTCCGCCTTGGCCTGTTCGATCCGCTCGCGCCGGGTGGAGACGAAGTTCCACCACAGGTGGCGTTCGCCATCCAGCGGCGCCCCACCGAACAGCATCACGCGGCTGGCCGACAACGCCTGCAGCGGCGGCGCCGCGTCGCCCGCCTGCACCGCCATCAGTCCGGGCGACACGTCCAGTCCGCCCCAGCGGACCTCGCCCTCGATCACATGCACGCCGCGCTCGGCGTGCTCGAGCGGCCACTCCAGCGTCGCGCCGGCGTCCAGCCGCGCCTCGACGAAGAACATCGGCGCGAACACCTTCACCGGCGACCGCTCGCCCCACGCGGTACCGGCGATCAGGGTCAGCGAGGCACCCTCGCGCTCGATCCGCGGCAGCTCGGCCGCGTCGTGATGGTGGAACTCCGGCGCGACCTCCTCGGCGTCGGCCGGAAGCGCCACCCACACCTGCACGCCGTGCAGGTTGTGCCCGCTCTCGCGCTCGGCCGGCGGCGTGCGCTCGGAATGCACGATGCCACGGCCGGCGGTCATCCAGTTCACCGCTCCGGGACGGATGTCGGCAAGGCTGCCGAGGCTGTCGCGATGGCGGATCGCCCCCTCGAACAGCCAGGTCACCGTAGCCAGGCCGATGTGCGGATGCGGGCGCACGTCGATGCCGCGACCCGTCGGCATCCTCGCCGGACCCATGTGGTCGAAGAACACGAAGGGGCCGACGTGGCGGGCCTGCAGCACAGGCAGCAGGCGGCGCACCCGGAAGCCGTCGCCCAGGTCGTGCACGCGGCCATCGATCAGCAGCGGGTTGGCATCCATCGCTCGGGTCTCCTCGGCTCGGGTCGTCGACTACATCACCATGCGCGCTGGTATTGCAACGGCACGTCGATCGACGCGCCGAGCGCCTTCGCCGCGCGACGCGGAAAGTAGGGATCGCGCAGGCTCTCGCGCGCCTGCAGCACCACGTCGGCCGCACCGTCGGCGACGATCGCGGCCGCCTGCTCCGGCTCGGTGATCAGGCCGACCGCGCCGGTGGCGATGCCGGCCTCCGCCCGGATGCGGCGCGCGAACGGTACCTGGTAGCCCGGTTCGAGCGGGATCCGCACGCCAGGCACCAGGCCACCGCTGGACACGTCGATCAGGTCGACGCCCAGCTCGCGGACCTGCCTCGCCAGCGCCACGCTCTGCTCGATGTCCCAGCCGCCCTCGACCCAGTCGGTGGCCGAAATGCGCAGCCACACCGGCAGTGCTTCGGGCCACACTTCACGGATGGCAGCGACCACCTCGCGCACCAGCCGCGTGCGGTTCTCGAAACTGCCACCATAGCCATCGCTGCGACGGTTGCTGAGCGGCGACAGAAACTGATGCAGCAGGTAACCATGGGCCGCGTGCACCTCGACCAGCTGGAAGCCCGCATCCAGCGCGCGGCGCGCGGCGGTCCGGAAATCCCCGATCACCTTGGCGATGCCCGCCTCATCCAGCGCTGCCGGAACATGCCAGCCGGTATCGAACGGAAGGGCCGAGGGTGCAACGGTCGGCCAGGCTCCCTCGTCGATACCGAGCGGGCCGCCGCCCTCCCAGGGACGCTGCGCGCTGGCCTTGCGTCCAGCGTGCGCCAATTGCACGCCGGCGAGGGCACCCTGGGCGCGGATGAACGCAGTGATCGGCGCCCAGGCGCATTGTTGCGCCTCGTTCCACAGGCCGACGTCTCCGGGGGAAATCCGCCCTTCGGCAGATACCGCCGTGGCTTCGCTGATCACCAGCGACGCACCTCCGACCGCGCGGCTACCCAGATGCACCAGGTGCCAGGTATCGGGCAGGCCATCGGAGGCACTGTACTGGCACATCGGCGCGACCACGAGGCGGTTGCGCAGGGTGAGCGAACGCTGCTGCAGCGGTTCGAACAGGGACATCGACGAGCCTCCGGACCTGGGCAAACCGCTGAGCTGCTGGCGCGTGGGACAGGATTCAAGGCTCCGGAAGGAACGATCCGGCGAACGCCACGTTTCCTCAGCGCAACCAGCCGGCGATCCGCCCGGCCACCGCGGCCGGAGCCTTCATCCACGCGAAGTGGTCCGGCGGCCGGCCGTCCAGGGCCTCTGCGCCGAGCACGAGCCTGGTTGGCGTTGCAAGCGGCAACTTGGCAAGCAACCACTCCAGCGAGCCAGGCGGCACCAGCCAGTCGTCTTCGAAACGGATGCCCAGCACGGGCAGATCCAGTTGTGCCAACCCCTGCTCAAGGTCGATGTCTAGCCCGCGCGCGGCATAGCGGCCGGTACGTCCGCTGCGCGCCCAGTCGACCGTCACGCCGCGCGCCTCGTTGCCAGCGAAGCCGAGCCATCGCCCAGGCAGGTGGCCGCGCAGCGCGGCCAGCAGCGGTGCTGCACTGTAGGCGATGCGGATCAGCGGGCCGCGCGGAAACATCCGCCAGAACGGAGAACCACTGGCGACCAGCACCAGCCCGGCAAACGACGAAGGATGCATCGCCGCGAACAGTGCCGCCAGTTGCCCGCCCAGGCTGTGGCCACCGGCGACCAGGGGCGCCCCCGGCCATTGCCGGCGTGCAGCGCCCAGGCTGGCCGCCAGGTCCTGCGACAGCAGTTCGCGATAGCCCCAATCGCTGTGTCGACCGGCCCGCTGATCGCTCGATCCGATACCGCGCCACTCGTGGATCGCCATGGCCACGCCCTGGTTCGCCAGGTCATCGGCCAGAGCCAGGTAGTGGCGGGCCGGCACGCCCATCGCAGGCAGCCACAACACCGCCGCCCGCATTGCGCGCTCGTCGGCAGGCGACACCAGCATCAGTTCGGCACGAGTCCCGTCGCCGGATTCGACAGACGACACGCGCAAGGTTGCCGAAGCGGAGAGCGCGTCGCTCATTTCTGCCCTTTCGAGCGCACCAGCCTGACGCCGCCGATGGCCCGGCGGCGGGACGGTCGCGATATGAAGACACGCGCAGGAGGCCGGCACATGCCGACCTCCTGGGCGATACGGAAAACCACCCGGCGGATCAGGCCGGAGATACTTCCTCGGCCTGCAGGCCCTTCTGCCCCTGCACCACTTTGAAGGTCACTTTCTGGCCTTCCTTCAGGCTCTTGAAGCCGGAGCCGGTGATCGCCCGGAAATGCACGAACACGTCCGGGCCGCTCTCGCGGCTGATGAAGCCGAAACCCTTGGCGTCGTTAAACCACTTGACGGTACCGCTCTCTCGATCCGACATGACTCACTCCGATTACGCCCCTCGTGACCGGCTGCCCGCCCGCCCGGGCGGCAGTCGACTGGGTCATGCGCAACGCGGGTGACTCGCGCGGGTCTCACGCCGGCGCGGGCCCCCCCCGGGCCTGAGCTGACACAGTGAAAAAAGCATAACGGATTTTCGCGTCGTGCAAGCCCCCTTGCCGGCGGCGGTGGCCCGAAACGAGAAAAGCCGGGCATTGCTGCCCGGCTTCTCGGTACGACAGGAGGCTTCCCTGGCGATCAGGCCGGGGTCACTTCCTCGGCCTGCAGACCCTTCTGGCCCTGCACCACCTTGAAGGTGACCTGCTGGCCTTCCTGCAGGCTCTTGAAGCCGTTGCCGGTGATCGCGCGGAAATGCACGAACACGTCCGGGCCATTGTCACGGCTGATGAAGCCGAAGCCCTTGGCATCGTTGAACCACTTGACGGTACCGGTCTGACGATCGGACATGGATTTTCACTCCGTAGGTTTCTGGAATCGGAACCCGACCAGCAAACGCCGGCGGGAACACTGGATTGCGCGGAAATCCTCGGGGGTGAAGCGATGAAGCGGATAGGAATCAGCGGCATCGGGTCACGAGACTCTGGTGACCCCGGCAAACACAGTAACGCGATTATAACCACAGCCGGAAAAACTCCGCGATGCCGTTTTTCCCAGGCCCGGCAACCCTTCCGACATGGCAGGCGCCTGGCGTTCAGGTTCTTCTGACGGGGCGGGTAATCTGGCACCGGTCAGCGTTTCCCTAGGAGCCCCCGTGACATCCCGACGCCTCGCCGTGCACGCCCTATTGCTGCCATTGATGCTCGCCGCATGCGCCGGCGAACCTCACCACGGTTCATCGGCACGAACCGGAGCGACCGGGAACAACGAGCGTCCAGGGGGAGCGGAACCGCCCGTGGACACCGGTATCCCGGCCTGCGACCGTTACCTGGCCAGTTACCGGGCCTGCCACCGGGCGGCAGGGATCTTCCCACCCGATCAGATCGAGCCCCATTACCGCGAAATGCGCAGCAGCCTGCTGCGCGACTCACTCGATCCGCACATCCGTCCCCGGCTGGCCACCCGCTGCGAAGTGCTGACACGAAGCCTGCACGAAGCGCTCGACGGCAAGTCCTGTACAACAGACTCAAGCCAGGTGACCGCACCACGGCGTAACGGCAAGGACGACCGGTCCTGATCAGTGGTTGGCCAACGCGCCCCTGAGCAACCGCGCGAAAGCGGCCGGTCGCGTCCGGGTCAGCCTCACCGTGGGCGTGCCGTGCCAATCGGCCAATCGCTGCAGCACATCGGCCAACGCATCGGCCAGCCGCGTGTCGCCGTCGACGCCGGGCTCCAGGTACAACGCCTTGATCTCGAACTCCCCTTTCGAACGGTGTGCCTTGGCGTCCAGCCGACCGACCAGCGCACCGCGGTGGAGGATCGGCAACACGAAATAGCCGTACTGCCGCTTCGGCGCCGGTACGTAACACTCCAGTGCGTAGTCGAAGCCGAACATGCCCTGCAGCCGCTGGCGGTCCCACACCAGCGGGTCGAAGGGCGACAGCACCGCCGTATGCGTGGCGCGCAGCCGACCACCCAGTGCCTTGGCCAGCGCCCCGGCGTGATCGGCGTGGACATAACCCGGCGCATCCCAGCCGGCCACATCCACCTGCAGGACTTCGCCGTCGACCAGCAGAGGCCGCATTTCCTGGTCGGTCACCTGTGGTCGCAAACGGTAGTAGTCGGCGATCCAGCGCGCCGGCACGACGCCGAGCGCACGCACGGTGTCGGCGATGAAGTGACGACGCAGCCCCGCCTCGTCCAGGCCGGAGGCCACGCCCGAGTCCGGGGGATCCAGTCGCTCGCGCACGCGCCCGGCCAGGTCGTAGACCCGCTGGAATCTCTCCCGGCGCAACACCATCAGCTCGCCCAGTGCGAACCAGGCTTCCAGCCAGCGCTTCTCCGGTTTCCACGACCACCAGCCACCAGCACCACGATCCTCGCGGGTGAAATCCGCCGAACGTACCGGCCCGGTCTGGCCGATACGCTCCAGCAGTGCGCGCATCTCCGCGGGATATTCGCGCTGCATGCGCTCGGCGTGACGGTACGACCAGTGATGACCACGCCGATGCCGCCAGGCGTCGTGCAACGGGAAATCGGCAGCGGTAACAAAACACGCCTCATGCGCCCAGCATTCAGCCAGGCGCCCGTCGGCCAGCGCTTGCTCCAGCCACTCGGGCGGATAGTCGCCGAGCCGGGAAAACAGCACCAGGTAGGGACTGCGCGCGACGACGTGGATCGTGTCGATCTGCAGCAGCCGCATGCGCAGCACCGCATCCACAAGATCCTGCGGCCGTGCGCGACGGCGTGGCCGGGAAAGAAGCCCCATGGCATGCAACTGAAGACGCCGTGCCTGGTCCAAGCGGAGCGCTGGCGTGACGGTGCGCGGCCATCCGGTTGCTGCAGATTGAGATGGCATTGACACGTCCGTTGCTAGCGTGACCGGGCGCTCCCCTGGCGACCGAACCTTCGTGGTCCAGCCGCCGATGCGCCCACCCATCGATTCTGGCATGGAGTACCGAACATGACATTCCGCAGATCCTGGATTCCGTTCGTCGCTGCCGCCACGCTGTTCACCGCCGGCCAGGCGATGGCGGCGCAGACCGACAGCATGTCGTCCCCGTCCCCGGGAAGCACCACCGCCAAGCCCGACAGTGCCGTGTTCCAGACACCGCAGGGACAAGTCACCATCCGCAGCACGCTGCCCCCGGCACCCACCGACAGCGCGCCGCCACCGTTCGCCCAGCTCGCGGGCAAGGCTAAATTCATCACGCCCGAACAGGCGGCTGCCTACCCGCCGCTGGCGAACGATTTCGATTACGCCGACAGCAACAAGAACGGCAGGATCAGTGAGGCCGAGTACGCGCGCTGGACCAAGGGCAAGTAGGTCGCTATCGCCCGGACTGGCCGGCCGCAGTAACCTGCGGCCGGCCTTTTCGTGCCCGCGCCCGCCACAGACAACGAGATTTCCCGTCATGACGCCCCCCCTGCACCGGATGCTTTCCGTTCCATTCGCCGGCATGCTCGCGCTGGCTGCCGCCGCAGCCCACGCGCAGAACCCGGATCCGATGGACATCCGCGCCTGCACGGCGATCGAAAGCGACTCCCAGCGACTGGCGTGCTACGACCGCGCCACCGGCCGCGACAACCTGCCGATCGCGCAGAAGCACGGGAACCCCGACGACGTCGCGCTGTTCGCCCGGGATACAGGCAGGAAGCCCGATGACGGCAACTCCGTGGCCGCCCCCCTGTCGCTGCTCGACTCGCGCTGGGAACTGGCACCGGAAGCCAAGCTCGGCACCTTCAACATCCGGGGCTACAAGCCGGTGTACGTCATGCCGATCTTCGCCACCAGCAACCAGAACGACCGCCCGACCAGTCCGAACCCCGTGAACACGGTGTCGGCGCCGATCGCCCTGCAGAACGCCGAAATGAAGTTCCAGCTCAGCCTCAAGACCAAGGTCGCGCAGGACGTCTTTGGCGATGCGGGCGGCGACGTCTGGGTCGGCTACACCCAGTCCTCGCACTGGCAGGTCTACAACAGCAGACTCTCCCGCCCGTTCCGCGAGACCAACTACGAACCGGAAGCGATGCTGGTGTTCGACACGCACTACGACGTGCTCGGCTGGCAGGGCCGGCTGCTCGGCATCGGCTTCGACCACCAGTCCAATGGCCGTTCCAACCCGATGTCGCGCAGCTGGAACCGGGTGATCGCCGATGTCGGCTTAGAGCGACCCGGCTGGACCGTGATGATCCGCCCGTGGTGGCGGATCCCGGAGAGCGCGGCGGACGACAACAATCCCGACATCAGCGACTACATGGGACGCGCCGAGGCGCAGATCGTGCACGAGTGGCACGGGCAGGAATTCGGGCTGCTGCTGCGACACTCGCTGCGCGGCGGCAGCCGCAGCCACGGCGCGGGCAAGTTCACCTGGAGCTTTCCGGTCGCCGGCAACCTGCGCGGCTACATGGAACTGTTCAAGGGATACGGCGAGAGCATGATCGACTACAACCACAACGCCACCTATCTCGGCCTGGGCGTGTCGCTGCTCGACTGGTATTGAGCATTGCGTCGAGCGCAAAAGAAAACGCCGCCCGATGGGCGGCGTTTTTACTTCACCAGGACCGCAACGGCTCAGTGGTGATGGCCGCCCGGACCATGCACGTGACCGTGCTGCTGTTCCTCGGCGGTCGCCTCGCGCACCTCGGTCACCTGCACGTCGAAATGCAGGGTCTGGCCGGCCAGCGGATGGTTGCCGTCGATATGCACCACGCCGTCCTCGATCCTGGTCACGGTGACGTTGATCACGCCCTGCGGGCCGCGCCCCTGGAACTGCATGCCGGGCTGGATGTCCTCCACGCCCTGGAAAGCCTCGCGCGGCACCTGCTGCTCGAGCTCGGCGTGACGCACGCCGTAGCCCTCTTCCGGCGCCACGTCGACCTTGAACTGGTCGCCGACGGTACGGCCAGCCATCTCCTTCTCCAGGCCGGGGACGATCTGGCCGACGCCATGCAGATAGGTGAGCGGCTCGCGACCCGCCGAGCTGTCGATCACGGTGCCCTGGTCATCGGTCAGCGTGTAGTGGAAGGAGACGACGGTCTGGTCGGCAATCTGCATGAGGCTCTCGCATTGAAGTGAAAAAGTGGCGCCGGAACGATGGCGCGAGGCGCAAAGCCTAACAGATCGGCGTGATCCACCCTGTACAGCGCCGGCCGGATGCCCATACTGACGGGCATGCATCGATACCCTTGGCCGATCACCGCCCTGCTCTTCCTCGCCCTCTGTCCAGCCCTCGCGCTTGCCGCCGCCCCGTCTGCCCCGTCTCCGGCGACGCCCGCCGCGACGCCCACGGAGCTTGCCAGTCGCATCGACGCGCTGATCGACGCGCCTCGCTTCGGCGGCGCGGACTGGGGTATCGAAATCGTCTCGCTGGACAGCGGCCACACGCTGTACGCGCACCAGCCCGAGCGGCTGCTGGAACCGGCATCCACCGCCAAGCTGTTCACTGCCGCGCTGGTGCTGGAGAAGCTCGGGGCAGACGGACACACGAGCACCCGCCTGCTCGCCCGCGGCCCGGTCGTCCGCGGCCGCCTGCACGGTCCGCTGGTGCTCTACGGCATGGGCGATCCGACGCTGGGCACGGAAGACAGCACCGACTGGGCCGATCACCTGGCGACGACGCTTGTCGAGCGGGGGATCCGCAGGATCGATGGCGACCTGATCGCCGACGACACCTATTTCCAGGGGCCGCCGATCGGCGCCGGCTGGGAGGTGGGCGACCTGCTCGGCGCCTTTGCCGTGCCTGCCGCCGCACTCAGCGTGCAGGAGAACGCCGCCTGGCTGACCATCACGCCCGGAACCGCCGCCGGCGATGCGGCCGAAGTGGTGCTGGACCCGCCCTTCGCGATTCCAGACATGAGCAGCCGCGTGCTCACCACGGCCGCGGGCAGCCCGCCCGACATCAACCTCTACCGTGCGCCGGGCAGCGACACGCTCTACGCCTTCGGCTCCGTACCGACGGGCTCCGCGACGATGCGCTACCACCTGGCGATGACCGATCCGGCGCGCGTTGCCGGCGAGCTGCTGCGCAATGCCCTGGCCCGCCACGGCATCACCCTGCACGGCCGCGTGCAGGTGCTGCACTGGCCCGAAGAGGACGGCGCCTACCTTGCCGGCGCCGTCGAGCTCGGCCGCGTGGAATCGCCGACGTACGGCGCGATCCTCGAGCGCGGGCTCAAGCGCTCGCAGAACCTCTACCTGCAGAACCTGCTGCAGCTGGCCGGCGTACAGGCCCGAGCCCAGGCCATCGCCGACGGTACCGCGCCCGACGGTTTCCTCGGTTCCAGCGCCTGGGGGCTGCGCGCACTCGACGCCCTGCTGAAGGAGATCGGCATCGCCCCCACGCAGGCGCGGCTCACCGAAGGCAGCGGACTGTCGCGGCAGAACCTGGTCACCGCATCGGCCCTGGTGCGGCTGCTGCAGTACATGGCGACCCGACCCTACGCAGCCACCCTGCATGACGACCTGCCGGTGGCCGGCGTCGATGGCTCGCTGATAGCGCGCATGCGCGGCACGCCGGCCGAGGGCGAAGTACACGCCAAGACCGGCTCGATGACCGGGGTGAGCGCACTGGCGGGCTATGTGACCAGCGCGGGCGGCGAGCACCTGGCGTTCGCGGCGATCATCAACCACGACGTGCCACCAGAAGGCGCGGCTTCACCCAGCCACACGCTGGATGCCATTGCCGAACTGCTGGCGAACTACCGCGGGCGCCCCTGAGCGGTCAGCCCAGCCGCGACTCGATCTCTTTCGCGATCTTCTCCGGCGTGTCGGTCGGCGCATAGCGGCGAACCACCTGCCCCTCGGCATCGACCAGGAACTTGGTGAAGTTCCACTTGATCGCCTCGCTGCCGAGGATGCCCTTGCCTTCCTGCTTCAGCCACTTGTAGAGGGGATCGGCGCCTTCGCCATTCACCTCGATCTTGGCGAACATGGGAAAGCTGACCTCGTAGCGGGTACTGCAGAACTGGCGGATTTCCGCCTCGTCGCCCGGTTCCTGGTGGCCGAACTGGTCGCAGGGAAATCCCAGCACCACCAGCCCGCGCTCGCGCAGGCGCCGCCAGACCGCTTCCAGCCCCTGGTACTGCGGCGTGAATCCGCATCGCGAGGCCACGTTCACCACCAGCAGCGTCTTGCCGCGGAACTCGGCGAGCGCGCGCTCGTTGCCATCGATGTCGCGGGCGCTGAAGTCGTAGATCGTGGTCATGTCGGATCCGGCGTCGGAAAAGGCGTCAAGCGTGCGCCGAGGGCCCGTTCGTGCGCAAGCAGCGACATATGCATATGAGAAATCGCCAGATCCCCCGCTCCTGCGCGCGGGCTATCGTGCCCGCACTTTCGTCCGAGGCGATCCACGATGTCCCTGCTGCTCTCCAGCCTGATGGCGCTGGGCACGCTACTGCTGCTCGCCTGGCCCGGCCTGAAACGGTTTGCGGGCGACGCGGGCTGCGCGCGCAGGCATGACTCAGCCCGCTGATTCGGCGGGAATCTCGAATACCTGCCGCAGGTAGGTGACGTAGGCGGGGTCGTCGCACATGTTCTTGCCGGGACTGTCGCTGAGCTTGGCGACCGGCTGGCCGTTGCAGCGGACCATCTTGATCACGATCTGCAGCGGCGTCGGACCGACGTCGTTGGTCAGGTTGGTGCCCACGCCGAACGCGAGCTGGCAGCGCCCCTGGAAGTGCGCGTAGAGCTTCATCACCTGCGGGATATCGAGGCCGTCGCTGAATACCAGGATCTTGCCGCGCGGGTCGACACGGTTGGCGCGGTAGTGCGCCAGCACCCGCTCGCCCCAGGCGAACGGATCGCCGGAATCGTGGCGGGTGCCGTCGAACAGCTTGCAGAAGTACATGTCGAAGTCGCGCAGGAATGCATTGAGCCCGTAGACGTCCGACAGCGCGATGCCGAGATCGCCCCGATATTCGCGCGCCCACGCCTCCAGTGCTGCCACCTGCGAATCGCGCAGACGGGGGCCCAGCGCCTGGTGGGCCTGCAGGTACTCGTGCGCCAGGGTGCCCAGCGGGATCAGTCCCAGCTCGCGCGCCAACGCCACGTTGCTGGTACCGGCCAGTTGCGGCCCCAGCCGGTCGCGCAGCGCAGTCACCACCTCCCGGTGCCAGTCCCGCGAGAAGCGGCGGCGCGTGCCGTAGTCCGCGATGCGGCAATCGGCATAGCCCGGGGTGTCGTGCAACAGCGTGATCTTGGCCGCCAGCCGCTCGCGGCCGGTCGACAGATCAATGCCCGGCTGCGTGTTGCGGAAGTACACCTCGTTGATGATCGCCAGCAGCGGCACTTCGAACAGGATGGTGTGCAGCCACGGGCCGCGGATATGGATCTCGATCTCCCCCGGCGCCTCGGGCGAAGGCCCGAGCTCGACGTACTTGGTGTTGAGCCGGAACAGCCCGAGGAAGTCGACGAAGTCGCTCTTGATGTAGCGCAAGCCACGCAAGTACTGGAGCTCGTCCTCGTCGAAGCGCAGCTGGCACAGCGTCTCCAGTTCGCTGCGGATCTCGTCCAGGTACGGCACCAGATCCACGCCTGGCGTGCGGCATTTGAAGCGGTACTCCGCGTGTGCGCCCGGGTACTGGTGCAGCACCACCTGCATCATCGAGAACTTGTACAGGTCGGTGTCGAGCAGCGAGCGGATGATCATCGCCAGATCCGTGGGTGGGGTGCAGACATTATCGGTGCGAACGAAGGCGCACCGCGAACCTGGCCCGGAAGACGGGCATAAAAAAACCCCGGAGCGCCAGGGGAGGGGCGGGCCGGGGTTTGTCAGGTCGGCGATCCGGGGGAGGAAGGGGCCGACCCCTCAGCGGTCCGTTGTTCTGGCCCGCCTCTTGTCGCCGTCTCGGCGATACGACCCATTAGTGTGGCTGCCCCCTTTGAAGTTCAAGGCAGCCGCAGCCAGAAAAAGGCATTCGTTCAGCTTCCTCCGGCCGATGTCACGAAAGCCCTGGGAGATCAATCCATTGGGTCACCGAGACAACCCGGGGCTTACCGCTTCACCGGCCTCCGGGGCGGCCCCTTTCGGAAGCAGCGCCTCGAGTCTGGCCTGACGCTGCGCCGGTGCCAGGCGCCCCATCGCGGCCACCGCCTGGTAGAACGCCGGCCACTGGCGGTCCACCTGCGAGAACAACGCCGCGAAGGCACCGGTCCACCGGTCGTAAAGACCGAACGGCAGCAGCCGGGCGTTGTTGATCGGCGCGGCCACCCAGGCGTCGTAGCGATGGTCGCCCGGGAAGTCGCGATCGCGCCACGCAGCGTAGTCCCGCCGGAACGCCGCGATGTCGGCCTGCTTGCGCCGCTCCATCGCCTCGGCGTCGCCCGGACGCGCATAGTCCTGCCGCAGGCGCTCGCGCAGGCCCAGCACCAGCGCGGTGAAGCCGTGCTCCATCGCCTGCTCGCGACCATCCGGCGGCGGCAGGCCGCGGGACGCACGCCACTGGCGCAGCCCCTCGTGCTCGACGAAGGTGGCGAACGACTCGTTGAACGCCGTGTCCCCCTTCACGTAGACCTGCTGGTGCGCCAGTTCGTGGAACAGCGTGCCGGCCAGTTCGTCGTCGTCCCAGCGCATCATCGAGCTGAGGATGGGATCGGCGAACCAGCCCAGGGTCGAATAGGCCGGCACCGGCGACAGCCACACGTCCAGTCCCTGCTTCCTCAGCATCGCCGCGCGCTGTTGCGCCAGCGCCTCACGGAAGTAGCCGCGGTAGGCCACGCACCCGGCGATGGGGAAACACTGCGGCACAGCTTCCACCGAGAAGCGTGGTGCGGCGAAAACGTTCCAGGCCACATAGGGCCGGTCCAGTGCCACGTAGCTGGTGTAGCTGCGGTTGTCCGGCAGGTCGAGATGCTCCGAAGCGAAGCGACGCGCCTGCCCGGCCAGATCCAGGCGCCGCGCCAGCGCAGGCGGTGTGCGCGGATCCTCCAGCACCTCCGGAATCGACCGGCGTGCGAGCAGCAGCGCCGCCTCGCCATGCGCCACGTGACCGTAGTAGCGGACGGTGGCGCAGCCGCCCAGGAGCACCGCCAGCCCCATGCCTGCCAGGTACCGGCAGGCCGCCGTCCACCAGCGCCCCATCAGGGCAGCGGCACCAGAGGTGCCGATATCGCCTTAGCGATGACGCTCATCCGGGCTCCGCCGCCGCTCATGCTGCCCGCCCGAATCGTGGCTCCGCTGCGGTGGCCGGTAGGCGTGACCGCCGTTCGGATGTGGCGCATCGCGATGGCGATCCCCATCGTGGTCCCAGTGCCCGCGATGGTCATCACCCCGCCAGTGACGGTCGTCGCGATCGTCCCGCCAGTGACGGGAGCCGCCGTACCAGGTGGTGCCGATTCCCACCGTCACGCCACCCGGATAGTAGCCATAGGGGTAATCGTAATAGCCGTACCCGTAGGGCGCGTAATAGCCGTCGTCGTACACCCTGGTCGCGCGGCCGTAGTAGGCGCCGCCTCCGTCCGGCCCCCGGACATAGCTGTAGTCCGGCGCCACGTAGCAGCCCGAAAGCAGCGAGGCCGCCCCGACCAGCACGATTCCCAGCAGCATCTTCCTCATGACATGCCTCCGCGGACACACCGCGCCGACTGCGCGGGAGCACCACGCTAGTCCGTGGCGCTGAATGCCTCCTGATCCAGCCAGGCCAGCGTCGGGCAAGCGACTCACAGGCCGCCGGGCCGCAGCAGCGCCCCCATGAAATGCGAGAGCACGCGCGGCTCGATGATCAGGGTGAACGCCACACCGTAGGCCGCCCCCCACAGATGCGCGCTGTGGTTGACGTTGTCCTGGCCGCGCCGGTCCATGTAGATCGAATAGGCGGTGTAGAGCACCCCGTAGATGATCGCCGGCATCGGAATCACGAACACATAGATGCGCGCCCACGGCGCCAGCAGGATGAAGGCGAACAGCACCGCCGACACCGCTCCCGACGCGCCCAGGCTGCGGTACCGCGCGTTGCCCCGATTCTTCAGGTAGGTCGGCAGGATCGAGACCACCAGGCCGCCGATGTAGAACAGCACGAAACCCAGCGGACCGAGCCGGGCCGTAAAAAACTGCTCCATCAGCCGCCCGAAGAAGAACAGCGTCATCATGTTGAACAGCAGGTGCCCGAAGTCGGCATGCACCAGCCCGTAGGTGACCAGCCGGTAGTACTCGCGGCTGCGCTGGATCGCCGGCGGCCACAGCAGCAGGTCATCCATCAGCTTGCCGTTGTTGAGCGCCATGAAGGAGACCACGCAGGTCACGGCGAGGATGATGAGGGTGATCGTCATGGGTTCCGTCTGTGGATGAAGCGACTCGCCATCTTGGCCGGAGCCGCGGCAGCTGTCGACCGCCCGCTATCATGAAGGGCTACCGCCCTTTCTTGCGCCGCCGACGATGACCGCATTCCGCTACCTGCACCTGGACGTGTTCGCCGCCCGCCGCGGCGGCGGCAATCACCTCGGCGTGGTGATCGACGCCAGCGGCTGGACCGACGCCGCCATGCAGGCCTTCGCCCGCTGGACCAACCTGGTCGAGACCACCTTCCTGCTGCCGCCGGCCGATCCACGGGCCAGCTACCGCGTCCGGATGTTTACCCCGCACAAGGAAATCGACTTCGCCGGCCATCCGAGCGTAGGTAGCGCGCACGCGGCGCTGACCTGCGGACTGATCGAACCGCACGACGGCCTGCTATGGCAGGAGTGCCGCGCAGGCGTACTGCCGATCCGGGTGGAAGACCACGACGGGCACCGTCAGTTGCTGCTTCGCTCGCCGCCAGCCGCGGTGCGCGAGTCCGGCGCCGATGCCCACCCACTGCTGCGCCCTGCCCTGGCCGGCGTGGCCAGCGGCCGGCTCGCGCCCGCACTGGTCGAGGGTGGACGCCGATGGTGGGTGGTCGAATGCGTGGACGAGGCTGCGTTGCGCCGATGGCAGCCGGATCACGCAGCGATCGGTGCGCTGGGCAAGGCCACCGACAGCATGGGCATATGCGCCTTCGCCCGCAGCGAAGCATCCGACCACCAGCTCGTGGTGCGCGCGCTGGCCTCGGGCGCCGGCATTACCGAGGACCCCGCCTCCGGTGCCGCCAACGGCCTGCTCGCCGCCTGGCTGGCCCAGGCCGAACCGTACGGCCCGCTGGCCCGCGGCTATGCAGTCAGCCAGGGGCGCGAGATCGGCTACGACGCGCGGCTGCTCGTGCGCATCGACGACGATGGCGCGGTGTGGGTCGGTGGCCGTACCAACACGGTCATCGACGGCCGCCTGCAGTGGGACGCCAACGCATGAGCGCGGCACAGATCTGGGTGGACGCCGACGCCTGCCCGGTTCCGGTGAAGGAGATCCTGTTTCGCGCCGCCGAGCGCGCGCAGGTGCAGGTCACCCTGGTTGCCAACCAGTCCCTGCGCACTCCGCCCTCACGCTTCGTGCGCAGCCTGCAGGTGGCGGGCGGCTTCGACGTGGCGGACAACGAGATCGTGGCGCGGGTCGCCGCGGGCGATCTGGTGGTGACGCAGGACATCCCGCTTGCTGCGCAGGTGCTCGAAAAGGGCGCGCAGGCGGTGAATCCGCGCGGGGTACCGTTCACCCCCGACAGCATCGCCCAGCAGCTGTCGATGCGTAACTTCATGGAGGAGTTGCGCGGCGCCGGGGTGGATACCGGCGGACCGCCCGCCTTCCATCCGCGCGACCGCCAGGCGTTCGCCAACCAGCTCGACATCTGGCTCAGCCGGCGGCCCCGGTCCGGGTAGGGGCCCGCTCGCGGGCGATGCTCCTGCTCCTGATCCACAACGAGGCAAACAGAGAGAAACATCGCCCGCGAGCGGGCTCCTACGCGAAAGATTCGCTCAGGCGTCCTCGCCCCCGTCGAGGCCCGCGCGGCGCGCGGCGACCAGCGCCAGGGCGGACCAGTCCAGATCCTCGCCCCCGTGGGCCAGCGCGTCGAGGAGGCCATCGCGCAGCACGCCGGCAAACGGCAGCGGCACCCGCCTGCCCTCCCCTGCGCTCAACGCCAGGCCGACATCCTTGAGACCCAGCGGCATGGCGAAGCCGGCCGGGCTGAAACGCTGTTCGGCAATCAGCTTGCCGTAGCCCTGGTAGGCCGGCGCGGCGAACAGCGTGGAGGTCATCACCTCGAGGAAGTCCCCCGCGTCCACGCCGTAGGCGCGGGTCAGCGTGGAGGCCTCGGCCATCGTCTCGATCGCCGAGGCGAGCATGAAGTTGCCGGCGATCTTCACCACGCTGGCCCGCACCGGATCCTCGCCCATCGGCCAGACCTTCGCGCCCATCGCCTCGAGCAGCGGGCGTACCTTGTCGATGGCGGCAGGCTTGCCGGCGGCGACGATGTTGAGCTTGGCCGCAGCGGCGGCATCCGGGCGACCGAACACCGGTGCGGAAACGTAGTCGATCCCCCGCGCCGCATGCGCGTCGGCCAGCTCCCGGGCCAACGCCACCGAGATGGTGGCGTGGTTGACGTGCACCGTGCCCGGATCCATCGCGTCGAGCAGACCGCTGTCGAGGAACACCGCACGTACCGCCTGGTCGTTGGCCAGCATCGAGCATACGGCGTCGCCCAGCACGGCACGGTCGGGGGTCCTGGCCAGCTTCGCGCCCAGCGCTAGCAGCGGCTCGGCCGCCGCCTCCGAGCGATTCCAGACCGTGACGGCATGACCGGCTGCCACAAGGTTGCTGGCCATGGCGCTGCCCATGGACCCCAGTCCGATGAATCCGACTTTCATGCGATGTGCTCCGCGGCGAATGCTAAAAAGGTGGATGAGACCACCACCGGCGTTCAGTGGACGCGAAGCCGGCGCATGGCAGAAGCGCCGACCGGGGAACGCAGCGTTTCCTAGCCGGCCACCTCACCGGCCGCATGGCCGGATGCCCAGGCCCACTGGAAGTTGTAGCCGCCGAGCCAGCCGGTGACGTCGACCACCTCGCCGATGAAATACAGCCCGGGCACCCGCTTCGACTCCATCGTCGAGGACGAGAGCTCGTTCGTGTCGACCCCGCCCAGGGTGACCTCGGCGGTGCGGTAGCCTTCGGTGCCGCTGGCGACGATCGGCCAGTCGTGCAGCTGGCGGCCGATGTCGACCAGTTCCGCCTCGCGGAACTGCCGCATCGGTTTGCTCGGGAACCACACCTCGCACAGCCGCTGCGCCAGCCGCTTGGGGAGCAGGTCGCCCAGCACGTTCTTCAGTTCGGCCGCCGGGCGCTCGCCACGCTGCGCCACCAGCCAGTCACCGATGTCGGTCTCGGGCGACAGGTCCAGGCGCAGGTCGTCGCCCGCCTGCCAGTAGCTGGAGATCTGCAGGATTGCCGGTCCGCTCACACCGCGATGGGTGAACAGCAGGCCGGCACGGAAGCTGCGCTTGCCCACGCGCGCCTCGCTCACCGGCAGCGCGACGCCGGCCAGGTCCTGATAGCGCTCCTGATGCTTGCCGCTGAGCGTGAGCGGCACCAGGCCGGCCCGGGTCGGCAGCACGGTGTGGCCGAACTGCCGCGCCAGCTCGTAGCCGAAGCCGGTGGCCCCCAGGCTGGGGATCGACAGGCCGCCGGTGGCCACCACCAGCGAGGTTGCCTGCACCGGCCCGTCGGCCGTATGGACAAGAAAGCCCTCTTCCGATGTCTCCACCCGGCTCACCGCGCAGCCGGTGCGCACCTCCACACCGGCCGCCGCGCACTCGTCCAGCAGCATGCGCACGATCAGCTTGGACGACTCGTCGCAGAACAGCTGGCCGAGTTCCTTCTCGTGATAGCGGATGCCGTGCTTCTCCACCAGCGCGATGAAATCCCACGGCGTGTAGCGCGCCAGCGCGGACTTGGCGAAATGCGGGTTGGCCGAGAGGAAGTTGGCCGGCGTCGTGCCCAGGTTGGTGAAATTGCAGCGCCCGCCACCGGACATCAGGATTTTCTTGCCCGCCTTGTTGGCGTGGTCGACCACCCGCACACGCTTGCCGCGCTGGCCGGCGGTGATGGCACACATCAGGCCCGCGGCGCCGGCGCCGATCACCAGCACGTCGACCTTCATGCGCGGGAAACCGGATTCGATGACCACGGAGCGAACGACAGAGGCATGGCGAGAGGCATAAAGGCGCTGGATTCCGGCTTGCGCCGGAATGACGCGTGGAAGGATGAAGGCCGGTGATTATCCCATGCCCGCACTGGCTTACACTGGCGACCTTTTCCAGCAAGCCGAGATGTCGCCATGCCCTCCTTCGACGTGGTCTCCGAAGTCGACAAGCACGAACTCACCAACGCCGTGGACCAGGCCAACCGCGAACTCACCACGCGCTTCGACTTCAAGGGCACGAACGCGAAGTTCGAGCTGGACGATTTCGTGATCACCGCCACCGGTGCCAGCGAGTTCCAGCTCAAACAGATGCGCGACATCCTCACCACTCGCCTTGCCACGCGCAAGATCGACCTGCGCGCGCTGGAAACCGCCGACCCGGAAACCAATCTGGCCGGATCGAGGCAGAAGATCACCGTGAAACAGGGCATCGAGCAGGCGTCCGCCAAGAAGCTGATCGCCGCGATCAAGGCGGCCAAAATCAAGGTCGAGGCGCAGATCAACGGCGAGAAGCTTCGCGTCACCGGCAAGAAGCGCGATGACCTGCAGGCCGCCATCGCCCTGCTGCGGCAGACCGACGTCGGCGTGCCGCTGCAGTTCGACAACTTCCGCGACTGAGCCGGCCCTCAGGCCGCGCCGCGACGGCGCAGCAACTGGCGCCCGATCCAGGGTGCCAGCGCCACCGCCACGCAGGCCATCGACACCGCCCACGAGAGGATCTCCCACGGGAGCACCGGATGGGGGTGATCGCTCGCAATGCAGGCCACCAGCGCCCCGGTCAGCGCCGAGAAGAACTGCACCAGCTCCACCCAGTACAGCACCGGCACCGGCTGCAGCCGCAGAGGCAACCGGACCCGGACCTGACGTCGGGCCAACCAGCCGGGCACGCGCAGCACCAGCTGCACCAGCAGAACGGCGACGGCCACCTGGTAGAGCGTCGCGTGCCAGGGGACATGGATGCCAGGGCGTTCGCCATGGCGGCAGGCGAATACCGCGAGCGTCACCAGCGCGTTGAACAGGACGAGACGCGCGGCCGCGCGGCGAGAGACATACGGGATCACCCGTAGGCGGCCGTCGCGCACGTCCGATGCCCTGGGCGGCAACCAGCGATAGCCCTCGCCGTCTTCGCCGACAATGCCGATCATGCGGCCTCCTCAGACCTGGCCAGCCACGATATTCACCGTGACCGCGATGATGAACACGTTGAAGAAGAAGGCGATCACGCTGTGCAAAAGCACGATGCGCCGGATTTCGCGGCTGCTGATCTGCACGTCCGATACCTGGAACGTCATCCCGATCACGATCGAGAAATAGGCGAAATCCCAGTAGTCGGGCTGCCCCTTGCCGGGAAACTCCAGGCCCTGGTGCTGGCTGCCGTAGTCACCGTAGAACCCGTGCGCGTAGTGCAGCGCAAACATCACGTTGATGAACAGCCAGGACAACACAATGCTCGCGCCAGCCACCGCGAGCGACAGCACACCACCGCCCTTGGCCACATGCAGTTCGGTGGCCAGTGCCACCATCACCACGGCGGTGATGCCGATGGAGCTCCACAGAATGCCCCAGCGTCCGGCATCCTGCAGCCGGGCCTGCTGCCGCATGCCAGCCGTACTCGACCGGTTGAACATCAGCAGCATGCCGAGCAGGAAGGCCGCCGCGCCAAGGTCGAATCCCCCCAGCAGCGCGGGAGCCGGCGCCATGCCACCGGCATACAGGCACGCGGAGGCCAGCAGGAACACGCCGGCCGACAGGCTCAGCCGTGGACGCACGCGAAGCGAGCGCAGCGGGCGCCAGCGCTTCGCCGGTGCTTTCACGGAGTCATCGTTCATGGCATGTCCGCACGACCGGGCTCATGCCAGCAACCCGGCGACAGCGGCGTGGCGATGTGCCCATGCCGCCGCATACGAACAGGCCGGACGCACCCGCCATCCTCGTCGCTCCGCCACCTCGAACGCAGCCGCGACCAGCGCCGCGGCCATGCCGACCCCGCGCACGGCCGGGGGTACGCCGGTGTGGTCGATGGTCATCAGCGGAGGCGACGCCCCGGTGTCCAGCAGGTAGGTGAGGATGCCGCGATGACCGTCATGCACGGTCTCGAACAGGCAGGCATCCTCATCGTGCTGGACCGCAAATTCCTCGGACATGGCCTCTCCCGGCAATCGATGCGACAAGCATACGACCGGCGCGGTCGGCCGGCCGCACGTCGCGGGAGAACGCCAGGCGCAACATGTTGCGCGGTCAGCCGGCAGTTAGCGATTGCTCACCCGGGGCCCCGCCGGACGGGTCGATGATCCCCGTGTCCCAGGATGTCCGGTCAGGGCATCCCGATCCGCGCAAGCCGCGTTCGCTCAGGCCACCTGGCGTGCCGCCTGCCGGCGGGCGCGTACCGCATCGGCCAGCCGGGTCAATACTTCGACCGAGCGATCCCAGTCGATGCAGCCGTCGGTAATGCTCTGGCCATAGGTCAGCGACTCGCCCGGCACCAGGTCCTGACGACCGGCCACCAGATGGCTCTCGACCATTACGCCGATGATGCGCGACTCGCCTCCGGCGATCTGGCCGGCGATATCGGCCACCACCGCCGGCTGGTTTTCCGGCTTCTTGCTGCTGTTGGCGTGGCTCGCGTCGATCATCAGCCGCGGCGCCAGCCCGGCCTTGGCGACCGCAACGCAGGCCGCCTCCACGCTGGCCGCGTCGTAGTTCGGCGCGCTGCCGCCGCGCAGGATCACATGGCAATCGCCGTTGCCGGCCGTCGTGGCGATGGCGGTGCGGCCGTCCTTGGTCACGGCCAGGAAATGATGCGGTTGCGAGGCGGCCAGCACCGCGTCCACGGCGATCTTCACGTTGCCGTCGGTGCCGTTCTTGAAGCCGACCGGGCACGATAGCCCCGACGCCAGCTCGCGGTGCACCTGGCTCTCGGTGGTGCGCGCACCGATCGCGCCCCAGCTCACCAGGTCGGCGATGTACTGCGGGGTGATCATGTCGAGGAACTCGCTGCCGGCCGGCACGCCCAGTTCGTTGATGCCGATCAGCAGGCCCCGCGCCAGGCGCAGGCCGCGGTCGATGCGGAAGCTGCCATCCAGATCCGGGTCGTTGATCAGCCCCTTCCAGCCGACCGTGGTGCGCGGCTTCTCGAAATACACGCGCATCACGATCTCCAGCGCATCGGCATGCTTCTCGCGCTCAACCGCCAGGCGCTGGGCATATTCGATGGCGGCCCGGGTGTCGTGGATGGAGCACGGGCCGATCACCACGGCGAGTCGATCGTCACGCCCCTGCAGGATGGCGTGCAGCCGCTCCCGGCTGCGGGCGACGGTGCGGTGTGCGGCCTCCGGATCGGCGCAATCACCGATGACGTCGGCGGGCGTGGACAGGCGCTTCAGCTCGCGGATGCGCAGGTCGTCGGTAACGGTGCTCATGGTGCGGTTCCTCGTGTCGGGGTTCCGGGCGACCATGAAAAAAGCCGCCAGGGTTGGGCTGGCGGCTTTCAGGATTCGGTGGGATCGGTGTTCTGCTTACGATCGCGCCCCTGGCTCCGCCTGTGGCTTCGGATAGCCATAAAACCAAGCAAACCAGCGGGCGGTGCGGATCGTCATGGAGTTAGGGATACCACATCCGACGACCGATGCAAACGTCGGAAATGGCATAAGCGCCGACCATCGGTGGCCGGAGGGCGGGCGCACGTTGCCGCAAGCGCCTGCCGGCACCTGTCGGCGCCGCTAAGATGCGCGGCATGCCCACCGCCCTGCACCTCGTCACGCGACCGGCCCAGGCAGCGATCCGCCGCTGGGTGGCGGGCGCGTTCCCGCGCAACGGCGGCGGCACGGTCGATTACGACACCCCGGTGGGCGATCCCGGCCTGTTCGATCCGGACGGCGCGACCTGGCGCATCCATGCCGACTTCCCCGGCATGCTCGCCGGCGGCCTGGCCGCGCTGATGCTGCAGACGCTGCATCCGCTGGCGCTGGCAGGGGTGTGGGACCACTCCAATTTCCGCGAGGATCTGCTCGGCCGGCTGCGCCGAACCACCACCTTCGTCGGTGGCACCACCTATGCGCCCCGCGCGTCGGTGGAGGCATTGATCGAGCGCGTGCGCCATATCCACGACCGGGTCCGCGGCAGCACCGAGGATGGCCGCCCCTACGATGCCAACGACCCGGCCCTGCTCACCTGGGTCCACGTGACCGAGGCCTACAGCTTCCTGCAGGGCTATCGCCGATACAGTCACATCGACCTGCCGGCCGGTGCGGCCGACCGCTACTTCGACGAATGCCGCCGGGTAGCCGAAGCGCTGGGGGCGCGGGATGTGCCGCGCAGCGAGGGCGAGGTCGACGCCTACTTCCGTGCAGTGCGCCCCACGCTCGCCTATACCGGGCGCACCCGCACCGTGCTGGACATCCTCGCCCAGGTGCGGTTGCCGGTGCCGGTCGCCTCGCTGTCGCGCGACGTGTTCCTGCACGCCGGGGCCGCGCTGTTGCCCGAATGGGCGGTCCGGATGCTGCGGAGGACGCCTGCCCAGCGGGCCAGGGCACGGATGGCGGCGCATGCGCTGTGGTCGATGGCACCGGTATTCCGGCTGGCCCTGACCGAAGGCATCGCGGCGCATGCATGCCGCCGGGTCGGACGCGATCCGCGCGAACTGCACCGCTGGTAGGTGCGTGCCCAAGCCCGGCTCAGGCGAGGGATTCTCCCGACATCACGCGATTGCGCCCGGCCCGCTTGGCCGCATAAAGCGCTGCATCGGCACGACGACGCAGCACGGTCATGTCCCAGCCGCCGGGACCGGCCACGGCGGTGCCGATCGACACCGTCAGGCGCACCGGTTCGCCGTTGATCACCAGCGGCGAGCTCTCGACCGTGGCGCGGATGCGCTCGGCCAGCGCCAGCAGGCCCGCTTCATCGACACCGGGCGACAGCACCAGGAACTCCTCGCCGCCCACGCGACCGACGATGTCACCGCTGCGGAGCATGCTCTGGATGTGACCGACCAGGGCCTGCAGCACCTTGTCGCCGCCGTCGTGGCCGAAACGGTCGTTGATGGTCTTGAAGTGGTCGGCATCGAGCAGCAGCACACCGACCGACCCCCTCCAGCCCCTGGCTTCGGCCAGCATCCGGTCGGAAGCCTCGCCCATGGCGCGCCGATTGGCCACGCCGGTCAGCGGATCGATGCGCGCCAGTTCGTGCAGTTCGCGACGCAGGATCTCGTTGTAGAGCAGCAGGAAGCCGATACTGGCAAACAGCGGCTGCATGCCCGAGAGCAGCACGTAGAACACGTTCACCGGCGACGGCGTGGCCACCTGCTCCGGCGGGTGGGAGCCCAGCCACAGCGACCCGTTTCGCCACAGCAGCAATGCCAGTTCCAGCAGGTAGACCCACAACAGCACGCATCGGGCACGCGTGTCGCGGTCCCGGCAACCGCCGCGCAAGGCCTCGACATTGAGCAACACGTTGCCCAGGATCGCGCACGATCCCCACAGCACGCGCAGCCGGTAGTCGGGATAGACCGCACCCAGCCAGGAAACGCCGGCCCAGCCGAGGAAACCGATCGTCGCCGCCGTCTTCAGCCGCAGCGGCTCGCCGAGCAGTTGGCGGATCGCCACCACCACCATACCCTGGGCGAGCAGGTTGAGGGCGTTGCCTCCGATCACCAGCGCGGAGGGGGAAATGAACGCCTGCAACGCCAGCAGTCCGTAGCCGGTAGCCTCCACCGCCAACGCAAGCGCGCGCAGCCTTATGGCCGCCAGCGCGCGGTCGTTGCCGCTGTGGGTGCCCACCCAGAGCATGAGACCCAGCGCCAGGGCCTGCACCGCATTGAGCAGAGACAGTGTTTCGACTTGAACCGGCATCCCCTCTCCCCGCCCGGCCGGCCACGTGTGCCGCCGAATTGCACGGCGCGATAGTACCTGTCGGGCCGGCCTCCGTGCACGGCGGCGGCTCCCCGGGGTCACCCGGGGCTTTGCCAGTCTGCGGGGATTGGCTACTTTCGCCGCGGGGACACTCAACCGGACACCGGATGGCCACGCTCATTCCTTCCCGCAACAGCTGCCTGCCGCGCATGACCGGCGGCGAGAAACGCGTCTCCGAACGCCTGGAGCAGAAGCTCGAGGACGACTACCTGGTCTGGTACGACGTCCCGGTCGGCCCGAAGCAGCGGCATCCCGACTTCGTCATCGTGCACCCGCGCCGCGGCCTGCTGGTGCTGGAGGTGAAGGACTGGAAGGCCGAGACCCTGCAGCAGGTCGACAGCACCCAGGTCACCCTGCTCACCGACCGCGGCACGGTGAAGGAAAACAACCCGCTGCTGCAGGCACGCGCCTATGCGCTGGAGATCGGCGTGGCGCTGCAGAAGGACCCGGCCCTGCACTTCCCGCCGGGCCACCGCCACGCCGGCAAGCTGGTGATGCCGTGGGGCTGGGGCGTGGTGCTGGCCAATATCAGCCGCAAACAGTTCGACGAGGGCGGACTGGACGCCGTGCTGCCGGCGCACCTGGTGATCTGCCGCGACGAGATCTACGAGTCGGTGGAAGCCGAAGCGTTCCAGGAACGGCTATGGGCGATGTTCCCGCAGGTGTTCCCGGTGGCGCTCACCCTGCCCCAGCTCGACCGCGTGCGCTGGCACCTGTTCCCGGAGCTCCGGGTCGACCCGGGCTCGGGCCAGTTCGGCCTGTTTCCCGCCCAGGCGGACGAGCCGGGCAAGGCGATCGAGATCCCCGAGCTGGTCAAGGTGATGGATGCCCAGCAGGAGCAGCTCGCCCGCTCGCTGGGCGACGGCCACCGCCTGATCCACGGCGTGGCCGGCTCCGGCAAGACGATGATCCTGGGCTTCCGCGCGCTGCAGCTGGCACGGACCATGGCCAAGCCGATCCTGGTGCTCTGCTACAACAAGACCCTGGCCGGGCGGCTGGACCAGCTGGTCGGCGAGCGCGGCCTGTCGGACAAGGTGCAGGTCTACAACTTCCACCGCTGGTGCCGGCAGATGCTCACTGCCTACCACGTCGACCTGCCCACGAAGGAGGGCAAGAGCACCGACGATTTCTTCGCCGAGATGGTCGAACGGGTGATCGCCGGCGTCGACCGCGGCCAGATCCCACGCTTCCAGTACGGCGCCGTGCTGGTCGACGAAGGCCACGACTTCGAGCCGGACTGGTACAAGCTGATCGTGCAGATGGTCGACCCCAGCACCAACTCGCTGCTGGTGCTGTACGACGACGCGCAAAACATCTACGGCCGCGACGACCGCCGCAAGTTCACCTGGAAGGAACTGGGCGTGCAGGCGCAGGGCCGCACCACCATCCTCAAGCTCAACTACCGCAACACGCTGGAGATCCTCTCGGTGGCACGCGGTTTTGCCAGCGACCTGCTGATCGAACGGATCGGCGAGGACGACGGCGTGCCGCTGATCGCGCCGCAAAGCGCCGGCCGCCGCGGCCCGGTGCCCGAGCTGATCCGCACCGACACCGCCGGCGAGCAGCTCACCGTGCTGATCCAGTGCCTGCGCGACGAGGCGGCCCACGGCCGGCCACTGTCGGACATGGCGGTGATCTTCCGCAATCAGTGGGAAGGCGAAAAGCTGCACGAAGCGCTGAAGCGCGAGGGCATCGCCAGCCGGCTGGCCGAAGGCGATGGCAAGCGCGCGCTGTTCCTGGTCGAGGACGCGGTCCGGCTGGTCACCATGCATTCGAGCAAGGGCCTGGAGTTCCCGGTGGTATTCATCCCGGGGCTCGGCTCGCTGCCCAAACCGGGCAAGGACGAGGCCGAGGAAGCCCGCCTGCTCTACGTGGCGATGACCCGCGCCACCGAGCGGCTGGTGCTGATCCACCATGAGGACTCGGTGTTCAGCCAGCGCATCCGCAACGCGATCAACGACGTGCAGGGGCAGTTGCAGGCGCTGGAGTGAGCCGGCGCGGTGGGGTGCCCAAACGCGATGAAGTCACTGGATGACCAGCCCTGCGGCTGTTGAAAAGCACCTCCGGCATTCGCTGGAATCCAGTCCCCTCCCGTTCCACGCTTGCACCCGAAAAAGCTTGGACAACCCAGCCTCACACCCCACCTCGCCACTACCGCCACCCGCTGGAGCCGCCATGTCCCGCTTCGATCTCACCCCACCTACCGACGCCCAGCGCCAGACCATCACCGCCGGGCTGACCGCGGACGAGCGCCGCGTACTGCTCCAGCACGGCACCGAGGCGGCGTTCTGCGGGGTATTCCTGGACAACAAGAAGGACGGCGTCTACACCTGCCGCTTCTGCGGGCTGCCCCTGTTCCGCTCCAGTGCCAAGTTCGACTCCGGCACCGGCTGGCCGAGCTTTTTCGCCCCCTACGACGACGCCCACCTGCGCTACATCCGCGACACCAGCTACGGCATGGTGCGTACCGAGGAAGTCTGCGCCCGCTGCGGCAGCCACCTCGGCCACGTGTTTCCCGATGGACCGCCGCCGACCGGTCACCGCCACTGCCTGAACTCAGTGGCATTGGACTTCGTCGAACAGGGCGACGCGCTGCCGGATGTGCTGCATCGTGGCGGTCCGGAAGGCCGGCCTGACGCAAGCTGAGCCGGTGCGGGCAGCACGGCCGGCTACAATCCCGAATCGCTCTCACCTACAGGATCAACCATGCGCCGACTGCTCTGCCTGCTCCCGCTCCTGCTCGCCGCCTGCTCCTCGCAGCACGCCGCCCCCGCCGCCGACATCCCCGCGATGCAGAGCATCGATACCGTGGTCGGCACCGGCCCGGTGGCCAAGCCCGGCGACACGGTGGAGGTGAACTACACCGGCTGGCTGTACGACCCGAAGGCGCCCGACCACCACGGCAAGAAGTTCGACGCCTCGCAGGACCACGGCGGCACCTTCGCCTTCCCGCTCGGCGCCGGCCAGGTGATCAAGGGCTGGGACGAAGGCGTCGCCGGCATGCATGTCGGCGGCAAGCGCACGCTGCTGATTCCCTCGTCGATGGGCTACGGCAGCCGCGGCGCGGGTAGCGCGATCCCGCCGAACGCCGCGCTGGTGTTCGACGTGGAGCTGGTCAGCATCAAGTGATCGACACGGCCCCGGCCGATCCGGCCGGGGCCATGACTTCCTGCACGGTTGCCGCCGGAAGCGTCCCGCTAGGGTCGTGGGCTTTCCCCGCAAGGACCCCACCCGTGCGCCACGTACTTTCCTGCGCCCTGCTCGCCGCGCTCGCTGCCGGCACCCCCGCCCTCGCCTTCTGCGCCGACCAGCCGGCCAAGCCCGACACCGCCACCGCGCCCGCCGACAAGGCCTTCCACCTGCCGCCGCTACCAGCCGATGCGCACGTGTCGCAGACCGCGCAGATCGACGGCCGCACGCTGAAGTACACCGTCACCGTGGGCTCACTGCCGGTGCGCAACGAGAAGGGCGAAGTGACCGGCGAGGTGGTCTACACCGCCTACACCATGCCCGGCAAGGATCGCCCGGTGACCTTCGCGGTCAACGGCGGCCCGGGCGCCTCCTCGGTGTACCTCAACCTCGGCGCGATCGGTCCGAAGCGGGTGAACTTCGGCGTGGCCGGTGCCAATCCGTCCGACCCGGCCACCCTGCACGACAACCCCGGCACCTGGCTGGGCTTCACCGACCTGGTCTTCATCGATCCGGTCGGCACCGGCTTCAGCCGCGCGCTGGTCGACGACAAGGAGGCCACCAAGCTCTTCTACAGCACCGACAACGACATCAAGTACTTGTCGCGCATCGTCTACGACTGGCTGGTGAAGAACGGCCGCATGGACTCGAAGAAGTACCTGGTCGGCGAGAGCTACGGCGGCTTCCGCGGCCCGCGCATGACCGACTACCTGCAGACCCAGCTCGGCGTAGCCATCAACGGCCTGGTGCTGGTCTCGCCCTACCTCGACCCGGCCGCCTCCGATGACGAGAACGTCTCGCCGCTGCCGTGGATGCTCACCCTGCCGTCGATCGCCGCCGCCAACCTGGAGCGGGAGCACAAGCTCACCGCCGAAGCGATGGCGCCGATCGTCGACTACACCCGCACCACCTACGCCACCACGCTGATGCAGGGCCGCAGCAACCCCGCCGCCACCGCCGCGATGATCAACAAGGTCACCGAACTGACCGGGCTGGATCCGCTGTTCGTCAAGCGCTCCGGCGGCCGCATCGAGACCCAGGCCTACCTGCGCGAGATCTATCGCGCCGAAGGCAAGCTGGGCAGCCGCTACGACTCCAACGTCACCGCCTGGGATCCGTTCCCGACCGCCCCGCAGCAGGAAACCGGCGATCCGATCCTCAACGGCATCATCGCCCCGACCACCACCGCGATGGTCAACTTCGTCACCAAGACCGTGGGCTGGAAGATCGACGCGCGCTACAACGCACTCAGCTACCAAGTGAACCGCCTGTGGCACCGGGACAAGGACGCCAACCGCGGCTCGGTCAACGAGCTGCGCGAATCGGTGGCGAACGATCCGGGCCTGCGCGTGCTGATCGCCCATGGCTGGGACGACCTGTCCTGCCCGTTCATGGCCTCGGTGCTGATCGTCGACCAGATGCCGGCGATGGGCGACCCGACCCGCGTGCAGGTGAAGGAGTACCCCGGCGGCCACATGTTCTACGCCCGCCCGGACAGCCAGCGCGCCCTGCGCAACGACGTCGAGAAGCTCTACGGCGTGAAGTGATCCGGAGCGCCGCGCCGGTCCGCCGGCGCGGCGCTTCATGTCGCATCGACGCCACCCGGGGCACGCTGGTGGGCAGACGCGGCGCTTGCCGCCTCGCCAGCTCCGTCCCGGCGCACCGCTTCCGCGGACCGCGATGCCGGACGGCCATCCACGCGGCGTGTCGACTCCCTTGCGCGACGTGCCGCCTGCCGGAGCCGTCGCATGTGGCGCCAACTGTTCTACGCGCTGTCCGTCCTGGCCATCCTCGCCGTCGCTGCCCTCGTTCCGTTCCATCCCGAGGCCGCCTGGGCCTTCGCGGTCATCCTGCCGCTGGTCGCGCTGGGCCTGTACGACATCGCCTCGCCGCGCAACGTGCTGGGCAACTACCCGATCATCGGGCACCTGCGCTACATCATGGAGTTCATCAGCCCGGAGATCCGCCAGTACTTCCTGGAGGACGACAAGAGCGGGCGCCCGTTCAACCGGCAGCAGCGCGACCTGGTCAAGTCGCGCGGTGCCGGCAGCAGCGGTACGCATCCGTTCGGCACCGAGTACGACGTGTTCGCCTCCGGCTTCGACTTCGCCGTGCACTCGATCGCCGTCAAGCAGGTGCCGAAGACCGCCGAGCGCATCACCGTCGGCGGCCCGCAGTGCCGCCAGCCCTACGACAGCTCGCGCCTGAACATCTCGGCGATGAGCTTCGGTGCACTGTCCAGCCACGCGGTGCTGGCGATGAACAAGGGCGCGGCGATGGGAGGCTTCGCGCAGGACACCGGTGAGGGCGGACTCACGCCGTACCACCTCGAACACGGCGCCGACGTAATCTGGGAGATCGGCTCGGGCTACTTCGGCTGCCGCACCAGGGACGGCCGCTTCGACGACGAGGACTTCCGCCGCAAGGCCGCCGATCCGCACGTGAAGATGATCGAGATCAAGCTGTCCCAGGGCGCCAAGCCCAGCCACGGCGGCATGCTGCCGGGGGCCAAGGTGAACGCCGAGATCGCGCGCATCCGCGAAGTGCCTGAAGGAAAGGACTGCCTGTCTCCGGCCGCGCATCCGGAGTTCGACACACCGCGCGGCCTGCTCGCCTTCGTCGCCCGCCTGCGCGCGCTGTGTGGCGGCAAGCCGGTGGGCTTCAAGCTGTGCATCGGCCGGCGCAGCGAGTTCCTCGGCATCTGCAAGGCGATGCTGGACACCGGCACCCTGCCGGACTTCATCACCGTGGACGGCGCCGAGGGCGGCACCGGCGCCGCACCGGTAGAGCTGTCCGACCGCCTCGGCCTGACCATCAACGAGGCACTGCCGTTCGTGCACAGCGCCCTGGTCGGCTGCAGCCTGCGCGACAGGATCCGCCTCATCGCCAGCGGCAAGGTGGTCACCGGCTTCGACCTGGTGCACAAGATCGCCATCGGCGCGGACATCTGCAACGTGGCGCGGCCGATGATGTTCGCCGTCGGCTGCATCCAGGCCCTGCGCTGCCACACCAACACCTGCCCCACCGGCGTCGCTACCCAGGACAAGCGCCGCGCCCGCGCGCTGAAGATCGACGAACGCGCCGAACACGTGCGCCGCTACCACCGCGCCACCATGGACAGCTTCATCGAGATCACCGGCGCGATGGGCGTGGCCCACCCGGACCAGCTCGAGCCGCGGCACATCCTGCACCGCATGCCCGACCAGCAGGCACGCGACTACGGCCAGCTGCACCACTACCTCGCGCCGGGCGCACTGCTCGGCGACACGGTACCCGCACCGTTCGCCGCACACTGGAACGAAGCCTCGGCCGAGCGCTTCTGAGCCATCCGGGGTAACCCGACCGCCGGTTGCAGCGATAGAGCAAGACCGCGGCACCCGCCGCCCGCTTCCGGACGCCCCATGCGACGCTTCCTGCTTGCCCCGCTCCTGCTCCTCGCCAGCCTCGCGCCCGCGCTGGCCGACACCCCGGCACACGCGGCCGCCTTCACCGGCATCACCCGCTGGATCAACTCGCCGCCGCTGACCATCGAAGGCCTGCGCGGCAAGGTGGTGCTGGTCGACTTCTGGACCTTCGAATGCATCAACTGTCTGCATGCGCTGCCGCAGGTCAAGGCACTCGATGCGAAATACCGCGACCAGGGACTGGTCGTCGTCGGGGTGCACACGCCGGAACTGGATGCCGAGCGCGACACCGGCAACCTGCTCGCTGCCGTGAAGCGGCTGGGCATCACCTACCCGGTGGCGCAGGACAACAGCTACGCCACCTGGAACGCCTGGCACAACCAGTACTGGCCGGCGCAGTATGTGGTCGACCGCCGGGGACGCGTGGTCTACACGCACATCGGCGAAGGCGGTTACGCAGCGATCGAACACGCTGTGCAGCAGGCGCTGGCAGCGCGCTGAACTGCCGCAGGCGGAAATCATGGCGGGGACTTGAGCCTGCCGGCGCGGCCATCATGTTGCGGACCAGTCACCCGAATCCGGACTCGTCATGACCTCACCGCTCGCCGTCCCCTGTCCGCACTGCAGCGCCCTCAACCGGGTACCGGCCGAACGCCTCGACCAGCACCCGAACTGCGGCCGCTGCCACCAGCCCCTGTTCGGCGGTCATCCGCTGGAGCTCACCACCGCCAACTTCGATGCCGTGGCCGGGCGCGGCGACCTGCCGGTGCTGGTCGACTTCTGGGCCACCTGGTGCGGCCCGTGCCTCGGCTTCGCGCCGATCTTCACCGCGGCAGCACGCGAATTCGAGCCGCGCCTGCGGCTGGCCAAGGTGGATACCGACGCGCAGCAGCCGCTGGCGCAGCGCTTCGGCATCCGCTCCATCCCCACCCTGATCCTGCTGCGCGAGGGTCGCGAGATCGCCCGCCAGTCCGGTGCGCTCAATGCCGGACAGCTGCGCCAGTTCGTCGCGCAGTCGCTGCGCTGAAATTCGCCTGGCGCACTTGCACGCGAGGATGGCGTGGCACAACCTGAGAGGCGGCGGGCAGCCGGCCCGCCAGCCACGACCGGAGAGCCTCACCATGAAGCGCCTGATCTGGTTGTCCTCGCTGCTCCTGCTTGCGCTCGCCCCCGCCGTGGCAACCGCCGCGGATGGCTACGTCACCGCCAGCGTCAACCTGCGCGCCGGGCCGGATATCGGCTATCCGCGCATCGACACCATCCCGGTCGGCTACAGCATCCAGATCTACGGCTGCACCAGCGGCTGGGTGTGGTGCGACGTGGGCTTCCGCGGCGACCGCGGCTGGGTGGCCGGCAGCTACATCGAGTTCTACGACAACGGGTACTACCAGCCATTGCCGCAGTACGGCGCGCAAGTCGGCATCCCCGTCGTCACCTTCACGATCGCGCTGTACTGGTCGAACTACTACAGCCACCGGCCGTTCTACCGCGAGCGCAACGTCTGGTACGCGCGGCCGATCCCGCATCGCCCGCCGCCACCCCCGCCGCATCGCCCCTGGCATCGTCCCCCGCCACGCCCCGGGGTCCGTCCACCGACTGGCGGTGGCCTGCGCCCGATGCCGCCGCCCCGTCCGCGGCCGGAGGCTCGTCCGCAACCCAGGCCACAGCCAACCACGCGACCGGCACCGCGCCCGCAACCCGCGGCGAGGCCACAGCCCCGGCCGATGCCGGCGGCCCGGCCTGCACCGTCACAGGGCAAGGGGCACGGCAACGCGAACGACAACGGCCGCGGCAAACCGAACGATCGCAAGCGCGACGATCGCGGCGGGCACTGAGCCCGGGGTTACCACACGCCGTGCAGGTCGGCTCCCGGCCAGCGCCGGGGTGGCGGCGGAAACACGGCAGTCACCCGGCAAGGACCCGGGCCACCCCGGCGATCCCAGCCGCTGAGCCCGTCATGCCGACGAAAACCGGCATCCGGGTCTTGCTCTCGCTAGCTGGATAGGCGCCGGGCCACGCCCTCATCCCGGCGGGCGCGCCCCTCACGAACTGCACGACAGCATCGAGCAGCCCGCCTTCTCCTTCGCCCAGTCCGGTCGCTTGCCCGCGTAATGCTCGCGACCCGGCTGGTCGTCGTAGGGACGACGCATCACCTCGAGCAGGGTGTGCACGCCGGACAGGTCGCCCTGCGTAGCCAGGTCGATCGCCTCCTGTGCCAGGTAGTTGCGCAGCACATAGCGCGGGTTGGCCAGACGCATGCGCTCGCGTCGCTGCAGCGCAGGCTGCGCATCCTCGCCCAGCCGCTTCGCGTAGCGCGCCAGCCAGTCGCGCAGCTCGCCGTCGAAGCGCTCGCGCAAGGCCAGGTCGTAGAACGCCTGCTCCATCGCCGCCGTCGGCTGCGGCCGGGCCGGGTCGAAATCGAGCAGTGCGCGGTAGAACAGCGTCATGTCGATCTGCGCCTGCACCATCAGCGTATGCAGCTGGCTGTGCAGCACATCGTCCTCGGCGCGCGGCTCGGCCAGGCCCAGTTTGTCGGCCTGCATCCGGCGCTCGACCGTCGCATAGGTGCTGGCATACCAGTCCAGCCCGGCCTGCAGCGGCCCGGTGCCGGCGAACAGCGGTGACAGCGCCGAGGCCAGCCGCGACAGGTTCCACCACGCCACCTGCATCTGCTGGCCGAAGCGGTAACGGCGGCGACCGGCGTCGGTGGTGTTCGGCGTCCAGTCCGGGTCGAAGTTGTCGATCCAGCCGTAGGGGCCGTAGTCGATGGTCAGGCCGAGGATGGACAGGTTGTCGGTATTCATCACGCCGTGCACGAAGCCCACCCGCATCCACTGCGCGATGGTCTGCGCCGTACGCTCGCACACCTCGCCGAACCATTCGGCGTACAGCGCCTCGCCCGAGCCCTGCAGATGCGGGAAATCGCGACGGATGGTGAAGTCCACCAGTTGCCGCAGCAGCGCATGGTCACCCCGCGCGTACGGCAATTCGAAGTGGCCCAACCGGATGAACGACGGCGCCACCCGGCACACCACCGCGCCGGGCTCGAACTCCGGATGGCCGTCGTAGAACATGTCGCGCAGCACCGTCTCGCCGGTGCCGACGAGGCTCAACGCACGCGTGGTCGGCACGCCCAGGTGATGCATCGCCTCGCTGCACAGGAACTCGCGGATCGACGAGCGCAGCACCGCCCGCCCGTCCGCCGTGCGCGAGTACGGCGTGGGCCCGGCGCCCTTGAGCTGCAGCTCCCAGCGCTCGCCCTTCGTGGTGACCACCTCGCCCAGCGAGATCGCCCGGCCGTCGCCCAACTGCCCGGCCCAGTGGCCGAACTGGTGCCCGCCGTAGTTGCTGGCCCAGGGCTGCATGCCCTCCAGCAGGCGGTTGCCGCCGAACACCTCGGCGAACCACGGCGATGCCACATCCGCCTCGCTGAAACCAAGCGCCTGTGCCATCTCCGACGAGTGCGCCAGCAGTCGTGGCGACGCGACCGGTGTGGGATCGACGCGTGAATACAGCGCACCATCCACCTGCCGCAACCGGGATCCCGCCTCGGGGTCGGCGGGCAGCTCGCGGAGGAACGCGTTGTCGAAGGTCATTGGGGTCATGCCGGGATGGTTGAGGCGAAGCGGGCCGGACGCAAGCCGCGCCCCGCGTCGCATACCCGATCGGTGTACGTTCCCACCCATCCAGCCGCCTCGCCGGGGAATCCACCGTGAAACGCCTGTGGACCATCATCGGAGTCGACGATGTCGCCACCAGCTTCCGCTGGTACCAGACCCTGCTCGGCCTGCCCCCGTCGCAACCGGCGCACGACGACTTCGGCCAGATCCTCGACGGGGACGGCACCGTCCTGCTCTGCCTGCATGCCTGGGGGGAGCACGACCATCCGTCGCTGCACAGCCCCGCCCATGCCACACCCGGCAACGGGCTGCTGCTGTTCTTCCGGATCGATGATTTCGACGCCGCGCTCGAACGCGCCCGCACCCTGGTGCCAGTGCTGGACGCGGAACCCGGCATCAATCCGAACACCGGTACCGCCGAATTCGCCCTGAGCGATCCGGATGGCTATCGCGTGATGATCAGCGCGCAGTGAGCCGCCGGGCGATGCCTGCGGATCACTCGGCACCGCCCAAGCCCAGGACGCCGGACAGCGCTTGCACTCCACCGCCGGCCGCAGGCGCGGGACGCATTGCCAACCGGAGGCCGCAAGCGCAGCCTTGCCTTGCTCCCGGGTAGCTCAAGCCCGGGCCAGCAGCCCGGCCGACCGATGACTCCAGATCGGACGAAAAGGCGCTCCAGACCAGGAAAAACCGGGAGAAATCATGCAGATTTCGGCGTTTGTCAGAAGCGGCGATGGCGAGCACGAGGCTCGCGTTGCAACCGGTGGCAGCGAACAGACGCTTCCGGTATCAGCCAAGCCAGGCGGCGGCTCGGCGGTCAACGGCGGCGAGTTCCTGATGCTCGCGCTGGCCACCTGCTACTGCAACGACCTCTACCGCGAGGCGCAGCGCATGGGCATCGCGCTGACCCGGGTGGAAGTGGAAGCGCACGCGGAATTCGCAGGCGTCGGGCTGGCCGCCCGCGACATCCGCTATCGCACCCGGGTGGAATCGCCGGCATCCCCGGAACAGATCGGCGATCTCATCCGCCAGACCGACGCCGTGGCCGAAATCCACAACACCGTGCGCGCCGGCGTGCCGGTCACCCTGGAACAGAGCTAGACGCACGGGACGAACGCGACCCCGCTATAGTCGCGGCCCGTCCACGGAAGCACCGCCATGTCCGACGCCTCCCCCTTCATCACCGCCGGCCTGACCCCGGAAGATGCGCCCTACATCGAGGCGACGAATCGCTGGGTGGAACGGGCCGTAGTGGGCCTCAACCTGTGCCCGTTCGCGCGCGCGCCCTTCATCCAGGGTCGCATCCGCTATGCGGTGAGCCACGCCCGCAACACCGACGCCCTGCTCGACGATCTCTGCGGCGAGCTGCAGAGCCTTGCCGCGGCCGATCCCGCCGAATGCGAGACCACGCTGCTGATCCACCCGCACGTGCTGGTCGACTTCCTCGACTACAACGACTTCCTCGACGTCGCCGATGCCGCGGTGGAGACGCTCAAACTCGACGGCGTGCTGCAGGTTGCCAGCTTCCACCCGCACTACCAGTTTGCCGACACCGCCCCCGACGACGTGGAGAACGCCAGCAACCGCTCGCCGTTCCCCACTCTGCACCTGCTGCGCGAAGCCAGCGTGGAACGCGCCGCCGAGGCCATGAGCGACCCGGACGAGATCTATCGCCGCAACATCGACACCCTGCGCAAGCTGGGGCGTGAGGGGTGGGAGAAGCTGGACGTAGGTACACCGCGCTCCTGAGGATGGATACGCCGCAGCCGAGGACCATGCTGTCCGGGCGTCGCGTGGCGCCCGGCGATCGCGTGATCAAGGTCGACCATGCCGGCGAGCACGGCGCCATCTGCATCTACCGCGCCCAGATCCTGCTGGCGCGCCTGACGGCACCGGCGATCGTCGCCGAGTTGACCGAATTCCGCACCCATGAGGAACGTCACCGGAGTCTCTTCGGGGCCGAGCTGGCTCGACGTGGATGCCGGCGCTGCCGCAGCTACTGGCTTTGCGGCCTCGGCGGATACGCGCTGGGCTTCCTCACCGGGCTATGCGGCTCGAAAGCCATTGCCGCGACCACCGCCGCCGTGGAACAGGTGGTGCTTCGCCACCTGCAGCAGCAGATCGACGACCTGCGCGACTCCGATCCGGCCGCGGTAGCGGTCATATCGTCCATCGTGGATGACGAACGCCTGCATCACGATGCGTCGGTCCGGCGGCTCGAGGGCAGCAGTCGGTGGTTGCGGACCATCACTCCGATCGTCGCCGCAGCAACAGAAGCAGTCATCTGGCTGGGCATGCATCTGTGATGACCCAGCCCCGGCAGGCGTTGGCCCAGCCGCCCGATTGACGCCGGCTCAAATACCTGACTAAAGTCAGTCAATGGACACACGCCAGATCGAACAGGTCCGCGCATTCAACCGTGCCGTCACCCGGCGCATCGGTGCGCTGAGCGACGACTACCTCGGCCGCGGCCGCCCACTCGGCGAATCGCGGCTGCTGTTCGAGATCGGCCGGGATGGCGCGGACCTGCGTGACCTGCGTACCCGCCTGGGGCTCGACTCCGGCTACCTCAGCCGCCTGTTGCGCTCGCTGGAAACGCAGGGCCTGGTTGCCTCGCAGCGTGCCCCCGGTGACGGTCGCGCACGCCGCGCGGTGCTGACCCGCAAGGGCCTCGCCGAGTGGCGGGCACTCGACCGGCAATCGCAGGACGTCGCCACCTCGCTGCTCGAGCCACTCGGAGCGTCGCAGCGCAGTCGCCTGATCGCCGCCATGACCGAGATCGAACGATTGATGCGGGCGTCGGCCGTCGTGATCGAACCGGTCGACCCCGGCAGCGCCGAGGCCCTGGCGTGCTTCGACGCCTACTTCCACGAACTTCAGCAGCGCTTCGAAGGTGGATTCGACCCCGCCCTGACGGTGTCGGCGGCTCCCGCCGAACTGGTCCCGCCGGCGGGCGTACTGCTGCTGGCGCGCCTCGACGGCCGCGCGGTCGGCTGCGGCGCGATGAAGGTAGGCTCGCGCGGTGTCGGCGAGATCAAGCGGATGTGGGTCGACCCGACGGCGCGCGGCCTGGGCATTGCCCAGCGCCTGTTGGACGCGATCGAGGCCCGTGCCGTGGCATTCGGTCTCACCACGCTGCGGCTCGACACCAATCGCGCGCTCACCGAGGCGCGCGCGATGTACCTGCGCAACGGCTACCGCGAGATTCCGGCGTACAACGCCAACCCCTACGCCCACCACTGGTTCGAGAAGAAGCGGCGCAAGGTCGACACCACGTTCGGTGGTGCGACCGGAGCCACCAGCGCTCCCGGTGTCCTGTAGACGTCCCTGCCGATTTGCATCCGGTTACCCGCTTGGAAGCCAGTCAGCGGGGCGGCCACCTTCACCAGCCTCCGTGGTCAAGCCGTGCCGTCTCGCGGCGCGCGCTCCGGCGAATCGCCGGGTCCCTGCCGGGCGAACCACATCGCAGGCGCCACGGCGAAGAAGAACAGCGACGCGAGATACACGCTGCCGGAGACCGGATCGCGCGAAGCAATGTACTGGCCGGGTGAGCGGGCACCGAGAAAGTAGGCCACGCACAGTTCCGCCCCGATCAGCAGGACGAAGCCAACCAAACCAGCAAGCAGTCGCCGCGCGCGCCCCAGTTCCGCGTGGCGATGGGCCAACCTCCGGGATGCCCAGACAATCACCGCTAGCATCACCGGCGTCTCCAGCAGCTCGGCGATACGGACACCGAAGGCTGGGACAAGCAGCGGAATGCGTATGAACGCCAGTGCGAATCCTGTGCCGAACACCCACAGGAAGTAGACCAGCCCTGCCTTGAGGATACGCATGAATCCGCCTGTGGGGTCTGACGATGGCGCCCATCAGTGCGGTAGGGGCGCCTGGAGGGATGCTAGGCGTACAGGAACAACAACGCCACGGACACGATCCCGGCCAGCAGAGGAAAGGCAATGAACACCAACTCCAGTGTCCGGAATCTGGAACGAGGTGAAGGCAGCTTCCGGAAAGAGGCGAGAGCGAAGGCGCTGGCTACCAGCGAGAGCGTGGCGCAAAGCATCAGGCCGAAAACAATGATGCCCATGGCGACATTGCCGCAGGCGAACGCGTGAGCCACACGCTGGGCCTCCGCATCCCGCTGGAGGGCGAACAAAGCCCAAAGCGGCACGCCGATATAGGCCATTGACGCGATGACCAGAGATGCCTTGCGGCTCATTGCGCTAACGCAAATGTGGGCGGAAACGCAAAGCCGTTCGCTTGCTCGCCGAGCTGGACACGCCGATGCGCATCAAATGACGTCCCTGAGAAAGACCATCGCGCCAACGCCGACAACGATGGGAACCCACACTATTGGGGCCTGCCAGATCCGTAGCGCGGTAGCCCTGCCGAACTGCACCGAGCCCGCTCCAAAGACGCGCAGGCCGGACAGGAATCGGAACATGACAAACGCCACGACGGACATGCATGCACCGATCCCGAGCATGACCAGTGGCGCAAAACCGAACAAAACCTGCATGCCCGCAATGACGAGTGGACATGATGCAACCACATACGAATTCCTGCGCCTGGTTTTCTCATCCATGCAACTGGGCTCCTGAGCGACCAACACCTGAATTTCGGTCCTAGCCGCGAAGCGGCGCCGGCTTGAATGAATGATTACGCTTCACCGCGGTCGGCCGATCTCACCTTGAGATCACGAACCTCTTGCCGAAGTTGCAAAACTGGACCTTGGCTCAGCAATAGGATGCCGAGCGCAAACGCTGCCACGAGCCAGCCCTCGGCACCCAAGCCTGCCTGCCGCGCAATGGCGTTACCGGCAAAGGACGCGATGACTACGCCGATGATGGTGACAACGGTGGCGACTGCCTTGAGGTTCATATGACTTTCCCTGTGGTGCCCAGCTAAAGCAGGCTCGAAATTGCAGTGTAATCCGGCAAACCGGCCCCTGCCGCACAGTCAACAACCAAGCCCGACACATTCAGCTTCAATGGACCATCACCTCCTGCCGCCCAACCGATCCGTCCAAACCCGCAGCACGTCCCGGCATTGCGACACCTTGCCCCGCTGGCTGTAGCCGCCGTCATCCCCCGCCGAAAATCGACGCCACGTCTCCCTCCCCCAGCATCCGCCACTCCCCCGCCGGCAGCTCACCCAGGCCCAACCCGCCCACCGACACCCGGTGCAACGCCTCCACGTGATTGCCCACGGCGGCGAACATGCGGCGGACCTGGTGGTAGCGGCCTTCGTGCAGGGTGAGGCGGGCCTTGCGCGGTTCCAGCACGTCCAGTTCGGCGGGCAGCAGCGGGGTGGTTTCCGATTCCAGCATCAGGGTGCCGCTGGCGAAAGCGGCCGCTTCGTCGCCGCGCAGATCGTTGGCGAGGGTGACCTCGTAGACCTTGGGCACGTGGGACCTGGGCGAGATGATCCGGTGCAGCAGGGCGCCGTCGTCTGTGATCAGCAGCAGGCCGCTGGTGTCGCGGTCGAGGCGGCCGACGGTGGAGAGCGCCGGGTCGCGCATGCGGTAGCGCGGCGGCAGCAGGTCGTAGACAACGCGGCCGCCGTCCTTGCGCGAGCAGGTGACGCCGAGCGGCTTGTGCAGCATCAGCACCATGCCGGCTGGCGGGTCCAGCGGTTCGCCGTCGAGGCGGATGTTGGCGTGCTCCACCTTGTCGTCGGCGTAGAGCACCCCGCCACCGGCGTCGGTGATGCGGCCTGCGCGGAACATCCACTGCACGTCCTTGCGGCTGCCGTAGCCCAGGTTGGCGATGAGCTTGACCAGTTTCATGCGTGCACTCCGCGGGCGGCGATGACCTTGAAGCCGCCTTCGTCGACCACGGTGCGCGCCTCGGCAAAGTGGACGGCGAGCGTGGCCTCGTACGGCAGGTGACGGTTGGCGACCAGCCAGAGCTGGCCGTTGGGCGTGAGCACGCGGGCGGCGGCGGTGATGAAGGCCCGACCGAGTTCCGGCTGGTCGGCACGCCCCTGGTGGAACGGCGGATTGCTGAAGACGGCGTCGTAGCGACCCGGCAGGCCCGCGGTGACGTCGTGCCAGTGCAGCGAGACCGCCACCGGGTGCCCTGCCCGGGCCTGTGCTTCGGCGAGGTTCTGGTGCGCGCAGACCAGTGCGCGCTGCTCGGCCTCGAAGCCGTCCAGCGCGGTGACACCGGGGCAGCGCGCGATCACTTCGCTGGCGAGGTAGCCGTAACCCATGCCGAGGTCGGCGACGTGGCCGGCCAGATCCGGCGGCAGGTGCGCCGCCAGCAGCGCCGAAGCCGCATCCACCCGGTCCCAGGCGAACAGGCCGGGCCGGCTCCAGTAGCCGGCGGCGTTGCGGCGCGGCGTGTCCAGATCCAGCCATTGCGCCAGCCGCTCGGCGTCGTGCGTGCCGTCCAGCGGCGCGGTCCAGAACACGCGGCATTTGTGCTTGGAGAGGTGGCCGCCCGGCGTCGCCAGCGCGGCGAGATCCGCCTGCGCCGATTTCGCCCCCTCGGCGTTCGGCACGCAGGCCAGCACCACGCCGCCGGGTGCGGCGAGCTGCACGGCGCGGGCGAAGGTGGCGCGCGCCTCCTCGCGCTGGCGCGGCGGCAATACCAGCACCAGGTCGAATCGCTCGTCGTCGATCTGCGCGTCCACGCTCAGGCGGCTGCGCGCGAGCGCCTCGGCGAACGGCTTGAAGCTCTGCTCGCAGCGCCAGCCGGGCCTGGCCATCTCGCGCAGGCGGAAGCCGTCGCGGGCACGCAGGAACAGCACGCGGGCGTTCGCCGGCAGGCGCAGGGCACCCTCTTCCAGCGGCAGGAACAGGGCATCGAGCACGTCGTCGACGGGGGCGGCGGCTACAGGGGACATCGGCACGGCTTCAGGCGGCGGGCGGGCCGTGATTGTACGCGGGGTGGCGGGGGCGGTCGGGATCGAGGGAGCGCTGGGCGGCGGGGTCGCGGGGTCGCGCACAGGGTGCGCTCCTACGGGGCGCGCGGGGCTGGTGGCTATTTGCTGTTGCGTTCCAGCATCGCCTTGAGGTCGGCGAAGGGGTTGCCGGTGGCCGGGGCCTGGGTGTCGCCGGTGTCGAGCGTGCCGGCGTCGTGGTCGAGGTAACGCTGATGCTCGTTGTCGTGGCAGTACAGGCACAGCAGTTCCCAGTTGCTGCCATCGGCCGGGTTGTCGTCGTGGTTGTGGTTGCGGTGGTGCACGGTGAGCTGCTGCACGTTGCTGCGGTCGAACTCGCGCGCGCAGCGGCCGCAGATCCACGGATACATCTTCAGGGCGCGGTCGCGGTAGCCATGGCCGCGCTGTTCGGCGGCGCGGCGGGCTTCGGCGACGATGCGGTCGAGCTTGCTGGGATCGTTGGGGGGCATGGTGTCGGGTCGGGTTGATGAGGTGATGCGCCGGTGGCTCCGACCGGGGACGTGGAAAGACGCTGGATCCCAGCTTGCGCCGGGATGACGACAAGGAGGGCCGCCGCAACCCGGGATCACTCGCCCCCCCGATGTCACAACTCCAGATGGCATCAAGCGGTGCCGAAGCTGCACCGCTGATGCCATGCCGAGGTGGTTACGCCCCTGCCCGGCCCATCCGCGCCACCCAGCGGTACAGCACGAATACCACGATGGCGAACGCGCCACCGCCCAGCCACACGGCGTAGTCGTCGAAGCCCCCACCGACCAGCGCCAGCGGGGCGTCCTTGTTGAGCCCGAGCTTTTCGGCGAACGCCTTGATCGCGGCAATCACCACGCCGATGATGCTCTCGCCCACGATCAGGCCCGAAGCCAGCAGCACGCCGAGCTGCTTCACCGGCTCGGCACGCGGCCCCTTGTCGGCCTGGCGGTCGTAGACCCAGCCCACCACCGAACCGACCACCACCATCAGGGTGGAGACGGTCGGCAGGTAGATGCCCAGGCCCACCGCCAGCGGCGGCAGGCGGAAGCGGCTGACCCGGGCCAGTACCTCGTCGATCAGGATGATCGCCGCGCCGATGCCCGCGCCCGTCCAGATCAGGCTCCAGTCGATGTTGCCCTGGATCACGCCCTGCGCCAGCGCGGAGATCAGCCCCGCCTGCGGCGCCGGCAGCGCGTTGGCCGGGTTCACCCCCGGCGCGCCGAGGAAGCCGTAGGCCTGGTTCACCAGGTCCAGCACCGGCGGGATCACCGCCGCGCCGGCGATCACGCCGACGATCAGCGCCGCCTGCTGCTTCCACGGCGTGGCGTCGACCAGCTGGCCGGTCTTGAGGTCCTGCAGGTTGTTGTTGGCGATCGCCGCCACGGTGAACACCACCGCGGTGACGAACAGCGAGAACGCCACCAGCGCCTTGCCGGTATCCGGCGCCAGGTGCGGCTGCACGAACGCCGCCAGCAGCAGCGAGGCGCAGATCACCACCAGGATGCCCACGCCCGACAGCGGGCTGTTGGACGAGCCGATCAGGCCGGCCATATAGCCGCACACGGTGGAGACGAAGAAGCCCATCAGCACCACGAACGCCACGCCGCCGATCGCCAGCATCGCCACCGCATTGCCCAGCCCGCTGACATTGGCGAAATGGCCGAGCAGCCAGGCGATCGGCACGAAGCAGGCCAGCGTGACCAGGCCAACCAGACCGATCGGCATGTCGCGCTCGGTGCGCGGCAGCGTGTCGGCCTGCCCGGCCTTGCGCACGCGATTGGCGGCCATCGCGCCGGCCAGGCCGCTGGCAACCGGCTTGACCAGCTTGGCCAGGGTCCAGATCGCCGACACCGCGATGGCGCCGGCGCCGACGTAGCGCACCTTGTGGCTCCAGGTGGCCTGGGCCAGGTCGGCGATGGCGCCGGTGCCGCCGGCCAGCGCGGCGTAGTGCGGCACACCCCAGCCCCAGCCGATCAGCGCACCGACCAGCATCGCGATGCCGACCGAGATGCCGACCAGGTGGCCGATCGCGAACAGCGCGAACGACAGCCCGAAGTCGAAGCCGGTGACGCCGCCGCGGTCGTTGACCTTGAAGTACTTGACCACGTCGGAGGCGAAGATCTGCGTGGCCACCACCACCGCGAACACCGCCGAGACGATCGAACCCCACAGCACGGCGAGCAGGCCCGAACGGCTGTCCTCGGTGGGCGTGTCGGTGCTGTCGTCGCCGGCGCCGACCTTCAGCACCTCGGCGCAGGCCACGCCCTCCGGATACGGCAGGTCCGAGCCGGTCACCAGCGCGCGGCGCAGCGGGATCGAATACATCACGCCGAGCACGCCGCCCAGCGCGCAGATGGCGAACGACAGCCAGAACGGGAAACCGGTCCACCAGCCGATGATGATCATGCCGGGCAGCACGAAGATGATCGACGACAGCGTGCCGGCCGCCGAGGCGATCGTCTGCACGACGTTGTTTTCCTGGATGGTGGAATCCTTGAAGCCCTTCAGCAGGGCCATCGAGATCACCGCCGCGGGAATCGAAGTGGAGAACGTGAGGCCGGCCTTCAGGCCGAAGAACACATTGGCGGCAGTGAACACGACGGTGATCACCACGCCGATGATCAGGCCGCGTACGGTCAGTTCGGTGCGCGGCTCCAGGCCCGGCGCTTTGGGTTGGCTCACGTGCAGGACTCCCCGGATGGACAAGGGCCGAACGATAGCGTGGATCGCCCCCGCATGGCAGCGCGCACCGCCGCATGGGCCAGCGGCTCAGCCGCGCGGCGGGAATGCCCAGCGCAGGAAGTCCGGCAGCACGGCCGCCCAGGCCGGCTGGTCGTGGTGCGCACCGGGCACCACCTCCAGCGCGACCTGACCCCGGCGCGGCGGATCGGCGGGGCCGCCCTCGAAGACGCGATCGCCGAGCTGGCGCAGGCCGCGAAGTGTGTGGCCATCCGGGGCACGCCAGCCGTTCACCAGGTCCTGCACGTCGTCCACCGCGTCGATCACGCCGTCGTGGTCGCGGTCGGCAGTCTCCTCGCCGGTGCCGACCGACAGCCACAGCCGCAGGCCCGGTCGTGGGGGACCGCGATCGACCATGCGCAGCGCCAGCCGTGAGCGCTGCACGGCATCGGCACTGCCGCGGTCGGCCGCCACCCAGAACGAGGGCGAGAAAGCGCCGACCGTGCCGAACCGGTCCGGCGCGTTCCAGCCCAGGCCGAAGGCACCCAGGCCGCCGAGCGACCAGCCCAGCACGGCGCGCCCGCGCGGCGTGGGTTCGGTGCGGTAGTGGGCGTCGACGTAAGGCAGCAGCGTGCCGATGAACCATTGCGCGTAGGCGGCCGCGTTCCTACCGATGGGTCCGACCGGCGAGCCGCCGACGATCGGTCGGTGGCGACCGCGGTCGAACAGGCCGTATTGCGCAAGCCGGTCCGGCAGCGCATCGACGGCGACCACGATCACCGGCGCGATGGCATGCGTGCCTTCCAGCCGGGCCAGCGTGGCGCGCATCGCCACCGCGTCCATGTCCTGCCCGTCGTTGGCGTACAGCACCGGGTAGCGCGCCCTGCCCTGGGCGTAACCCGGCGGCAGGAACACGCGCACATGGAAACCGCCCGGCGCCAGCGCGCCTCCGGGGAGCATGAACCGCTGCGTGTCGAGGCTCGGCGATGGGCCTGCCGCCCGCGCCGCCCCCGTGCCCAGGGCGGCCAGCCAGAACAGCGCAAGACAACGACGAACGTACCGCATGCCAGCGCTCCCGCAGCGAACAGCCGCCACCCTAGCGCAGCACCCGGCTGCTCTCGAAATGACGCGGCTCGCCGGTCAGCGGATCGACGAAGTCCAGGGCGCGGGCCAGCAATTGCAGCGGACGCGCCGGATCATCCGGCGCCGGAGCGGCAAGCTGCGGGTACAACGGATCGTTCGCGATCGGCGCACCGAGCGCGGCCATGTGCAGGCGCAACTGGTGCTTGCGACCGGTGACCGGGCGAAGCCGGTAACGCCACACCGCCGCGCCATGCTCGATCACCTCGATGCGCGTCTCGCTGTTCGGCTCGCCCGACACCTCGTGCATGCGAAAGAACGGCTCGCCACGCTCGATGCGCGAGCGTCGCACGAGGGGAAAATCCAGCTCCGGAAGTGGTGGCGCCAGCGCTTCGTAGAGCTTGCCGATGCGCCGCTCGCGGAACAGCCGCAGGTAGGCGTCGCGGTTGTCCGGCCGCGCGGAGAACAGCACCAGGCCCGAGGTCAGCCGGTCGAGCCGGTGCAGCGGCACCAGGTCGGGATTGCCGGTCAGCGCCACCAGACGGGCCAGCAGGGTCTGCGTCACGTAGGCGCCGACCGGCGTCACCGGCAGGCCCGGCGGCTTGTCAGCCACCACCAGATGCGGGTCCACATGAAGCACGCGCACGTCGCCGGGAATGGCCGGCTCGTCGGCCACCTCGCGGAAATAGCGCACCGGCAACCCCACCCGGTACGGCGTCTGCGCGGTGATCGGCGCGCCGTCGGCGTCGAGCACGCGGCCGCGGGCAATGCGATCGAGCCAGCGCTCGCGCGGGATCGCGGCGAAGTGATCGCACAGGCAATCCAGCACCGTGGACCAGGCGCCGGGCGGCAGATGCAGCGTGCTGGGGGGAATCGGAGACACGGCGGGCGATCAGCGGGAAACGTCGGCCAGCGTAACCCGGCCGCCGCGCGCCCGACCACGGCCGAGGGCGACCGGCACCGCGCGCCCGTCGCCCTGCCGTTAGACTGCACGGCTTACTTCCCGGAACGCATCGCATGGCCCCCAACGCCACCATCTACAAGGCCGAACTGCAGGTCAGCGACATGGACCGGCACTACTACGCCACCCATACGCTCACCCTGGCCTGCCATCCCTCGGAAACCGCGGAACGGCTGATGGTGCGGCTGCTCGCCTTCGCCCTGTACGCCGACGAGCGGCTGGAATTCGGCAAGGGCCTGAGCAACGAGGAGGAACCCGACCTCTGGCGCAGGAACTATGCCGGCGAGATCGAGCTGCTGATCGAGCTGGGCCAGCCGGACGAATCGCGCATCCGCAAAGCCTGCGCCCGCGCCCGGCAGGTGGTGGTGGTCAACTACGGCGGCCATGCGGCCGACGTGTGGTGGGACAAGGTCGCCGGCAGCCTTGCGCGGTACCGCAACCTCACCGTGCTGGACATCCCCGAGGCCACCGTGCGGCAACTGGCGGAACTGCTCGAGCGCAGCATGCGCCTGCAGGTGCTGGTACAGGACGGCGAGCTGCAGCTGATGGACGGCAGTCGCAGCGTCAGCGTGCACGCCCGCCGGCGCATGGGGTCGGACTGACCGATCGCCAGGCCGTCGACGGGCACCACCGCCGCCGGCCGACGGCCGGTACGGAAGGCGCCATCGACCCGGCGTGGAAAGCCGTGCGGGGGCGGTGTAACGTCAGCGCACCCGCAGGCACGGGCAGCGACACGGGCAGCGGACGGCCCCCCGGAATCGGCACGGACCAGGATCGAGGCGGTGCGTCATGGGCAGTGCGATGGATCTCGGGAGCATCACACCGATACTTTCGACGGTCTCGGACGGCGTCGTCCTGACCGACCGCGAACGCCGCGTCACCTACGTCAACCAGTCATTCATCGACCTCACCGGCTACGCCAGCGGCGACCTGGTGGGCCGCACCTGCAGCGTGCTGCAGGGTCCACAGACCAACCCCGACACCGTGCGCGCGATGCGCGCCGCGTTGGATGCCGGCGAATCGTTCTGCGGTGAGATCCTCAACTACACCAAGGCCGGCGAGACGTTCTGGAACGAGCTGACGATCACCCCCGTGTTCGAGCAGGGGGTGCTGTCGGGCTTCCTCGGCATCACCCGCGACAGCTCGGCGCGCAAGCAGGCGCTGGAAGTCCAGGCGTCGCGCGAGCGGCTCTACCGGTTCCTGTTCGAGCACGTGCAGGCGGGCATCGTGCTGCACAAGGCAGACACCGAGATCATCTACGCCAACCAGACCGCGCTGCAGCTGCTGGGCATGAGCTACGACGTGCTGCTGGGCGCGTTCTACACCGACGAGCGATTCGATTTCATCCGCGAGGACGGCTCGCCGATGCCCCCGGAGGAGTTTCCCGTGGCGCGGGCGCTGGCGTGCCGGGCGGCGGTGGGCAACTACGTTCTCGGCCTGCGCCGCTGCAGCGACCACCGGCTTGTCTGGGTCATGTGCAATGCCATCCCCAACCTCGACGGGAACGGCGAACCCACCGAGGTGGTGGTGAGCTTCACCGAAGTCACCGGACTGAAGCAGGCCGAGCAGGCGCTGAAGCAGTCCGAGGAGCGCCTCAGCCTGATGCTGCGCGGCGCCAACGACGCCGCATGGGACTGGGACCTGGCCGCCGACGAGCTGTACTACTCGCCGCGCTGGTGGCACATGCTCGGCCTCGAACCCGGCGCGCTGCCGGTGGACTCGCAGATGTGGAAGCGGCGCATGCACCCGGACGACGTGGATCGCGTGCTGGCCGCGTTCGAGGAGTTCCTGGGCGGCGACACCGAGAGCTACCAGCTGGAGTTCAGCCTGCAGCATCGCGATGGGCACTACGTGCCGGTGCTCTCACGCGGTTTCATCCTGCGCGATGCCGACGGCCGCCCCACCCGCGTCTCGGGCACCAACACCGATCTCACCGAGCGCAGGCGCACCGAGCAGCAGATCCATCGCCTGGCGTATTTCGACATGCTCACCGGCCTGCCGAACCGCCGCCAGCTGATGGAGCGCCTCGGCCGGATCCTGGCGCGGCCGGCGCCGGAGCGGCAGCTCGGCGCGATGCTGTTCGTCGACGTGGACAACTTCAAGCTGCTCAACGACACCATGGGCCACGAGGTCGGTGACCTCTTGCTCAAGCAGGTGACCCGCCGGCTGCACGCGTGCGTGCGGGGACAGGACGTGCTGGGCCGGCTCGGCGGCGACGAGTTCGTGGCCCTGCTCGACGACCTCGGTCGCGACCCCGGCACCGCGCTGCAACGGGCCGAGGGTGTGGCGCACAAGATCCGCGACGTGCTCGCCCTGCCCTACACGCTGGGAGGCATCGACTACCGCTGCACGGTCAGCGTGGGCATCGCCCTGTTCGAGCAGGGCGAGCGCGGCGCGGAGAACACCCTCAAGCACGCCGACCTGGCGATGTACCACGCCAAGTCGGCCGGCAAGAACACGCTGCGCGTATACGACCACGCCATGCAGGTGGCGATGCAGGAGCGGCTGGCGCTGGAGCACGACCTGCGCAACGACCTGCAGGCGCGCCGGCTGCATCTGCACTTCCAGCCGCAGGTGGACAGCGAGGGCCGCACGGTGAGTGCTGAGGTGCTGCTGCGCTGGAACCACCCGGTGCGCGGCGACGTGCCACCCGCGCGGTTCATTCCGCTGGCCGAAGCGACCGGACTGATCCTGCCGCTGGGCGAGTGGGTGCTGGAAACGGCCTGCCGCCAGCTCGCCGCCTGGGCGAACCATCCACCTACCGCCGGGTTGAGCCTGTCGGTGAATGCCAGCGTGCGGCAGTTCCACGACCCGGGCTTCGTGCAGGGCGTGATCGACGTCCTCGAACGCACCGGCGCCGACCCGTCGCGGCTGGTGCTCGAGGTCACCGAAAGTCTGTTTGCCGAGAACATGGAGCAGATGATCGAGCGGATGAAACGCCTGCGGAAACGCGGTGTGCGCTTCGCACTGGACGACTTCGGCACCGGCTACTCCTCGCTCAGCTACCTGCAGCGGATGCCGCTGGACGAGATCAAGATCGACCGCTCCTTCGTGCAGGACACCCGCCACGACGAGCACGGCGCGACGATTACCCGGATGATCATCTCGCTGGCCGGCAACCTGGGGATCAAGACCGTCGCCGAAGGCGTGGAAACCATCGAGCAGCGCGACTTCCTGTACCGCCAGGGCTGCCGCCACTACCAGGGCTACCTGTTCGGCAAGGCCATGCCGCCGGAGGCCTTCGAGGCCCAGCTGCGCTGAGCCCGTCGTCTGAGACCATCGGCGAGTGGCCGGCACGGCCCGCGCGCTGATAACGTTTACGCTCCAACCCAGGGGACAAACGAAGATGTCGCGAAAAGCACTTGCCGCCTCCGTGCGCGCGGGCCTGCTGCCCGTGCTCGCCACCGCCCTGCTGGTCGTCTCGGCCGGCGCCGCTGCCCGGCAGGATGCCGCTCCGCAATACCCCAGCTACCCGAGCGAAACGCCGGCGAAGTTCACTCCGGTCAACGCCGACGCCGATTTCGAGCGCCGCGAGGTGATGATCCCGATGCGCGACGGCGTGAAGCTGCACACGGTGATCCTGATCCCGAAGAACCTCAACGGCGACCATGCCAAGAAGGCCGGCATCCTGCTGACCCGCACACCCTACGACGCCGACGGGATGACCACCCTGGCGCAGAGCGGCCACATGGAATCGAACCTCGAGGGCTATGACAACGCGGCCGACGTGATCGTCGAGGATGGCTACATCCGCGTGGTGCAGGACGTGCGCGGCAAGTACCACTCCGAGGGCGACTACGTGATGAATCGCCCGCCGCACGGGCCGATCAATCCGACTCCGGTCGACGACGCCACCGATACGTACGACACCATCGACTGGCTGGTGAAGCACGTGCCGGAGAGCAACGGCAAGGTCGGTACCCTGGGCATTTCCTACGACGGCTTCGAGCCGCTGATGGCGCTGATCCATCCGCACCCGGCGCTGAAGGTGTCGGTGCCGATGAACCCGATGGTCGACGGCTGGATGGGCGACGACTGGTTCCACCACGGTGCCTTCCGCGAGCAGAACCTGCCCTACATCTACGAGCAGACCGCCAGCCGCGGCAACAGCTACAAGTGGTGGTCGAACGTGCACGACGACTACGACCTGTACCTGCGCGCCGGCTCGGCCGGCGAGCTGGCGCGCGAGCACGGCATGGAGAAGTTGCCGTTCTGGCAGAAGGTGCTGGCCCACCCCGCCTACGACAGCTTCTGGCAGGACCAGGCGGTGGACAAGCTCCTCGCGAAGGAGCCGCTGAAGGTGCCGGTGATGCTGGTGCACAGCCTGTGGGACCAGGAGGACATCTACGGCGCCATCGCGGTCTACAAGGCGATCAAGCCGAAGGACACCAGCGGCACCATGGTCAAGCTGGTGATGGGGCCATGGCACCACGGCCAGGAGATCGGGGATGGCAGCTCGCTGGGCGCCATCAAGTTCGGCAGCGACACCGGCAGGTACTTCCGCGAGCACATGCTGCGCCCCTACCTGGCGCAGTACCTGAAGAACGATGCACCGAAGGCCGACGTGGCCCCGGTCACCGCCTTCCAGACCGGCAGCAACCGCTGGGAGAACCTCAGGCACTGGCCGGCCGGCTGCAACAGCGGCTGCGCGGTCAAGCCGACGCCGCTGTACCTGGGCGATGGCATGAAGGCCACATTCACCAAACCGGCCGACGACGGTGGCGACAGCTACGTCTCCGACCCGGCGCATCCGGTGCCGTTCCGCGCCCGGCCGATCCAGCCGGTCGCCTACGGCGAGCACGACACCTGGGCGCAGTGGCTGGTGGACGACCAGCGCGAGGCCTCAGGCCGCACCGACGTGCTGACCTACACCTCCGATGTACTCACGGCCCCGGTGACCATCGCCGGCGAGCCGCAGGTGCACCTGACCGCCTCGACCACCGGCACCGACAGCGACTGGGTGGTGAAGCTGATCGACGTGTACCCGGACGAGGTGGCGGCGCAGCCGGAGATGGGTGGCTACCAGCTGGCCGTGGCGATGGACATCCTGCGCGGCCGCTATCGCCAGGGCTTCGACAAGCCCGAGCCGATCAAGGCGAACACCCCGCTGCCGTACACCTTCACGCTGCCGACCGCCAACCACGTATTCCTGCCGGGCCACCGCATCATGGTGCAGGTGCAGTCCAGCTGGTTCCCACTGTACGACCGCAACCCGCAGACCTTCGTGCCGAACATCATGCTGGCCAGGCCGACGGACTACCGGAAGGCGACGCAGGAGGTGTTCCACTCCAGCTACGTGGAACTGCCGGTGGTCTCGGGCAAGGGCTACTGAGCCCGTGACGGCCGCTTCGCCCGCCGCACGCGCCGAAGCGCGCGCGGCGGGCAAAAGCTGTCACCATGGCGATCGCGGAGATCGCTCCGCAGCGCAGGAGCACGCCATGAAAAGTCTGAACCAGAAGAAAGGCGACAAGAAAAAGGCTCTGAAGACCCCCAAGGAAAAGAAGGCCGAGAAAATCGCCAAGAAGGCGGCGAAGGCCTCCGTCTTCCCCGGGCACTGAATCGAAAAGGGCCGCATCGCGGCCCTTTTCAGTCGGCAAGGCAAGCGCCCTGCCCACTCAGCCCTCCCGCGCCGCCAGCCGCCCCTGCTCGCGGATCAACGCCTCCTCGCGGGCGTCGATGATCGACTGCATCACGCTGTCCACGTCCGCCTCCCGCTCGTCGAACGCGAACTCGCCGGTCAGCGGGGTGTCCGCCTGCAGCCCGCTCTGCTCGAACAGCGCCCACATTTCTTCCGCGTAGTGCGTGTCCAGCAGCTCCGGCGCGAACCGCGCCAGGCTGATGGTGAGGTTGCCGACGTCGCGGCGAAGCATGAAGCGGGCGTTGTTGTTGCCTGCCGCGCTGACCGCCTGCGGCAGGTCGATGATCACCGGTCCGTCCGCGCCCACCAGCACGTTGTATTCGGACAGGTCGCCATGGATCAGGCCCAGGCCGAGCATCCGCGCGACCTGCTGCATCAGGGCGCGGTGCCAGGCGCGCGCGGTGTCCGGAGCCAGGTCGACCTCGCCCAGCCGCGGTGCCGGCTGGCCGTCCTCGTCGGCCACCATCTCCATCAGCAGTACGCCACTGAAGTAGCCGTGCGGCCGCGGAACCCGCAACCCGGCATCGTGCAGCAGGTACAGCGCGTCGACCTCGGCGTTCTTCCACGCCGCCTCGGCCTCGCGCCGGCCGAACTTGGTCGACTTGCCCATTGCCCGGGCCTCGCGGCTGCCGCGCACCTTGCGGCCTTCCTGGTACTGGACACGCTGCTGGAAGCTGCGCTGGCCCATGTCCTTGTAGACCTTGGCGCAGCGGATCGCCTCGCCACAGCGAACCACGTAGACGGAGGCCTCCTTGCCGCTCTTGAGCGGCCGCAGCACCTCGTCGATCACGCCGTCTTCGATCAGCGGCTGCAGGCCGTGGGGAATCTTCATGCGATGGGGCCGGGCCGTACGGGGGAATCGGCCATGATGCCTGAACCGCGCATCCCGGCGCTCATGCGGTCGCGACGAGCGCGTCGCGAACCCCGGCGGCCAGCTCGAACGAGCGCAGCCGCGCGGCATGGTCGAAGACGTTGGCGGTGATCATCAGCTCGTCCGGGCGGTGCCGCTCGATGAAGGCGCGGAGGCCGGCCTCGGCGGTGGCCGGATCACCTACCACGGCACAGGCCAGCGCATGCTCGACGCCTAGCTTTTCGGCCGGGGTCCAGAACGCCTCGATGTCGTCCAGCGGCGGCGGAATCAGCCCAGGCCGCCCCCGCCGCAGGTTGACGAAGGCCTGCTGCTGGGTGGTGAACAGCCGCCGCGCCTCGGCGTCGGTGTCGGCTACCACCACGTTGGCGGCGAGGATCGCGTAGGGCGCGGCCAGTCGTGCCGAGGGGCGGAAATCGCGGCGGTAGATCGCCAGCGCCTGGTCCATTGCATCCGGCGCGAAGTGCGAGGCGAACGCGTACGGCAGGCCCAGCTGCGCCGCCAGCCGCGCGCCGAACAGGCTGGAGCCGAGCAGCCACACCGGCACGTCCAGCCCGGCACCTGGCACGGCCCGCACCGGCTGGCCCGGCGCGGCCGGTTCGAAATAGCCGAGCAGTTCGACCACATCGTCCGGGAAGGTGTCGGCCCGCTCGAAGTAGCGGCGCAGCGCACGCGCCGTGGCCTGGTCGGTGCCGGGCGCCCGGCCCAGGCCCAGGTCGATCCGGCCCGGATACAGGGCGGCCAGGGTGCCGAACTGCTCGGCCACCTGCAGCGGCGAATGGTTCGGCAGCATGATGCCGCCGGCACCGACGCGGATGGTCGAGGTGCCGCCGGCGATATGACCGATCAGCACGGCAGTGGCAGCGCTGGCGATACCAGGCATATTGTGGTGCTCGGCCAGCCAGTAGCGCCGGTAACCCAGGCGCTCGCCGAGCCGGGCCAGATCGAGGCTGTTGCGGAAGGACCGGGACGCGTCGCTGCCTTCGGTGACGGGTGCCAGATCAAGGATCGAAAAGGGGATCATGGGGGCGTCGGAGGGGGGAGAACCGGCTAGATGGGGCCTGCGGACCATCCGCTCCACCCCTGACGCTTCATTTTTCTGTGCGGTGGCCGTTAAGACCGGGGCGAGAGCCGGGGGGAACCCGGCCAGGGATGGGGTGCATGGGCAAGCTGTGGCGCTGGATTCTTGGCTATTCGGACGCTGCGCCGGCGGCGCGGACGTCTGTTGCCGCGCCGGCGCCGCTCCGCGATGTCATCAGGGACACCCCCGAGGCGGTACCGCTGGCCCAGCTCGACGAACGCTTCCACCGGTTCGTGCTGGGCCTGCCGGACTACGCGGTCGACGAGCCGAGCCTGGAGGAGCGCACCCTGCTGCGCCGCCTGCAGTTGCACAGCGTGCAGTTCGACGTGCGCAGCCTGCCCCGCCTGCCCACCGTGCTGCCTCAGCTGCTGCGCTCGCTCAAGGCCGACAACGTCGGCGGTGCCCAGCTGTCCAAGCTGATCGGCCGCGACCCGGTGCTGGTGGGCGAGGTGATGCGGGTCAGCCGAAGCATCTACTACCGCACCCTGCATCCGATCCAGAGTCTTCAGCACGCCGTGGTGCTGCTGGGCCAGGACGGCCTGCGCCGGGTGGTCACCATGCACGTGATGAAGCCGATCCTCCATGCCAGCGCCGGCATGTTCGGCCACGTCGCCGGCCAGCGCCTGTGGGAGCACGCCGAGCGCTGCGCGCACGCCTGCGCCTACCTGGGGAAGTCCACCTCGGACCCGTTCGAGGCGTATCTGGCCGGCATTGTGTGCAACACCGGCACCGGCGCCGTGGTGCGCCTGCTCGACCAGGAGGCTCCGGCCGAAATCGGCCCGCTCACCGGCCAGTTCCTGGCCGCCTGCGCCCGGCTGGGAGCCCAGATTTCGCTGAAGGCCGCCCAGCACTGGGATCTGCCGGCCAATGTGCTTGCGGCGCTGGAGGAACGTGCCGACGGACGCACGCCCCCGTCCTCGCAACTGGGGCGCGCGCTGGCCTGCGCCGACACGCTGACCATGACCCAGGTGCTGTGCGACCACGGCCTGCTGCCCAGCGGCGCCAGCCCGGTCGGGGCGCAGTGCGAGTTCTTCCCCGCCGCGATGATCGAGCGCTGCCAGCAGGACCTGCAACGCCAATTCCGCGAGGCCGAGGCGCAGCCGGACTAGACCGGCCTACTTCGGCAGGCTGTTGCGGACGTCCGGCTCGAGCCCGGCGGCGATCTGCGCGGCTCCATCGCGCAGCAGGGTGACCAGCGCACGGGCATAGGCCGCGTTGTCGGAGCCGGTCGGCACCTTGGTCGTGGACGTGGCCCGGTAGTCATGGCTGGATACATAGCCGCGGGCATTGATGACGCAGTGGAGCGACAACTCCAGTCGCACCGCGTCCGGCGCGTCCTCGTCGCCGCCGCGGAGGGCGGCCTTCGGCCCGTCGCAGGCGATCGTGAGGTTGGTGAAGTAATCCTTCTGCACCGCCGCACGCAGCTGTGCCTCCAGCGCCTTGGCCAGTGGCGGCTCGGGCTGGAGCTTCACGCTCTGGTCCAGCCCTTTCACCTCGAGTTGCTCCGGCCCGTCGCCGAGAATCAGCCAGGGCGCCTGGTTCGGCACCACCAGCGTGTCGAGCGCGACCGGCGTGCGGACGTCGTGGCTGCATGCGGCGAGCAGTGTGACTCCCGCCGCGACCAGGATGCGTTTCATGGTTTGCCCCCCGTTTTGCTGATACCGCTCGAGCCTAACCGGCGCGCCTCCATGCGATCAACGTCGATGGGTCACGAAACCGGGAAGATCCTGCAACCGATTCGCCCGGCCGTTCGTACGCTGGGAGCGTAGGCGTCGGAAGGTCGACCCCGTCGACTCAAGGTCGCGTCACGCATTGCCGATAAGGACAAGCGGCTCGCGGGCCTTGCCCCGCATCCCGGGGGCGGACGACAGCACCGTGGCTCGCTCCGCCACGTCACCGGAAGAGCCTGCCCTTGAGATCACCATCATCCACACGTGTCTTCCACGGCTTCGCCGCCGGGCTGGCGATCATGCTCGCATCCGCCACCGGCGCCTGCGCATCGGTGCTGCAGGTCAGGGTGCACGACACGCACGGCGCACCCGTCACCGATGCCGTGGTCTCGCTGCAGCCGCTGGACCGACCCGCGCCACCAGCACATGACGCCCTCGCCACCATGGATCAGCGCAACCTCAGTTTCGTGCCGCAGGTGCTGGTGGTGCAGACGGGCAGCAAGGTGCGCTTCCCCAACAGCGACAATGTGCGCCACCACGTCTATTCGTTTTCGCCAGCCAAGCGCTTCGAACTGAAGCTCTACGCCGGCAACCACGCGTCCACCGTGCTTTTCGATCACCCCGGAGTGGACGTGCTCGGCTGCAACATCCACGACTGGATGCTTGGGTACGTGGTGGTGGTCGATACGCCCTGGTTCGCCAAGACCGGACCGGAAGGCGTGGCCACGCTCGAAGCGCCGCGCGGTCGCTACACGCTCCAGCTGTGGGACGCACGGCAGGATCCCGCTACGCCACCGGCCGGTGGGACCGTGATCCTCGACGGGACACCCGCGCAGCGGCAGTACACGCTCGCGCTGCACCCGCCCGAGCTCACCAACACAGCGCCGCCGAATCTCGAGATCGGCCTGGGGGACCGGGCCCCATCGCATGCGCATTGATTTCCGCGCCCGCCTCGCGCTGCTGCTGCTGGGCCTGTTCGTGCTGGTGCAGGTGCCCACCTTCCTGGCGTTCTACTACGCCACCCGGCAGAGCGCGCTGAACCAGGCGCAGGCGCGACTGGACGCCGGCGCGAGCGTGTTCGGCGACCTGCTGGCCAGTCGCGGCAGCCAGCTGCAGGACGCGGTGCGCGTCACCACCGCGGACTTCGGCTTCAAGCAGGCGGTGGCCACGGGCGACAAACCCACCATCCACTCGGTGCTCTACAACCAGGGCCACCGCATCGCCGCCGACCTCACCGTGCTGACCCGGCTCGACGGCCACGTGGTCGCCAGCCTCGACGGCGACGGGCGCAGCGTGCCCGCCGGCGACTGGTCGGGACTGGTCGCCGGCGCGGATGCGAACGCCAGCGGCACCTCGGTGGCGGTCATCGGCGGGCGGCCCTACCAGCTGGTGATCGTGCCGGTCCGCGCGCCGACGCCGATCGCCTGGGTCGGCATGGGCTTCGCCCTCGACGGCAAGCTGGCGCGCACGCTGAAGGAGCTGACCGGGGTGGAGGTGAGCTTCGTGGCGCGCGACGACGACGGCCAGCGCTGGGTCGCCAGCACCCTGCCCGCTCCCGGCACCACCGAACGGGACGCGCTGTTCGCCGCGGCCGGCGGACGCGGTGGCGAACCCAGGCTGGTGGCGCTGGGTCCGCACGACTATTTCACCCGCTGGCAGCCGCTGCCCGGCCGTGGCGGCACCGCCGGCGCGCTGCTGCAGTACTCGCGCGACCGGGCGCTGTCGAGCTACCACGCGCTCGGCGGCGAGCTGCTGCTGATCGCGCTGGTATCACTGCTCGCCTCGATCGGCGGCGTGCTGTGGCTGTCGCGCAACGTGACCCGTCCGGTCTCGCAGCTCGCCGAGGCGGCCCGGCGCATCGGCCACGGCGACTACCTCGGACTGGTGCCGGTGGAGCACAACGATGAGCTCGGCCAGCTGGCCGAGGCGTTCAACGCCATGCAGCGCGGCATCGCCCGGCGCGAGCGGCAGATCGCCCATGCGGCCTTCCACGACAACCTCACCTCATTGCCGAACCGGGCGCGCATGCAGCAGCTGCTGGGCGAAGCGCTGGCACGGGCGCGCGACGACGGCCAGCCGCTCGGTGTGCTGATGCTGGACCTGGACCGCTTCAAGGAAATCAACGACACCATGGGCCACGCCATCGGCGATCGCGTGCTGATCGAGGTGGCCCAGCGCCTGCAGGCCGCCCTTGCCGAGGGCGACGCGCTTGCGCGCTTCGGCGGCGACGAGTTCGTGCTGGTGGTCGGCGCGGTCGACCGCGCCGCGCTGGACGCCCGGGTCGAAGCGGTGGTCGCCGGCGTCTCGCAGCCGGTGACAGCGGGCGCGGTGGAGCTGTTCCTGGAGGCCAGCGCCGGCATGGCGGTGTTCCCCGAGCACGGCGAACATCCGGACGACCTGCTGCGCCGCGCCGACATCGCGATGTACGACGCCAAGAAGGCGCGCCAGCGACTGCAGGTGTACCGCACCGGCCGCGACGCCGAACACCTGCACCGGCTCTCGCTGGTCAACGACCTGCGCCGCGCGGTGCCCAACGGCGAGCTGGAGCTCCACTACCAGCCCAAGCTGCAGCTCAGCAGCCGGCGCGTCGCCCATGTCGAGGCACTGCTGCGCTGGCGCCACCCGCAGCACGGACTGGTGCCGCCGGACGAGTTCATCCCGTTGGCCGAACACTCCGGCCTGATCCGCTCGCTCACCGACTGGGTGCTGCACGAGGTGATCCGGCAATGCGCCGAATGGGCCGACAGCGGACTGGACATCGGCATCGCGCTGAACCTGTCGGCGATGGACCTGGGCAGCGGCGACCTGCCCGACGTGCTGGCGCGCCACCTCGCCCGCTACCGGCTCGACCCGGGCCGGCTGGTGCTGGAGATCACCGAGACCGCGGTGATGCGCGACGCCTTCTACTCGCTGGAGGTGCTCAACCGCCTCAAGGCGTGCGGCGTGATGCTGGCGATCGACGATTTCGGCACCGGCTACTCCTCGCTGTCGCACCTCAAGCGCCTACCGGTGGACGAGCTGAAGATCGACAAGTCCTTCGTGATCGGCATGGACCAGGACGAGGACGACGCGGTGATCGTGCGCTCGACCATCGAGCTGGCCCACAACATGGGGCTGAAGGTGGTGGCCGAGGGCGTGGAGACCGAGGCCACCATGGAGCTGCTGCACCGCTACCGCTGCGACAGCGTGCAGGGCTACCTGATCAGCCGGCCGATGGCCGTCGCCGAGGCCACGCGCTGGCTGGGCGAGGCGAGCCGGCGGTACAACGCCGAAGCGGCGGGCACGGTGGCATGAAGGCGGCCTTCGCCATGCTCGCCGTGCTCGCCCTGTCGCCGGTCGTTGCATGCGCCGGCGACGGCCGCCTGCTCGCCACCGGCGGCGTGACCGAGGTCGAGGGCAGCGCCGGCGGCGGCCTGGTGCCGTGGGCGGTGCTGGCCGGCTACGGCACCCGCGACGAGGTCGGGGCCACCGCCTTCCGCACCCGGCTCGACCTGCCCGACTACCGGCTCGATGCCTGGGGAGCCGCGTTCACCTGGCACGACCGGGTGGAGTTCTCCGTGGCGCGCGACCGCTTCGACCTGGGCACGCTTGGCCAGGCCATCGGCCTGCCCGGGGCCGCACTGCGCCAGGACGTGATCAGCGCCAAGCTGCGTCTTGCCGGCGATCTGGTGTACGGCCCGTGGCCGCAGCTCGCGGTGGGCGTGCAGCACAAGCGCCTGCTGGATTTCACCATCCCGCGGCTGGTCGGCGCACGGCGCGACCGTGGCACCGACGTCTATCTCGCCGCCAGCCAGGTGCTGCTCGGCGCCGCTGGCGGCTACAACCTGTTGTGGAACGCGACGCTGCGCTCCACCGCGGCCAACCAGTTCGGCCTGCTCGGCTTCGGCGGCGACCGTGGCGGGCGCCGGCTGGTCGGCGAGGGCTCGCTGGCGGTGCTGCTGGATCCGCACGTGGCGGTGGGCGCCGAATACCGGCAGAAGCCGGACCATCTCTCGTTCGCCCGCGAGAGCCGCGCGGCCGACCTTTTCGTCGCCTGGTTCCCGGACAAGCACGTGTCGCTGACCGCAGCCTACGTGTCGCTCGGCCCGGTCGCCGGGCTGCGCGACCAGCGCGGCTGGTACCTCTCGCTGCAGGGGAGCCTGTGACGATGCGGCGCCTCGCCCCGCTTGCCGCGCTCGCGCTGCTGGCCGCCTGTGCCGGCGCGCCGAACCGCGAGCCGACGCTGTACGAGCAGCTCGGTGGGCGCGACGGCATCGCGGCGATCACCGACCACCTGCTCGACGCGTTCGCCCGCGACCCGCGGGTGGCCCCGACCTTCGATCATGTCGACATCCGGCGCTTCCGCCGCTACTTCGCCGACTACCTGTGCCAGACCGCCGACGGCCCCTGCCGCTACACCGGCGACCCGATGTCCGAGGTGCATCGTGGCATGCACATCGACGAAGCGATGTTCAACGCGGTCGTGCAGGACCTGATCATCGCGATGGACCGGGAACACGTCCCGGTACGCGTGCAGAACCGGCTGCTGGCCCGCCTGGCGCCGCAGCGCAAGGACATCATCTACCACTGAACACCGGTCTCAGGCCGGCGCGTCCGGATGACGGGCGCGCCACGCCGCCAGCGCCTCGCCGTACTCGCCCAGCGCCTGCTCGTACAGATCGTAGACACAGGGGATGCAGCCCTGGCCACAGCACTCGCCGGGCTCGGGCTCCGGCGGAGGCTGCGGCCTGGGATCACGTTCCAGTTCCGCCATCGATCAGTGCGCGGGCTTGCGGAAGCGGTAGGCGAACTGGTCGGTATGCCCGCGGATCGACGGATCGAACACCTTGATGTCGTGCGGATCCTTCGGGTTGCGCAAGACCTTGCTCTCGCCGTCGAACACGAAGCCGACCGACTCGACCTGCTTCTTCACGATGGCCGGGTCGATCCGGTGCAATGTATCGGTATCGCTCATGCCGGATCCGGCCGGCGCCACGTGGTCGACCACCACGAACAGGCCGCCGGGCTTGAGCGCGTCGTACACCTGCTTGTCGAACGCCACCGGGTCGACGTGGCCCATGAACTTGTCCGGATAGTCGTGGTAGTTCTGCGAGGTGAACACCAGATCCACCGGCTCGGGCGTAGAGAATTGCGTCGCCGGCTGCACCAGCACGCTGATGTTGGCGTAATGCGGCTCCTGCGAGAGCTTGCGCAGGTTGGCCGAATCGGGCTGGGACACCTTGTCGTAGGCGTCGGGCCAGATGCCGTAGACATGGCCTTTCGGGCCCACGATCACGCTAAACACCCGGCTGAAGTAGCCGCTGCCGGGGATCAGGTCCACCACCTTCTGACCCGGCTTCACCTCGGCAAAGGTCATCAGCGCGCCGATCTTGCGGCGCGCGTCGTTGGCAGCGTCCGCCTTGCGCGCCGGATCGGCGACGGCGGCGCGCACGTAGGACGGTTCCGTCCTGGCATGGGACGAGGCGACAGCGGCCATCGGCATCAGCAACGCCAGGCTGGCGGCAAGCAGGGTAAGGCGCATGGCGGATCTCCGGCGGGGGAAAGGCGACAGTGTGCACCCTCGACCGGGCGGTCGTCGCCATGACCGGCGCCCTATGCCCCTGCACCACCTGTTGCCGCGCCCCGCTCCAAGTAGTACTAGTGCTGTGTCCCGCCCGGACCGCCGTCACGACCAAGGATGCCGCCGATGACCTTGCTGTTCGCATGCGTTTTCGTCCTCCTGCATGCGTCGGCGATCTTTTTCCTGCCTGCCTATGCCATGCAGGTGTCCTACGCCTTCCTGCTGGCCGCGCCCCTGATCGCGGCCGCCGCAGCCCTGCGTCAGGGCCTGCGCGGTGGATGGCGCGCCGGACGTGGCTGGCTGCTGATGGCGCTGGGCATGGTGTCGTGGGCGCTGGGCATGGCGGCAAGCCTGCGACAGGACCTGTTCCTGGACAACGCGAACGCGGCCCCGGGCGACAGCACGCTGCTGTTCGTGTTGTACGGGGTGCCGATCGTGCTGGCCATCTCGGCACCTTATGTGGAGGGCGAGTCCCCGCTGGTGCGGAGCATCGATGCCATGCTCGCCCTGGCACTGGGCTACCTGTTCTACGTGCACGTGTTCAGCGTGGTGACCCTGCATGGCGCCGGCAGCCGCGAGCAGGCCGAATACATGGCCCGCATGCTCGATGCCGAGAACCTGTTCGTGCTGCTCGCCTCGGCCATCCGCTTCAGCGCCAGCGACCGTAGGCACGAATTCCAGTTCTACCGGGCGGTGGTCACCTTCGCCGGCCTCTATACGGTGACCACCGCCTACTACAACCACTTCGTGGCGCTGGGCGACCATCCCGACTTCGGCTCGCTGCGCGACCCGCTGGTCGACGTCCCTTTCCTGGCCTTCGCACTGACCGCCTGGCGCGAGCGCGCGCGGACACCGCGACGGCCGTCGCCGGCCCTCGTCCGCATGGTCCGCAGTGGCAGTCCGCTGTTGATGGCGCTGGCGCTGCTCGCCCTTGCGATCGTGGTGCTGCAGGAGCGCTTCTACGCAGGCGTGACCGGCATCGTGGTGGCCGTGCTGGGCTACGGCGCCCGCAATACGCTCACCCAGGTCCAGCACATCAAGAACGAGGAAGGACTGCGCCGGCAGAGCGACGAGCTGGCAACGATGGCGCACACCGACAGCCTCACCGGCCTGCCGAACCGGCGCGCACTGGACGAGGCGCTGGAGCGTGCCTGGTACCGGCCCGGGGTGATCCGTGACCGCATCACCCTGCTGATGATCGACATCGACTACTTCAAGCAGCTCAACGATACCTACGGCCACCCGGCCGGGGATGCCTGCCTGAAGAAGATCGCCGAAGCGCTGCGGCAGGTGCTGGGGCGACCGGGCGACATGCTGGGCCGTTACGGTGGCGAGGAGTTCGCGGTGGTGATGACCGGGGCTCCGCTGCAGGCCGGGCTGGTGGTCGCCGAGCGGCTGCGCCAGACCGTCGAGGCGCTGGCGATCGAGAATTCCGGCAGCCCGCACGGCGTCGTCACGATCAGCGTCGGGGTATCCAGCAGCATGGCCGGACTGCGCCCGCTGGACCTGCTGGTGGCCCAGGCCGACAGCGCCCTGTACCAGGCCAAGCGAAACGGCCGCAACCGCATGGCGGCCATCGACGACTAGCCTCCCAGCCGCCAGCGACCGAGCGTCCGGTAGTCACGATGACCGACCTCACCGTGCAGCAACTCGAGCGCATCGACCGGCCACTCCACGCCTCCCTCGAGCATGACCGGTGCCGGCAATGCGCGCTCGGCGTAGGCCAGGGTCACATGCGGCACGAAGCTGCGAACCATGTGGCCGTCCAGGGCACGGCGTACCAGCTCACGCCGCAGACCACTCCACAGTTCCAGCAGCGCACGGACATCCGATCCACCTCGCAGCACGCAGGGCGGCTGGCGACCGCGGAAGCTGTCGATGCGATCGGCCATCCAGACGAACGGCGACGCTTGCGCGGCGGCAGCTTGACCCGCCGCACGCGCCGAAGCGAGCAGCGCGTCGCCGAGGGTCACGTGGTCGCCAAGGAAGGCCAGCGTCAGGTGGTATCGCGCCGGCTGCACCCAGCGTCCCGTCAGTGCACGTTGCGCGCGCAGCGAGGCGGCGACCTCGGCAAGCCGCGCCCGTGCGGCCTCCGAAGGGACCAGTGCGAAGAACAGGCGATGGCGTGGCATGGGTGCCTGCACCGGGTCGAACAGGCTGTCTTGCGGCGAAGGCATGGGCAAGGACGCAGTGGTCGCCGGGACCGGGCCCGGCAGGTTAGCAGCGCAATGCCGGCCTTGAACGTTACGTTCGCGTAACGCGGAGCGGAGCATCGTCGAGGGGCGCTGCCCGGGCCCATCGCTGTCGATGGAGGCACACGTTCCGGGCCCGGTCGAGGCCCAACCGCACCGACGCGCTCCCGACCGGGAGCCTCCGACCGCAGGTCCGCCATGTCTTCGCCTACCCGAGAAATGACCGCTTCGGACATCCACAACGTCTATCGCATGGATGCCGCCCGTCCCGCCAAGCCGGCCGCACGCAAGCGCAAGGCAGCCAGGAAAGCCGTCGACAAGACCGCTTCTCCGGCACGCAAGGCGGCGCGCCGCTAGCCTCGCTCTCAGCGCCCGCCCGGCAACGCCGCCGAGGCAGCCCGTATCGCCGCCATGATCTCGCCGCGCAACCAGGCGTGACCGGCTTCGTCGGTCCGCGCGGCCGACCAGTAGGCATGGATCGGCACCGGCTTGAGCTTGAGCGGCAGCGCTTGCACCACCAGCGGCAGCATCGCGGCCAGGCTCTGCGCGTAGCCGGCCGGCAGGGTCAGCAGCAGGTCGCTCGCCGCCACCACCTGGCAGGCGGCGAAATAGTGCTGGCAGGTCAGGCGCACGTCGCGGTCGCGACCGTCCTGATGCAGCAGCACGTCCAGTGCCGCCGGCTCGCCCAGCGGCGACACCGCCACGTGGCTGGCGGCGAGGTAGTCGGGTCGGCGCAGCGGGTATTTCGCCAGCGGATGGTCGCGGCGCATCGCCACCCCCAACGGTTCGTCGATCACCGGCTCGCTGGCGATCCGCGCGCCGACGCGCTGACGGCGATCCACGGCCAGATCCAGCGTGCCGGCGAGCAGGTCACGCTCCAGCTCGCCCGCCGTCACGCGGCGGCTCACCAGCCGCACACCCGGCGCCTTCTCCGCCAGCCGCCGCACGAGCGGCGGCAGGGCGATCGACTCGAGCACGTCGCGACAGCCGATGGTGAAGGTCATCTCCAGCGTCCCCGGCACGAACGGCAGCTCGCGCTGCACGCTGGCCTGCAGGCCGCGCAGGTGCTGCTGCACGTCGCCGATCACCCGCAGCGTGCGCTCGGTCGGCACCACGCGGTTGCCCTGGCGGACGAACAGCGGATCGCCGAAGTGCTCGCGCAGGCGGTTGAGCGAATGCGTCACCGCCGGCTGGGTCAGGTGCAGCGCGCGCGCCGCGGCGCTGATCCCGCCGTGCACGTGGATCGCATCGAGCACGCGGAACAGGTTGAGGTCGATGCGGCGGGCGGGCATGCGGGCGATCCGTGCGGAGGTGCGCCGAGCATATCAATGCTGGCGATGACCCGGCATAAGGCACATGCATTTCAATGATTCGATACGCCGGCGTACGCTCCACCAGTCACCAGGAGCCGCCACCGTGGATTTCTCGCACTCCAGCCGCAGTCGCGAACTGCTCGACCGCCTCGACCGCTTCATGCGCGAGAAGGTGATCCCGGCCGAACCGGTCTATGCCAGCCAGCTCGCCGGCGGCGCCGACCACACCCGCTGGCGCCAGCCGCCGATCATGGAAACGCTGAAAAGCCAGGCGCGGGCCGAAGGCCTGTGGAATCTGTTCCTGCCCGACGGCGAGCACGGCGCCGGCCTGTCCAACGCGGACTACGCGCCGCTGGCCGAGCGCATGGGGCACAGCTTCATCGCGCCGGAGGTGTTCAACTGCAACGCGCCGGACAGCGGCAACATGGAAGTGCTGGCTCGCTACGGCACGCCGGCGCAGCAGGCACAGTGGCTTAAGCCTCTGCTGGGCGGATCGATCCGCTCGGCGTTCTGCATGACCGAGCCGGAGGTCGCTTCCTCCGACGCCACCAACATGCGCGCCACCGCCACGCTGGACGGCGACGAGGTGGTGCTCGACGGCCACAAGTGGTGGTCCACCGGCATCGGCCATCCGCACTGCCGGGTGCTGATCTTCATGGGCCTGACCGATCCTCACGCGCCGCCGCACGCGCGCCACTCGATGGTGCTGTGCCCGCTGGATGCGCCGGGCGTCACCGTCGAGCGCATGCTCACCGTGTTCCACGACTACGACGAGCCGGGCGGCCATGGCCAGGTGCGTTTCGACAACGTGCGCGTGCCTGCGTCGAACATCCTGCTCGGTCCCGGCCGCGGCTTCGAGATTGCGCAGGGACGGCTGGGCCCCGGCCGCGTGCACCACTGCATGCGGGCGATCGGCGCAGCGGAACGCGCGCTCGCCCTGCTCTGCCGCCGCGCCCGCGAACGGGTCGCCTTCGGCAAGCCGCTGGCCGAGCTGGGCGGCAACGGCGAGCGCATCGCCGAGCTGCGCATGGCGATCGAACAGGCCCGGCTGCTCACGCTGAAAGCGGCCTGGACGCTCGACACCGCTGGCCCCAAGGCCGCGCTGAGCCTGGTCTCGCAGATCAAGGTGGTGGTGCCGAACGTGGCGCAGCGGGTGATCGGCGCGGCGATCCAGATCCACGGCGGCGCCGGTCTTTCCGACGACTTCCCGCTGGCCGCGCTGTACGCGTATGCCCGCGTGCTGCGGCTCGCCGACGGCCCGGACGAAGTGCACCGCGCCGTGGTCGCCAAGCTCGAACTCAAGGCCCAGCAGCAACACGGAGACGCCCGATGAGCGCCGCCATCGACCAGCCGCGCCCGGTGCGCGCCGAGGACGCCTTCGACCTCGCCCGCGTCGACGCCTTCCTCAAGGAGCGCATCGAAGGCCTCACCGGCACGCCCGAGCTTGGCCAGTTCCCCGGCGGCGCCTCCAACCTCACCTACCTGCTGCGCTACGACGGGCGCGAGCTGGTGCTGCGCCGCCCGCCGCCCGGGGCCAAGGCGAAGTCCGCGCACGACATGCTGCGCGAGGCGCAGGTGATGACCGCGCTGCGCCCGCACTACCCGTACGCGCCCCGCATCCTCGCCACCTGTCACGACGCCGACGTGCTCGGCTGCGACTTCTACGTGATGGAACGGCTGGCCGGGGTGATCCTGCGCCGCGAGCTGCCGGCCGACCTCGGCCTGGACCCCGCTGGCGTGCGCGCGCTGTGCACCGGCTTCATCGACCGGCTGGTCGAGCTGCACCGTGTCGACTCGACCGACCCGGCGATCGCCGCGCTCGGCAAGGGCGAGGGCTATATCGCGCGGCAGGTCGCCGGCTGGAGCGAGCGCTACCGCCAGGCGCTCACCGACGGCAGCGACCCGTGCGAGGACGCGATGGCGTGGCTGGCCGAGAAACAGCCGCCGCGCGAGACCGCGATCTGCGTGATCCACAACGACTACCGCCTCGACAACGTGGTGCTGGACCCGGCCGACCCGCTCACCATCACCGGCGTGCTGGACTGGGAGATGACCACCCTCGGCGACCCGCTGATGGACCTCGGCGGCGCGCTGGCCTACTGGGTGCAGGCCGACGACGACCCGGTGTTCCAATCGTTCCGCCGCCAGCCCACGCACGCGCCGGGCATGCTGACCCGTCGCGAGGTGGTGGACTACTACGGCGAGCGCACCGGCTGGAACGTGGAGCACTTCGACTTCCACGAGGTGTTCGGGCTGTTCCGCCTGCAGGTGATCGTGCAGCAGATCTACCGCCGCTTCGCGCTGGGACAGACCAGCAACCCGCAGTTCGCCGGCTTCGGCGACGCGGCGAAATACCTGGCCCAGCGCTGCCGCCGGCGCATCGCCGCCTCGGGCCTCTGAGCATGGGTGACCTGCTGCTGATCCGTCACGGCCAGGCCAGCTTCGGCGCGGCCGACTACGACCGGCTCTCGCCCGTGGGCGAGCAGCAGTCATTGCGCCTCGGCGCGTGGCTGGCTGCGCACGAAGCGCCTCCCGCACACGTGGTGCGTGGTGCGCTGCGCCGCCACGCGCAGACCGCCGAGCACTGCCTGCGCGGCGCCGGCCTCGACACCCCGATCGAGGTCATCGCCGCGCTGGACGAGCTGGACCACGTCGACCTGCTGGCCCGCCACCGTCCCGACCTCGACGGCCACGAAGCGTTCACTGCCGAACTGCGCGCATCGACCGATCCGCACCGCGCGTTCCAGCAGATGTTCGTCGCCGCGGTAGACCGCTGGACCGCCGGCGCGCACGACCACGAGTACGCGCGCAGCTGGCCGCAGTTCCGACGCGGCGTGCTGGAGGCACTCACTGCCCTCGCCGCCCGCGCCCGTGACGCGGACGGCGACACCTGGATAGTCACTTCCGGCGGGCCGATCGCGGTGATCGCCGCGCAGCTGTTCGGCACGCCGCCGGAGCACACCTTCGCGCTGAGCTGGCCGCTGGCCAACACCGGCCTGAGCCGCGTGCGGGTGAACGGGGCCGGCCCGCAGATGGTCACCTACAACGCCTGGCCGCATCTGGCCGGCGCCGCCGGCCTGCTCACCTATCGCTGACCTTTCCGCATTTTTCCGAGGACACCTGCATGACCACCGAGCTGTTCGACCTCACCGGCAAGATCGCCCTCGTCACCGGCGCCAGCCGCGGCATCGGCGCCGAGATCGCCCGCCTGTTCGCGGCGCAGGGCGCGCACGTGATCGTCTCCAGCCGCAAGCTCGAGGACTGCCAGACAGTGGTCGACGGCATCGTCGCCGAGGGCGGCAAGGCCGAGGCCATCGCCTGCCACATCGGCGAGATGGCGCAGATCGAGGCGCTGTACGCGGCCATCGACGCAGCCCACGGCCGGCTCGACATACTGGTCAACAACGCCGCCACCAACCCGTATTTCGGCCCGATCACCGACACCGACCCGGCGATCTTCCAGAAGACCGTCGACGTGAACATCCGCGGCTACTTCTACATGTCCACCCACGCGGCGAAGCGCATGGCGAAGAACAGCGGCGGATCGATCGTCAACGTCGCCTCGGTCAACGGCGTGGTGCCCGGCTTCCAGCAGGGCATCTACTCGATCACCAAGGCCGCGGTGATCTCGATGACCAAGGCCTTCGCGGTGGAATGCGCCGAGGCCGGCGTGCGCTGCAACGCGCTGTTGCCCGGCCTCACCGACACCAAGTTCGCCTCGGTGCTGGTGAACACCCCCGCCATCCTCAAGCAGGCGATGGCACACGTGCCGATGCGCCGCGTGGCGCAGCCCTCCGAGATGGCCGGCGCCGCGCTGTACTTCGCCAGCGCCGCCTCCTCCTACACCACCGGCGCCGTGCTCAACGTCGACGGCGGCTACCTCTCCGTCTGATCCGGGAACGCGACCATGACCCTCGCTGATACCGCCCGCCTCGCCGGCAAGCGCGCCTACATCACCGGCGGCGCCGGCGGCCTCGGCGGCGCCATGGCGAAGCTGTTCGCCCGACACGGCGCCAAGGTCTTCCTCGCCGACATCGACGGCGACGGCGCCCGGGCGCAAGCCGCCGCGATCAACGCCGAGCACGATGACACCGTAGCCTGGTCCGCGGCGCAGAACGTGCGCGACGAAGCGCTGTGGCCGACCCTGCTGGAACAGGCCGCGCAGGCCATGGGCGGCCTCTCGGTGCTGGTGAACAACGCCGGCATCGGCGCCCTCGGTGGCGTCGAGAGTCTCGCCACCAAGGACTGGCAGCGCGTGATGGGCGTGAACGTGGAAGCGGTCTACTTCGGCTGCAAGTACGCCCTGCCGTGGCTGAAGCAGAGTCAGCCTGGCTCGATCATCAACATCTCGTCGATGGCCGCGTACAAGGTCGACCCCGACTACACCGTCTACAACGCCTCCAAGGCCGCGGTGGCCTCGCTGAGCAAGTCGGTGGCGGTGGACTGCGCGCGCCAGCAGCTGGCGATCCGCTGCAACTCGATCCACCCCGCCTTCATCCGCACCGGCATTGTCGAGCCGTTCTTCCAGCAGCTCGGCGAGGAGGAAGCGATCCGCAAGCTCACCCGCGGCAACCCGATGCGCCGCCTCGGCGAACCGGACGATGTGGCTTACGCTGCGCTCTACCTCGCCTCCGACGAAAGCCGCTACGTCACCGCCGCCGAGCTGCGCGTGGATGGCGGGGCATCGGCGGTGTGATGCGCGCGCTTCGTACCCGCATCAAGACGCTGGATGACCGGCGTTCGCCGTTGAACAGCGACTCCAGCATGCGCTGGAATGACGAGCGTGTGCTCTGCCACGTCTTGGGCGGGCAACAACTCCTCGCCTTACCCAATACCCGCCTACTCGTCATCCCGGCGAATGCCGGGATCCAGTGACTTTCAAACTCCAGAAAATCGCGAGGCCCACCATGTCCCTCACCAACCGCCAGCTCCGCCTCAAGACCCGCCCCGAAGGCCTGGTCCAGCGCGAGAACTTCGACCTCGTCGAGACCGAAGTCCCCGAACTCAAGGACGGCGAAGTCCTCGTGCGCACGCTCTACATCTCCATGGACCCGACCAACCGCGTGTGGATGCGCGACATCCCGCAGTACCTGCCGCCGGTGGCGATCGGCGAGACCATGCGCGCACTCGGCCTCGGCCGCGTGGTCGCCTCGCGATCGCCGCGCTACGCCGAAGGCGACCTCGTGCAGGGCATCACTGGCTGGCAGGACTACCTCGTGCTGCACCAGGACACCCCCGGCTACGTGCGCCTACCCGCCGATCCCGGCATCCCGCTGCCGACCCTGCTCGGTGCGGCCGGCATGAGTGGCATCACCGCCTACTACGGCATGACCGACATCGCCCCGGTGCAGGCAGGCGAGACCCTGGTGGTGTCTGCCGCCGCCGGTTCGGTCGGCTCCATCGCCGGCCAGATCGGCAAGATCATGGGCGCACGCGTGATCGGCATCGCCGGCGGCGCCGACAAGTGCAGGTACCTGGTCGACGAACTCGGCTTCGACGCCGCCGTCGACTACAAGGCCGCCGACTTCAAGCAGCAGCTCAAGGTGGCCACCCCCGACGGCGTGCACGTCAACTTCGAGAACGTCGGCGGCGAAGTGATGAAGGCGGTGCTCGGCCGCATGAATATCGGCGGCCGCGTCGCCCTGTGCGGCCTGATCGCCGGCTACAACTCCGGCGAGAAACCCAGCGACGATTTCAGCCCCTTCATCATGAAGCGCCTCACCATGCGCGGGTTCCTGGTGCTCGACTACACCAAGACCAAGGAGGCGGTGCACGCCATCACGGGGTGGATTCGCGAGGGGAAGCTGAAGACGGAGGAGACGGTGGCCGAGGGGTTGGAGAACGCACCGGTGGTGTTGAACCGGTTGTTCGATGGGAGTCATCGGGGGAAGCTGGTGTTGCACGTCGCCGACTGAGCCGGCTTGCCTCCACGCCCGACGCCGGCATTCCGCCAGCATCGGATACACGCCAGCCCAGGTGGCTAGAAATGGAGGCCCAGCGGCGAATCACAGCGGTATTTCGCTTCCGCACTCGCCACGTCAGCCGGCGATATGTGCCGCGCGGCGAGCTGTCCCGGGGTGAGGTGCTTCCAGACATCGACATCGATGCAATGGCGGCTGGTGATCCCAAAGGCGCGCTGGGTCGTGCGCATCACGGCACCGATGCCCTGATCCATCGGGTCGGTCAGACGAATGCCCGGCGCGTAGGTCGTATCCGAACCCGGCACCCCATGAACCACATCGGCACGCTGCGCCGCGTGTAGGCGCGCCGCGAAGCCGCCGTCATCCGCGGCATCGTTGGTGCCCTGGGGTTCAGGGATGCGGACCACGATGCGGCCCGATGCACCATGCGCCTCGACTGGACGTGAAGCAGGAACGGGGGGCATCACTTGCGATGGCCGGCGCTGCTCAGGCGAATCACGACGACCGTGTACGGCGTTCCATGGACCATGACGCGGCGTGGCCGACGCACGCAGACGGATGCGCGGCTTGCGAACAAAGCGCAGTTCCAGCACCGAGCCCGTCCTTCCGTCGCCCTGCGCCGGAGTTCGCCAGACGGTGAGCGGTCGTATCACAACCAACCAAAGCACCAGGTGCCCCCCCATCACGATGACCAGCGTGACGATCCGGTGACGCGATACCCCGAGCTTTTGACGCTTCCCTTGCCCTCCGCGCACCGCCGGCCCTCCATGCCATATGTTATGGATGGACCTCTCGATCGTCAGCGAAGTTCTTTCGGAGGCCACTGACAAAAGCCAGCGTCGAGAGCAATGCAGGCGCAGGGTCGCCCTCCCCAAGAACAAAAGCTTTCGTCCGCCGTCGGCGCCCGAGTCACTTTCTCTTGGGTCGCCAAGAGAAAGTAACCAAAGAGAAGGCGACCCTCCTCGGCACTTGCCGGGCATGCTGCCCGGCAAGTCCGTGAGCCGCGGCCGGGCTTTTCGACAGTGCATCCATGCACTGGCGAAAAGGCATCGGCATCCCTGCCGATGCCCCTGCGGGCCTGATCGTCCACGACTCACTGCCTCACAAGGGAGGTGGGGATCAAAAGCAAGGGCAACGGCCAAAGCCAAAGCGACAGCAACGGCAACGGCAACGGCAACGGCAACGGCGACGATGACGGCGACCAAACCGCGGGAGCGGTAACAGCGGCAATAACAGCGACCACCGCCTCAGCAACAGCATCCGCACGGACAACAACGCAAAGGCGATGGTGATCGCGTGAGCGATCGCCGAGCCCGGGGAGGCGCGTAGCGCGCTGCCTTTGAACTTCCCTCCCCTCTGCAGCGGCAGGTGGGCGAAGGAAAAGCCCGAAGGGTGGCCGGCATGGATGCCGGCCAGTTTGGCGTCAGGGCAGGAGGCCCTGTCGACAAACCCCGTAGCCCACCTGCGAACCTCGCCGGTCATAGACCGGCGAGGCGCGGAAGCGGGGTGGCCTTTCTCTTGGTTACTTCTCTTTGGCCAAGCAAAGAGAAGTGACTCGGCCTCCGCAGGAGGACGAAATTGCTCTTCTCCATTGAATCATCCAGGCCAAGAAGGGGGGCAGCAGAGGCAGCGGTGTCATTCGGAATGAAGCCCATGGACAATGCCGGGCAGTTGCATCGACGATGACGCAGGGCAACGCGTCAGCGCCCAGCGGGCCATCGCGAATCAGGGAAGAATCCATGGACACCAGGCGAAGGAGCTTCATCGAGCAATTCGATGCCATGCCGACCAACCTCCTGCTGCACCGTTACAAACAGGGCGGCCTCGTGCCCGAAGCTGCCGCGGCGCTCCTGGACGTGCTCGAAAGCAGGGGTTACTCCCGCGAGAAAGCAGATGAGCAACTGCAACTTGCAGAAACTGCCGCCATTGAGAAGGCCGTCGCGAAGCTGGAAGCCACCGAAAGAGCGCGCGCTCGAGCTGCCCGCCTGTCCGTGGATCCGGTACTGAAGCGCCTGCGCGTGCTCCTGTGGAGCATCGTCGTCCCGGTCGTCATGTTCTTTGTCCTGTTGGCCATCCCTCTGCTGGGGAACTTCATCGTCATCGAAGGCGCGAGTCGGCTCGGCTGCAATCTGGGGGAGAACGCAGTTCACCCCTGCTTCGTCCTCGGCCATGACATGGGGAGCTTCGTCTATGGCTACCTGGTAGACATCTTCGTCCTCGGCGCCTTCAACCCTGTTTTCTCGGCAGAGCTTTTCGTGAAGTTCCTGCAAAGCACGGCTGGAATCCTGTGGATGCTTGGCATCGCAGCAATCATCCTTGCCTGGAGAATACGGCGGCATTCGCTCTGTTGAGGTGAGCCAAAACATTCCCGCAGCACATCGAGCCCTATCGTGCGCGCAACCGCGCGCCGCTCTTCCCTCCCCTCTGCAGCGGCGGCCGGGCGGAGGATCAGCCCGAAGGGTGGCCGGCAGGGATGCCGGCCAGTTTGGCGTCAGTCCATGGATGGACTGTCGACAAACCCCGTAGCCCGGACGCGGACCTCCCGGGCCGCAGGCACGGGAGGCGCGGAAGCGGGGTGGCCTCTCTTTTGGTTACTTTTCTCTGGCCACACAGAGAAAAGTGACTCGGCCTCCGGAGGAGGACGAAGCCGCTCTTGGCTCGTCGCTCTCAAGGCTCAAACAAGACAAAGCAAAGTCACTGGATTCCGGCTTTCGCCGGAATGACGGTCGGGGAGATCGAGGGGAGTAATCTCCCCAGATCCCCCTTCCACCGGAGCTCCACTCCCCATGGAATACCGCAAACTCGGCCGCACCGGCCTGGACGTCTCCCGCCTCTGCCTCGGCTGCATGACCTACGGCGAATCCGCCCGCGGCAACCACGCCTGGACGCTGGACGAAGCGAGCAGCCGCCCGCTGATCCTCAAGGCGCTGGACGCCGGCATCAACTTCCTCGACACCGCCAACGTCTACTCCGACGGCACCTCGGAGGAGTTCGTCGGCCGCGTGCTGAAGGACTACGGCCAGCGCGACCGCATCGTGCTGGCGACCAAGGTACACGGGCGCATGCACGTAGGACCGAACGGGATGGGCCTCTCGCGCAAGGCGATCATGGCGGAGATCGACCACAGCCTGCGCCGGCTGGGCACCGACTATGTGGACCTGTACCAGATCCACCGCTGGGACCCGACCACGCCGATCGAGGAAACCATGGAGGCGCTGCACGACGTGGTGAAGGCCGGCAAGGCGCGCTACATCGGCGCCTCATCGATGTACGCGTGGCAGTTCGCCAAGGCGCAGCACGTGGCCGAGCGCCACGGCTGGACGCGTTTCGTCAGCATGCAGAACCACTACAACCTGCTCTACCGCGAGGAGGAGCGCGAGATGATGCCGCTTTGCCAGGACATGGGCGTCGCGGTGATCCCGTGGAGCCCGCTCGCCCGCGGCCGCCTCACCCGCGCCTGGGACGAAGCGACCGAGCGCACCCGCACCGACGCCTTCGGCAAGACGCTGTACAAGGTGCCCGACGCCGACCGCCGCGTGGTCGAAGCCGTGGCCACCGTCGCCGAACGGCGCGGCGTGCCGAAGGCGCAGGTAGCGCTGGCTTGGATGCTCAGCAAACCCTTCGTCACCGCGCCGATCATCGGCGCCTCGAAGCCGGACCACCTCGACGACGCCGTCGCGGCGCTGTCGCTGCAGCTTTCCACCGAGGAAATCGCCGCACTGGAAGAACACTACGTGCCTCACGCAGTGGCAGGGCACTGAGAAGTCCCGCGATTCGACCGAATCGACAACCAGGATAGGAGCCGTGCGACCGACGCCGGCTCCGCTCACCGCATCGCGAATCGGCGCGCTAGCGATGCCTCCATGCGTGGACGCCGATCACGACCAGACCGATCACGGTCATGGCGACATAGAGGATGGTACGTAGCCAGTACAGGCGGCGAAGGTTCTTGGTCTGGGGCGGAAACACGGGGCCTCTCCGTGGTCATCTGCGGCGAAGGTAGCAGATGAATCGGCGCAACAGAGACGACCCGCTTCCTCTAGAAGGCACGACGCGATAAGAGGCTGGATTCCCTGCGCTGGAAACACGTTTTCCTCGGAATGGCCAAGCCTCGCGTTACTCCGTAACACCACCGATTTTTCTTTCCCCGCGCGACGGGCGGGAGTAAAATTCATCGGGTCGAGTCCCTGATTCCATACACGGCCATGAACACCTCCAATCCGCGTTGGGCCATCTTTGCGAGCGGGCTGTTTGCCACGCTGACCGACGTCCCTCCAACGCGTTGATCCACTCCGCGTCGTGAGTCGCGTCCCCCGGCGAAAACCCGCCTGATCCGGACGACGGCCGCCCCTCGAACCGCTTGCATGCCGCTCCGGTGCCGACGCGCCGGTGGACCGCCTGCAGTCCATTCCCGCGAGCCCGCCATCGATTCATGCCGCAGCGCCTTGCCGCCGCCGGCGGCGTCACCGCGCGCGAGCCAGTCCCTGCCCCGCGCGCCCATCACCAGGGGAGTTACACCGATGGATCCGCAACCGCGTCACCGCCGCGCCAGCTTGTGGCTGTTCGCCGCCTGCGTGGCGCTTTACCTGGGCCTGCTCGGCCCGTGGCTGATGTCCGCCGCCAGCACGTTGGCGGTCACCGTTGGCCTGGCTTTGCTGGTCGCCCTGCTCGTCTGGGCGTGGCGACTGTTTGGACACACCTTCACTCAAGGAAAGTGACATGAAGACGATTTTCTCCGCCCGCCTGTTCGTGGGCATCCTCGTGCTCGCCCTGGCCTCGCTCTCGCTGACCCAGTGCAGCAAGGTGCCGGCCGGCAACGTCGGCGTGAAATTCAAGCTGTACGGCGACGGCAAGGGCTCGCTCAAGGAACTGCCGCCGGGACGCTACTGGGTGGGCTGGGGCTACGACCTCTACACCTTCCCCACCTTCACCCAGAACTACACCTGGACCCGCAGCCCCACCGAAGGCTCGCCGAACGACGAGTCGCTGACCTTCCAGACCGTGGAGGGCCTGTCGGTGAACGCGGACGTGGGCATCACCTACCACATCAACCCGGACAAGGTGACCACGATCTTCCAGAAGTACCGCAAGGGAGTGAACGAGATCACCGACATCTACCTGCGCAACATGGTGCGCGACGCGCTGGTGAAGGAGGCCAGCGTGCTCGGCATCGAGTCGGTCTACGGTCGCGGCAAGGCCTCGCTGATCCAGTCCGTGCAGGACGACATCAGCCACGAGGTGGCGTCCACCGGCATCGTGATCGAGAAGATCTACTGGATCGGCGAACTGCGCCTGCCGGCGACGGTGGTGCAGTCGATCAACGCCAAGATCCAGGCCACGCAGATGGCCGAGCAGCGCAAGAACGAGATCGCCCAGGCGCAGGCCGAGGCGGCCAAGGAAGTGGCGATGGCCGAAGGCAAGGCGAAGGCCCAGCTGGCGATCGCCGAAGCCGAGGCGCAGGCGATCCGCATGAAGGGCGACGCCCTGCGCGCCAACCCCGACGTCATCCACATGACGGCGGTGGAGAAGTGGAACGGCCAGTTGCCGATGTACACCGGCGGCAACTCGGTACCGCTGATCCAGCTGCCGCAGGCGAAGTAAGTCATCGACGGCGACGGAGCGATCCGTCGCCGTTTTTTCGTGAGGCGAGCGACGACCCACGCCGCCGGTAGGAGCGCACCCTGTGCGCGAATGCTCTTCGTCACGTTACGAAAGGCATTGCGCACAGGGTGCGCTCCTACCGGTGTGGCACCACGTGGGTTGCATCACGCCGCGAGGCCAGCCAGCAGACTCTTGCCCACCGCCGCAGGGCCGCCGCCGGAGCGACTCCCCCGCCCCACCACCATCGCCCCCTCCAGCGCCGACAGCATCAGCTCGGCCAGCGCGGCGGGCCGCTGGCCGCTGGCCACTCGCCCGCTCTGCTGGGCGTCGCGAAAGGCCGCGGTGAGCCAGTCGAGGTTGAGCCGGAAGAAGCCGGCCACCGCGTCGGCGACCTCGCCCGGCAGGGCATCGGCTTCGGCGCCGAGCATGCCGCAGACGCACAGGCGGCCGTCCTGCGCATAGGTGGTGGCGAACAGCCGCACATAGGCCTTCAGCCGCGCCATCGGATCGCGGCGGGCCACGTCGATCGCCGCCAGCGCCGATTCGAAGCGTTCGGTGTAGCGCTTCGCCAATGCGGCAACGAGATCGGCCTTGGTGCGGAAGTGGTGGTGCACGCTGGGCTTGCGGATGCCCACCGCCTGCGCCACATCGTCGAACGAAAAACCGCCGTAGCCACGCTGCTGGATCAGCGCCTCGGCCACATCCAACACCCGCGTCGCGGTCCCGGCCATTGCGCTCACGCGGCGGCCTCGGCGTCGGTGATCAGGTGCCCGGTCTTGACCAGGATGATGCAGCCCTCGCGGCTGAACGGCTTGTGCTGGCTCAGGTGCGGGCTGCGGATCCAGCTGCCGACCGGATAGCGGCCGTGCTCGTCCTCGAACGTGCCCTGCACCACCAGGATCTCCTCGCCGCCGTAGTGGCGGTGGGGATTGAAATACGTGTTCGGCGCCCAGCGCACCAGCGCGGTGTGTGTGGTGCGGAAGTCGTGCAGCGACATCACCGACAGGCCCGGCACCAGACCGGGAAGCCACGGTTCCTCGCGCGTGTGCACCACCACCCGGACAAGGTCGTCCGGATCGAAATAGCGCAGCTTCACGAACAGCACGCAGCCGGTGTCCGACCACGGCGCATGCGAGGAACCGGGCGGGTTGCGGATGTATCTGCCAGGGCCGTAGCGGCCGGTCGCGTCGCAGAACTCGCCCTCCAGCACGAACAGCTCCTCGCCCAGCGCGTGCACGTGGTTGTCGAAGCGCGACCCGGGCGCGTAGCGGACGATGGACGTGGCGCTGGCCACCTCGTCGCCGTCGCGCTCGAGCATCTTGCGCTCAACGCCGGCGGCGGGCGACGGCGTCCACTCCAGCGCGGAAGCATCGACGACCTCCCGCCGGGACCAGTCGGAACGCAGCTGCATGATCGCTTACCTACCTATTGGAAGGTAGGCATCATGCATCCGCATCCACCGGCAGGCAAGCCGACGTATGAACGGCTGTCACTTGTTCTCACCGGTCATTCACCGATCCCCGACACTCCTCTGGAAACGCTGGAGCGTCCGGAACCTGGAGTTCGCCACGATGATTCGCCACCTGAAAGTCGCCGTGTTCGCCGTCCTCGCCTGTGTCGGCCTGAGCGTGCATGCGGAGCCTCTGCCCAACCGCCCGGTGCCGCAGCTCGACCTGGACCGCTACCTGGGCCAGTGGCATGAGATCGCGCACCTGCCGATGTTCTTCCAGCGCAAGTGCATCGACACCATCACCGCCACCTACACGAAGCGGCCCGACGGCACCGTCAACGTGCACAACGCCTGTCGCACCGCCAAGGGCATGGACGCGTCCGACGGCGTGGCACGCCGCGTGGACGACCGTTCCGGTGCCCTCAAGGTGCGCTTCGCCCCGGCCTGGCTGGGCTGGCTGCCGATGGTGTGGGCGGATTACTGGGTGGTGGAGCTGGACCCGGACTACCGCTGGGCCGTGGTCGGCAGCCCCAGCCGCAAGTATCTGTGGGTGCTGTCGCGCGAGCCGCACATGGACGCGGGCACGTTCCGCGGCATCCGCGAGCGCGCCGCGCAACGCGGCTATCCGGTCGACAAGCTGGTGATGGCCGCCCCGCTGGATTGACGATGGCTTGATCGGGCATCCACGGGCATCGCGGCATGCTCGGGTTTTGCACGGAGCCTGCCGATGCCCGAGTGGCTGCACGTCCTCGCCCTTGTCTCGCTTGTCGTCGCCATGGCCTGCGCGGCGCTCATCGCCCTGGACATCGCGCTGGGCCGCCGCCAGCCGATGGCGATCATGAACCTGGTGTGGCCGATCACCGCGCTGTACGCCGGACCTCTGGGCCTGTGGGCCTACGCGAGGATCGGCCGCGCACCGAGGCACGGCGACCACGGCCACCACGGCGAGCGCCCCTTTGCGCAGAGCGTGATGCTGGCCGCCACCCACTGCGGCAGCGGCTGCACGCTGGGCGACCTGACCGCCGAGAGCCTGCTGCTGGCGCTGCCGTTCACCCTGTTCGGCAGCGAGCTGCTGACCGGCTGGACGCTGGACTTCGTGTTCGCCTTCGTCATCGGCATCGCGTTCCAGTACTTCACGATCCGGCCGATGGGCGAGATGTCCGCACGAGAGGCCCTGCTGGCCGCGCTGAAGGCCGACACGCTCTCGCTGGTGTCCTGGCAGGTGGGCATGTACGGTTGGATGGCGATCGCCACGTTCGGCCTGTTCGGCGGCACGCTTGACAAGGCCGGGCCGGTGTTCTGGCTCATGATGCAGATTGCGATGCTGGCGGGCTTCGCCACCGCCTGCCCGGTCAACGCGTGGCTGCTCAAACGCGGCATCAAGCATCCGATGTAGCGCCGGGCCGCGTACCCGACGCGTTTCTTCCCGAGCCGCCGCCATGCCTGACCACCCGCTGCTCATCCACGGCCTCGACGGCCCCGCCCACGTGCTGGTGACCGGCGCCAGCCGCGGCATCGGGCTGGCGATCACTGAAGCGCTGCTTGCCCACCCGCAGGTGTCCAGCGTGACCGCGGTCGCCCGCCACGCCTCCGGCAGTGCCGAGCTGGCGCGCCTCGGCGAAGCTGCACCCGGACGGCTGCACCGCGCAGACGTCGACCTCACCGACGAAGCCGCGCTCGACGCCCTGGCCGACGCGCTGGCGTCCCGCCACCCGTCACTCGCGCTGGTCGTGAACGCGGCGGGCGTGCTGCACGGCGATGGCCTGCAGCCGGAAAAGTCCGTACGCGAGGTGCGACGGCAGTCGCTGGAGCGGGTGTTCGCACTCAACGCGTTCGCGCCGGTGCTGCTGGCCCGCGCCCTGCTGCCGCTGCTGGAGCGCGGCCCGGCGGTGTTCGCCTCGCTGTCGGCGCGGGTCGGCTCGATCGGCGACAACCGTCTCGGCGGCTGGTACGCCTACCGCGCCTCGAAGGCGGCACAGAACCAGCTGATGAGAACGTTCGCGATCGAGTGGTCGCGCCGCAACCGCCAGGGCTGCTGCCTGCTGCTGCATCCCGGCACGGTGGACACGGCCCTGTCCGCGCCGTTCCAGAAGAATGTACCGACCGCGAAGCTGTTCGAACCGGCGCGGGCGGCCTGCCAGTTGCTGGCGATCATCGCCAGCGCCACGCCCGCCGACAGCGGGCGCTTCATCGCCTGGGACGGCCAGGACATTCCCTGGTGAAGGGACGTCCCGGCCGCGGCGGTCAGTGTGCCGTGGTCGCGGCGGCCGGCGCAGCAGTCCCCTTGTGCAGGCCGCTGCCGACCAGCCGCGCACGCAGGTCGCGCAGCTTGGCCTTTACCGCCGCCTCGTTCTCCGCGCCGATGCGCACCATCGTGCGCTGGCCGATCGACAGCGATTGCAGCGACGGATCGGCGTAGGCGAAGCCTTCCTTGTACGGCACCACGGCCAGCGGGCCGGTCGGCTCCGGCGAAGCCAGCAGGTGGTCGATCACCGCGATCAGGCGGTCGTTGAAGTAGGCATGCGGGTAGCCCAGCTCACGATAGGCCTGCTGGAACAGCGGGTAGCTGTGCACGTACCAGTCCACCAGCGCCTGGCTGTCCACCGCCTGCATCGCCTTGACGTAGGGCGCGTAGCGCGCGGCGTTCGCCGCGTCGACGACCTTCTGGCCGTTCGCGTCCTGCGTCTTCAGGCTGCCCTTGGCCGGGCGCACTGGCAGGATGAACGGGCTGAGGTCCTGGCGGGGCAGCGCGTCCACCGTGGCCACGATGCGCGGGATGATCGACTGGTGTACCAGCCAGGCGCCGACGTCGCTGCCCGGCGCGAGCGCCGCCAGGCCCTGCAGCACGCTGGCATCGCTGTCGCCCAGCGCCGGCAGCGGCGCGGTGCTGGCCGCGGCGGGGGCCGTCTGTGCCTGTTCGATCGGATGCGCGATGGCCGGGGCCGTGCTGGCCGGAGCCGGAACCGGGGCCGTGGCAGCCGCGACCGGAGCCGGACGGGCCTGATCGGCCTTGCGGGCACGCTGCACCAGGAACCAGGCAGCGAACGCGATCAGGACCACTGCGATGACGGCGAATACCCAGCCACCACCGGAGAAACGCTTGCTCATGACTTTGACCTTTGGCTGTGACCCGAACCACTCGACCCGGAGCGGCAGGATTCGTTCATTTGCATTCGATGGAGCGACGGCATCCGGCCGACGTCCTCCCCGGTATCGTGCCCGATAGCGCGGGTGCCCGTCCGGCAAAAGAGCCGCAGCTTTTGTCGCGGGCTTCGGTTATCGTGGCACTGCAGGGGGGAGGCCCACATGGTAACAATCGGGAAGCTCTAGGGCATGGTCGAGGCTGCAGGTCACGCCGTCTTCGGCTACTACACGGCTGCGCTCGTGGCCACTGCCTGTATTGCGGTCACCTCCAGCATCCAGTTCCTGATCATCGGCCTGCGCCAGCAACGCGATCGCCTGTACCTCTCCTACGCGATGCTGTGCCTGTGCATCGCCGGCCTGTCCTTCTTCAATGCGCTGTTCGGTCTGGCGCACGATCAGGCCCGCGCAGTACAGATGCTAAGAGTGATGTGCACCTCGGCCGCGGTGTCATTCCCATTCTTTTTTACCTTTGTTGGTGCCTACACCAAGCGCTCACTCAGCACGCGGGCACTGCTTGTGATCACCGCGGCCGCTATTGCGTTCGCCGCCTACAACCAGTTCGCCCCCGGCACGATGTTCTATTCGCACATCAGCGGCATGCAGTCGGCCGAACTGCCCTGGGGCGAATGGATCACCAAGATCAACGGTGTGCCGTCACCGGTCGGTTGGACCTTCCACCTGCTGACCTACCTGGCCTTCGCCTGGGCGCTGCTGATGACCGCGCTGCAGTTCCGCCGCGGCGAGCGCCTGCCGGCCACGCTGCTCGGACTGTGCCTGCTGACCCAGTTCGCAGCGCTGTTGTGGGGCGACATCGTGATCGACCTGATGGGCATGCCCTACCCCTATCTGGATGCGTTCTCGTTCCTCCCGTTCGTGTTGCTGATGGGCCTGTCGATGGCCAGCCAGCTGCACCAGCGCACGCTGCAACTGGAGCGGACCACACGCCACCTGCGGGAAGAGGCGGCGACGCGGGAACAGGCCGAACTGAGCCTGCGCCACCTGGCCTACCACGATCCGCTGACCGGCCTGCCCAACCGCCGCAGCGTGATGGACATGATGGCCGAGATGGCCGCCGAGGCGAGACGGCACCGTGGCACGTGCGCCGCGATGGTGATCGACCTGGACAACTTCAAGACGATCAACGACGCACTCGGCCACCACGTCGGCGACCGTCTGCTCGAAGCGGTCGCCGATCGCCTGCTCGGAGCCGTCCCGGCCGGCTCCGCGCTGGGGCGCCTCGGCGGCGACGAGTTCGTGGTGGTCATCGGCCAGTTGTCGGCGGAGGAAAGCGACGCGGCAAGCCACATCGAAGCAGTGGCGCAGCAGATACGCATGCGGCTCGCCGCGCCGGTCAGCGTCGACAGTCGCGTGCTGGCCGTGGGCGCAAGCGTCGGAGTAGCGCTGTTCGGCGGGCGCGACGGCGAGCCAAACGACGTCATCCGCCGCGCCGATATCGCCCTGTACCGGGCCAAGGCCGCCGGACGCAATGCGGTTCGGCTGTTCGAGCCGGACATGCAGGTGGCTGCCGACGAGCGGCTGGAGCTCGAGCGCGGCCTGCGCGCGGCGGTCGAACACCTGGACGAGGAGCACTCGTTCCAGCTGCATTTCCAGCCGCAGGTGCGGATGAATGGCCAGCTGATGGGTGCCGAGGCGCTGCTGCGCTGGCGTCACCCCACGCTGGGAGACGTGTCACCCGAGGTATTCATCCCGATCGCCGAGGAAACCGGACTGATCCACGACCTCGGTGCGTGGGTGGTCCGCCAGACCTGCGAACACATCCGCACCTGGGACGCTCAGCGGGTGGATTTCGGCGAGCACCTGGCGGTGAACGTCAGCCCCTGGCAGCTCTCCCATCCCGGCTTCGTCGACTCCATGGAACGGCTGGTTCGCGAAGCGGGCGTGCAGCCGGGACGGATCACCCTGGAGCTGACCGAGAGCGCGCTGCTGCAGGGCTTCGAGTCGGCCCTGCAGACGATGTACGCGCTGGCCGGCATCGGCTTCCGGCTGGCGCTGGACGACTTCGGCACCGGCTACTCCTCGCTCGCGTATCTGAGCCAGCTGCCGCTGCACGAGCTGAAGATCGACCGCTCGTTCATCTGCGGACTGCGTCCGGAAGCGCCCAGCCCACTGGCCAGCTTCATCGTCGACGTCGGCCATCGCCTGGGCATGACCACCATCGCCGAGGGCGTGGAAAGCAAGAGCCAGCGCGCCACGCTGGCCGCGCTTGGCTGCGATGGAATGCAGGGTTACCTGCTCTGTCCGCCGCTGCGGCACGATGCTTTCGCGGAGTGGCTCGAGAACCATGAAAGGACGCGGCGGGCGGCCGCCCAGCAGGCGCCATGAAGCGCCTTCAGTCGATGCCCGTAGTGATCGACAACCGGTTACTTCCCGCCTGCCTGGCGTTGTAGGGCGCCGCGATCGAACGTCAGCGCCGGTGATGCCCACGTCCGCAAGGCCACTGGCGGGGCCGAACAGCTTCCGGCGCCCCCCCCCCCGCTCCCGCGGGCAACCCCATGATCCGTGCGGGTCAGTATGTGACCCTGTGGGTCCGCGAGCACGCCGAGATCGTCGGCAAGGATGTCCGTCGGCGTGCCAGGCACATCGCGCCGAACGAAACTCCGGTATCCGCCGGCCGCACCCGCAGGACGCGAGTGCCACGCAGCGAGAGCGAACCTCGGTCGTCGCAAAACCCCCGACCCGACATCCGCATGTCCGCTCCCTTCACTTCGCAGACCGGATGTCCGCAGCCCAGCCCTCCCCGTGCGGGGCGGGTACGGCGAGCCAGCCGAGACGGGAGCTGGCGCGGAGACGGAAAATCGGCGGCGGCAGCGATGCAGCACTGGGCCCGCCATCGGTCCGGCGCTGCCTCGTCCGCGCACCCGTGCTACGTTGCATCCAGCCGCGCCGGCACAAGCGCGTACACGTGCAAGGAGCCCGACGTGCCCCGCCGTCTTGCCTGCCAACTGGCCGTCCTGATCGTCTCGATCATCCTGCTGTGCGGCTGTGCCTCCACCGGCGACCCGCGCCGCCCGATCCCCAGCCGCCTCATGCCTTCCGGGGCCCACGCGACGCAGCTGGTCGTGGTGCTTCCCGGCCGTGGTGACAGCATCGACGCCTTGCTGCGTCATCGCGTGGCGGAACTCGTGCAGCGTCGATGGCCCGACGCCGACGTGCTGCTGACCGGCCTGACCCTTCCCTACTACCGTGCCGGGGAGGCGATCCCCCGGCTGGACCAGCAGATCGTCAGGCCGGCGCTCGGCCGTTACCGGAGGGTCTGGCTGGTCGGCATCTCGCTGGGCGGCCTGGGTGCCCTGCTCTACGACCAGGCGCACCCCGGGGTGGTCCACGGACTGTTGCTGTTGTCGCCCTACCTCGGCGACGCACCGATCCACCGCGAGATCGTCGCCGCGGGTGGCCTCACCTCCTGGAAGCCGGGCCCGGTCCGGCCGGTCGGTCCGCAGACGTTCCAGCGCGAGCTGTGGCGCTCCCTGCAGCAATGGCGGCAACGCCCCGGCCGCACAGCCACGACGTGGCTGGCCTACGGCGACCACGAGCGCTTCCGTGCGCCGATCGAGCTGATGTCCCCGCTGCTTACCCCGGATCACGTGGTGATGCTTCCCGGCCACCATGACTGGACGCTCTGGTCGACCGCGCTGCCGATGCTGCTGGAACGTGCCGGCGCATCGCCATGAGGTGACCCGCGAAATCGGCACGCATCATGCATACGCCACCGAGTCCCCGAACGAACCGGCATCCCCAGACCATGACTCCCCCCGGCTACCTCCCCCCGCTGGCCAACGTGATCGATCTGCTGGTCGACGCCGTCTGCGTGGTGAACGACCAGCATGAGTTCGTCTATGTCAGCGCGTCGAGCGAACAGATCTTCGGCTACCGGCCGGAGGAAATGATCGGTCGCCCCATGACCGACTTCATGCATCCGGACGACCATGCGCGCACCTTCACCCATGTCGCTTCCATCGTGGATGGCACCGCCTCGCCGCACTTCGAGAACCGCTATGTCCGCAAGGACGGCAGCGTAGTCGACGTAATGTGGACTGCCCGCCACTCGCCGGAGGACGGCGTGCGGGTGGCGGTGGCCCGCGATGTCACCGGCCGCAAGCGGTCCGAATTGCTGCAGTCTGCGCTGTACGCCATCTCCGAGGCGGCCCACGCCGCCGCCGACCTGAGCGAGCTGTTCGGCCGCGTGCACGAGATCATCGGCGGCCTGCTGCCGGCGCGGAACTGCTTCGTCGCCCTGCACGACGAACTCGAGGGAACCATCAGCTTCCCCTACTTCGTCGACGAATTCGATGCCCCGCCCGAACCGCGCCGGCTCGATTCCGGGACGCTCAGCGGGGAGGTCATCGGTAGCGGAAGACCCTTGCTGTTCCGATCCGACGATGCCGAACATCCGTGCGAAAGCGTCCGTGCGGTCATCGCCCGCCGCCCGCCCGGCCACGCGCCGCTGGCCTGGCTCGGCGTTCCGCTGATCGCTCCGCGCGGCGTGATCGGAGCGCTGGTGGTGCAGAGCTACAGCGGCGAGGTGACCTACGGGGAAAGTGATCTGCAGCTGCTGCAGTTCGTCTCCACCCAGGTCGCGGCGGCGATCGAACGCAAGCAGATCCAGGCCCAGCTCAACCATCTGGCGCTTTACGACCACCTCACCGACCTGCCCAACCGCACGCTGCTCCGCGACCGGCTGGCGAATGCGCTGTCGCTGGCCCGGCGTGAGGTCGGTCGCGTCGCCATGCTGTTCCTCGACCTGGACCGCTTCAAGGACATCAACGACCAGCAGGGCCACAGCGCCGGCGACCAGTTGTTGCAGGAAGTTGCCAGGCGCCTGACCGGCTGCGTACGCGAATCGGACACCGTGGCGCGCCTGAGCGGGGACGAGTTCGCCGTGCTGCTGCCACGGATCGAGCAGCACGAGGACGCACTGCGCGTGGCCGAGAAGCTGCGCCGCGCGATGCATCAGCCGTTCGCCATGAAAGGCGGATCGGTACGGGTATCGGCCAGCATCGGGATCGCCCTGTACCCCGACCACGGAGAGAGCGAGGACACCCTGCTCAGGCTCGCCGACGACGCCATGTACGCGGCGAAACGACGCGGCGGCAATCGCCTGCTGATGAGCATGGTGCCGCCCGCCATGGACGACTAGGCCGGGCGCGACCGGCGCCATTGTTGACCAGCATCAAGAAGAGCCGCGAACCGGGCGCGATAGTGGGGCATCCGACACCCCACATGGAGCTTCCGTCATGCGCCGACCCATCCTGTTCTCCCTCGCGGCAGCCACCCTCTCGCTGGCGTGCAGCCTGCCGTCGCCGGCCTTTTCCGCCGGACAGCAAGGCCGTCCCGTCGCCGGCAGCACGGCGGGCGGCAAAACCATCTACGGATCGCAACTGATGACCCCCGCCGAACGCAATGCGTATCGGCAGAAGATGCGCAGCCTCAAGACGGCGCAGGAACGCCAGGCGTTTCGATCGCAGCACCACGAGGAGATGCAGAAACGCGCCCAGGAGCGCGGCATGCAGTTGCCCGACATGCCTCCGATGGGAGGAGCGCGCGGCGGCATGGGACCGGGTATGGGACCGGGCATGAACAAAGGCATGGGACGGGGGATGAACCAGGGAATGAACCAGGGGATGGGGCCGGGCATGCAGCCCATGCAGACCCAGCAGGAAACCCGTGAGCGCACCCGGCCGCAGACGCCGTCGTCGTCCGGCAAGGGCGATCCGGCGCGCACCCAGACCGAGCAGGAGCAGCGCGAGCGCAGCACGGGTGACGACAGCGGCGGCAACTGATTGCGCGCCACGCTTTCCTGTCCCGCCACCGGAGGAACGATGCCATGCGATCACTTTCCCTCATCGCGTCACTGTCGCTGGCCAGCCTGCTGGCCGCACCCGCCTGGTCGCAGTCGGACCTGCAGCACCAGGCCCAGCAGCTGTTCAAGCCGATTCCCTCGACGCCGCCGGCCCTGCCGGGCAATCCGGCAACGGCGCAGCGCGTGGCACTGGGCAAGATGCTCTACTTCGATCCTCGCCTGTCCGAAAGTCATGCGATCAGCTGCAACTCGTGCCACATGGTCGGCATGGGCGGCGTGGACCTGCAGGAGACCTCGCTCGGCCACCGCTGGCAGCACGGTGGCCGCAACGCGCCCACGGTGTACAACGCGGTGTTCGACATCGCCCAGTTCTGGGACGGCCGCGCCAAGGATCTCGAGCAGCAGGCCGGCGGGCCATTGGTCAATCCGGTGGAGATGGATACCACCGAGGCCCACGTGGTCGAGCAGCTGCGCGCCATCCCGGGCTATGTCCAGGCGTTCGCCAAGGCGTTCCCCGGGGGAAGCGACGCGATCACGTTCGAAAACATCCGTCGTGCCATCGCCTTGTTCGAAGCCACGCTGATCACTCCGAACGCGCCATTCGACCGCTATCTCAAGGGCGATGCCAAGGCGCTCGATGCGAGCCAGCGCGAGGGGCTGGCGCTGTTCATCAACAAGGGCTGTGCCGCCTGCCACGCCGGCATCAACGTGGGTGGTGCCATGTATGCGCCATTCGGCGTGGTCGAGCGTCCCGGTGCAGAGATCCTGCCGCCGGACGATCGCGGCCGCTTCGCGGTGACCAAGACGGCGAGCGACGCCTACGTGTTCCGCGTGCCGTCGCTGCGCAACGTCGCGCTGACGCCGCCGTACTTCCACTCGGGCAAGGTCTGGGACCTGCGCCAGGCGGTGGCGGTAATGGGCAGCAGCCAGCTCGGGGCCCAGCTCACGGACGCGGAGATCGACAGCATCACCGCCTTCCTCGGCAGTCTTTCCGGCGATCAGCCGCAGGTCACCTTGCCGATCCTGCCGCCCAGCGTCGCCACGACGCCGCGACCCAAACCCTGAGCCCGAGGTCTCCGACCGATGCATGCACCTTCGCGCAACCGCTACTCCGCGACGGTCCGTTGGGCCCATTGGCTGACCGTGCTGGCCGTCGTGGCGGCCTACCTGCTGGTGGAAGTGGGGGATGACGAAGACCATGGCGGCGCCGTCGGGCCCGCCATGCAGGGGCACTACCTAGCCGGGCTGGCGGTGCTGGCGTTGCTGGCGGTCCGCGTGCTCGGCATGGCGCTCGGGCCGCGGCCGCCCATCGTTCCCGCACCCGGCCACATTTCCGTGCTGGCGGCACGGATCACGCATCTGGCGCTGTACCTGTTCCTGCTGGCGCAGCCGGTGCTCGGCATCTTGGCCGTGAACTACGCCGGCGAGGCGGTCACCCTGCCGTGGTCGGGCACGCCCCTCCCTGCGCTGGTGCATGCCGACCCGGGCGCACGGGAGTTCGTCGAGGAGCTGCACGAATCGCTGGGCGAGATCTTCTACTGGGTGATCGGCCTGCACGTGGTCGCCGCACTATGGCACCACTTCATCAAGCGGGACAACACGCTGCGCCGGATGCTCTAGCGCCCCGGTCAACCGGCCGGTCGCCGTGCCTCGTAGGCCTGCAGGTGCACCCACGCCAGGTCCAGCAGCGGCGCCGCCTGCCCGGCCGCACGGGCCCGGCGCAGCATGTCGCCGACAATGTGCGCGCCCTCGGTGCGCTGGCCGCTCTCCAGGTCACGCAGCATCGATGCGGTGACGCTCGATCCGGCCTGGGTCAGCATGCCCAGCGCCTTGTCGCGTGCCTCGGCGGGAATCGAGTGGCCCGCGGCTTCCGCCACGGCCAGACACTCTTCGTACAGCCCTTCGACGAAGGCGCGGCCGCCCTCGGCGGCAACGATGTCGCCGATGCTCGCCCGCATCAGGCAGGTGGCGCCGGCCAACGCAGTGAGGAAGGCGAACTTGATCCACTGGTCGCGCGCGACGTGTTCCGAATAGTGGTGGTCCACCCCGGCCGCCGCGAAGGCATCGGCCAGCGCCTGGCAACGCGCACTGCGCGGATCGCCGGAGCGCTCGCCGAACGTCACCGAAGCCGGCCGCCCCAGGTGCAGCACCTCACCGCGATCGCTCTTGGTCGCGCTGATGAAACACAGACCGCCGAGCACACCCTGCTCGCCGAAGCGCTCATCCAGCGACTCGTATTGCTTCAGGCCGTTGAGGATCGGCCAGACCGTGGTGCCCTCGCCCACCGCCGGCGCGATCGCCTCGATCGAGGAATCCAGGTCGTAGGCTTTGCAGCTCAGCAGCACCATGTCGAACGGCTGCGCCGCAGCGGCGCCAGCGAGTTGCGGGGCAGTGAGGTGCCGCACCGGGAACCGCGCGTCGCCGAGCGGGCTGCGGATCACCAGCCCGTCACGATCCAGCTGCGCGGCACGGGCCTCGCGCACCAGGAAAGTCACGTCCGCACCGGACTGTGCCAGGCGGCCACCGAAATAGCCGCCGGTGCCACCGGCACCGAGAACGAGCATGCGCATGGAAAACTCCAGAGGGGGATCAGGGGCCTGCCAGTGTAGATGCTGCACGCGCACATGGACCCACGACAATGCCCCGGGAACGACATTGCGGACCGCCCCGCACCGCCGGGACGTCCACGCCACGCATGCATCCGTGAATGCGCGATGATCCGGCCGGCACCGATGCTCCGCCGGATCGCGCCCCGTTCACGACAGCGTCGGCAGGCTGTTCTGCCGGACCGCTCGCCGGCCCCGGAAGCCGGGCACGATGCGGCGCGACCGCAACGAAGAGGTACGCCATGCGCCGGAACCTGCCGAAACTCGCGATCATCCTGCTCGCCGCACTGGCGCTGGATGGCTGCGCCACCCTGCGCAAGGATTTCGCGAAGCATCCGTCGACCGCCCTGCCGCCGCAGCACGACACGCCGAGCACGCGCTACGTGCACCGGGAGGTGTCCAGGCACGGCGATCTCTCGGGCTTCCGCCTGCTGACCTTCAGCACCAATGCGCTGATGAGCCGGGTGGTGCTGGCCGACCACGCGAAGCACACCCTCGACCTGCAGTACTACATCTTCGCCGACGACGACACCGGCCGGCTGGTCGCCCAGCGCCTGCTGGCCGCCGCCGACCGCGGCGTGCGCGTGCGACTGCTGCTGGACGACATCAACGTGGGCGACGAGATCGACATGCTCGATGCGCTGGACGCCCATCCGAACATCGAGGTGCGGCTGTTCAATCCGTTCGGCACCCAGGCCCGTTCCGGCCTGGCCAAGGCCGCGCAGTTCGTGCTCGACGGCAGCCGGCTGAACCATCGCATGCACAACAAGTCCTTCATCGTGGACAACAGCGTCGCCGTGATCGGCGGACGCAACATCGGCGACGACTACTTCGACGCGGGCCAGAACACCCACTTCCGCGATCTCGACCTGATCGCCATCGGTCCGGTCGTGAGGCAGGCCTCGCAGGCCTTCGACACCTACTGGAACTGCGACGCGGCCTACCCGGTGAAAGCCTACAGCGGGAAACACGCCGGCCCGGCCGACCTGGCCCGGCTGCGCGAGCAGCTGGCGCAGCATGCGCGCAAGTTCGCCCAGAGCGACTATGCCCAGGCCACGCTCGACCAGCTGCCGCACGGCCCTTCCGGCGACCGGCCCGGCAAGTGGTTCTGGGGGCACGCGGTGCTGGTGGCCGACCAGCCGGCCAAGATCGACGCCGACGGTGACGACCCGCAACTGCGCATCGGCCCGGACATCAAGGCGATGATGGACGGCGCGAAGCACGATGTACGCCTGATTTCGCCGTACTTCATCCCCGGCGACGACGGCACCGCCTTCCTCACCGGCATCGCGGCGCGCGGCGTACGCGTGCAGGTGCTGACCAACTCGCTGGCTTCCACCGACGAGCCGGCCGTGCACGCCGGTTATTCGCGCTACCGCCTGCCGCTGCTTCGCGGCGGCGTCGAACTGTACGAGCTGCGCCCGCAACCCGGCGCGAAGCAACCGGCCACGGATGCCGGCAAGTCGTCCGGCGTCAGCCTGCATGCCAAGGCAATCGTGGTGGACTCGCACGAAACGTTCATCGGCTCGATGAACATGGACGAGCGCTCCAAACTGCTCAACACCGAGATGGGCATCATCGTGGACAACGCGCCACTGGCGAAGGCGGTGGAACAGTTCTTCGACTCCGCGACGGCGCCCACCCGCGCCTGGCGCGTGATGCTGGATCCGACCAAGCCACGCCAGCACGCGCCGCTCGTCTGGCGCGGCATGGACGACGGCAAGATGGTCACCCTGACCAGCGATCCGGACGCAACCGCCGGGCGCAAGGTCGAGGTTGGCCTGATCAAGCTGCTGCCGGTGGAGAACCTGCTCTAGGCGCGCGGTTCACCAGCCATAGTCCGCCGGCGATGGCCGCACCGCCCAGCCATTGCGATGGCGCCAGCGTGGTGTGCAGCACCACGAAGCTCAGCAACACCGCGAACAACGGCGCCAGGAACAGCCAGCCGCTGGCATGGGTGGCGCCACCCCGGCGCAGCGCCACGAACCACAGCCCGAACGACCCGGCGGATGCGGGTATCGCCAGCCAGGCGAACCAGCCCCAGTCAGCCAGGGTGAACCCCGCCGGCCAGCGCTCGCCTCCGGCATGCGCCAGCGCCAGCAGTACCAGCGATCCCACCAGCATCTGCCAGAAATTCAATGCCAGCCCGCCGATGGGCAGCGCGGCGCGCTTGTTCAGCGTGGTCGCCGCCGCCCAGCAGAGCGCCGATCCCAGACAGCACAGCTCGCCGGCCAAGGCCGCACGCTGCCCCTGCAGCAGCGCGCCCGGCCCGATCGCCAGCGCCACGCCGGCCATGCCGAGCACGAGCCCGCCGAGCCTTACCGCACCCAGGCGCTCGTGCAGGATCAGGCGCCCCAGCAAGGCCACCCAGATCGGGTTGCTGAACAACAGGATCGCCGCCGCCGCGGCCGGGATCGTGCGCATGCCGACAAACAGCAGGCCCATCACGGCGGCGGTCTGCAGCAGGCCGATCGCCGCGACGACCGGTACGTGGCGCCAGTGCATGCCCGCCGGCCACAGCACCCGGGCCAATGGCTTCCGGCTGGCCAGCAGCAGCGGCAGGGTCGCCGTCGCCGCCACCAGGAACCGCCATCCGACCAGCAGGATCGCCGGCACACCCTGCGACAGCAGGATCTTGCCGGCGATGAAACTCGAACCCATCAGGAAGGTGGCTCCCAGCAACAGGGCGTAGAAACCGGGATCCGGCGCGTGCCGGTGCTGCAGGGCGGTCATCGGTGGGCCGGCGGACAGTACATGGTCGACCACGCTAGCGAGCGCGCCGGCCCGGTGTCGACACGGCCTTGGTCGAACGCCAGACGCGCGGGCCCGGCCTCCACCGGGTCCGCGCGGTACGACTGCCTCGGATCAGCGCCCGAGGTCGGACAGGAACCGCTTGCTGTATTCCAGCGAGGTGGTGCCATTGACCGAGTTGCACACCGGAGAGGCGTAGCCGGTGCTGCCGCCCGAACACGGTGTGTCGCGGTCCAGCGACCAGAAGTGCACGCCGACCAGCCCGGCGTTGATCGCGTAGGTGGTCATCGTATCCACGTCGGCGGTAGTAAAGACCTCGCTGCTCACATCGTTGGTGCCGATCATCGGCGTCAACTCGATGTGGCTGGCCGGCACGCCATAAGTGTGCTCGAGGTTGGTCACCGCCTGGATTGCCGACTGGCCCATGTTGCACTGGCCGTTGGCGACCACGCACACGCCGGGGCTCGCCGCACCGAAGTCCATCACCATCAGGTTGATGGTGTAGTTCTGCAACGACGACGCCATCACCGCGCGGACCACCATGTCGCCCAGGCTGTTGACGCCGCCGTAGCTGCCGTCGGATGCGGCCAGGGTCGCCAGGGTGAAGGAGAAGCGCAGGTTCGGGTAAAGGCTCTGCGCGTAGACCGCGCCGGCCACCAGGTTGTTGATGGTGGTCTGGTTCTGCCCACCCTCGATGTCGAAGTCCACGCCGACCATGTGCGAGGTGTAGTAGCGGGAAATGAACTGCGCCATGCCTGCGGGCGAGCCGCAGGTGAAGCTGCCCGCCTGGCCGCCGGTGGACACCACGTAGTTCACCCCGGCATCGGCCAGCGGCTGGATGTTGGCCGTGGCGAAGTTGGCCGCCGGAATGCCGCCCCAGCTCTCGCTGCCGCATTCGCCCGAGGCGAACGCCAGGGTGATCGCGCCGATGTTGGGCAGGTAGTCGGATACCAGGCTGCCGCTGCCGACCACCGGGATCGGCGAGCCGGTGGCTGCCGCGGTGCGCATGGTGTTGGTGTTCCAGTTGAGGTTGATGGTCACGTCCTTGTAGGGACTGAACAGCAGGCTGCCCGGTGCCGGACCGCCCGTGCCGCCCGTGCCGCCAGTCCCTCCGGTACCTCCCGTGCCACCGGTGCCTCCCGTACCGCCGGTGCCACCACTGCCGGAGCCATCGCAGCTGCCCTGCGATGTCCACGGCTGCGCCGAACCCGTCGGACCATTGTGGGTGGCCGGATCGTCGCCCTGGGTCCACCAGTTCGCCACGTAGTTCACGCCGTTCTCGCTGGCGGTGTTGCCGCCGGTGTAGACCGTACCCGCGCTCCAGGCGGTGGCGCAGGTCGAACCGGAACCACCGCCGGAACCGCCCGAACCACCGGTGCCACCCGTCCCGCCGGAGCCGCCGCAGCTACCCTGCGATGTCCACGGCTGCCCGGAACCCGAGCCACCACTGTGGGTAGCCGGATCGTCGCCCTGCGTCCACCAGTTGGCCACGTAGTTCACGCCGTTCTCGCTGACCGTGGCGCCACCGGAATAGGCGGTGCCGGCGCTCCAGGCGGCGGCGCACGTGGCTACCGTCTGCGCGTGCAGCGGCTGTACCGGCACGGCCGCCAGCAACCCCGCCGATATCACCGAGCCGCCCAGGCTGCCGAGCACGCCGAGGGCGAGCCGGGAAAGGGAATTCGATCGCTTCACAAGCATGGGATTTCCTCCAGATTGAAATTCATCGCTGCGTGGAATGACCTGGCGATGCCACGACCGGCTTCCTCCGGTCGACGGGGAAGCTCGCCGCCGCGTCCTTGCTGCTACCGCATGTCTGAGGTGTTGCCCGCCCTTGGTACTCCCGAAATGACAACGTTGTCTATATGACTTTTTCCGAACTGTGACCGGACGCCATATCCGTCCTGGCCATCCAGGCAGACAGGTGCAGGCGCACCATGCCGGATAACCAGTCCACACCCGAAGACCTCGAAGAATTCTGCTGCAAAGCGGAATTCATCGTCCCCTCCCCGACCAGCACGCCGACGGGGCGGCATCACTTCGCTTTTCAAACCGGGAATGACAACGATTGTCCTGATTGACTCAATGGCATCGCAACACTGCCGGCACAGGGTGTGTTGGCGCCCCTTCCCCGAGATGATCGGGGCATCTGGCAAGGCACGGACGGGTGTCAGGCGAGTGGCCGTATGGACGTCCGTAAGGCTGCGCCTGCTTGACTTTGCCGACGGCGACCGCCACGGTCGAAGCCCGTCTTCGAGGGGATCCCACGGGTGTCTGCAGCGACGGTTTTCGACGAGATGGGCTGGCCCGACGACGTACGCACGCCGTACGCGCTGATCGACGCCTGGCTGCGCGACACCCCACCGGACCAGCTCGCGCTGAAGCGCCGCGAGGCCGAGGTGTTGTTCCGCCGGATCGGCATCACCTTCGCCGTCTACACCGAGGGCGGCGACGCCGAGCGCCTGATCCCTTTCGACCTGATCCCGCGCGTGCTGGCCCAGGCCGAGTGGCGCAACCTGCGGCGCGGGCTGGAGCAGCGCGCCCGCGCGCTCAACGCCTTCATGCACGACGTCTACCACGACCGCGAGATCATCCGCGCCGGCCGCGTGCCGGAACGGCTGGTGCTGCACAACAGCCAGTTCCGGCCGGAGATGTGCGGACTGGACCTGCCGGGCCAGATGTATGCGCACATCTGCGGCATCGACATGGTGCGCACCGGACCGAACGACTACTACGTGCTGGAGGACAACTGCCGCACGCCCTCCGGCGTCTCCTACATGCTGGAAAACCGCGAGGTGATGCTGCGGCTGTTTCCGGACCTGTTCCGCCGCAACACGGTGGCACCGGTGGCGCACTACCCCGACGAGCTGCTGGCCACGCTGCGCTCGCTGGCGCCGCCGAACTGTCCGGGCGAACCGACCATCGTGCTGCTCACCCCCGGCATCCACAACAGCGCCTACTACGAACACGCCTTCCTCGCCGACGAGATGGGCATCGACCTGGTCGAGGGCGCCGACCTGGTGGTCAGCAAGGACGTCTGCTACCAGCGCACTACCAAAGGCCTGGAGCGGGTGGACGTGATCTACCGCCGGGTCGACGACGACTACCTCGATCCCCTGGTCTTCCGCCCCGACTCCATGCTCGGCGTGCCCGGCCTGCACTTCGCCAACCGCGCCGGCAACCTCACCATCACCAATGCCGTCGGCACCGGTATCGCCGACGACAAGGCGGTGTACATCCACGTGCCGGAAATGGTGCGCTTCTACCTCGGCGAGGAACCGCTGCTGAAGAACGTGCCGACCCACGACTGCAGCAAGCCCGACGAGCTGGCCTACGTGCTCGACCGCCTCGACGAGCTGGTGGTGAAGGCGGTCCACGGCTCCGGTGGCTACGGCATGCTGGTCGGCCCGCACGCCAGCCGCGACGAACTGGCGGCGTTCCGCCAGCAGCTGGTCCAGCGACCGCACGACTACATCGCCCAGCCGACCCTGTCGCTGTCCACCGTGCCCACCTTCGTCGACGACGGCATCGCGCCGCGCCATGTCGACCTGCGCCCGTTCGTGCTGTGCGGCGCCGACCAGGTCCGCGTGGTGCCGGGCGGACTGACCCGGGTGGCGCTGAAGGAGGGCTCGCTGGTGGTCAACTCCTCCCAGGGCGGAGGCACCAAGGACACCTGGATACTGGAAGACTGATGCTCGCACGCACCGCCGAAAGCCTGTTCTGGCTGGCCCGCTACATGGAGCGGGCCGACTACGTGGCCCGCCTGCTGCAGGTGGCCGGGCACATGAGCGCGGTGCGGGTCGACAGCGACCGCCGCAGCGAATGGGAGTCGGCGATCATCGCCTCGGGCGGCAGCCTGCCCTACTTCGCCAAGCACGCCACGGTGGACGAGGCGACGGTGATCGACTTCCTCGCCTTCGACCGCGACAACCCCTCCTCCATCGCCAACTGCATCGACACCGCGCGCCGCAATGCGCGCACGGTGCGCACCGCACTGACCACCAGCATGTGGGACGCCGTGCAGGGCGCCTGGCAGGAGCTGCCGCGCTTCCGCGATGCGCCGAAGAACGCCGATCTGCTCAACGATTTCCTGGAATGGGTGCGCGTGCGGGTGGACCTGTTCCACGGCGTGTGCTCGAACAGCATGCTGCGGCGGGACAGCTTCTATTTCCTGCGCACCGGGCAGTTCCTCGAGCGCGCCGACAACGTGGCACGGCTGCTCGACGTGAAGTACCACGTGCGCCTGCCGCAGGTCAGCGACGTCGGCGGCGTGATCGACTATTACCAGTGGCTGGCGATCCTGCGCGTGGTCGGCGCCCGGCGCGCCTACCGCGTGCTCTACAAGGGGCGGGTGGAGCCGGCGCAGGTCGCCGAGCTGCTGATCACCCGCAGCGTGTTCCCGCGCTCGCTGGCGTTCTGCTACCAGCAGATCACCCATCACCTGGACGCGATCGAGGACCAGGACCCGGTCCGCGTGGCCGAGGCCAAGCGATGCGCCCATTCGCTGTACGCCGACCTGCGCTATGCCAGCGTCGACCGCATCATCGACACCGGCCTGCACGAGTTCCTCACCGACGTGATCGAGCGGACCGAGGCGCTCGGCACGCAGATCGCAGTCGGCCATCTTTTCTAGACGGGCACCCCAGCCATGCAGCTGCACATCCGCCACGAGACCACCTACCGCTACGAACAGGCCGCCTCGCTGATCGTGCAGGCGCTGCGCATGTGGCCGGCGCCCGCCGACGGCCAGCGCATCCGCGACTGGCAGGTCAGCGTGGACGGCCGCAAGCTGCAGCCGACCTGTACCGACGGCTTCGGCAACCCGGTGGCCACCCACACCATCGACCGCAGCGTCGAGACGGTGCGCATCGCGGTGCGCGGCCACGTGGAGACGCGCGACCTGCACGGGGTGCAGAGTGATGCACAGGACACCCTGCCCGCCGCCTTCTACCTGGCGCCGACCGCGCTGACCGGAACCAGCCCGGCGATGGTGGCGATGGCCGCGCAGGCCGCCGGCACCGGCGGGCAGATCGAGCGGCTGCACCGGCTCTGCGCTGGCGTGCGCGACCACGTCGACTACCTGCCCGACGTCACCGATGCCGAGACCACCGCGATCGAGGCCTTCGCCGCCGCGCGCGGAGTCTGCCAGGACCATGCGCACGTGATGATCGCCTGCGCCCGGGCACTCGGCTTCCCGGCGCGCTACGTCAGCGGCTACCTGTGCCCCCGCGGCGAGTCCGCCGCTGCCAGCCATGCCTGGGCGGAGATCCTGGTCGACGACCTCGGCTGGGTCGGGTTCGATGCCGCCAACCGGCAATGTCCGGATGAGAGCTACGTGCGCATCGCCTGCGGCCGCGACTACCGCGACGCCGCCCCGGTTCGCGGCGTGCGCCGCGGCGGCATCGCCGAAACGCTCGAGGTGGAAGTGTCCATCGCCGAGACCGCGCAGCAGGCACAATAGGCGCCCCGGCAACGGCCGGGCCGCATCAAGCCAGGAGTTTCATGTGACCTACTGTGTGGGCCTGTTCCTCGACGAAGGCCTGGTCATGCTCGCCGACACGCGCACCAACGCGGGTCTGGACAACATTTCTACCTTCACCAAGCTGCAGCAGTTCCATCGCCCGGGCGAGCGCATGATCGCCACCATGACCGCGGGCAACCTGGCGGTGTCGCAGGCGGTGATCAACCTGATCCAGGACGGCCTGCCGCATCCGGAAACCGGCAAGCCGGAGACCATCTACACCGTGGCGACGATGTTCGCCGCGGCCGGGCTGGTGAGCGCCGCCGTGCGCAAGGTGTACGAAACCCACGGCGAGGCGATGAAGGCGCAGGGCGTGGCCTTCGACGTGTCGATCCTGCTCGGCGGGCAGATCGCCAATCGCACCATGCGGCTGTTCGAGATCTATGCGGCCGGCAATTTCATCGAGGCGACACGCGACACCCCGTTCCTGCAGATCGGCGAGCACAAGTACGGCAAGCCGATCCTCGACCGCGCGGTGACCAGCGCCACCACGCTGACCGACGGCGTGAAGCTGGCGCTGATCTCGATGGACTCCACCCTGCGCTCCAACCTCAGCGTGGGCATGCCGCTGGACCTGCTGGTCTACCGAAACAACAGCATCGACCGAGTGGAGACCCACCGCCTGGAAGACGGCGATGCGTACTTCCGGATGATCCGCGAGCGTTGGTCGGCGGCCCTGTCGGCCGCGCACAAGGCGATCCCGGCGCCGGACTGGCTGCACGCCGACGCGGACTGAATCCCGACACGAAAACGGCAGCCGCGAGGCTGCCGTTTTCCGTTGCGATCGCGCGATGCGTTCAGGGCGTCACGTCGAAATCCGCCTGCTGGGTCGCCAACGAGCTGCCGCCGACCCACACGGTGTAGTGCGTCGGCTCGACCACCTGCTGGCTCTTCACGTTCCAGAAGCTCAGTTCGGGAAAGCCAAGGTGGAAGGTCACCTGCTTCGACTCGCCCGGCTTGAGTGCCACGCGCTGGAAACCCTCGAGGCTGCGCACTGGCTGCTCCACGCTGGCGCCGAGGTTGCGCACATACAACTGCACCACCTCGGTACCGGCACGCTGGCCGGTGTTCTTCACCGTGGCGGTGACCGTCACCAGGTCCTTCGCGTCCGGACGGTCGGCCTCGACCAGCGGCACGCGGTTGCGCGACACGTGCACGCCGGAATAGGCGAAGGTGGTGTAGCTCAGGCCCCAGCCGAACGGATACAGCGCACTGTTCGGCACATCGATGTAGCGCGAGATGAAGCGCGTGTCGCCGGCCGGCGGCTTGCTCAGGTCGGCGTCGCCAGCCGGGCGACCGGTCGGGAACTGGTTGTAGTACAGCGGCTCCTGGCCCACCGCGCGCGGGAAGCTCATGGTCAGCTTGCCACTGGGCGCGACATCGCCGAACAGCACATTGGCCACCGCGTTGCCGGCCTCGGTGCCGGGGAACCAGGTCTCCATGATCGCCGGCACGTGCTGGTCGGCCCAGTCGAGCACCAGCGGACGACCGGAGAACACCAGCAGCACCACCGGCTTGCCGGTGGCGACGATCTCCTCGAGCAGCTTCTGCTGGTTGCCCGGCAGATCCAGGTGTGCGCGCGACCCGGCCTCGCCGCTCATGCTGGAGGACTCGCCCAGCGCCATCACCACCACGTCGGCCTGCTTGGCCGCCTGCTTCGCCGCGGCAAATCCCGCCTCCGAATCCGTCAGGACGTCGGTGCCCTTGGCGTACAGCAGCTCGCCGCCGAGTTTCTTCATGCGCGCGGCCAGCCCGCCGCGCAGCGTCACCACGTCCGGCAGGTGCTGCGCGCCGCCCCAGGCGCCCTGCATCTCGCTGGCGTCGTCGGCCAGCGGACCGATCAGCGCCAGCTTCTTCACGTGGGAGGACAGCGGCAGCACCGGCGCCTTGCCGTCACCGCCATTCTTGAGCAGCACGAAGGACTCCTCCGCCGCACGGCGCGCCAGCGGACGGTGCGCATCGACCGCCTGGGTCACCTCGGTGCCACGGGCATAGGGATGCTCGAACAGGCCCAGTGCGAACTTCACCCGCAGCACCCGGCGCACGGCCTCGTCCACGGTGGCCATGGAGAGTTTGTGCTCCTCCAGCAGCTTCGGGATCTGGGTGTCGTAGAAGTGGCTCATCATGTCCACTTCCACACCGGCCTTCAGCGCCTTCTCGGTGGCGGTAGCCGCGTCCAGCGCGATGCCATGGTGGGTGAGCTCCATCACCGCGGTGTAGTCGCTGACCACGAAACCGTCGAAGCCCCATTCCTTGCGCAGGATGTCGGTCATCAGGTACGGGTTGGCGGTGGCCGGGACACCGTTGAGCGCGTTGAACGAGCTCATCATCGTCGCGGCGCCCGCCTCGACCGCCGCCTTGTAGGGCGGCAGGTAGTCCTGGCGCAGGCGGATGTCGGACATGTCGGTGGTGTTGTATTCGCGACCGGCCTCGGCGGCACCGTAGGCGGCAAAGTGCTTGACCGAGGCGGCCACGCTCTGCGGATTCGAAAGGTCGGTGCCCTGGTAGCCGCGGATGTAGGCGCGCGCCATCGCCGAACCGAGGTAGGCGTCCTCGCCCGCGCCTTCGGTGGAGCGGCCCCAGCGCGCATCGCGCGAGATGTCCACCATCGGTGAGTAGAACCACTTCACGCCGGCCGTGGTGGCCTCGCTCGCCGACATGCGCGAGACGTCCTGCACCAGCTGGGGATCCCACGAGGCGGACAGGCCCAGCGGCACGGGATAGATGGTGCGGTAGCCGTGGATGACGTCGGCACCGAACAGGATCGGGATGCCAAGGCGGCTGTGCATCGCCGCCTCCTGGAAGCGGCGGGTCTTGGCCGCGCCGATCACGTTGAGCATCGAGCCCAGCTCGCCCTTGCGCGCCAGTTCCAGTGCATCGACGTGGTCGCGGGTTTCCGGATTGACCGCGATCGCGCTGTCGGCGTCGGCGGCGGTGGGGGCGGACGAGCCCTGGTCGTTGTACTGCACCAGCTGGCCGATCTTCTCGGCCAGCGTCATCTTCGCCAGCAGTGCATCGACCTTCTGCTCGATCTGCGGCGTGACCAGTTGCGGATTGGACGGCGGCACCGGCTGACCGACCTCGGCCGGGGCCGCACAGGCAACGCCCGCCACGGCAAGTGCGATGGCGGAACTCAGGAACAGCGAGCGGGGACGCAGGCCGGAGGGGAACTGGGGCTTCATCGATTCTCCACGGGGACGGCAGGTCCGGGCCCCCTGGCCCGGGTGGGTGACGCGGCAATGTAAACGTTTACAGGCACTGCCGTAAACGTGCACCGCAATATCGCCACTGGCGCGTCCCGCCGGGGCAGCGAAGCTCCGGAACGGCGGCTCAACGCAGCTGGCTGTCCTTGCTGCCGCGACGGTTGAACAGCGCGGCGGCCTGCCCCTGCCGATCCTGTCCGGACTGGCACGCCACGCACAGGCGCACGCCGGGCACCGCCTTGCGACGGGCCTCGGGAATGGGTTCGCCGCACTCCTCGCAGTGGGTCAGGCCCGGACCCTGGTGGAGCTGGCGCCGGGCGCGCTGCACGGCGGCATCCACCGTCGCGTCGATCTGGTCCTGCACGGCGCCGTCGCCGGCCCAACCGGTAGCCATGGCCTGCCTCCTCGTATCTCTGGCGGATGGCGATGCCGATCCGCGACTGCAGGCCCTCCAACATGGCGGCGCCTGGCCCCCGGGGCAAGCCTCAATCGCCCCGCGGATCGCGCGCGGTGAACTTGCGCGCGTACATCGCCCGATCGGCGGCGGCCAGCAGGCCGGCTTCATCCTCGCCGTCCGCCGGGTAGAGCGCCACGCCGATGCTGGCCTGTACCACGATGCACTCACCCTCGATCTCGAAGCCCGCGCGCAGCGCCGACAGCAGCCGATCGACCTGCCCGGCGATCGCTTCGTCCGGGCCGGGTTCGGGCAGGATCGCGGCGAACTCGTCGCCACCGAGCCGCGCCAGCGTATCGGTGACCCGCAGGCGCGACTGCAGCCGCGTCGCTGCCGCAGCGAGCACGGCGTCCCCGGTGGCGTGGCCGCGGGTGTCGTTCACCTGCTTGAAATCGTCCATGTCGATGACCAGCAAAGCGATGCGCCGGCGATCGCGGCGCGCCCGCTCCAGGGCGGCATCCAGCCGCTGGGCGAACAGTCGGCGGTTCGGCAGACCGGTAAGCGGATCGTGCAGCGCCGCGTGCTTGGCCACGCCGAGCTGCTCCTCCAGCACGGTGAAGATCATGCCGGTGGCCACCATGAACTTGGGCAGGTTCCATGCCTCGTTCTGGATGCCCAGCCCCGGCAGCCAGCGATCGAGCGCCGCGGCCACCGGGAACACCAGCGACCAGGCAACGAAGCTCAGCGTGGTGAAGGACACGCCCAGGGTGGCGCGGTCCGAGCCCCGCCAGAAGAAATAGGCCACCAGCGCGTAGTGCCAGAACAGCATCCAGATCAGCGCCGGATCCAGCGCGTCCCGGGCCACCAGCACCGCCTGGACCGCATAGGCCAGCAGCACCACGCTGCCCAGCAGGCGACGTTCGCGCGGGCGCGCGCCGCGCCGGTCGGAACGGAACAGTCCCATCGCGGTACATGCGGCCAGGCCGGTCAGCGACAGGAAGACCGCCCGATCGCCCACATCCCAGGCGAGCAGCACCACGAACACCACGTCCGGCATGGCGGCCAGCAGGCTCCAGGCGAATCCGTTGGCCCAGCCCGAGCGGCGGTCGTGCCCGGCCCAGATGAACGACACGCTGGTCAGCAACAGCATGGTGAGCGAGAGCGCCTCGCCGGCGTGCTCCAGCGCCGGGACATTGAGGTAGACCAACTGGGCAATGATGTGCACCAGGATCATCACCCAGCCCACCAGCCAGTAGCGCAGCCGGGTCTGGCGCGTGCGACGCAGCAGCGACGCGAACACCAGCGCCAGGCCGCCGATGGCCAGAAAGTCGGGAAATACGGAGAGATTCAACATGGACGACCCGGAAACTCAACGCCATCGCGGTCGAAGGTGTTGACAACCTGGCGCGAAGCGGACCGCCCAAGCCGGCACGCCCCTGCCTCTGGTGCCAGCGACCCTTCGGACGACCACGACGGACTCATGCCGGCCTATCGGCGGCCCGCGCGATTTCTTGAGACGGGGACGCTGCGGCCGCGCATTACGCGGACACCCGGTCATGCGCGTGCGGGACCGCCGCCAGCGCCGCCAGCGTGATCGCCGCCGCGACGGCCAGATAGAGCCCGACCCAGGTCAGCCCGTGGTGCACGGCCAGCCAGGTCGCGAAGTACGGCGCCAGCGACGCACCGAAAATGCCCGCCAGATTGAAGGCCAGCGATGCGCCGGTGTAGCGCACCGCCACCGGGAACATGTGCGCCAGCACCGTGCCGAGCGGACCATAGGTCAGCCCCATCGCCGCCAGCCCCAGGCCGAGGAACGCCAGCACGTGCCAGACGCTGTGCGCCGTGAACAGCCAGGGCATTGCCAGCCCGAACAGCAGGATCAGCACCGTCGCCACCACCATCACGCGACGCGCGCCGGTGCGATCGGCCCACGCCGCGGACAGCGGAATGGTGACGGCGAAACACAACACGCCGAGCATCTGCAGGCCGAGGAAGCCCTCGCGCGAGTAACCCAGCCGGCTGGTCGCCCAGCTCAGGCTGAACACCGTCATCAGGTAGAACAGCACGAAGGTGGCCAGCGCGGCGAACGTTCCCGCCAGCAGCGCACGCGGATGGCGCAACACCACCTCCAGCATCGGCAGGCGTACCCGTTCCTGCTGCGCCATGGCGCGCGCGAACGCCGGCGTCTCGGTCAGGCGCAGACGCATCCACAGGCCGACCGCCACCAGCACCGCGCTGGCCACGAACGGCACCCGCCAGCCCCAGGCGAAGAACGCCGGCTCACCGATCGCCCGGGTCAGCCAGAGGAACAGCCCCGTCGACAGGAAGAAGCCGATCGGCGCGCCCAGTTGCGGAAACATGCCGAACCAGGCCCGTCGCCCCGGCGGCGCGTGTTCCACCGCCAGCAGCACCGCCCCGCCCCACTCGCCGCCCAGGCCCAGCCCCTGGCCGAAGCGGCACAGCGCCAGCAGTGCCGGCGCCGCCACGCCGATCGATGCGTAGGTGGGCAGCACGCCGATCGCCACGGTCGACAGCCCCATCGTGAGCAGCGCGGCGACCAGGGTCGCCTTGCGCCCCACCCGGTCGCCGAAGTGGCCGAACAGCGCCGAGCCGACCGGCCGCGCGAAGAACGCCAGCGCGAAGGTGGCGAGCGACTGCAACGTGGCCGAGGTCGCATCGGCGGAGGGAAAGAACAGCGCCGGAAACACCAGCACGGCGGCCGTCGCGTAGATGTAGAAATCGAAGAACTCGATGGTGGTGCCCACCAGGCTGGCCAGCAGCACGCGGCGAGGGGAACGGGCCGGCTCGGTTCGGGCCTGGGACATGCGGCGATCTCGTCTGGACGGATGGACGGCCGATTCTGCCAGAGCCGGACGATCGTGCGGGCATCGCGGGCGCCGCCCGCGAACCGCCCGGCCGGGCGTTGCCCGCGCTAGGATGCGCCATCCGTGGGCGGAGACTGATCATGGCGATCGAACTGACGCGGTTCCTGCAGGTGATGGCCGGACGCAAGGCATCGGACCTGTTCTTCTCCGTCGGCGCCACGCCGCACATCAAGATCGACGGCGAAACGTACCACCTCGACGGCGAGCCGCTGACGGCGGAGAACCTGCGCGACCTGGCCTACTCGATCATGAGCGACCGCCAGCAGCGCGAGTTCGAGGCCACCATGGAGATGAACCTCGCGCTGGGCCTCTCCGGCACCGGGCGGTTCCGCGTCAACGTCTACCGGCAACGCGGCCATGTCGCCCTGGCGGTGCGCTTCATCACCGGGGAGATTCCGTCGATCGAGGCACTGAACCTGCCGCCAATCCTGCGCGATCTGATCATGCTGCCGCGCGGACTGATCCTGATGGTCGGGGCCACCGGCTCGGGCAAGTCGACCACGCTGGCCTCGATGATCGACTACCGCAACGCCCGCAGGACCGGCCACATGCTCACCGTGGAGGAGCCGATCGAGTACCTGCATTCGCACAAGCAGTCGATGGTGGACCAGCGCGAGGTGGGGCTGGACACGATGAGCTATGCCGCCGCTCTGAAGAACGCCATGCGGCAGGCGCCCGACGTGATCATGATCGGCGAGATCCGCGACCGCGAGACGATGCAGGCAGCGATCGCCTACGCCGAGACCGGCCACCTGTGCCTGTCCACCCTGCACGCCAACAACGCCAACCAGACGCTGGACCGCATCATCAATTTCTTCCCCGACTCGGCCCACCACCAGTTGCGCATCGACCTCTCGCTCAACCTCAAGGCGGTGGTATCGCAGCGGCTGCTGCGCGGCGTCGACGGCAGGCGCCTGCCGGCCGCGGAGATCCTGCTGTCCACGCCCTACGTTGCCGACCTGATCGAGAAAGGCGAGGTCCTCGCGCTCAAGGAAGCCATGAAGCAGGGGCTCGATCACGGCATGCTCACCTTCGACGAGTCGCTCTACCGGCTCTATGCGTCCGGTCGCATCGGCTACCGGGAGGCGCTTGCGCACGCCGACTCGCAGACCGACCTGGCGCTGCGCGTCCGCCTGCAGGGGCCGGAGCCGGACGATGGCGGCCACGAGCTCGACAGCGCGCACATCGACGGCCTGGAATGAGGTTCAAGCAGCCGACAGCCGCGATGCCGGACAATGCGCCCTTTCCCGGCCGACCCCGTCCTTGATGATCGCCAGCCAGCCACCCGGCCGAGCACGCACTTCCCTCCGGCGACGCCCGTGGTCCGCCCGCCTGCTCACGCTGGCCCTGGTTGCCCTGGTCGCCGGCTGCACCACGCCGAAAGCGGAGTCCCCCGGCTACGACCCGGCCCGGGTGCAGGCGCGCATCATCCACGTGCTGCCCGCGAGCGCCGACGACCGCAGCGGCTGGGCCCGCGACATCACCGCGGCGCTCGCCGCGCAGCGGATCGAACCGGACCGCGGCAATCTCTGCGCGGTGATCGCGGTGGCCGGCCAGGAGTCCAACTTCCAGTCCGATCCGACCGTACCCGGGCTCGGCCGGATCGCCCGCGCCGAGATCGACCGTCGTGCCGCCGAGCATCACATTCCGCAGTTCCTGGTCCGCGCGGCGCTGGCGCTGCATGGCCCGGACGGCCGCAGCTACGCCGACCGTATCGACGCGGTACGCAGCGAGCGCGAGCTGAGCCGGGTCTACGAGGATTTCATCGGCATGGTGCCGCTGGGCAAGCGGTTGTTCGGCGACGCCAATCCGATCCACACCGGCGGCCCGATGCAGGTCAGCGTGGCCTTTGCCGAGCAGTACGCGAAGGACCATCCCTACCCTTACCCGATCGAAGGCTCGATCCGCCACGAGGTGTTCAGCCGGCGCGGCGGCCTGTACTTCGGCATCGCCCACCTGCTCGGCTATCCGGCCGACTATCCCTCGCCGATCTACCGCTTCGCCGACTACAACGCGGGCTTCTACGCCAGCCGCAACGCGGCGTTCCAGAACGCGGTGACGCGCGCGTCCGGCATTCCGCTCGATCTCGATGGCGACCTGGTGAACTACAGCAGCTGGAGCGAGGTGGGCAAGACCGAGCTGGCCCTGCGCACCCTGGCGACCCGGCTGGATCTGGGCGAAGGTGAAATCCATCGCGCGCTGGCCAAGGGCGAGCAGGCCGACTTCGCGCAGACCGACACCTACACCCGGGTCTTCGCCCTCGCCGACCGCCTCAACGGCCGGCCGCTGCCGCGCGCGATGCTGCCGAGGATCCGGCTGGAGAGCCCGAAGATCACCCGCCGGCTCACCACCGCCTGGTTTGCCCAGCGGGTGGACAGCCGCTACCGCAGCTGCATGGAACGCATGCGCTGAGGCTCAGCGCCGCTGGGCTCTCGATGGCAGCGCGGCCGGCAGCAACTCCACCCGTGCCACGTCGCCGTCCAGGCACAGCCGATAGCCGGCGGCCTGCCGCAGCGGTGTCGCCATGCAACGGGTGAGCGCAGCGGTCTCCTCCGGCTGCGTGCGGATGCTGTCCGGCTTGCGGGCGTCCACCCACTGCGGCAGGTAGTCCATCAGGAAACCGCTGGTACCAAACAGGTCGGCCTCGGTGAGGTAGCCCGGCACCAGTGTCCGCAGCAGCGGAAACTCGACCGCCGCATGCTCGGCCAGCGGCGCGAACCCGGTCGCGCCGGATACGTGCAACGCCGTGATCGCATGACCGGACGCCAGGACCGACAGATCGTCGGCGAGCCGCGCCGCAACGTGACGCTCCATGCGCTGCTGCGCGGCCATGGCATTGCCGTCCGCACTGGCGACGACCAGCATCGCCGCCGCCAGCACGCCGGCCAGCGCCGCGCTCACCCGCGAGCCATGGCGCCAGCGGCAGAGCAGCTCGTGCGCGGCGATCAGCCCGGCCACCAGCAGCGCGCCCAGGCCGATCAGCACGCGCGGCCGGATCTCGGGCTCGCGCAGCACCAGCATCGGCCCCAGCGCCGCCACCATGACCGCCAGCGGCATGGCCAGCGCCACGAGGCCCAGCGCGACCGTCGCCATGGGCGTCCTGCCGCGCGCGTGCCTCAGCCCGATCGCGACCGGCGCCAACGCGAGCACGGCCAGCACCGGCAGGAACACGCTCCACCAGTGCGCATTGAACGCATCGGCAACGAAACCGTAGAACAGGACGAAGTTGTGACCCAGCAGCGGCAGCTCATGCAGTCCCTGGATCGGGGTGGCCTGGCGCCGCACCCAGCCGCTGATGTGCATCCCCACCAGCAACTCGTAGACCCCCATCGCCACCAGCCACTGCAACGCGCGGCGGCCGAGCTGGCGCAGCCACGCCGCCGGCGAGCGGTCGCGATCCTGGATCTGCCACGCCTCCAGCAGCGCGAGCACCAGGAACACGTTGGTGGCGGGCTGGTACAGGCACAGGGCGGCAAACAGACAGAGCACGCCGCGCTGCCAGGGCTTGCGACCGTCCGGCAGCAACAGCGGCCAGGCCGCCAGCAGCACGGCCAGCGCCATGCTCAGGGCGTCGAAGCGGTAGGACAGGTTTTCGAGGAAGAACGGCTGCGCGCCCAGCGGGAAAACCAGCAGTGCGGCCAGCCAGGGCGAGGCGCGGGTATAGCGCACGGCGATGCGCGAGCCGATCCAGGCGAGCAACAGCACCGCGCCGATCTGCGGCAGCGGCGCGATGTCGACCATGGTGTGGTCGTAGGCCTGCAGTGCGCGCATCAGCAGCGTGGTGAGCGGACGGCCGTTGGAATCCCAGCTGGCCCGTCCCAGCAATGCGCGCTTGAGGTCGTCGTTGTAGGGACGGTCGGCGCGCAGGATGGGATAAAGCACGAAAGCCAGTAGCCCGAGCAGCCGCCAGAAGACGGCACGCACTTCACCCTCCGCTTCAATCCGGGATGAGCTGCCTGCCACCGGCGATCCTCCGTACCCGCCCTCAGCGGCGGCGCTGCACAAGATAGCCGAACTAGCTTGCGCAGCGCTTTCGACGCCGCGACCCGGGGCCGACCCGAGCAACGACTACGGGCGCTGTGGCAGCGATCCCTGACTACCAGCTCATGATGGCGGTCGCGCGCGCAGCGCTGTCGCCACCGGAAGCGACCGACGTGCCGAACTGCAACTGCAGATGCGCGCTGACCGTGTGGGCATATTCGACACCCAGCGCACCGTAGCCGGCATAGGAGGCCGCACTCACCGCCAGCCCGCTGGCGCGCCCTGCCGGGATCGCCACGGTGGGCAGGGCCATCGCCTGGGCAGCGGCACGTGCGGCATAACGGCGTGCCTGACCCAGCACGCCGATGCCGACCTGGTTGAGCTGATCGAGATTCACCGCATCGGTGCCCCTCGTCCCTGGCGCCACGTTGGTGATCTGGCGTTGCAGCGTGTCGCTGCCCACGCTCACCGTGTTGTCGGCATTGGCCACCGATCCCTGACCCAGCGCGACCGAATTCTCGCCGTTGGCGACCGCATTGGCTCCCAGTGCCACGGCATTGTTGCCATTGGCAATCGCGTTGTTGCCCACCGCGGTGGTCGGATCGGCGTTCGCCTGGGCGCCCGCGCCGATCGCCACCGAACCGGCGAACCGCGCCACCGCCCCCTGGCCTTGCGCCATCGCGCCGTCACCGTCCGCCGAAGCGCCGCCACCGACGGCCACCGCGCCCTGGCCGGCTGCGTGGGTGGCAGCCTGTCCTTGCACTGAGCATTCCAGTGCCCCCTGGTTGACCCGGCATACCCCCATCTGTCCATTCACCATGGCCTGGATCTGCACCGCGTTCTGCTGCCCCAGTTGCATCGCGGAGTCGGCCGTGGACTGCGCCTGAGTCGCCGTACTCTGGGCCTGGCTAGCGGTAGTCTGGGCCTGAGTGGCCATGGTCTGGGCCTGCGTCGCGGCCGTTTGCACCGTCCCGGTGGCGCTGGCGACCGAGGCGTCGAGCTGCGCCACGTTGACGGCATCGGTCGCGTTCACGCCGGCGCTCACGTTGGCGATGGTGCGGGTCTGGCCAGCGCTACCTACACTCACCTGATCGGTAGCGCTGGTAACGCTGCCGGCACCCAACGCCACCGAGCCGGCATAGGTCGATTGCGCCCCCGTTCCCAATGCCACGCTGTTGCCGCCCGTGGCGGTGGTCGACGTCCCGCCGAAGCCGCCGCCCAAACTGCCGGTCGAGCTACCGATGGCGATATTGCCTCCGCTGGGGGTGGCACTATAAGTAGTTGCCTGCGTGCCCAGGGCGATATCGCCGTTGCCCGCCGCATTCGCCGCGCCACCGCTTGCCTGGCTGCCGAAACCGCTGGCGGTGGTATCGCGTCCTGCGGCGATGCTGAAGTCCCCGGTAGCCGTGCTGTATGCGCCCGAAGCCGTGCTGCTGTTTCCGCTGGCCTGGCTCCAATTACCCAGCGCCGTGCTCAGCGGTCCGCTTGCGCTGCTGCTGCTGCCCAGCGCCGTGCCGCTGCTTCCGGCGGATTGACTGGAATACCCGACTGCCACGCTCCAGTTGCCCGACGCGTTGGCGCTCAGACCATCGGCCGTGCTGCCGTAGCCTCCGGCAGAGCTACCGCTGCCGCATGCCAGCTGGTTCTGGCTCGTGCTCTGCGAACACACGCCGCTGGTCGCGCTGGTTCCGCCCGTGGTCGCACTGGCGTAGGCGGGAACGGTGATGACCGCCCCGACAGCCAGGACCAGCGGCGTTAGCAGCCAAGCGGACCCTGTTCTGTGCGTCCTCGCTGGACGTCGAGCAAAGGCCGGGAGGGCGACGTCGTGTCGGCAAACTGGCGTGTCGGGCTTCGCAGGCGACGAGGCGGACAGGCGCGGCTTTGGGGTCATACAAGAAGGTCCCGTGTCGATGGTGGAAGTGTCTTTGAACAGATGCGTCACCCGAGCTCGCGCCCGCCGATCGATACGAACCGCCCCGTTGCCGGCACAGCGTGTACCCCGGCAAGGAAGGCCGCTACCCAGGCGGGTTCAGCTCGGGGACGCCTGAAGCAAGAGGCAGGCCAGCGGCAACGGCGACGCGGCCCGCTCATGATTTCAGTGACTTGGCCTGTTGGAGCACGATCGCAGTGGGCGCCGCCGACACGCGGCAGCGGTTTTCCGGCGCGCCCCAGCAGGCGTCAGGCAACCGACGCCAGGTGGCCGACGCGCAAGGGCACCGGTGTGGTTCAGCCCGGAGGGCGGTCGAAGTGATAAGCCGTGTGGCGTGCAGAGAAGCGCTGGCCGAGACGCTGGACATGCGAGGCCAGCGACACATACGGCAGGAGCGGTACCGTCGGGCGGAAATCCAGGTGTTCGAGCAGGCAGAACAGCGTGATCTCCAGCAGGCTCAGCTGGCGCGGCGGCAACCCGGCCAGCACCTCGTCGACGTGCGCATCGAGCCAGGCCAGCACCTGCGCCATGCCCTCTGCCGCCTTGACGAAGTAGAGGTTGTCCGCGGGCAACCCGGCCGCCTGCGTACCGAACACCAGTTGCACCTGCGCCGCCATCGCGTGCCAGACCATTTCCTGCGCATTGCGTGCGGCGGGCCCGGGCAACTGCTCGGTCCACAGGATGCGGACTTCACCCGGGAAGCGCTCGGCCAGGGTGCGGCAGATGTTCTCGGTGCCGAACACCGTCTCGCTACCGAGCCGCAGCACCGGCAGCTTCATCGCCGGGTTGCCGCCGTAATCGGCGCTGTCGCGCGAACCGAGGTCGTAGACCGGCTGGAAAGCCAGGTCGACGCCCAGCTCGGCCGCGACGATGCGCACAACGCGGGTGAAGTGGGAGCTGCTGCGACCGATCAACAGGGGTAGGGCTGGGTTCACTCTCGACTCCGGAAAACGTGCGGTGGGTCCATCACGGCTCGGGCGGCCGGCGACCGCCCCACGGCGCAGCCTGCTCGAGCTGGGCGGCCAGTTGCAACAGCGTCGCCTCGTCACCGAAAGGCGCGACGAACTGCACACCGAACGGGAGCTCCGGGCCACCTTCCTCGACTGCCGCCCAGTGCAGCGGCACCGACATGCTCGGCGTGCCGGTGAGGTTGGACAACTGGGTGAACGGCACGCGCGAGAGGCTGGTTTCCACCAGTTCGTCGACCATGCCGGTGAGCATCAACAGGCGACCGGCGCGCAACGCGAGTACCCGCCGGGCCAGTCGCTGCTGGCCCGGCGGCGTGTCGAGCTCGCCGATACGGTTGGGTGGTTGCGCGGTGGTCGGCGTGAGGTACAGGTCGTAGCGCTGGTGGAAGTCCGCCAGCGCATGGCTGAAGCGGTTCCAGCGCGCATGCCGGCTGACGTACTCCCCCGCGCTCACGGCCCGTCCGAGCAGGCCGAGGATCCGGGTCTCCAGTTCAAAACCGTCGTTCCCGGCACCGGTCAGCGCCCGCGCCCGGGCCATCGCCGCCGCGGTCTGGCCGAAGTACATGGTGACGTAGCAGCGCGCCAGGTCCGGGCCATCGACCGCGGGCGCTGCCTCCTCCACGTGGTGTCCGAGATCCGCCAGCAACGCCGCCGCGCGCTCGACCGCGGCCACGCATTGCGGATGCACCGGCGTGCCCAGCGGCGAGCGCGTACTGAAGCCGATGCGCAGACGCCGGGGTGGCCGGGCGATCGCGCCGGCCCAGGGTTGCGAGGGCGGCGCGATGACGAACGGCGCGCCATGTTCCGGACCGGCGATGGCGTCGAGCATGCGGGCCGAGTCGCGCACGCTGCGGCTGATCACGTGATGGCTCGAAGCTCCCTCCCAGTGCTCGGCATCGTCAGGCCCGTTCGGCACGCGTCCGCGCGAGGGGCGCAGCCCGAACAGGCCGCAGTAGGACGCAGGAATGCGGATCGAGCCTCCGCCGTCCGAAGCACCGGCCACCGGCACGATGCCGGCGGCCACCGCCGCGGCCGCGCCGCCCGAGGAGCCACCCGGCGTGCGCGCGGGATCCCAGGGGTTGCGCGTGGGCTGCGGCCACACGCGCGGCGAGGTCTCCGCCTTCAGCGCGAACTCCGGCGAGGCGGTCTTGCCGAACACCACCAGGCCCGCGTCGAGGAAGCGCCGGACCACCTCGCTGTAATGGTCCGGCACCCAGTGACGCAGTGCACGGCTGCCGGAAGGACTGGGCACACCGGCGTAGTCCTGCGCCATGTCCTTGAGCAGGAACGGCACGCCGGCGAACGGACCGGCCAGCGGCCCTGCCGCCCGCTCGCGCGCGATCGGCGCCATCGGCAGGCAGATCGCCGCCAGCGCAGGATTCACCTGCGCCGCCCGTGCCAGCGCGGCGTCCAGCACTTCACCGGCGGAGACCTCGCGGCGTGAGATCAGCGCGGCCAGCGCGGTGGCATCGTGCTGTGCGTACTCGTCGAACATGGAGCGCCCCCGGCTGGAAAGGCTCCATCCTAAGGCTGCACCGGGAGCCGTGCGCGACTCAGGGTGCGGCGACGTCGACCCGCAGCGAACTCCACGCGCCCCTTGCACTGAGCGCGGTGATGGTATGCCCCCCGGGCTGGCCGAGCTGCAGCAGAATGCTGTGCGTATCCTGCGTGGTGCCCTGCAGGCGGCCGTCCAGCAGCCACTGCACAGTGCCGCTGGCACCCAGCGCACGCAGGGTCACCCGCAGCGGCTCGCTGCTGTTCGGCGCACGGCGCAGGCGTGTGCCGTTGGCGATGCCGGCAATGCGGATCGGCTCTCCGTCGTCCAGCGAGTCTGCCGGACAGCCCGGCGCCAGCGGCGGCAGGTCGGAGGCTGCGCGATCGTCGGCATCGAGCCAGGGCGAGGCCAGCGCAGGCCAGCGCGCGATGCGCTCGACATGCTCGCCCTGCCCCCGGCAGGTCGCGCTGAGGCGCCTGCCCTTGCCGTCCACCCGCAAGCTCAGCAGGCCCGCGGACCAGGCATCCAGCCCGCGCTCGGCAAAGGTCGGTGGCACGACGCCATCGAGCACCCAGGCCGTGCGCCGCTGACGGCACTGGGTGGGATCGGTGTCGGCCTGCGCGCTGCCGAGTGGCCAGCAGATCACCTGCGAGCGCACGCTGGCCGGCTGGGCGAAGCGCACCGCTGCGCCACGCGCGGGCAGCATGTCGGCAATCCGGAACAGCAGCGGCAAGGCGGTGACCGCGCCGTACTGGCCCGGCGACGGCGTGCCGTCCGGGCGGCCGATCCACACGCCGATGGTGAACTGGTCGGTGACACCGATCGCCCACGCATCGCGATAGCCGTAGCTGGTACCGGTCTTCCAGGCCACCGCGGCATGGCGATTCACGGCGCCGGCCAGCGGCGCACCCTCCACGTCGGCCGGGTTGTGCGCGAGGATGTCGCGGATGATCCACGCCGCACCCGGCGACAGCAGACGCCGAGCCTGCAGCGGCTGCTGCCGGGTGTAGCGCGGAGCCGCGGCGACGCCGCGATCGGCAAACGCCGAGTAAGCACCCACCAGGTTCTCCAGCGTGGTCGCCGCACCACCGAGTATGATCGACAGGTTCGGCTTCGCTCCCGCCGGCAGGCCAAGGTCCACGCCACCGGCCGCCAGCCGCGCGACGAAGCGGTTCGGACCGACCCGGTCGAGCACGTCCACCGCCGGCACGTTGAGCGAACGCTGCAGCGCCTCGGCCACGCCGACCGGACCGGAGAACGCCTCGTCGAAATTGCCCGGCTGGTAACCGTCGAAATCCTGTGGCGCGTCCACCAGCAGGCTCTCCGACGTGATCAGCCCGTCGTCCAGTGCGAGTCCGTAGAGAAACGGCTTGAGCGTGGAACCGGGCGAGCGCGGCGCCTGCACCATGTCGACGTAGCCGTGGCGGTCCGGATCGGCGAAGTCGCTGGTACCCAGATACACCCGCGCCTCGTGGGTGGCATTGTCCACCACCAGCAAGGCCGCGGTGGTGTGGCGCGGCAATCGCGGGAGGTAGTCGCTGACGCGATCCTCCGCCGCACGCTGCAGGTTCGCATCGATGGTGGTGGTGATCCGCCGCGCCCGCGGCTGCTCCCGATGCAGGCGCTCGGCCAGCAGCGCCGCCGACAGCGGTGCGCGCAGCGAGCGCGCCACCACCGGCTCGATCCGCGCCGCGCGCACCTGCGCGGCGGTCCAGATGCCCTCGTCGCGCAGCCGCGCCAATACCTTGTCACGAGCCACACGCGCCGCGTCGGGGTGACGGTCCGGACGCAACCGGCTCGGTGCCTGCGGCAACACCGCCAGCAGGGCCGCCTCGGCCCTCGACAGTTGCGCCGCCGGCTTGCCCAGGTAGGCCCATGAGGCGGCATCCACGCCCTGGATCGGCCCGCCGAAGGGGGCATGGTTGAGGTACAGCTCGAGGATCTGCCGCTTGCTCAGGTGCGCTTCGAGCTGCAGTGCGCGCAGGATCTGGATGAACTTGCCGCCGAAGGTGTGCGGGATCGGCTCGATGATCCGCGCCACCTGCATGGTCAGGGTCGAGCCGCCCGAAACGATGTGCCCATGCAGCAAGCCACCCGCGAGGCCACGCGCCAAGGCGTAGGGGTTCACCCCCGGATGACGGTAGAACCAGCGGTCCTCGTAGCCCATCAGCGCGGTGAGGTACAGCGGCGACACGCTGTCCACGGTGACCGGGTAGCGCCACACGCCATCGCTGTCGGCGAACGCGCGCAGCGGGGTGCCGTCCCGCGCCAGCACCACCGTGCTGCCGCCGTCGGGCTTCGGCAGCGGCAGCGGGAACACGCGGTCGAGAATCGCGGCCACGAGCAGTAGCACGCCCGCCGCGATGCCGAGGCGAAGCAGCCAGCGTCGCAGGCGGGGGTGCCGGGGAGGCTTTTTGGCGGGGTCTGTCTTCATCGGCATGACGTCCGCGTGGCCCGTAGGAGCGCACCCTGTGGGCGACGGCTTTTTTGTTTCAGGAACCGTCGCGCACAGGGTGCGCTCCTACGGCATCGGTGTCAGGGCTCCACCACCTTGATCTGCGCCGGATCGGATTTGCCGATGCCGCGGATCGCCGGCCGGTACATGTCCTCCACCTGTGGCGGCGGCACGGTGTAGGTGCCTGGCGTCACCGCGCGCACCAGGTAGAACACGTGGGCCGCGTCGCCGCGATCGAGCTTCAGCGCAGCGGCGTAGCGGTCGTCGCGGTACTCCTCGTGTTGCACCTGGGCGGCCGAGTCGTGCTGCTGCAGGTCGATGCCGTCGATCACCACGCCAGCCCACTGCTGGGTACCGCTGAGGTTGAGGTTCTCCACCTCCAGGCCACCGGGCAGCAGGTCGGTGACCATCGCGTCAGGCATGAACGTCCGCGCCTCGATGGTCAGCTCGACGATCAGCGTGTCGCCCTCCTTCAGCGTGTCGCCGTTCCACGGCTTGCCATCGGTGGTGAAGTAGCTGCGGCGCACGTCGACCTGGCTGTCGTCGGGCGGCGGCAGCGCCTTGCTGACACCGGCGGTGTCGAGCGTGGCGAACACAGTGGCATCGCCGGTCGGTTGCAGGCGCACACCCGAGGCCAGCTCGGCGGCGTCGAGGTCGCGCGTCCACACACGGGCGTCCGGTGCCTGCTCGGTCTTGCCACCCACGGTGATCGAGGCGGCCAGCGGCGCCGAGCCGGCGGCACCGAAGGCCTTGGCCACGCGGGCGATCGCCACCTGCTCCTGGGTGCTCAGGTAGGACCAGGACCAGAAGAACAGTGGGTCCTCCTGCTTGCGACCGCGCACGTAGTTGTCGACGTTGCGCGCCCAGTCGATCAGCTTGGCGTCGTACTCCGGCTTGTTCAGCCCGTAGGTGTGGGTAAGCGCCACCATCAGCGCGAGGTCGCGCAGGTCCGAGCCATAGTCGCCGACGTACCAAGGGCGCTCCTTGTTCCAGGCAAAGGCCTCGGCGATCGCCTTCTGCGCGCGCTCGTTGTCGCCCATCAGCTTGAACGCGATACCGAAGTGCACCAGCGGCAACGGGCCGACCAGCTTGCCGCGCTCGTTGTCGAAGATCGCGCGCAGCGTGCCCAGCGGCGCGCGGTTCACGCGGGCCAGCACGAAGCCGGAATAGGCTTCGTCGGCGATGCGCATGTGATCGTGGTGCTCGTAGCCGTAGTACGGATGACCACCGGCAAGCAGGTCGTCGCTGAGCCGCTGCAGTGCCTTCTGCAGCACATCCTGCGGCACCGCGAAGCCGGCGTCGCGGGCATCTAGCATGAAGTCCACCACGTAGGGCGTGGTGAAGGTCATGATCGGGCTGGTGCCCCCCCAGAAGCTGAAGTGTCCGTTGGCGGCCTGGAACGAGGCGATGCGGGACAACGCCCCTTCCACCGCGGCCTGCCGCACCTCGGGCGTCATCGGCTTCAGACCCAGCGCCTTGGCCGTGTCCCCATCGAGGATCAGCGCCGCATAGCCCTTGCTGGTGGTCTGCTCGATGCAGCCGTACGGATACCGGAGGATGTCGCGCAGCGCCGAGCCGTACGGCAGCGGAGGCAGCGTGCTCAGGCTCAGCCGCGCATGCACGGTGGCGGGAATCAGGCCGGCGAGCTGCTCGCTGCCGAACGTGACCGCCTTGCCGCCCTCCAGCGCCATCGGCCGGGTGTGCAGCACCTCCGGCCAGGCCGGTCGCACGGCGAACTCGAAGTGGCGATCGACCTGGTAGTCGTTGAGCTGGGCATGGATGTCCACGCCGGCCACGGCGGCCCCCGGCTCGGCGGTCACCGGCAGGGTGAGCGTGGTACCGGCGCCGTCCTTCAGCGGCACGTTCTGCTCGCCATGCTCGAGCCGCACTGGCCCGGTGGTAGTGACCTTGATCCGGGCGGTGCCGTCCTTGCCTGAGAGGTTTTTCAGGTCCAGGCTGACCACCGCCTTGTCGCCGGCCGCCATCACCCGTGGCGTGCTGGGCTCGACCACCAGCGGCGCCCGCACGGTGATCGCACCGTCCGCGTTGCCGAAGCGGTCGGCCGTGAAGGCCAGCGCGCTCAGCCGCAGGCTGCCGTTGAAATCCGGCACGTCCACGTGCAGCTGCGCACGTCCCTGCGCGTCGAACGCCACCGGGCCGGCGAACAGGTCGACGATCTTCACCTTGGGGTTGATGCGCGCGGCCTTGGGCAGCGCCGGTCCGCTCATGTCGCCGCCGTAGCGCAGGCGCCCGGTGTCGCCGTCCATCGCCTCGATCAGGCGGCTGTACAGGTCATACGCCTCGGTGGCCAGCGCGCGCTTGGCGAACATCCACGACCAGGCGTCGGGCACCGGGTAGTCGGTGATGTTGATGACGCCCTGGTCGACCGCCGACAGGGTGACGTAACCTTCCTTGCCGGCCAGGCCGCTAGCCTGCACGGTCACGTCCAGCGGGTTGCCCGGCCGCATCAGCGACGGCGCCTTGAGCGTGAGCGGGATGCGCCGGTCGTTGCGGTCCATCGTCACGTATTCCACGCCCATCGCACGCGCCGGCGTGGTGCGCTCGGTGGCTTCGCCGCCGCGGAACACCAGCGTGACCACGTACACGTCGTGCCGCTCCCAGTCCTTGGTGACCGGGATCGAGAAGGTCGAACCGGCCTTGGCGTCGATGTCCTTCAGGTACAGCAGGTGGTCCGATTCGACCATCAGCACGCCGGGGCCGTCATGCGGCGGCGTCACGGTGACCTTCATGGTGTCGCCGGCGCGATAGCGCGCCTTGTCCAGTGCCAGCTTCACCTTGTCCGGACGCGCCTCCTTGCCCAGGTTCTCGTCGTCCCAGCTGTAGCCGGCGAAGAACGGGAACACCGTAGTCAGCTTTGTGTCCGGGTCGTACACCTCGATCCGATAGCTGCCCCACTGCACCGGGAACTCGACGCGGGTGGTGCCGCTGGCACCGACATCGACGTCCCTTTCATCGACCAATTGCAGGCTGGCGTTGGCATCGGCCTTCCAGCCGCCGTTGCGCTCGTACAGCCAGTAGAAATCGCGCAGCTCGCGCTGCAGCCGCACCTTCAGATGGTGACCGGCGACGCGCTGTCCCTCGGCGTTGACGCGGACGATTTCGAAACCGGCCGGCGCCTCGCTCTCCGCGCCCTGCTTCGGGTCGAACTCCGGGCGCACGCCGACCAGGCGGTCCGCCGGCCAGTAGGTGCGTTTGAGCAGGCGGGTGACGGCGCGACCGCCGGTCTCGTAGACGCTGCCGGACAGCGTCACGGCCAGCGGCGCGACCGGCTTCACGTCGTCGGGCAGCGCGACGTCCTGCGCCAACTCGCCCTGCGCATCGAGCTTGGTGTCGACGACGTCGTCCGCCGACTTCGGCAGGTCCACCGTGGGATCGCCGAAGAAGGTGTCCTTCATGCTGGCCACCGGATGGACTTCCGGCGACACCAGCAGCTTGGCGGTGAAGCGGTTGCCGGCCGCCGGTGCGCCGTACAGGTAGCTGGAGGCCACCTTCAGCTGCAGCGGCTCGCTCGGGGACAGACGCTTCTGCGGGCTGTCCAGCGATACTTTCAGGCGCTCGGGCAGGAACTCTTCCACATGGAACGGGAATGCCTGCACCGACTCCTTGCTGGCCGGATCGAGGCGGAACTCCAGCTGCCACAGCCCGGTGGGCGCGTCGGCCGGAATCGCCTCGCTCAGGTCGTAGTAGTTCAGTGCCTTGGGCTCCAGCCGGGTATCCGCCAGCGTGCGTCCGTCAGGCTGGCGCACCCGCACGAACAGCGACTGCGCCTTCATCGGCGTGCCGTCCGCATCGCGCAACAGCGCCGAGGCGTGCAACGTCTCGCCGGGACGGTAGAGGTCCCGCCCCGACCACGCGTACACCTCGAACGGCGCCTGCTTGCGCCCGGTGATATCGAAGTTCGACACGTCCAGTGCCGGGCGGTTGAACGGCAGCACCGACACATCCTTGCCGTGCCGTGCCACCAGCACGTCGGTCGGGTTCACCCGGTAGGCCATCAGCGCATTGCCACCATCGTCGGTGGTGGCCTTCAGCGTGGTGTGCCCGGAAGCATCCTGCACGGTGACGTCGACACCGGCCACTGGCGTGCCGTCGCGCAGCGAGGCGACATGCAGCAGCACGTTGTCCTTGTAGACGCGCAGGTGCAGACCCAGGTCGCTGACGAAGAACACCGCCGTGTCATAACCGCCGCGGAAGGTGCCACCGGCCTTCACCACGGCCATGTAGACGCCCGGCTGCGACAGCTCGGGCACGTCCTGCACCGGGATATAGGTCACCGTGCGCTCGTTCGGCGCGCCCTTCAGCGTGTAGTGGTTGGCGTAGACCGAGTCGGCCATGTCGGTGATCGACCGCTTGGCGCGCTTGTCCTTGCTGCAGGTGTCGTACCAGTACGGATCGTGGTCCAGCTCGTAGCTGTCGCGGTGGCCATTGCGCGGATAGGCGCAGAACAGGTCCGACAGTTCGTCGTCGTGGACCCGGAAGAACTCGATGTCGGCGTCATGCACGTTCACCGACACCAGCGGCAGCCCGCGCGTGCCACGCGCCGGCAGCACGCTGCCATGGGAGGCGAATCCGACCGCCCCCGGCAGATTGCCGGAATAGATGTCCCGATGGACCGTCTCGCCCAACGAGCGCCCGTCCGCGGCCAGCAGGCCGGGCTTGACCTCGACGGAATAGCGGCGGTCCGGATTGACGAACGGAAAGCTGAGCGTGGTGCCGTCGCTGCCCAAGCTCCAGCTGCCGCTGACGGTCTCTCCGGACGGGCCGTTCACCGCGACCAGTTGGTCGAAGCCCTGCGCCGCCGCCAGCCGAGTATCGAAGACCAGGTCGAGCTGGCTGCGGCCGTCCTGGACCGAAGCGCTCGCCGAAGTCAGCCGGAAATGGGTGGAGTGGGTCTTCCCCGCACTCGCTGCCGGTGCCGGCGCGTGCTGCAGCACGGGCTGCTCGCCCTGCGGGTGGCCGCTGCAGGCAACCAGCAGGAGGCCCAGCAGGGGCGCCAGCAGGCGCGCGGGCGACAGGATGGAGCGACGATGCGCGATCGACGGACGTGACATGAGAACCTCTCCCTGGATACAGCCGAAGTATGGCTTCCTTTGGTGGCGATGCGATGGCGCAGCGCGGGCAGCCACCCCGCGAATTCTGTCATGCCCGGGCGAACACCCGGCCCGAATCCGCCGCACTGTCGATTTCCGCCAGGGCCAGGCGTCGTCGACACGGACATCCCGCCCGGAGCTTCGCATGCCCCTCCCCCGCCTGTACGCCCACCCGTTCTCGTCCTACTGCCAGAAGGTGCTGCTCGCGCTGTACGAGCAGGAGGCGCCGTTCGAGTACCGCCATCTCGAATCCCCCGACGCGATGGACGAGCTCGCCCGGCTGTGGCCGATGAAGCGGTTTCCGCTGCTGCAGGACGGCGAGCGCACCGTGATCGAGGCCACCTGCATCATCGAGTACCTGCAGCAGCGGCACCCGGACCGCCCACAGCTGATCCCGGACGATCCCGACGTGGCACTGGAGGTACGGCAGCTCGACCGATTCTTCGACAACTACGTGTCCACGCCGCAGCAGAAGATCGTGTTCGACTAGTTGCGCCCGGCCGACCGCCGCGATGGGCACGGAGTGGAGGAAGCGCGCGCGATGCTCGATACCAGCTACCGCTGGCTGGAGCAGCACATGGCCGGGCGTACCTGGGCCGCCGGGGACGCCTTCAGCCTCGCCGACTGCGGTGCCGCGCCGTTCCTGTTCTATGCCGACTGGACGCATCCGATCCCGGCATCGCTGGCCAACGTCCGCACCTATCGCGCCCGCCTGCTGGCGCGGCCGTCGATGGTCCGCGCAGTGGATGAGGCGCGCCCCTATCGCCACTACTTTCCGCTCGGCGCGCCGGACCGCGACTGAAGCCGCAAAGGCATCGCGGAGCCATAGGCGGAGGCAAGCTTCGACCCGTGCGTCGCTCCGACTGCACCCAAACGAAAAGCGGCAGCCGGAGCTGCCGCTTTCCTGGCGTCCGCGCCAGCGGAGCGATCAGGGCTTGCCGCCGCGCCCAGCAGACGTGCAGTTCGCCCTGGGCGCTGGCGGCAGGTTGCGCGGCGCTGACAGGCCCGGTGGCCGTGCTAACCAGCCGTTGTTGGTCCAGCGATGCTTGAACTGGTTGCGGATCATTTCGCTGTTCACCAGCGCCAGACGATGGCCATCCTCGTGCTGCCAGATCCACCGGCCGGCGGGAATCGGCTGGGCACCCACGTAGAAGAAGCTCGCGTCGTACTTGCCATCACTCCGCGGCTTGGCCTGCAGACCGAGCTTGATGACGAACTGACTGGCCACCGGCTTGCCGTGGTCGGAAGCAGGCCGGGTGATCATCTCGTCGAGCGTTGCGCGCAACAGGCGCTCGTAGTGCGGGGTCAACTCCACCGCAGACGAGACATCGGTTACCTTGCCGTGGGAATCCACCCGCACCAGCACGGGCAGGATGTGATTGGGGAAACTGTTCAATGATGGGCTTTCGGCGTGTACCGCCGCGCTGCCGATTGCCAGGCATCCCGCCAGGGCGATGGGGAGAGCAAGTTTCATGACGACATCCTTGAGTCAGGGCGCCAGTCGCATATGGATCGGGACGGAATGAAAGCCATCGGCAAACGACCAATTCCTCGACTGGCCGGTTCAGGTTAGCGCCAATTCTTCCCGTCGATCGCGTTTCGGGGCGCCTGTCCCGGCATGATGCCTGGCCCAGGGAGCCGGGCTCTCTCACCGCCTCAGAACAACCACGACATGTCCGACACAGCCACCGTCTACCGTCACCAGCGCCACACTCATCGCACGGCCCTCACTGATCCGCCGGTGCGCCACATTGCCATCGTCGGCGGCGGGACGGCCGGCTGGATGACCGCCCTGCTGCTGGCGAACTCCAGCTACGGCGAACGCATCAAGGTGACCGTGCTGGAGTCGCCGCAGGTCGGCGCGATCGGCGTCGGCGAGGGCTCCACGCCGTGGATGCGCGGGTTCTTCGAAGAGATCGGCATCGAGGAGTCGGAATGGATGCCGGCCTGCGACGCCACCTACAAGGCCGGCATCACCTTCGATGGCTGGTCGACCCGGCCCGGCTTCGAGCGCTATTTCCACGCCTTCGCCTCGATGCTCGACAACCTGACGATGACCCAGTTCGTCGACAATGTGCATCGCCGGCTGAATCGCGAGGACGTCCACGCGCATCCGGACCACTATTTCATCGCCGCCCGGCTCGCCCGCGAGTGCAAGGCGCCGCGGCCACGCCACGAGTTCCCGTTCGACGTCTGGTACGGCTACCACTTCGATTCGGTGAAGCTGGGCCAGTTCCTGCATCGCAAGGCGCTGGAACGCGGCATCCGCCATTTGCCCCGCCACGTGAACGCGGTGCAATGCGATGAGCACGGCGACATCGCCGCTCTGCAACTGGAAGGCGACGAACGCTTCGAGGCTGACTTCTTCATCGACTGCACCGGCTTCAGCGGCCTGCTGATCGAGAAGACGCTGAAAACGCCGTACACCTCGTACGCCGATGCGCTGTTCAACGACGCCGCCGTAGCGATGCCTACGCCACTGGACGGCCCGATCATGTCGCAGACGATCTCCACCGCCCTGCGCCACGGCTGGGCCTGGAAGATCCCGCTCACGGCCCGCTACGGCAATGGCTACGTGTACAGCACCGCGCACTGCACGCCCGAACAGGCCGAGACCGAGCTGCGCCGGCACCTGGGCCTGCTCGATGCCGACGTGCCGGCCCGCCACCTGCGCATGCGCACCGGTCGGGTCGATCGCCACTGGCATCGCAACTGCCTCGCCGTCGGGCTGGCGCAGGGCTTCATCGAGCCGCTGGAGGCCACCGCGTTGATGCTAGTGCAGCGCACCGCCAGCCTGTTCGTCAAGGCGCTGGAAAAGGGCGACCTGGGCGAGGCGGCGCAGGCCGGCTTCAATGCGGCGATGAATACGCAGTTCGACGGCACCCGCGACTACATCGTGGCGCACTACAAGACCAACACCCGCAGCGACACCGACTACTGGCGCGCCAACGCGGCCAATACCCACCTGTCCGAACCGCTGGTGCGCCTGCTCAGGACCTGGCTGGCCAGCCGCCCGATCGCCGATGGCATCCGCCGCGGCACCTTCGGCCAGGGCTATCCGGTGATGTCCTGGTACAGCCTGCTGGCCGGCATGGGCCTGTTCCCCGACGACGTCGGCTCGCACGTGTCCGGCGATGCGCCCCACAGCCTCGCCGCCATCGACAACCTGATCGAACGCAGCGCGCGCAATTTCCCCGACCACCGCGAGCTGCTCGGCGCCATTCCGCCGCGACCGCGCGAGGAGACGCTGCAGGTGTATTTCTGGTGATCGGCGGGCGGCGGACGCGACTGCCTCAGCGCGTCGGCTCCGGCCCCGCCACGCGATCGATGTATTTCAGCTCGCCGAGCGATCTCGGCTCACCGGGGATCAGCCCCAGGCACTTCCGGTAAGCCGCGCGCGCCTCGGGATAGCGGTGCAGTTCGACCAGGTCGTAGCCCTCGCCTCGCAACGCCTTGCAGGTCATGTCGGCCACATTTTTGTCGTCGGCCGTCAGCCTGGCGAAACGCTCGGCCACTTCGTAGTGCTTCAGCGATTCCTGCCACGCACGCTTGCGCTGGTAGGCGAAGCCGATCTCGATGTTGTACTGCGCGTCGAACGGCGCCAGGGCAAGCGCCTTGTCCAGTTCGACGATGGCGTCGTCGTAACGGGCCATCTCGTTGTAGGCGTAGCCACGTCCCCAGTACGCCATCGCCCAGGCCGGGCCGATCACCCGGGACGAGGCGATGTGCTTGTCCTTGGCCGCCACCGTGGAATACAGCAGGGCGTCGGGCATGCCGCGGGCGCTGAAGATCGTGTCGGTGTGTCCCTGGTATTTTTTCTCGTAATACCCGGCCACCTCGTCGAACGGCCCGTCGATGGCCGCCTGGATGTGGCCCTGCTGGATCATCCGCACGCCCTCGACCACGCGCTGCACCTGCGCGTCCTCGGCAGCCTGCTCGGCCGGGTCCGGCTGCACGATCCGCACGTCCCGCCCGGCCGGCTTGTCCGGATGCGCGGCACAGGCGGCCAACCCCAGGGCGATCCATGCGATCGCCGCGTGTTTCCAGTCCATCCCCGTCTCCCCCCCTTGCGGTCCATCCTGTCCACGCGGCGCCGCGGCACCACCTCCTGGTTCCGGTATGCCAGCACCGCCGTCGACCCGCAAGCCGCGCATGATGGAATCACCTCCCGCATGCCCCACCGCCTGTGATTGCCCCGTGCGGCGGAAGCACCTAATGTCGGCGGGTCAGACACACCCCGGGGAGAGTCACCATGCGACCGTTGCGCACGCTCACGCTATCCGCCGTCATCGCCGCCACGCTGCTGGCCAGCTGCTCGCAGGACAAGGCTCTACCGGCCAGCCAGGCCGCGACCCCGGCGCCGGCCGTCACCGCGCCGGCCAAGCCGGTGGCCAACCGCGACGCCGATCTGGCCACCGCGGTCGATGGCTTCATCCAGGGCATGTTCGACCACGATCCGGTGTTCGCCGCCAATGCCGGCAAGCACGAGTACGACGGCAAGCTGCCGGACTACAGTGCGGACGGCCTGAAGGCGATGGCGACCTGGCTGCACGACGAGCGCAGCAAGTTCACCGCCTTCACCGACGACAGCCTCGACGCCGAGGGCCGCTTCCATCGCGACTACGTGCTGGCGGTGATCGACGGGCAGCTGTTCTGGCTGGAGCAGTCCGGCTTCCCCTATTCCAACCCGGCCTTCTACACCGACCACCTTTCGCCGAGCATGTACGTGACCCGGCCGTACGCGCCGCTGGCCGACCGCATGGCGGCCTTCGTGCGCTACGAGGAGGCGCTGCCGACCGCGCTGGCGCAGGTGAAGGCGAACCTGAAGCTGCCGCTGCCGGCGAGCTACATCGACCTGGGCGTCAATTCCTTCGGCGGCTACGCCGCGTTCTTCAAACACGACGTGCCGGGCATCTTCGCCAGCGTGAAGGACCCGGCCCTGCAGGCGCGCTTCAAGACCGCCAACGCCGCGGCGATCAAGGCCGCGCAGGAACTGGCCGACTGGCTCAAGGCGCAGAAGCCGCATGCCACCCAGGACTTCGCGCTGGGCGCGGACAAGTTCGCCGCCATGCTCAGGGCGACCGAGCGGGTCGACCTGCCGCTGGACCGGCTCAAGGCGATCGGCGAGTCGGACCTCAAGCGCAACCTCGCCTCGCTGAAGAGCGCCTGTGACCAGTTCGCCCCCGGCAAGTCGCTGGCCGCCTGCGTGGCCAAGGAGGCCGCGGACAAGCCCACCGGCGGTGCGGTCGAAGGCGCGCGCAAGCAGCTGGCCGGGCTGCGCCAGTTCATCGTCGACAAGAACCTGGTGACGATTCCCGGCGACGAGCAGGCCAAGGTGGAGGAGGCCCCGCCGTTCAACCGCTGGAACTTCGCCTACATCGAGATTCCCGGTCCGTACGAGAAGAACCTGCCGTCGGTCTACTACATCGCCCCGCCCGACCCGCACTGGAGCAAGGCCGACCAGGCCGCCTACGTGCCGGGCAAGGCGGCGTTGCTGTTCGTCTCCTCGCACGAGGTGTGGCCGGGTCACTTCCTGCAGTTCCTGCATGCCAACCGCGCGCAGTGGATGTTCGGCCGGCTGTTCGTCGGCTACGCCTATGCCGAGGGCTGGGCGCACTACGCCGAGGAAATGATGTACGACCAGGGCGTCGACGGTGCCACGCCGGAAGTGCACATCGGCCAGCTCACCAATGCGCTGCTGCGCGACGTGCGCTACCTCTCGGCGATCGGCCTGCACACCGGCGGCATGAGCATGGCCGAGTCGGAGAAGATGTTCCGCGAGCAGGCCTTCCAGGACCCGGGCAGCGCCCGCCAGCAGGCCGCGCGCGGTACCTATGACCCGGCCTATCTCAACTACACGCTGGGCAAGCTGATGATCATGCAGCTGCGCCAAGACTGGATGGCCAAACACCCGGGACCGGATGCGCTGAAAGCCTTCCACGACCAGTTCCTCAGCTACGGCGGCCCGCCGATTCCGCTGGTGCGCCAGCAGATGCTCGGCGGCCCGGTCGAGGCGAAGCTGTGGACCGCACCCGCCGGCGCGCCGGCACAGTAAGCGTCCGGCCGATCCCGCCCCCGCGGCGGGATCGGCCTCACGGCAAAGCGTGATGTGCGCCACGACTGTTAGCAGTCGGCGCTTCCGGCTGCCGCGCAATTTCCCTGGATGAAGGCTAGGCTCGAATCGTCGAGCACCAACAGGGGGTACGCGACATGATCGATGCATTCCATCAAGGCACGCCGGCGCAGGTCTGGCAGGAACTCGTGCAGGAAGCCGCCCGCCACGCCGGGCACCCGCTGGACGAGGCGCGCGAGAGCCATCTGGTTTTCGTGCTGCTGCGCTTCCAGCGCGATGCGCAGCTGCTCTCCCACACCCACGGCCTGGACTGGCTGGCGGCGCTCGAGCTGGTCGGCACCGCACGCACCGATTCGCTGCGTGACGTCGGTGACCGCTGCCTGCTGGTCGCCGGCTTGTTCCCGCAGCTGGCCGAACGGCGCCGCGTCAGTGTCGGCTACTACATCGACATCGGCCGCTCCGCCTACCAGGGCGTGGCCGACGCCAGCCGCCGCGCCTATGCCGCGCTGTACGAGCAGCTCGCTGCCAGCTACCGCGAGCTGGTGCTCACGCTCTCGGCCATGCGCCGGCTCGACCTGCCCACGGTGCTGCACTAACGGGACCGACCCCGCAGCGCGGGCAACAGGGACGCTGACACCAGGCAGGTGACCGGCCGGGCCAGCGGAGCGACCCGGAAAAAGCCATGCTCGCCGGGCGCGTGCGTATAGAGCGGCCCACCGACACACGGAACACGCGTGGCAGCATGCCCGGTGACCACCTGCCAGGTCCGCACGGCGAGCAGCGCCGTGGTGGCCCTGCCGGGATGCTCGCCGTCGGGCGCCAGCCAGTCCTCCCGGGGATGGGCGGAGCGCAACGCGATCCAGTCGCTGCCGATCGGGATGTAGTGCGCCCGCATCCGCGTGGCGATACGACGCTCGCCACGCACCAACCACGGCTCGACCTGCGGGTTCAGCTGCCAGGTACCGAGATAGAACACGCGGGCGCCTCCGGCACGAGCGGCCCGGGCAAGGGTCTCACTGGCCTGCGCAGCTGCAGCCAGCTCCCGGCAGTGCCCGGTCGGCGGCATGCATACCGCGATACCGCCCCGCTCCTGGAATACCACGTCGGTGTATTTCCCCTTGGCCAGAAGCCGCGCCAGCGCCGGATCGCCGAGGTCGTCCTGCAACCGCGCCCCCGGCCGGGCGAAGGCATCGACCGACAGTGGCTGGCCGGCAGGCGCCAGCGACGCGAACGCGGCCGGCAGATTGTTCACGTAGGTCAGGCTGTTGCCGACGAACAGCACCCGCCTTGCGGCCGACCCGGCCGCCGCGGACGAGACCGCCAGCAGCATCACGACCTGCATCGACCACCGCCTCGCCCTACTCCGCATTTCGCCTGCCTCCTGTCACCCGAAGCTCGAGGTGGCGACATCGGTGGCAGGACACAAGCCCGGAATCAGCTCACCGTCGCCACTCGCTGCTGCTCCAGCCGATGGGCACGCCACTGCGAGCCCAGCGCCACCAGTGCCAGCGCACCGCCGAACAGACTGACGCCGGACCAGCCGAGGTGATGCCACGCGAACGCCGCCCCGATCGAGCCGAGCGAGCCACCGAAGAACATCGTGGTCATGAACACGGTGTTGAGCCGGCTCTTGTACTCCGGGTGCAGGCCGTAGATCAGGTGCTGGTGCGAGACCAGCGACACCTGCACGCCGAAATCCAGCAGCACCACGCCGACCACCATGCCGGCGATCGTCTGCCACGCGCCGAAGACGAGCCAGGCCAGCAAAGCCGCAGCAGTACCGAGCGAAATCACCCGATACGGCCCACGCCGGTCGGCCACCCGTCCGGCCAGCGGCGCCATCGCCACACCGACCGCGCCGACCACGCCGAACAGGCCGGCCACATCCGGACCAAGGTGGAAGCGCGGCTGCTGCAGGCGGAGCGCGAGGATGGTCCAGAACGTGGTGAAGGCGGCGAACAGCATGCCCTGGGTGAGGCCCGCGCGGCGCAGCACCGGCTCGGTCCGCCACAACCGGACCAGCGAGGCGAGCAGTGCGCCGTAACGCAACGACTGCCGCGGATGATGCGCCGGCAGACTCAGTCGCATCAGCACTGCACTGCCCAGCGCGATCGGCACCGCCACCCAGAACATCGCCTGCCAGCCGAGGTGCTCGGCGACGAAGCCGGCCAGCGTGCGACTGATCAGGATGCCGGTGAGCAGCCCGCTCATCACGAAACCGATCGCAGCACCGCGCCGCGAGGGCTCGGCCAGGATCGCCACGAAGGGCACGATCTGCTGCGCCACCGTCGACGCCGCCCCCAGCGCCAGCGAGGCGGCCAGCAGGGTCGCCGCGGTGGGCGACAGCGCCGCGGCCGCCGAGGCGATCGCCACTGCGACGAACTGGATCACGATCAGCCGCCGGCGCTCGTGCAGGTCGCCCAGCGGCAGCAGCAACAGCAGGCCCAGCGCGTAGCCCACCTGGGTCAGGGTCGCCACCAGACCGGCCACGCCGTCGGCAGGGAAGCGCGCGGCGATCATGCCGAGCATCGGCTGGTTGTAATAGATGTTCGCCACCGCGGTGCCACAGGCCAGCGCCATCGCGAACAGGGTGCCGCGACGAAGCGTCACGGGCGCCTCGGGAGAGGCGGACAGATGCATGGGAGATGTTTCCGAACGGGAGGAGCCCCGGGACATCCGGGACCCGATGCGGCATAGGGTAGAGGGTGTCCTGCCACAGCCCCATCCCTTCTGCGCTCACATCACTCGTGCCTGCCAGGCATGAATGCCCCCGCGCCGACCGCACTCAACCCGGGGTGGTCGCTTCGGACGAGCGGCCGACAGCAGCTCCTGCCGACGACTCCAGCCTCGCCAGGAACGCGGGCGGCAACGCCACCGTGCCCCACCAGCCGCGCCGGGTGCCGGTCAGCACGCGCAGCATCTGGCCACGACCGCCGGGCATGCGTGACAGCGGATGGAACAGTGCATCGCGCAGCGTCGGGCTGAGGCGCTGTCCGGACTGGAACAGTGGCGTGAGCCAGCGGCTCCAGAAATGGTAGACGCCCAGGTGAGTCCGGCGCTCGGCCTGGTAGCAGCCAAGCGCTTCGGACACGCTGCCGGCGAGCCGCAGGCTGTCGCGCAGGGCCAGCGCATCCAGCAACGCCATGTTGACGCCCTGCCCCAGCTGCGGGCTCATCGCGTGGGCCGCATCACCCAGCAGTACGGCACGGCCGCGGTGCCACTGCCGATGCACGGCGTCCCGGTAGCGCGCGGCGGCCAGGCCCTGCGGCACCGGTGTCGTGGCGAGGCGTTCGGCCGCCTCGGGCCACACCGCTGCCAACTCGGCCCGCCAGGGCTCCTCCGCGTCGCCGCTGGCGTCCAGCGCTGCCGACGGCAGGCTCCAGAAGAAGCTCATCTTCGGCGCCGGATCGTCCGGTCGCGTGCCCACCGGCAGCACGCCGGCCATGCGTCGCGCCGCCACGTAGCGCTGGCGCAATTCATCCACCCAGGGCCACTGCGCCTGTTCGACCAGGCACCACTGCGCGCCCCATGGATACGGCCGGTCCAGCAGGGGCGGCGCGATCTGCCCGCGCAACGACGAAGCCGAACCGTCGGCAACCACCATCAGGTCGAAGCCGTCGTGAACCCGGCCCTCGCCATCGACCAGCCGCCCGGCCTCGACATCGATCTCGACGATCGCGCTGCCGGCACGCAGGCAGCGCCCGGACTGCCACGCCGCGTCGAGCAGCTGGAACAGCGCGCCGCGCTGCAGGCCGAGGCCGAACAGGCGCGCATCCAGTTCCGCGTAGCGCATGTCCATCACCGCCCGCCCAGCCACGGTCTCGCCGAACAGTCGGCCGATCCGCCGGCCATGCGCCAGCACGGCGTCGAGCAGGCCCAGTTCCCACAGCACGCGCAACCCCACCGGCTGCAGCAGGAAACCGGCACCGACCGGCCCCGGCTGCGGTACCCGTTCGAACACTTCCACCCGGTGGCCGTCGCGCGAAAGCAGCAGTGCCGTCGCCTGCCCGCCACTGCCGTAGCCGATCACCGCCACCCGCAACTGCTTCGTCATCCCTGCCCCGCGCGTTCGTCTCCGTATTCCCTCAAGCGTAACGACATCCAGCGACATCCCGACCATGTGCGCTTGTGGTGACGCGGCGTTACCGCCACGCTGGCGGCCATCCTGATCGTCGGCATGGCGGCCGACGCACCCTCCGACGCTACACCGCTGCAATGAAGCAAAGGAAAGCAGCGGCGTCGCCCGCACCATGGACGGCCTATCCCATGCTCCAGCTGACTCCGATCGCCGAAGCGCACCTTCCCGACGTCCAGCGATACGCCTCCGATCCGGCCATCGGTGCGAGCAGCTACGTGCCTTCGCCCTATCCCGACCACGGCGCCATCGCCTGGTACGCGACGGTCGCGCGCCGGATCGACGAGGGCCACGCCACCGTCTTCGCGATCACCGAAGACGACGCCTTTCGCGGCGTCCTGAGCCTCAACGACATCGACGCAACGGTGGGTCGGGCGCATCTCGACTACTGGGTCGCCACGCCATATCAGCACCGTGGCGTGGCAACGGCGGCCACGGCGCTCGCCGTGCAGTTCGCGAGCGCCCACCTTCGTCTCAAGGCCTTGCTGAGTACCTGCCTGGCCAGCAACCTCGCCTCCCTGCGGGTGTTGGAGCGCAACGGCTTCGTCGCCTACCAGCAGTCGCCGGCACCGGCGGGCAAGTTCGAAGGCCAGACGCTGTTGCGGCTGCACCGCCGGCTCTGACCACCCTTCCGACCCGGGACGCGCAAGCGCCCGGGATGTCTCGCCTCAGGGCTTTTCCGGCCGCCGCCGGAACACCCGCACCCGCTCGAAGCGCGACTCGGTGCCCGCCCGCAGTCGCGCCAGGTTGGCGCGGTGGGTGTAGACCACCAGCGCGGCGACGACGACTGCGAAGCCCAGCCGGATCGCCCCGGCCCAGACCGCCAGCGCGAACAGCGGCAGGCTGAGCGCCGCCAGCACGGTAGACAGCCCCACGTAGCCGGTGGACAGCAGGCACAGCAGCCATACGACGAGGATCACCGGCAACGCGCCCGGCCAGGCCACTGCGAGCGCACCGACCAGGGTGGCCGCTCCCTTGCCGCCGCGGAAGCCGTGGAACAGGGGCCAGACATGACCGGCCACGGCCGCCAGCGCGGCCAGGTATTCGGCCCAGGCACGCGTTGCATCGGGCATCCAGTGCACCGCGAGCCAGGTCGCCAGTGCACCCTTGCCGATATCGATCAGCACCGTACCCAGCGCGAAGCGCCAGCCCTGCGTGCGCAGTGCGTTGGTACCGCCCGCGTTGCCGCTACCCAGGGTGCGGATATCCACGCCGCGCAGCCCGCCCAGCAGCAGGCTGCCGGACAGCGAGCCAAGCAGGTAGGCCAGCGCGATCAGCGCCAGCGTGAGGGCCCATGTCACCGATGCGATCGGCCCGACCATCGCTCAGCCCTGCTCCGGTTGCACGCTGACCACCAGCGTGCCCGGCCCGGCATGCGCGCCGATCGCCGGACCGGTCTCGACCAGCCACGACTCGCGGCAAGGCAGCCGCTCGCGCAGTGCGTCCAGCAGCGCCGCGCCTTCCACCGCCGCATCGCAATGGCCGACGATCACCCGCCAGCGCGCGTCGGCCGGCAGGCGCCGTGCGATATAGCCGGCGAAACGCTCGACCAGCCGCTGGCGACCGAACAGTCCGCCGACCACGCCAAGTTTGCCGCTTGGCTTGACCCGCGCGATCGGCACCAGCCCCAGCAGCTCGACCACGGTCTTGCTCCACGCCGGCAAGCGTCCGCCGCGCACCGGCATGGTCAGGTCGCGGGTCATCGCCCAGGTCAGGGTGCGCGGGCGCAGCGCATCCAGCCGCGTCACGATGGTCTCGACGTCGGCGCCTTCGCGCGCCGCTTCGGCGGCGGCGATGGCGAGCAGCGCCTGGCCGCCAGCGGCATTCGCGCTGTCGACGATGGTGGTGCGCGCCGCGTCGCCGCGCTGCGCAGCGGTCTCGGCCGACTGGATGGTGCCGGACACCGCGCGTGCCACGCCGATGTAGACCACCGCCGGATGATGGGCGAGCAGGAAGTCGAACTGCCGCCGGAAATCGCCCGGCGCCGGCTGGCTGGTCCGCGGCAGCACATCGCTGTGGCGCAGGCGGGCGTAGAACTGCGCCGGCGTCATGCCGACCTTGTCCAGGTAATCCTGCTCGCCGAAGTTGAGCCGCAGCGGCACCACGTGCAGATGCAGCGCCTCGGCCAGCCCCTCGGGCAGGTCCGCGGAACTGTCGGTGACGATGGCCACCGCGCTGGCATCGGCAGCGCTGCGCGCCTGCGCCTGCATGTCGTCGGCCTTGGTCGACTCGACCCGGCCAAAGCGCGCGGCCAGTTCGAATAGCGCCTGCGGCGAGGCCACGTGTGCGTGCAGGCGCATCCGCGTGGTGGAACCGGCGACCACCACGCACGACGCGCCCAGCGAAGCGACGGCTTCACGCACCGCGGCCGGATGCAGGTCGTCGCCGCTGATCAGGCACTCGCTGCACCAGCGATGCGCGGGATCGGCATCGGCCAGCGCGTCGTCGCCGTGGACATGCACCGGGTCCAGCTCGGGCACCGCCACGTCCACTGCCACCGCCTCGCCGCCGAGCACCGCGCCAATGCCTTCGAGCAGGTGCACGAAACCCTGCGCGCCAGCATCCACCACCCCTGCCTTGAGCAGCACCGGCAGCTGTTGCGGCGTATGCGCCAGCGCCCGGCGGGCACGGTCCAGCGCGTCACCGAACCAGGCTTTCAGGTCGCGCACATCCTCCCGGACCTCCAGCGCCTCGGCGAAGGCGGCAATCACGCTGAGCATGGTGCCTTCGCGCGGCTCGGCGACGGCCTCGCGTGCAGCGCGTGCGCCCGCCTGCACCGCCTGCGCCAGCCGAGCGGGAGCCACGGCGATGCGATCGCCCAGGTCCGCTGCCACGCCGGTGAGGAACTGCGCCAGGATCGCGCCGGAATTGCCGCGCCCGCCGTCCACCGCGTCCTCGCCGACCCGGCGCAGCAGCTCGCCCACGCCCGGAGCGCGACGACTGAGCGCACCGCTCAGCACGCTGCCCATGGTGAAGGCGAGATTGTTGCCGGTATCGCCGTCGGCCACCGGAAACACATTGATGCGGTTCAGTCCGTCGCGCCCGGCGATCACCCGCTGGGCACCGCCGATCAGTGCCCGGCGCAGGGCGGGGCCGCGGATGGCGCGCGGCAGGATGGCAGTCGTCATGCGGCTGTCGGTGTCCGTGGCGTGGGTGACCGCGCGAGCATACGAGCAGGTACGGACCGGGCGCATGCTGCAACGCACGCGCGGCCGGCTGGCCGCCCGGGCTGGGTTACCATGCCGCCCCTGCCGTGCCCCTCGGAACCCGCGTTGACCCATTACACCGGCCCCCTGCTGACCCGTGCGACCGGCACCGCCCTGCTGGACGCGGTCGGCCGTGGCGACGCAATCTGGCGCGGCTCGCTCGACCTGGGTCGATCCACCGGCGAAGCGCACCTGGGCCCCGGGCACTGGCAGTGGCGCGATCAGCATTACCCCTATCCCGGCAAGCTCAAGGAGCGCACCCTGTACTGGTGGGACGGCGAGGCGTTTGCCCCGGTCTCACGCTTCTCCGGCTCGCTGATCAAGCTGGTGCCCACCGAGTGGGACGTGCCGACCTTCGAGATCGACGGCATCAAGATGCTGCCCTCGGCGAAGGAGTCGCCGCTGGACGACGCGCGCCGCAAGGTGGCGCTGGTCGAGCCGCGCGGCAAGCGCGTGCTCGATACCTGCGGCGGTCTGGGCTACTTCGCCGCCTGCTGCCTGGAGGCCGGCGTCGCGCACATGCAGTCGTTCGAGAAGAACGCCGACGTGCTGTGGCTGCGCACGATCAACCCGTGGTCGCCCGATCCGGACGCGCCCGTCAGCGGTGGCCGCCTTGCGCTGACCCATGCCGACGTGACCGACGCCATCGCCGGCATCGCCGACGGGTCGATGGACGCCCTGCTGCACGACCCGCCGCGCTTCGGCATCGCCGGCGAGCTGTATGCGCAGACCTTCTACGACCAGCTCGCCCGCGTGCTGCGCCGGGGCGGCCGGCTGTTCCACTACACCGGCAACCCGAACAGGCTGACCAGCGGCCGCGACGTGCCGCGCGAAGTGGCGCGCCGGCTGGAACGCGCCGGCTTCAAGGCAGAGCTGGCGCTGGACGGGGTGTTCGCGACCCGCCGCTGAGCCACCTCGCGTTTCATGACTGCGTGGGGCTGTCCGGTGGCAGTCCGAGATCCTTGCGAAGTTCGTCGCGCACCGAGCGCAACTCGCCCTGGGTGGAGTGGATGGTGGTGGTCATCTGCCGCACTTCATAGAGGAAGTCACGCGGCGCCACCGGCTGGTCCGTCTGCAGGTCGGTGAAAAAATCCACCATGCGCGGCCCGTTGAACAGCAGCACCGCATCGTGCTGGACCCAGGACGCCAGCTCCCGCGTCGAGGAGTAGGCAGAGGAGTAGCGCTGCAGCATCGGGGCATCCACCCAACCCGCCGACTGGTTGGCGACCGCCACATCCCAGGCATCGGTGGCGAGCGTCGGGAAGTCCAGGTTGAGCGCGAACAGTTCACGGTGAAGATGGATGTCGGCGTTGATCTGCGCGTCGGACTTGCCGGCAACCATGTCCGCACGCAGAAGCCGGTCGAGCTTGAGCAGGTTTGTCAGCGTGGCGTCGTTGCGGGCCATCGACCGGTCGATGTTGCCCAGGTCCTCATGCAGCTCGTGCTGCATCCGCTCGACCGCGACCCGGGCCGCCTCGGCATGGTGCGCGTGCTCGATCCATGCCTCGAGGCCAAGCGCCGTGAGGATCGACAGCACGATCATGAAGTAATGCTTGGCGAAATCCTTGAGCGATTCCAGCTTGACCTTGGGCAACTCCAGATGCATCGCGATCCCCTGCTTGGACGGCGGAAGGGTACAGGAACCGCCCACCACCCGAGGCATGCATCGGCGGATTTCGCCGCCAGCACCGGCGTGGCTCGCGATACGCCCGCAGGCACACTCCCTCCTTCCATCCGCATGCGAAGCCGGGGCGACCGGCCATCGCTACGTACCGGCGGCCTCGACAAACTACCCTGCGGACGCAGCGGCGAAACAGGATCCGCCGCGCCCCGGACCACTCACGAAGTCGCCCAGGCCAGGTCGGGGGCCGGCAACAAAGCCGCCGATGTATCCACTCCACCTCGCGGCAGCGTCCGCCCGATATGGCCGGCCGTCATGGCCGGCACCGGGTCCTCGTCGAGACGGAAATAGGCCACCCGCTGCTGCAGGACGTGGGCCTGTTCGTGCATGGCGCGACTGGCCGACGCGGCCTCCTCCACCAGTGCGGCGTTCTGCTGGGTGACCTCGTCCATCTGCGTCACCGCCAGGTTGACCTGCTCGATGCCGGCCGACTGCTCGCCGCTGGCGGCGGCGATCTCCGAGACGATGTCGCTCACCTTCTTCACGCCGTCGACGATCGCCGCCAGCGAGCGGCCGGAGGCATCCACCAGCTCCGACCCGAGGCGTACCCGCTCCACGCTGTCGCCGATCAGCGCCTTGATCTCCTTCGCCGCCACCGCACTGCGCTGCGACAGGTTGCGCACCTCGGTGGCCACCACCGCGAACCCGCGCCCCTGCTCGCCGGCACGGGCGGCTTCCACGGCGGCATTCAGCGCGAGCAGGTTCGTCTGGAAGGCGATTTCATCGATCATGCCCACGATGTCGGCGATCTTGCCGCTGGAGGCGGAGATGCCGGCCATCGCTTCGACCACCTGCGCCACCACCTTGCCACCATGCTCGGCCTGCTCGCGCGTATCGCGCACCAGACGGTCGGCATGTGCGGCGTTGCCGGCGTTCTGCTTGACCGTCGCAGTCATCTCCTCCATCGAAGCGGCCGTCTCCTCCAGGCTGGAGGCCTGCTCCTGCGTGCGCTGGCTGAGGTCGTCGTTGCCCTGGGCGATCTGCCGGGCTGCGGTGCCCACCGACTCGGCACCGAAGCGCACGTCCGTCACGACGCTGGTCAGCTTCGCGTCCATCTCAGCCAGCGAGCGCAGCAGGCGGCCGACCTCGTCGCCGGGAATGCGGTCGATGCGGTTGTTGAGCCTGCCAGCGGCAATGTTGTCGGCTACCCGCATGGCATCACCCAGCGAGCGCGAGATCGAACGCACCAGGCGGAAGCCGATCGCCGCACTGAGGAGCAATCCGAAAGCGATCGACCCGATGGTCGTGTCCACCGCGCGCGACTCGCGCGCTTCGTCGACGGCGTAGGCGTCGTTGGCGATCGAGTCCTGCAGCGTGAACAAGTCGCCGATGCCGCTACGCAGCGCCAGATAGCTCTTCTCGCCCGGGCCGTCCAGGGTCTGCGTCGCCTGGTCGAATCTCTGCGAGCCCAGCTCGTCGAGCGTCAGACCGACGCTCTGGCGGAAGCCGCCCATGTCCTGATCCAGCCGCTTGCCGACGAGCTGCTCCTGCGACGAGAGCACTGCACCATGGAACGCGGCCAACAGCTTCACCAGCTGGCCGTCATCGCCCTGTTCGGCCTGCCTTGCCTTGGCGACAAGTGCCGGATCCCTCGCCGCAGCCGCGCGATGCAGGGCCGTCCTCTCGGCACCGAGCAGATCCAGCCCGCGGGCCAGCGCCATCGCGGGTACCAGCTTGTTCGCGTGCATGTCCTGCAATGCGGCCTTGCTGCTGTCCAGGTCGACGATGGACATGAAGCCAAGCGCACCGAGCAGCACGGCAAGCACGCCAAGCGTCCCGGCCAGCCGGGCCTTGATGGAAAACTGCGGAATTGCCATACCCTTACTCCTTCAAGAGATGACCCGGGCCGGTTTGGATGAGCGGGAAAAACCGGCTTCGCGAGTGGATTTGAAATCGTCGTTCCGGCACCGGTGATTCCCGTCGGCAGCGGCTTGCGGTCCACCATCAGCGGCACCGGAAATATCGGTGCATCACGTGCGGATTAGCGACAGGGTTTCGCCGACCTTTAACGTAATTACTTGCGCTGTTTCCGCATCTAAATCAGCCAGATGGATTTTCATCAAACCGGACTGGAGACAGGCGGGAAAATCGTTCGAAGCGATTTGAGCCCATTCGATCCGCGTGATTTCCGGAGACGGGGCGGACCGGTGACGGGAATAACCCCGCGGACGATCGCCGTGACTGACCGCATCTCACCGCGACGCGGACCCACCCGACTTCAGGCGATGCCCTGGTGGCGGCCCCCTCCCAGGAAGATCATTCAACCAAAAGGTTGATATTCCCCGTGACCGGCATATATTCAACCCCATGGTTGAGCAAGCATCTTCTCAGCTCGACGCGATCTTCCACGCCCTAGGCGATGCCACCCGGCGTCACATGCTGCGCGAACTGGCGCAGGGTGAACGCACCGTCGGCCAACTGGCCGAACCCTTCGCCATGTCGCTCGCCGCCGCCTCCAAGCACGTCCGCACGCTGGAGAACGCCGGCCTGATCCGGCGCGACATCCGCGGTCGCACCCATCTCTGCCGGCTCGAACCCGGCCCGCTGGCCAGCGCCAATGCCTGGCTGACCTTCTACGAACGCTTCTGGACCCAGCGCCTGGACGCGCTCGAACACGCCCTCCAGTCGGAGAGCCCCACCACGTCCAAGTCATCCCGGAAAGGAGACGCCCCATGAGTGCACGCACCCTGCAGAACGCCTACGGCACCCTCACCGAGCCGACCACGCTCACCGTGCAGCGCCGCCTACCCGGGCCCATCGAACGCGTGTGGGCCTACCTCACCGACAGCGACCTGCGCCGCCAGTGGCTGGCTGCCGGCGACATGCCGATGGAGGTCGGCGCGAAGGTCGAGCTGGTCTGGCGCAACGACGAGCTCACCGATCCGCCGGGCCGGCGCCCCGAGGGCTTTCCCAACGAGCACCGCATGAGCTGCCGGATCACCGAACTCGACCCGCCGCATCGGCTGGCCATCACCTGGGGCAGCACCGGCGGCGTCAGCTTCGTGCTGGCCGAGGACGGGGACCGGGACGGAGTGCTGCTCAGCGTGACCCACCGCCGTGTCGACGAGCGCAGCACGCTGTTGAATGTCAGCACCGGCTGGCACATGCACCTGGACGTGCTGGTCGCCCGCCTCACCGGGCAGCAGCCCGCGCCGTTCTGGGATCGCTGGACCGGCCTCCGGCACGAGTACGAGCGGCGCACGCCCGTCTGATAGCGGATTCCGCGCCCGCGCCGACCACGCCAGGCACGCCGGCAACATCCACGACAGGCAAACCCGCGTATAACAGCGGGTCTGCCCTGTCCCAAGGAGTGTCGCCATGAAGTTCGTGTCCAAGCTGGCCGCTTTCGCCCTCGTGGGCGTCGCCGCCCTCGCTTCCCCCGCCCATGCAGCACTCAAGGAAGGCGCCCAGGCTCCCGGCTTCACCCTGCCCGCCTACCTCGCCGGCCAGCCTTTCACCTTCAAGCTGGCCGACGCGCTGAAGAAAGGGCCGGTGGTGGTGTACTTCTTCCCGGCGGCACATACGGCCGGCTGCAATCTCGAGGCCCACCTGTTCTCGCAGGCGATCGACAAGTTCAAGGCCATGCACGCCACGGTGATTGGCGTGACTGCCGGCAATACCGACCAGTTGGCGGCATTCTCGAAGGAAACCGAGCACTGCAGCGGCAAGTTCCCGGTGGCCGCCGACGAGGGCGCCAAGGTCGCCAAGCAGTACGACGCCACGCTGATGATGCGTCCGGGCTGGTCCGACCGTACCTCGTACGTCATCGATTCCAGCGGCAAGATCACCTACGTGTACTCGGCGCTCAATCCGAACAAGCACGTGGAGAACACGCTGGATGCCGTGAAGGCGCTGGAACACAAGTAAACGCTTTCATGTGTGGAGCGCCTGACCATCGTGTCGGGCGTCTCCCCTTTTCCATGTCATTCGCCGTAACATCCGACGGATGACTTCTTCCGTGAAACCGATCACAGCCGAAGCCCCGCGCGGCAGCATCGCCTGCGTGGGAGTCGGCATGACCCTGGGCTCGCATCTCACGCCGCTGGCGCGCAGCCATATCCAGCAAGCCGACGTGGTGTTTACCGCGGTATCCGATCACGTCGTGGCGCTGTGGCTGGAACGCATGCACCCGGACGTGCGCAGCCTTCATGGCTACTACGGGCACGGTAAATCACGCATGATCACCTACAAGGAGTGGGTGTCAGTGATGATGGCTGAAGTCAGGGCGGGAAAGCGGGTATGCGGTGTTTTCTACGGTCACCCCGGGGTCTTCGCCTGGTCGCCCCACAAGGTAATCGAACTGGCGCGGTCCGAAGGGTACCTCGCCCATATGGAGCCAGGCATTTCTGCCGAAGACTGCCTCTATGCCGACCTCGGCATCGACCCCGGGCGATTTGGCTGCCAGCATTTCGAAGCAAGCCAACTCCTCCTATACGAACGCCGCATAGATCCTTCCGCGTACCTCGTGCTTTGGCAGGCCGGTCTGGTTGGCGACTTGTCCCTCACGCGCTTTTCCACCGGTGCGGCTTATCGGCGAGTACTCGTTCAACGATTGGCCGAGGACTACCCGCTGGACCACCAAGTCATTGTCTACAGTGCACCAACACTGCCGATACAACAGCCGGAGATCGTCCGCGTAGCGCTTCGGGAGCTACCCGAAGTTGCCATGACCGCCAAGGAGACCGTCGTAGTGCCGCCGGCGATCCCGCTAAAGCAGAATCTGGCAATCCGGGCCGTCTTGGAGGCCCTGGATGCCGAAGCAGCTCGATTGCCCACCTGACGTCGGGGTGTCGAGATTCACTAACCGCTGGAAACTGAAGCAGGGGGATTTCAAGATGAGCCATACGGTCGAATTACTGGAGGCGATCGGAGCCAACGCCGAACTGCGTCACGCAGACAGGGACTCGCTTGCCGCCAAGTTGCGCGAGATTGGGGCAAGCAGCTCGTTGCAAGCGGCGGTCGCCTCTGGCAACGCTATGGATCTGAAGTCAGAGCTTGGGCATCGTCAGATGGGGGAGCCTCAGATCGTCCACTCTCCGGGCAAGGAAGATGAAGAGGTCCCCGATGAGGACGACGACGAGGACAAGGATGGCGAGTAAGCTGCTCGCTCGCCAGGATTGAGTCAGACGCATGACTCGGGGAAAAGGTAGGGGTAGCTTTTGGCTTGTTGCCGCCGTCGTTTTCGCGACGGTGGTTTTTTGCTGCCCGGCATTCTGCACGCAGGCCGGAAGCTCTCCTGCCATCGGAGATCCTGCAGCATTTCTTGCGCAGACCGAGAGTTTGCGCATCAAGGATCATCGGCTATTCGCCCAGCGCCTTGCCCTACTCCACCGCGTGTCCCCCACACTCACCCCAGCCGAGCAGTGGCAGCTGAAGTATCTCGACGCGCTCGAATCTTCGCTGGACGGCAATTTCGCAGCAGCAACCGAGCCGCTAAGGGACGTGATCGATCATTCCGGTGACGTTGATCTTGCGGCGAAAGCTTCCGCGGCCCTGTTGACCAACCTCACGGCGACGCATCGCTACGAAGCTGCATTCAAGCTCGCCAACGAGATGACCCTCAATCTACCGAAGCTCCGTTCCCGGGAGTCACGATTCCAGACCCTGGGCGCGTTGTCGCAGATGCTTAATTTTGCGGGCCAGACGGAGCTGGCCACAAAATATGCGCAGATGATGATGAACACGATCCCGGAAAACGCTACCGAATGCGATCCGGATTTCAAACTGGCAGCGGCCTTGTCCAATGCCGACAAGCTCAGATCGTCAAGCACCGAGCTCGCCAGGGTCATCAAAACTTGCACTGCGGCACACGAACCGGTGGTTACCGCGGCCGCGGAGCTCATCCTCAGCTCGCTTTACCTCAAGGAGAAGCAGCCATCAAAGGCCCTCTCCGTACTGAATCAAATCAATCCGACGGTCATCAAGAATCGATACTACCCGCACCTGTTGTCGTCACTGTCACAGCGGGCGCAGGCCTACGAGCAACTTGGTCAGGACGAAAACGCCAAAAAGGCCGCCAAGGAAGCAATCGCCATAGCCAAGCCCGGCGAGATCAGTGGGTATCTCCGCTCGGCACTCGAGGTGCTCTACAAGATTGCCAGGAAGGAGGGCAATGCGGCCGACGCACTCAACTATTACGAGCAGTTCGTAGTTCAGGACAAAGGCTATATGAACGACCTCAGCGTTCCGGTCATTGCCTACCAGACCGTCCAGCAAAAGGTACTCACACAGAAGCTCGAGGCCGAGAGCCTCAGCAAGCAAAACCGGATTCTGACCCTGCAGCAGGAACTGGATGCCAAAGCGGTTGAAACCAGTCGGCTGTATATCGTGCTGCTGCTGATCGGCCTGACCGGCATCGTGCTGTGGCTGCTGCGCCTGAAACATTCGCAGCTCCGTTTCAAGCGCATGGCCACCCGTGACGGTCTGACCGGCATCCTCAATCATCAGCACTTCATCAACGAATCCGAGCGACAGCTCCGCCACCTGGAACGCAAATCGGGGCATGCCAGCCTGCTGTGGATGGACCTGGATCATTTCAAGCAGATCAACGATACCCATGGCCACGCCGCCGGTGACGCCGTGCTGCGCCATATCGTGGCGGTCTGCAACGATCATCTGCGCCCCGGCGACCTGTTCGGGCGCCTGGGCGGCGAGGAATTCGGCATCCTGCTGCTGGAATGCGAGCGGGACCACGCCATCGCCATTGCCGATCGCATCCGCCTGGCGATCGAAGGCAATCCCCTGGAGCACGAGGGCATGATGCTGAAGGTTTCCGCCAGCGTCGGTATCGCCTCCACCTACAACGCGGGACATGCCCTGCAGCGACTGTGCCGACAGGCCGACGCCGCGCTCTACCGGGCCAAGCGCGACGGCCGTAACCGGGTGATCGCGGATGCGGGGGAAGGCACTTCTGTTTTCGTATGACCTGCCGCTCGCGACTCCAGGATTCCCCAGGCGTGAAATCCACGCCCCCCCCGCCTTCCGCCCGGACATCAACCTTTCCGCTCCGCTGCCGTCATTGCAGGGAGCGCCGGGCATCCCGGCATTCGTTGACTGTTCGAGGAAAGGATGTTGTTGAGCTTCCCCCACGCAGGGCCGGCGGCCCGGTCCAGGTGTGATCACCAAATGGCCATGGACAGGGTCAGCCTGCGCGTCTGTTCGGCGCCGTGTGTCGGCACCCCCGCACCAGGGCGAAGCTGATTGCGACTGACATGTCTCCTCGCCGCCTTTCCCGCCCGTTCCGACTGACCGCCGCCGTGCTTGCCACGGCCCTGTCGTTGTGGGCGGCATGGGCGACTGCCGCGATCACCGACGTCGGGGGCTTCCTGGACCAGACCGAGAGCATCCGGCTGAGCGACCATTCGCGCTTCGTGCAGAAGCTCGCGCAGATCCGCCAGGAAGCTCCGGCGATGACCTCGTCGCAGCAGTGGCGGCTGCGCTATCTGGAGGGTTGGGAGTCCGCCTTCGAGGGCGACTACCCCACGGCGGAAACCCGGCTGAAAGACGTGGCCAGCCACTCCGGCGACATCAACCTCGCCGCCAAGGCCGGGGCGCTCTTGCTGAGCGTCCAAGTCCTGAACCAGAAGTACGACGATGCCTACCGGGGGGCTGCGGCGATGGTCGCCAGACTGCCGGGCGTCACCAGCAACGATGCCCGCCAGACGGTGTTGCACAACCTGTCCCAGGTACTCGACTTTGCCGGCCAGCCCGACCTGGCGCTGAAGTACGCCCGAATGATGCGGGATCCGTTGCCCGCCGGTGATTCACCGTGCGACAGCATGGCGCTGGAGATCGCCGCGCTGGAAAGCCTGGGGAAGCTCAACTCGTCCAGCGCGGGATTAAGGCAGACCATCCAGACATGCCTCGCCGCCGGGAAACTGGTAATCGCGGACACCGCCCGACTGATCCAGGTCGACCGCTACCTTGCCGAGCACCGGCCGCGAGACGCGCTCGAACTGGTCGAGCGCACTGCCGCGGATATCCGCAGCACCGGTTATTACCCGCACTTGCTGGCGATGCGGTTGCAGCGAGCCCAGGCCAACCTGGCACTGGGCCATGATGCCGAAGCCGAGCAGGCGGCCAGGCGCGTCATCGCGATGAGTACCGCCGACGACAAGAGCATTCATCTGGCCGACGCCTACCACGTGCTCTACGAGATCGAGAAAAAGCACGGCCACGGCATGGCGGCGCTGGACGACTACGAGCACTACGTCACGCTGAACACGAGCTACCTCAACGACGTGTCCGCGCGTGCGCTCGCCTACCAGCGCGTGCAGCAGGACCTGCTCGCCCAGAAAATGCAGAACGAAGCGCTGGAGCGGCAGAACCAGGTCCTGCGCCTGCGGCAATCGCTCACTGAACAAGCGGCACGCACCACCCGACTCTATGCCTTACTGCTGCTCGGGCTGCTGACCCTCCTGGTGCTCTGGCTGCTGCGGGTCAAGCGCCTGCAGCTGCGCTTCCGCGAGATGGCGCGCCGGGACGGACTCACCGGCATCCTCAACCACCAGCACTTCATGCAGGAAGCCGAGACCCTGGTGGCCGAGCAGGCGAAGCGATCCGGCAACGTGGCGCTCGCGCTGATCGACCTGGATCACTTCAAGCAGATCAACGACGTCCACGGCCACGTGACCGGAGACCTGGCGCTGCGCCATATCGTGTCGGTGGTGCAGGCCTGGCTGCGCCCCGGCGACCTGTTCGGTCGCCTGGGTGGCGAGGAATTCGGCCTGCTGCTGAGCGGCTGTGCGCACGACGACTGCGTCGCCCTTGCCGAACACATCCGCGAGGCCGTGGCGGCGACACCGCTCCGTCTGGACGATGAGCCGATCGTCGTCACCGCAAGCATCGGCATGGCGTTTGCCGAGCGAGTGGGCTTCGACCTGTCCCGGCTGTTCCACCACGCCGATGCCACGCTCTACGCAGCGAAGCGGGCCGGCCGCAACCGGGTCATGACCGAGCTCACCGACGAGGATCTGCTCGGCCGTTCAGTGCGCGATCCCCGTCCCGCCTGAACCCGCCTAAAGGTGCCTGCGCACCGTACCCGGCACCAATTGCGCCATCATCGTTTCGTCAGCCGCGACGGCATGGTTGCGGCCGCGCTGCTTGGCTGCATACAGCGCCGCGTCCGCCCGCGCGAACAGCTCGTCGAGCTGGTAACCCTGATCGGGATCGGCCTGGGCCACGCCCAGGCTGAGCGTCAGGCCAGGGACCGGCGGCTCGGCGTGCGGAGCGCGTGCGGCAACCGCCAGGCGGAGGGTCTCGGCCAGCGAGAGCGTGCGCGCGGCATCCTGGCCCGGGCTGGCGATCATGAATTCGTCGCCGCCGAAGCGACCGAACAGATCGTCGCTGACCAGGTGCTCACGCACCACGCCGACCACCAGCGCCAGCGCCGCGTCACCCACCAGGTGGCCGTGGCGATCGTTGATCTGCTTGAAGTGATCCAGGTCGAACACGATCAGGCTGAGCGGCTGGCCGTACTTGGACAAGTGGTCGATCCGGTCGCGCAGCTCGGCCCCGAACGCCTGCCGGTTGAGCGTGCCGGTGAGAGGATCGTGCATGGACAGGTGTTGCAGCTTCTCCGACTTGCGCTGCAGGTGGCTGTGGGCTGACTTCAGCACGCGCTGTTGGCGCGCCAGCCGCTCGGTCTCCGCTTTCAGCCGCTGGCTGTGGCGCCAGGCCGTCCACCAGGCAGCGGCCAGTACGGCCAGCAGCACCAGCCACGGCCAGGTCGGCGCCTTGTGGGACTCCGGGGGCGAACCGGGAGCGGCTCTCGCTCCCGCCGGCAAGGCGTCCGCCACGCTGACCGGCGGCGGCGCCGAAGCGGCCGGAGTCGGGATGGATGCAGCAGGCGCGGGCGCCACCCGGGATGCCGTCGCTGGCGTCTCCGGCTGCAAGCCGGCGGTGTGCCCGGAGTCGCTCGCCACGCGTGCGGGAGCGGGCGCCGTCACGATGGGCACCGTGGCTGGCAACGTCGCCGGCTGCCGCATTGCCTCCGGTGGTGGTGGCGGCGGGAATCGACGCGGTGGCGGCATGCCGGGCGGAGGTGGCGGTGGCGGCGGACGCATCCCGCGCGGCGGCGGAAAACGAGCCGGGTCCCCCTGCTGCCCGTGCGCGGGCATCATGCCGGCACAAGCCAACACGGCGGCCACCAGCAAGCCAGCCAGTCGATGCATTCCCCTGGACTCCCCTGTGAATCCCCTTCACTTTAGCGGGAGCCATCGGGAGCTGCCATGCCACTCAGCGCACGCGGGGCGACTCTGCCAGCGCCGTGTCGATCGCCCTGAGCGCCAGCGGTGCCATGATCGCGTACCCGGCCGGCGTCGGATGCACGCCGTCTACGGCGAGCTGGTGATCCAGCCCGCCCCGTGCATTGGCCAGCGCGTCGTAATAGTCGAGATAGACCGCGCCCTGCGCCTTCGCATAGGCCTTCAACCATGCGTTCAGCGCGCGGATCCGACCTGCCGGCTGCAGTCCCGGGTGCCAGGGATAGTCGGTGGTCGGCAGCACCGAAGCGAGAATCACGCGTATGCCGTGGGTCCGGGCCAGCTCGGCCATCGAGCGGAAGTTGTCCTCGATCATCGGCAAGCTGGCCAGTCCGGTATTGCCGGCGATGTCGTTGGTACCGGCCAGGATCACCACGGCCGCCGGGTGCAGATCGATCACGTCCTGCCGGAAGCGGACCACCATCTGCGCGGTAGTCTGGCCGGAGATCCCCCGGTTGACGAACGGTTTGCCGGGAAAGAACGTCGTGCCGGGCGCTCGCCCCCACGCGTCGGTGATCGAATCACCGTAGAACACCACGCGCTGCTCGCCGGGCTTCGGCGCCACCAGCCGCCGGTTGTCCGCGCGGTAGCGCTGCAGTTGCGGCCAGTCGGCCAGCAGCTGCTGCATCGAGTCGATCTGCGCCAGGTCCAGCGATGACGGAGGCGCGGTATAGAGCGGATTGATCGCCTGTGGCGCCCCATCTTTTCCGCCGGACGCCAAGGCATTCCAGGACAGGGCCAGCAGCAGGCCGGCAACCACGGGCAACACTCGAGACATCCGGACAACTCCACGACAGACCGATTCGGCACACGTTAGCGCAATGCGCCACGGCACTCGACTGGATCAGTTGTAGGTTTGCACCACCAGCAGCGGCCGCTGGCCCGTGGATGACGCCGACGCCGCCTGATCGCCGAATTGCCGGAGCGCGGGCAGCGACTCATGGTCGTTCAGGCGGATCACCTCGCGGCGGTAGGTCGAGGGATTGCCTGCATCGCCCCCGCCACCGTCGGCGACCGGCGCGCCACACGAAAACGCCCGGGCTGGCCCGCCCACCTCGGCGGGCAGACGCGTCACCGGGCCTGCGGCGCAGGTGGGCGTGACCACCGCTCCGGAAAACTGGATCAGTCCTTCACCGGCCCAGGCCAGGCTCAAGCCGACGGCAACGAGCTCGAGCGCGACGGCAAACGCACCACGCCATTCATTCCGCATGACCGCACCTCCCAGGTGTGTCGCGGGAGCCTCGGCGGACTCCCGCACCCGACGTCGTCCCTATCGGATGGCCACTCTGCCCCTACCAGGGCCGGCGGCAGTTGATTGATGTCAACTGCCGCCGGCCAATAATGTGATTCAAATCACATTATTGAAGCGTGACGACTATTTCTGCGCGGCGATGATCTGGTCCAGGTAGTCCGGCGTGCCCTTGACCCGCTCCAGGTGCGGGTACTGCAGGCCGCCGTGGTAGTCGACCGCCACATGCCGGTAGCCGCCCTGGTACTTCAGCAGCAGGTCGATCGGTGCCTGGCCGGTTTTCGCGGCCGTGATCGCCTGCTTCAGCACGTCCTTGGAATAGTCCTGCCCGTTCACTGCGACGAGGGTCGCGCCGGTGCTGACGCCCGCCTTGAACGCCGGACCGTCCCAGCGCACGTCGTTGATCACGCCACCGTCGGCCATGGTCAGGCCGATCGACCAGGTGAAGTTGTAGAGATGGCGAGACGATTCCGATCGGCTGTTGTACTGCTTCTCGTAAGGGCTTTCCTGGTCGGTGTAGACCAGCTTCCAGCCGGTGCCCGCCAGACCGTCCAGCAGCGGCGGATCCAGCATGTCGACGCGCTGGCGCAGGAACGTTGCCCAGTCGTACTTCGCCACCCCATCGAGCGCGGCGACCACGTCGTCGAAGGTGTAGGTCTTGGTCACGTAGCTGCCGTTGTCGACGCCGAAGAACGCCCTGGCGAAATCGTCCAGCGACTTGTGGTCATGGGTGAGCGCGCGCAGCTTGGCATCCACGGCGAGCCAGACCATCTGGCCGGCGCTGTAGTACTCCTCGCTCATCTGCCAGCTGCGGTACGGCAGCGCGGCGCGTCGGGCCGCAGTCGGGTCGTTGGTGGTGTCCTCCAGCGTGCGCCACCGGAAGCCCTCGCGGTTGCGGTCGTAGTTCGCGGCCACCATCGCCAGCGCGTCGCGGAACTGCTCCGGCGTCCACATCCCGGCACGCGCGGTCAGCACGAAGCCCCAGTACTGGGTCTGACCCTCGTAGACCCACAGCAGGGAGTCGCCCATCGGCACGTTGAAGTTGGGCGTCCACAAGTCCGCGCCACGGCGGAACTTGCCGTTCCACGAGTGGGTGAATTCGTGCGCGAGCAGGTCGCGCCCGGGCGCCGCGTCGTCCCAGGCGGTGAAGTAGTCGGCGCCCAGGCCGTTCTCGCTGGACTGGTGATGCTCGAGGCCGTTGCCGCCCAGTTCGTCGGAGAGCGAGAACAGGAAGTCGTAGTGGTCGTAGTGATGCGATCCGAACAGCTTGGTGGCCTGCACCGCCAGGTTGCGGTGCACCTGCACCTGGTGCGGCGTCATCACCAGGTACTTCGGCGCATCGGCGACCACATCCAGGTGCACCGGCGCCCCGCCTGGCGGGGTCAGATCCACCCGCTTGAAGTACTTGCCCGCGTAGATCGGGGAGTCGACCAGGTGGTTGAAGGTGACCGGCTTGAAGGTGGTCGTGTCGCCCGACTGCGCGGCAGTCTCCAGCGCGCTGCCGAACTGCCAGCCCTCCGGCAGGCTCACGCTGGGCGCGAAGGTGATCCGCCGCGAGTAATAGCCCGCCGGGTACAGCGCCACCTTGTTCCATTCCAGGTCGAGCATACGGTCGGTCATCTCGAAACCGCCGCGGCGATCGGACAGGTACTGGAATGACACGTCGAGGCTGGACACGCCCGCCGGCACGTCGAGATGAAACGCATAGACGTCGTACTTGTCGCGCGTCCACCTGAGCGGCTTGCCATCGGCCCGGACTTCCAGCCCGGCCAGCATGGCGATCGGGCCCGTCGGCGAATGGTCGCCCGGAATCCACTGCGGATACAGCAGCGTGAACGGACCGGGCTTCACCGGCACGGTCTCGTGCACGCGGTAGATGCCCTGCCGGGTGTCGCTGGCATCGACGTGGATGGCCACGGTGCCCGGATACGGCACGTCCTGCGGCGCCGGCACGTTGCCGCTGCGTGATGACTGGGCGCTGGCGACCGCGCTGCCCAGGACCAGTGCAATAGCCAATGTGACACGCGAAAAATTGCGGTTCGCGGCGAGCGGCGAACCGTTGGCGGGAAGGGAGAACATGGACGGCTCCAGCAGCGGTGGTAAACCCCGGAACTTAGCACCCGCCGGCACACGATGGGCCGTGCCGGAAGCCATCTGGCGATGGCTTCGTCCGGATCCGGGCGCCTGCCCCCCTCAAACCCCTTCGAGTAATACGCCGCGGCGGACACTCACGCAGGAGCCGGCGACGGCAACACCGCAGCTAGCCAAGCACCTCGGCGAAGGCGCCGTCGGCCTCCAGCGTCTTTGGCAACAGCCGGAACACGACATCGAGCTGCACGCCCTCCATCAAAGGACCGTCCGCGGCGAGGCGGGCTTCGTCGCCGATGCCGCCGTGAGCGTCCAACGCATCGGCAATGTGCACGGCCTGCGCCACCAGCAGCGGCATGACGGACCCGGCCGGCGCCTGCATTGGCCGGGCCTGGTAGGCGATCGCGTGCTGGATAAGGCGTGGCAGGTTCCAGCGTCGTGCGAGCTCCGCTCCGACCTCCGGGTAACCGAACCCCGACTGCAACGCCCCCTCCTCGCCATGGGCCGTGGACGACGCAGCCTGTTGCAGCAGCTTCGCGTACTCCGGCGCGGCCGTCTGGATCAGCAATTCGCCGAGGTTGTGCATCATGCCGCAGATGAACGCGGCCTCGGCATCGATGCCGCGCTGCCGGGCCAGCAGCCGGCCGATACTGGCGACTTCGAAACTGCGTCGCCAGAAGCGCTTCAGGTCGAAGCGGCCTTCGGGACGGAAGACGCCGGTGACCGCCGAGGCGAGCACCAGCGTGCGCAGCATGTTGAAGCCCAGGCGCAGCGCCGCTTCGGCCACATGCGTGCAGTCGCGGGCCCCGTGGAAGCGCGCCGAGTTCGCCAGCTGCAGCACCTTGGCGGCAATCACCGGATCGCGCTCGATGGTGTGGGCAAGCTCGTCGATATTCGTGTCGGGATCGTCGAACTGACGCAGCAGCTCCTGCGCCACCTCAGGCACGGTGGGCATGTCGTGCAGCTTCTCGAACAGCTCGTCCAGAATCATGCGCACCTCGCGCGCCGGATGGAATACATGCCCGCTGGAACCACCAGCGGCATCGCCGACCGGTGGCCGGCATCTAGGTCTATCGGCATCTCCCCGGGAGAAGTGAAGGCCTCCCCGCCGCGCGATCGCGCGGGTCATGGCCCCCTGCTACGGCGTCCGCGCTACCGGTCGGCCCGACATGTCGACCCGTACGGGCGAAATACGGGCCGTCGCCAGCGGCTGCGACATACCGCCCCATCCGGCCGGACAGGGACATTGACGGCGATCAAGATCGCGGATCCGCGGCGCCCGAAGATGACAGACGTGCCATGTGGCATGCGCAACGAGGTCTCCCCATGCGAATGAAACCGACTCTGGTGCTGGGCGCCTGCCTGGCGATCGCCATCCCGGCGCTGGCCATGGCCGACCAGGCCCGCGGCAGTCGCGGCGGCGGCCAACAGGCCGGTCAGGGAACCATGCAGCAGGACCGCCTGCATGACCGTATCCGTGACCCGGCCCACGACATGGATCGCGACCGCACCCGCGATCGAGACAACCAAATCTATGGCTATTCGCTGATGACCCCGGCCGAGCGCTCGTCCTACCGTTCGCAGATCATGCAGATGAAGACGCTGCAGGAGCGGGAAACCTACCGTCAGCAGCATATGGAACAGATGCAGCAACGCGCCCGCGACCGCGGCGTCACCCTGCCGGGCATGCAGAGGCAGGGCAGCGGGCAAGGGCAAGGCAACGGGCAAGGTTCGCAGTCGCAGATGCGGCAGCAGAACCAAAACCAAAACCAGAACCAGAACCAGAACCAAAACCAAAACCAGAACCAGAACCAGAACCAGAACCAGGAACAGAACCAGAACCAGGAACAGAACCAGCAATAACCCGGCCCGCCAGGGACCAAAACCCCGGGCGGCCCGACCACTCTCCCCTCGTCGCGTCATACCCCGGATTGCGACGGCGTGCGCGCCCGCCCATGCGGGCGCTTTTTTTTCGACGCCGAAACGGTGTCCGTTCAATCGTGCGACCGGTCGCTTGTGCCGCAGCTTCGCGGGCAACGCGCGCTGCTCGTTCCGGTGCGCGCACGATCCGGTCCAGCCGCTGGGACCGCGGATCCGCCGCGCCGGACGGCGGATGATCCAGATCAATCCTTCCAGCAACGAGTTCGAGGGTGCCGCCCGACGCAACTGGTAGACATCCGGATGGGGCGCGCGCCTCCCGCGGCGACGTGAATCCCATCCGCCGCCGGGCGCCGTCCGACGCGCGGGCAGGATGACCAGCGGCACATGCGGAGACGGCCCATGCCACGGATCCTGCCGCGCTCCGGCCACCCGAGCCCGCGCCATGTCCCCTGCCGCCCGCACTCCCGCCCTGCCCGCTTCCGGAACGGCCTCGACGTTGTGGCAGCTGGCCGTCGTCGGGGTTGTCATCGCGGCGGTATGGAACGGCCCGGGCTGGGGTTCGATGTGGGGCGCGGGTGTGGCACTGCTGATCGCCTGGTTCGAGCCGCGCCGATGGCACGTGCCGCTGGGCCTGCGCAAGCATGTGGACTGGCGCCGGATCGCTGCCTTCGGCTTGCTCGCTGGCGTGGCGCAACTGCTGCTGGTGAAGGTGGCCCTGACCCCGGCGATCGAGCATTTCACCGGACAGCACCGCGATCTGAGCATGTTCGACTACCTGCGCGGCAACTGGCACGCCCTGCTTGCCCTTTTGCCGCTGATCTGGATTTCGGCCGGCTTCTGCGAGGAAGTCGTGTTCCGCGGCATCGTGCTGGGGCGCATTCGCGCCGCGTTCGGCGGCTCGCGCGCTGCCACGGCTGTCGCCGTGGCAGCCTCCTGCGTGGTGTTCGGCCTGGCCCATGGGTATCAGGGGTTGAGCGGCTGGATCCTCACCGGCGCGCTCGGCGGCATCCTGGCGCTGGTCTACGTCCTGAGCGACTACTGCCTGTGGTACGGCGTTGCGCTGCACCTGGTCTACGACACGCTGGCCACCGTGTGCATCACGCTGGGCTACGACCGCGTGATGGCCGCCTGGGGCGCGCACCTGTTCGGTTGAACGGCGCTTCGCCGTGCGCCCCGTCGTCGGGCGCGTCACACTGCGGCGATCGCCGTGGCGGTAAGGCACCGTCCGGCGCGGCCGAGTCGGGCTGCACGTGGATCACCGGCCCGCCCTTTGCCGAAGCGCCGCCAGCAGGTGTGCGATGTTCGCCTCGGCATCCGGGTTGTTGCAGGCTCCAGGCGGGGATCGTTGAAACCCTGCTGGTCATCGATCACGATCAGCGCGGTCTCGAGGGAAGGGGCATCGTCATGGTCGTCCTTCACCTCGCACGCGCCTGGAACCGGCTGTAACCAGCGTTGCGCCGGCCCGGCACGTCGCGGCAGCTACCATCGGGCATCCCCGCACGCGGTGCCCGCACATGAAAGAAGTCCCGAGCCGAACCACTGCCGTCACGCGCCGCTCGATGGCGGTGGCTGCATGGTCCACCGTGGTGGAGTGGTATGACTTCACGCTGTATCTGTATTTCGCCACCGTGCTGTCCAGGGTGTTCTTCGGCGGTGGCGCCACGTCGCTGCTTGCCACGCTGGCCGGCTTCGCCATCTCCTACGCGATGCGCCCGCTGGGAGCGGTGGTGTTCGGCCACATCGGCGACCGCATCGGCCGCCGCCGCACCCTGCTGCTGTCGATGATGCTGATGACCGCCGCGATGCTGGCCACGGCGCTGCTGCCGGACTACGCCACGATCGGCCCGGCGGCCGGGGTGCTGTTGCTCGCGCTGCGCTGCTTCATGGCGTTTTCGGTGGGCGGCGAATACACCGGCGTGGTCGCCTACCTGCTGGAAGGCGCGCCGATGGAGCGACGCGGCCTGCTCACTTCGCTGGCGTCGGCGGCAAGCGAGGTGGGAGCACTGCTCGCCGTCGCGCTGTCGGCGTTGACCGTCGGCGCACTGACTCCGGCCGAACTCGCGGCGTGGGGCTGGCGGATCCCGTTCTTCGTCGGCGCGGCGCTGGCCGGCGCGGTCTGGCTCGCGCGCTCGATGATGGAGGAGTCGCCCGATTTCGAACGTCAGGTCGCCGAACGCACCGTCCCTGCCTCGCCACTGCGCCATACGCTGCGCCACCACCGGGCGGCCCTGGGGCGGACCTTCGCGGTGTCCGCGCTGGGATCGATCACCTACTACGTCGGCATTACCTACGTGCCGGCATTCCTCACCTCCTCCGGCGTGCTGGCCGAGGGACGATCGCTGTGGCTGTCCACGCTGGCGGCCGTCGCGGTGATCGCAGTGACGCCGTTCACCGGCGCACTGTCCGACCGGATCGGACGCAAGCCCGTCCTGCTATGGCTGGCGGCGGGCAGCACGCTGCTGCCGCTGGCGATGTTCGCGGTGATGGGACACGGCGGTGAAATGGCGATCGCGCTGGGGGCGCTCGTGCTCGCCTGCCTGGCCGGTGGCGTCAGCGCGGTGGGCGCCTCCGCCACGGCCGAGCAGTTTCCCGGCGAAGGCCGGCTGAGCGGTCTGGCACTGGGCGTGACCATGGCCACGGCGATCTTCGGCGGACTGACCCCGTTCCTGGCCGAGCTGCTGGTGAAGCTCACCGGCTGGACGGCGCTGCCCGGGGCGATGATCGCGTTGGTCGCACTGGCCGTGCTGCCGGTCCTCGCGCGCATGCCGGAGACCCGGCCGACCGCCGGCACGCCCGCGTCCGGCTGAGCCAAGCCGGACGCGGAACACCTACCCCGCCGCCTTCGCCACCAGGGCCGAGATGCGCGCCTCGGTGGCGGCATCCAGCGTCTTCAGCGCGAACGCACTCGGCCACATCGTGCCGTCATCGAGTTTCGCCCTGTCGCTGAAACCGAGCGTCGCGTAGCGCGTCTTGAACTTCGACATGCCCTGGAAAAAGCAAACGACCTTGCCCTCGGCGTTCGCGTAGGCCGGCATGCCGTACCAGGTCCTTGGCACCAGCGACGGCGCGCTCGCCCGCACGATGGCGTGGATGCGCGTGGCCATCACCCGATCCGGCTCGGACATCGCGGCGACCTTGGCCAGCAGGTCCGCTTCGCCGTCCGCGGCCTTCCTGCCCGGGCGTGAGGCCGCTTTCAGCTCCTGCGCGTACTCGCGCATCGCCGCCTGCTCTTCGGCGGTAAAGCCGCGAGCGGACCGCGCTGCCGACTTGGCGGTCGATTTGGTCGTCGATCCGGCCACCGATTTGGCCGCCGGCTTCGCTGCGGACTTCTTGCCACCTTTCTTTTCCGCCATGTCCATCTCCTTTGCAGTGTGTCGATCCTGACTCGACGGGGATCAGCGCCGCTCCTGCACCCTGAGCAGGTTGCCGGCCGGGTCGCGTACCGCGCAATCGCGTACGCCGTAGGGCTGCATGGTCGGCTCTTCCACGATCTCCGCGCCACTCGCCTGGATCCGCTCGAACGCGGCATCCAGGTCCGGCGTCGCCAGCAGCAGCATGGCGTAGGTGCCCTTGGCCATCATTTCGGCAATCGTGCGCTTCTCGTCCTCGGTGACGCCGGGACTGGCCGACGGCGGAGCCAGCACGATGGAGGTTTCCGGCTGCCCCTGCGGTCCGACGGTGATCCAGCGCAGGCCCTGGTAGCCGACGTCGTTGCGCACCTCGAAGCCCAGCGTATCGCGGTAGAACGCCAACGAGGCGTCCGGGTCGGTGTGCGGAAGAAAGCTGGCGTGGATGGCGATTTCCATGGCGTTGGCCTCAGGTGTGGAAGGAGTGGTCATGCTAGATCGGGCTCGTCCGCCGGCGCTTCTCGATTCCTGACCGGTCGCGTCACCTGCCGGGCCACGCACGAGGGCATCCCGCGCGTGGCCTCCGCCGCCTCGCGCCGGTAGGCACCGGGAGACACGCCGACCAGCTCGGTGAAGCGGGTGGTGAACGTGCCCAGCGAGGCGCATCCGACCGCGTAGCAGACCTCGGTCACCTGCAGATCGCCCCGCCGCAGCAGCGCCATCGCCCGCTCGATGCGGCGGGTCATCAGGTACGCGTAGGGCGACTCGCCGAACGCCAACCGGAATTGCCGGCTCAGGTGGCCGGCGGACATGTGCACGCTGCGCGCCAGCGCCTCGACGTTCAGCGGCCGCGCGTATTCGCGGTCGATGCGATCGCGCACCCGCCGCAGGCGGGCGAGGTCGCGCAGATGGCGGGACGGGTCGGATGGGTGGGCCACGCCGGGATTCTCCCACGCACGTCGCATGGGCATACAGCCTCGCGCAGGCCCGGCCCGCGCCGGTCCCCGTGCGTGAAACGGGAGCCGTGGTGAATATCCATCCGATCGGCAAACCGACGCCTGACCTGCGAACGGATCCGCGCGCGCCCCGCCCTTCGTTCCGCAGGAAGGCGGCGCGCAAGCACCGGCGTGCCCGGCGGCATCCTGGCGCGGGCGAGTTGCATTGCATCGCGCTGCGCGTGGCCTGCGGCACGCCGGCACCCTGCACCTGGTTGCGACGGCGTGCCGGCCGGGAAGACCTTGCCTGTCCGGCCGGGCGCGACGCCGCCACGCCCTCTCACCGGCCGCGTGTCACACCGCGGCGATCACCGCATCGGTATCGACCACCGCGGCAAACTCATCGCGCAGGTCGCTGAGCGCACTGGCATGCACCTCCGCCGCGGGGCGCATCGTGCCGTCCATACCCATGCGCTCGAACGTCGCGGTGGCGTCGGCGACGATGCTGGTGGCGAAACCGAAGTTGCCGGCCATGCGCGTGGTGGTGGACACGCAATGGTTGGTGGTCAGCCCGACGATCACCAGGCCTTCGATGCCGGCGTCGCGCAGGTCGCGCTCAAGCGTGGTGCCGATGAACGCGCTGTTGACCGACTTGCGGTAGACCGGCTCGCCCTCGTGCGGCACGGCCTCGGGCTTGGGCCGATGGCCCGGCGTGCCCGGGCGGAAGGCGCCGTCCGGCGCGGCCGAGTCGTGCTGCACGTGGATCACCGGGCGACCCTTTGCACGAAACGCCGCCAGCAGACGGGCGATGTTCGCCTCGGCATCCGGGTTGTTGCGGGCGCCCCAGCGGGGATCGTTGAAACCCTGCTGGACATCGATCACGATCAGCGCGGTCTTGCGGGGAAGGATCATCGTCACGGTCGTTCTGCCTGTCGCATGCGCCTGGATCCGGCGCGGTGGCGGCATGGTCCGGGCCGATGCCACCCGCTCCAAAACGCCGATGGACCCATCGGCCTCGCCGATCACCTCACTCTCCGCCTATGGACATCGAACTCCGTCATTGCCGGGCGTTGATCGCCCTTGCCGAACAGCAGGGCATCGCCCGCGCGGCCAAGGCCCTGGGCGTGGCGCAGTCGACGCTTTCCGAAGCGCTGTTCTCGCTCGAACGCGTGGTCGGCTTCGCGATCACCGAGCGCACGCCGGGCAGCGGCGCGACGCTTACCCGTCAGGCTTCAGCGCTGCTGCCCCACGCGCGGCGGCTGTTGCAGGTCGCCGACGAGACGATGGCCTTCGCACGTGGCTTGCAGCCGCAGCGGTCGTTTGCCATCGGTGCGTCGGAATCGGTCGGCACCTACGTGCTGCCGGACGTGCTGGAGCGTCTGCGCGAGACCTGGCCCGCGCTCATCGTGCAGGTGCGCACCGGGCTCTGCGCGGAGCTGCGCCAGCTGGTCTCGGCAGGCCGGCTGCAGGCCGCCATCACCATCGGCCCGAGCATCGACCAGGCCGTGCCACCCGACCAGACCCTGCTGCAGCTGACGCGATCGAGACTGGCGCTGTTCCGGGCGCCAGGCACCACCGAACCGGCGCTGGTGCCCGGCCTGCCGGCACCCGCGATCTGCGTGCCCGACCCGGAGGGCGCACTCAACGCGCTGCTCTCCACCTGGCTGCGCCACCTCGGGGTTCCCGCGACGCTGCATTCGGCCGGTTCGGTGGAGGCGGTGAAACGGCGGGTGGCGTCCGGCGGCGAGCTGGGCGCCCTGCCGCGCTACGCCGTCGACGCCGAACTGGCTCAGGGTGAACTGGTGGAGGTCGCCACGTCGCAACCACTGCCGGCGATGATGCTGGAGGTCACCGCGCTCGACGGCGCAGCCATCGAAGAACCCCTGGCCGGTCTGCTGGACGAGCTGCGCCGGATCCGGCTCTAGGCGGCCCCGCCCGCCCCCCCGCGCCGGTGGGCAGGCGGCTCACTGGCTAGGGGTGACCGCCGTCCTGACCTTTGTCCCTGCGCCCCTTGTCCTGGTCCGACCGGCCCTTGTCACCCTTGCCGCGCGCCTTGGGCACCGGCTGCGAGTGCGGCTGTTGTGGCTGGGCACGCTGCTGCAGTGGCTGCTGGACGCCCTGCTGCGGACGGCTCCGCGGCTCCTGCGGCCGGTCGTTCTGCAGGGGCCGGCTGCGCGACGGCTCGTTGCGACGATGCTGCTCGAGAATCTGTCTGCTCACCGTCTCGCGTGACTGGTAGCGGTAGTTGCGGGACTCGATCGAACGCTGCTGCTCCAGTTGGCGGGGGTAGCGGCTGCCGGTGTAGCTGCGCTGATAGGTCGGCAGTGGCGCCGGTGCCGGCACGGAGCGGCGATTCCAGTGATCCCACCCGCTGCGCTGCCGTTCCCAACCAGGCCCCCAGTGTTCGCCCCAGCGCGGAGGCGCGCTCGGCAGCCAGCCGCGGAAGTAGGGCGGCGGACGACGGTAGTAGCGCACCGGAATGCGCAGGATGAACAAGGGCACGTAAGCCGGCGAAACCAGGTACCAAGGCCCGTTGTACCAGGTGCTCCAATACCAGCCGTCGTCCACGTACACCCAGTACAGGCCGTCGTAGAAGAAGTAGTTCTGGTCGATGCGCGGGTCGTAGTACACCGGGTAGCCGGGAATGCGCTCGAACGTCGGATACGTCGATACGACGAAGCCCAGGCTCACGCCGCGGTCGCTGATGCCTATGCTCAGCCGGGTCTGGGCCCAGGCCTGGGTGCAGGCCACGGGAGAGAGGAAGATCGCCAGGGCGAGAATCACGTAACGCATGGTCTGGACTCCCTTGAATGGTCGGTGTCGCGCTGCCTCGGTTGCCCTCGCGCGCGTTCGACTCCGGCCGCCGCAACGCAAATAGGGATCGTCACCGTAACCCCGCGTCGAGGTCGCCGACTTGTCCAGGATCAAACGGTGCTCAGGTCGGGGGAACGGCGAGGGCAGATCCAGGGGTCATCCGCCCCTGCGGAGCCACGCCCACCCCACGCGGCGCAACGGCATCGCGGTCGGCGCCCGCCGCCGGCGCGGATGCCGGACGAACCGGCATCGGTACGCCCCTCGACACCCCACCAGCGGCCTGCCGTCAGGCCCGGCCGCCACTCAAGTACGCCCCGTGCGGGCCGATAACCGAACGCACGGTCCGGCACCCGGACGTGGCCCGCCTGACGGCAGGCCGCGAAAGCGATCGATCGCCCCTGCAACGATGACTCCGCCCGGGACGCGCCCACGCAGAACCGACGAGATTTGGATTGGCCCGAACATGACCTCGCCGCTGAAGAAGATCGTCGCCACCCAGGTGGTTGCGGGCATGTACGTCCGGAAGATCGAGGGCAACTGGCTGGATCATCCGTTCTGGCGGGGATCGTTCCTGGTCGAGCCCGGCGAAACCCTGGTCACGCTGCGCGCGCTGGGGCAGCAGGGTGTGTGGATCGACACCAGCAAGGGGCTGGATCTGGCATCCGGACCGGTGACGCCTTCCGCGGCGCCCGTCATCGAGACGACGCCGGAGCCGTCGCCCGAACGCTCGGACTTCGGCGACGACTACGCGGCGGCCGAAGCCATCCGCGAACGCGCCAAGGGCGTGGCGAAGTCGCTGTTCGGCGAAGCGCGCATGGGCAAGGCGCTGAGCATGGACGCCGCCGCCGAGGTGGTGGACGAGATCAACGAGGTGATTGCCCGCAACCCTGCGGCGATGCTGAGCGTGGTCCGCCTGAAGAACAAGGACGACTACACCTATCTGCACTCGGTCGCCGTCGCCGCGCTGATGATCGCCCTCGGCAAGCGCCTGGGCTATGAGGGCGAGGCACTGAAGGAGTTCGGCGTGGCGGGCCTGCTGCACGACATCGGCAAAGTCGGGATCTCCGACGCGGTCCTCAACAAGCCCGGTCGCCTCAGCCCGCTGGAGTTGGCCACCGTGCGGCAGCACCCGCAGGTGGGCTGGGACATCCTCAGCCGTGAATCGGCCGCCGGTCCGATGGCACTGGATGTGGCCCTGCATCACCACGAGAAGACCGACGGTACCGGCTACCCACACAGGCTGTCCGGCGACGCACTGAGCGAGGTCGCACGCATGGGTGCGATCTGCGACGTCTACGATGCGATCACTTCCGAGCGCTGTTACAAGCCCGGCTGGGAGCCGGCCGAAGCCATTCGCCGCATGGCCGAGTGGCAGGAAGGCCATTTCGACCGGCGGATCTTCCATGTCTTCGTGAAGCTGATCGGCATCTATCCCACCGGCACACTCGTGCGACTGGCATCCCAGCGACTGGCCGTGGTACTGGTGCAGGGCAACGGCAGCGCGCTGAACCCGATCGTGCGACTGATCTGCACCCTTCCCGAGCGCGCGCGGCTGGAGCCGGAGACGCTGGACCTGGAGGACTCGGACGATCGCATCGTCGCCATCGAAGATCCCGCCCATTGGGATCTGGATGTACCCGCCCTGCTGCGCGCATGAAGCCGGCACAGCTCCCGCCGGCCCGCCCGCAGGCATCCTGAAGCCCATGAAGAACGACCTGTCCAGCAATCCTTTGCGCCAGCTCTACCGGCGCACCTACGTCCTGCGCGTGCTGGGCATGGGGCTCGGCACCCTGCCCATCGCCGTCGTGCTGCAGCAGCGGCATGGAAGCTGGCAGGCCTGGGCATGGGCGGTGCTGGTCTGCTTCGCCTGGCCGCACCTCGCCTTCCTGATGGCCCGCCATGGCAGGGACCCGGCCGCTGCCGAACGACGCAATCTGCTGCTCGACTCGTTCTTCGCCGGCACCTGCGCCCCGCTGATGCATTTCAATCTGCTGCCGTCGGTCGTGCTCATCGCCGTGGTGGCAGCGGACAAGGTCACCACCGGCATCCGCGGGCTGTGGCTTCGCTCGCTGGGCTGGACCGCCGCCGGCATCGTGCTGGGCGGGCTGCTCACCGGCTTCGCTGCCGCCCCCGCTTCCGACATGGCGGTGGTGGTGGCCAGCCTGCCTATCCTGGTGATCCACACGCTGGTGGTCAGCGCGATCAGCTACAGCCTGGTGCGCCGGGTGCAGTTGCAGAACCTGCGCCTGAAGGAACTGGCCCATACCGACCCGCTGACCGGCCTGCACACCCGACGCCACTGGGAACAGGGCATTGCCGCGATGCTGGCGGCGCTGCGCCCGGATGCCACCGCCACGCTGTTGCTGATCGACCTGGATGACTTCAAGGTGGTCAACGACACCCACGGCCATCCGATCGGCGACGACGTGTTGCGCGCGATCGGCGCCATCGTGCGCGAACACGCGGCCGACCGCGGTCTGGCCGGACGGCTGGGGGGTGACGAAATCGCCCTCGTACTGCCTGTCGATTCGTCCGCGGCGGGTGCGATCGCCGAGCGCATCCGCGCCGACGTGGAGAGCCTGCGCTTTCCGCTGGCACCCTCGCTGCGCTGCTCGGTGAGCATCGGGATCGCCTCCCGGCCGCGCGGTGAAAACCATCCGCGCCAATGGATCGAAGCCGCGGATCGTGCGCTCTACCAGGCCAAGGACGCAGGCAGAAACCGCGTCGGCAGCCACGCACCGGACCTGCCGCCGCTCTGACGCGCCGGGTTCCTTCGTCGGCGGGTGCACCCGCCGACTCCATGCGTCAGCCGACGATCCGCATGATCGACTCCAGGCGCAGCACCCCTGCCCGGAGCCCGCGCGAAGACGGCTGGTGCAGATGATTGGCGCGCCATCGCACCCGACGTGGCTCCCGGTCTCGATCTTTGCGGAACCATCCGGTGCAACGGCGCCCATGCGCATCGACTCCGTTGCAGCCACTTCGGCATCCTCGATCGTCATGCTCCCGCAGAGGGCACCAACTGCGGCACCTGCAGTCGCGACACGCCGACGGGTCGGCAGGTGGCGAACCGGCGGCGGTCGCCCGGACCGCCGGGTCGCCAGCATGGCGACGAAGGTGCCGGCAGCGACTGCCGCATGATCCTGATCGAACCGGGCTTCGCCGAGAGGCACCCGCCGGTCGACAAGCCCGCTGCCGCGTCCCGCCCCGCGCAGCCGTCCCGTGGCATCCGGTCGCACCCCGCGCCATGGCGGACCCGCCTGACATGGATCAGACCGCTCGCACCACCCGGGCCGATAGCGTGTGCCCCGAACGCTGATCGAATCGAACGACACGCTCGCCGGGCAGGACGCTTTCCGAGATCAGTGCACGCGACAGGGGCCCGGTTGTCGCTGCAGGAGACGGAACCATGAACATTCGTCACATGTTTTTACCCGTGTTCGCACTGGCGCTGGCCTGGGCCGGCCACGCGAACGCCACCACCTCCAACCTGCAGAGCCCGGCCGAATACACACCGACCGTGACCTTCACCCTGAAGACCGATGTCGGCTCGTTCGGCATGGGCTTCCGCGGCGTGGGCGGCGCCATCGACGGCCAGCTCAACCCCACCCTGAAGGTGCCCGCCGGGGCGATCGTGCAGATCAACCTGATCGACGGCGACGGCTCGATGCACAACATCCGCCTGCCCGACTTCAACGTGCTGTCCAACGACGTGGTGGGCAAGGACGCCAGCACCGCGGTGGTGTTCCGCGCCGACCACGACGGCAACTTCGACTACTTCTGCAACATCCCCGGCCATCGCGCCGCCGGCATGGACGGCAAGCTGGTGGTGGGCAAGGCGGAGGCCGCCCCCAAGGCCACCGCCGCCGACATCAGCCGCGCGCCGGACGACCTGCCTGCGCCGGTCGGCGACCGCGCGCCGAAGCACCTGCAGTTCAACCTCACCACCGAGGAAGTCACCGGCCAACTCGCCAACGGCACCACGTTCACCTACTGGACTTTCAACGGCAAGGTGCCCGGCCCGATGCTGCGCGCCCGCGTCGGCGACACCGTCACGGTGAGCCTGCACAACGACGCCCACAGCCTGATGAACCACTCGGTCGACATGCACGCGGTGACCGGTCCGGGCGGCGGTGCGGCGGTGATGCAGGTGCCGCCGGGCCAGACCCGCAGCTTCACCTTCAAGGCGCTCAAGCCGGGCCTGTACGTCTACCACTGCGCCACGCCGATGGTCGCACAGCACATCGCCAACGGCATGTACGGCATGGTGCTGGTGGAGCCGGCCGGCGGCCTGCCCAAGGTGGCGCACGAGTTCTACATGATGCAGGGCGAGATCTACACCACCGAGCCGTTCAACACCCACGGCCACCTGCAGTTCGACGTCAACAAGCTGCTCGCCGAACAGCCGACCTACATGGTCTTCAACGGCGCCGTCGGCGCGCTCACCACCGACCATCCGCTCAAGGCCAGGGTGGGCGACACCATCCGCATCTACTTCGGCGTCGGCGGCCCGAACAAGACCTCCTCGTTCCACCTGATCGGCGAGATGTTCGACGACGCCTGGGCCTGGGGCGCGCTGGCCAACCGGCCGGAACACGACGTGCAGACCATCCCGGTTCCGCCGGGCGGCGCGGTGGTGACCGACGTGCACTTCGAGGAACCGGGCAAGTACATCCTCGTCGACCATGCGCTGTCGCGCCTGGAGAAGGGCCTCGCCGGCTGGGTCGAAGTCACCGGCCCGAAGGACCCGAGCATCTTCCGCGCCGGCAACTGATCCGGCCTTCCGGGCGGCCACGCCGCCCTCCCCTCCCGGCGGCGCCCGCCGTCGGGCCATCCCTCCCGAATACTCCGAGGAAACGACCATGAAACCATGGGCCGTCAACGCCCCGCGCGCCGCGTTCGTCCTGCTGCTGGGCGCCGCCGGCTGCGCCAATGCGCAAGCCGACACCGCCAGCGGTCCCCAGCTCGACGTGCGCTATCGCCTCGAGCAGGTCGACCAGGGCGGCTTCGCCCGCGACGCCAACGCCTCGACCGTGCGCACCCGGCTGGGCTACCGCTTCGCCGATCACAGCGGCTGGAGCGCGCTGGTCTCGCTGCAGGACAACCGCGTGGTCGGCAACGATCTGTACAACAGCACCCGTAACGGACAGACGAACTACCCGGTGGTGTCCGACCCGGCCGATACCGAGCTGGACCAGGCCTATGTCGAATACCACGGCTGGCAGCCGCTGGACCTGCGCGTGGGCCGCCAGGTGATCAAGCTCGACAACGACCGCTTCGTCGGCAACGTCGGCTTCCGCCAGCTCGAACAGAGCTTCGACGCCGTGCGCGCGATCTGGACGCCGTCATCGGCCTGGCGCGTCGACTATGCCTGGCTCACCCGCGTCAACCGCATCTTCGGCGCGCACCATCCCGATCCGCTGCACGCCCGGCAGAACCTGGACACCCATCTGCTCAACGTGTCGTGGAAGCAGGCGGCGGGCACCGTGGTCGGCTACGCCTACCTGATCGGCAACCAGTCGCTGCCGGCCAGCTCGCATCGCGACCTCGGCCTGCGCTGGCTGGGCCACGCCGCGCGCGGCCAGGACTGGAGCATCGACTACACGCTGGAAGCGGCCCGGCAGCACGCCTGGAAGCGCGGCACGCTGCAAGGCAGCCGTTCCTACCTGCATGCCGAAGTGGCCCTGGGCCTGCGTGCCTGGCAATGGACGCTGGGCCAGGAGCGGCTGCAGGGCGACGGCACCAGCGCCCTGCAGACCCCGCTGGCCACGCTGCATGCGTTCAACGGCTGGGCCGACCGCTTCCTCGCCACGCCGGCCGACGGCCTGGCCGACAGCTACCTGGGCGTGAGCTGGAAGGCGCGCACGCTGAGCGTGGCGGCCACCGCGCACCACTTCGCCGCGACGCATACCGGCACGCACTACGGCGACGAGCTGGACCTGTCCGCCGGCCTGGCGATCGACCGCCACTTCAGCACCTCGCTGGCGCTCGCCGACTACCGTGCCGACCACTACGCCACCGATACCCGCATCGTCTGGTTCTCCGTGGAGTACAAGCTCTGAGCGGAACGGCGGCGGCCGGCGTCACCGCCGGTCGCCGCCGCATCGCACGCGGATCAGCCGGCCGCGCCCTCCTGCAGCGGCCAGTCCGACGCATCCAGCGTGTCGCGGTAGGCGTGGTAGGTGGCGTAGGCCAGCCACGGCATCACCAGCCCCAGCCCGATCACGGTGGCGAAACCGACCACCGTCAGCACCACGATGATCGCGCCCCACAGCAGCATCGCCGGCTTGTTGCGCAGCACCGCGTTGAAGCTGGAGACGCAGGCGGTGACCATGTCCACGTCGCGCTGCGCGATCAGCGGCAACGACACCACCGACACGGCGAAGGTAAAGGCGGCGAAGGCGGCACCGATCAGCGAGCCGATCGCCAGGTACTCGAGCAGCGCGCGATGGTCGCCCGGATCCACCGGCACGAAGGCGGTGAGCATCATGCCGGCACGCGACCAGATCAGGATGATCACCAACTGCATCAAGGCGAAGATCCCGGCCTGCCCCATCACCCGCCGCGCCACCGCGAACGAGTCGCGCAACCGCGGTTCGCGCCCGGCGATCAAGCCGCAGCTCACCGAATACAACCCCACGCCGATCAGTGGCGCCGCGAAGACGAAGCCGGACAGCAGCAAGGCCAGCAGGGCGAACCGCCCCAGCTCCCAGGCCAGCCACGACACCGCTGCGCTCACCAGCACGATCACCGTGCCGAATACGGCGGTCAGCGCCGGTGCCCGCCGCACGTCCCGCCAGCCTGCGGCCAGCCAGCGCCAAGGCGCCGACAGCGGCAGCGGCCGGCAGGGCACCACGAACGGTCGCTGTGCTTCCTCGGTCATGGCCCCTCCTCCACGATCCCCTGCGGCGGACTATAACGAGCCGCGCCACCGCCGTGTGCCGGCAGGCTAACCCGCCGGATAGGCGGCGCGGCAGGCCGCCAGCACCACGCCACGCAGCCAGCGGTGGGCCGGATCGGCATCCAGCCGGGGATGCCAGATCGCGCTCACCATCAGCGGCGGCAGTTTCAGCGGGAGCTCGAACATGTCGAGCGCGGAGGCACGGGAGCGACGTCCCGGCGACGCGCTTCCGAGGCAGGACTGCGGCACGATGGCGACGAGGCCGGTATCGCGCGCCATCGCCAATGCATCGGTGAAGCCGGGCACCACGACCCGCACGTCGCGATGCAGTCCCACGGCGGCCAGCGCATCGTCGACCGGTCCGCGCGTCTCGCCGCCGGGTGACGCGGCGACATGCCCGCACGCCACCAGGCGCTTCGCGGTCACGGTCCGCGCCGACAGCAGCGGATGGCAGGTACGCACCACGCCCACGTAGCGGTCGCGGAACAGCAGGCGGGTACGCACTTCCGGCGCCGCGGTGCCGACCACGCCGATCTCCAGATCGATCCTTCCATCGCGCAGCGGCGTCGCATCCTTGTCGGGTTTGTGCACGAACTGCAGCCGCACCCGCGGCGCTGCAGTCGACACTGCCCGGAACAGCGGCACGCCGAACCGCTCGACGAAGGCTTCGTTGGCGCGTAGGGTAAAACTGCGATCCAGCGATGCAGGGTCGAGCGGCTCCGATAGTGGCCGCAGCACCGCCTGCGCGTCGCGGCTCAGGTCATGCACGCGATCGCGCAGCTCGATCGCCCGCGGCGAGGGCACCAGCCCCCGACCGGCGCGCACCAGCAGCGGATCCCCGGTCGCCGCGCGCAGTCGCGCCAGCGTGCGGCTCATCGCCGATGCGCTCAAACCGAGCCGGCGCGCCGCGCCGGTCACGCTGCCTTCGGCGAGCAGGGCGTCGAGGGCCGGCAGCAGATTGAGATCGACCGATTCCATCCGCGGAGCATAGCGCCGCGCGGTCTATACGATTGCGTTTGATGCACAAACAATTTGTATCCAATGCGTCTGGCGCCATCCATTGAGGCGTGAAACCCTTCCTGTCGCCCCCGCTGCATGGACACCACGCGATGCCGACACCGCCCCTCCCCCCGACGATCCTGCTGATCGGTGCCTCGCGCGGCCTGGGCCTGGCCATGGCGGGCGAGTTCCTGCGCAGGGGCTGGCACGTCGTCGGCACCGTGCGCGGCACCGCCCGCACGGGGCTGCACGAGCTGGCCGAGGCGCACCCGGGAGCGATCACGATCGAGACGCTGGACATCCGCGAGCCCGAGCAGCTCGCCGCCCTGCGCAAGCGCCTGGATCGCCGGCGCTTCGACATGCTGTTCGTCAATGCCGGCACGACCAATCCCGATCCCACGCAGACCATCGGCGAGGTGTCGACCCGGGATTTCGTCGACCTGATGGTCACCAACGCGCTCAGCCCGATGCGGGTGGTCGAGCAATTGGAAGCGCTGGTCATCCCCACCGGCCTCATCGGCATCATGTCGTCCGGACAAGGCAGCATCGCCAACAACGAGAAAGGCATGCGCGAGCTCTACCGGGGCAGCAAGGCCGCGCTGAACATGTTCATGCGCAGCTTCGCCGCACGGCACGCCGGCTCCGCCCGCGCCATGGTGCTGATGGCCCCCGGCTGGGTGCGCACCGAGCTCGGTGGCGCGGAGGCGCCATTGACCATCGAGGACAGCGTGCCCCGCCTGGTGGACGTGCTGCTCGCCCAGCCGGGCACGCCCGGATTGCGGTACCTCGACTATCTGGGGCGCACGGTGCCCTGGTAGCGGCGCCCGGGTGGGGCTCGCGATACCCGCGGCAACCCGTGGATGCGTGGAACGTGCGGCCACCGGCATGTCGCAAACGCTTGCGAAATGCGGCGCTTTTCAAGGCCCCGGCGAACCGCGCCGCTGTTCGGACCGGCGACGTCGCTATGCTCGACCTCAGCGGCGCAAGGGGCGCCGATCAGGGGGAGCAACGATGACGACACGATCGAGGCGGACGTCGGCCGGGTTCGGCTGGCTGATGCGCGGATTCAGTGCTGGCTTTCGCCATCCGAAACCGCTGTGGGGCAGTGCGGTGATACTGCTGACGGCGGTTGTCCTGCCGTCGCTGGTGACGCTGCCGATGCGCCTGCATGCCATCCATGCCGGCGTGCCGGTCTCCCCGATGACCTCCGTCGCATGGACCGCACTCTCGATGCTGATCGGCCTGCTGGTGATTCCGCTGTACGGTGGGTACCTGCAGGTGATCGATGCGGCCGAATGCGGCCGCGCGGCGCGCATCCGCGACATCTTCGGCCCTTATCGCGACGGCAGTGCCCTGCGCCTGATCGGCTTCGGGCTGGTGGTCCTGCTGATCTACTTCGCGATGTTCGCGCTCCTTCTCGTTGCGATGGGCGGCGGACTGCTGCACTGGTACATGCAGGCGCTCACCATGCAGGCACAGCCCGTGTCGCCATCGCTGCCGCATGGCTTCGGCACGCTCATCGCCCTGGGCGCGGTGTTCTTCCTGCTGTTCAGCGCCTTCTATGCGATCGCCCTCGGGCAGATCGCACTGGGCCGCCGGGGAGTGTTCGCCGCGATCGGCGACGGCGTGGTCGGCACCGCGAAGAACGCACTGCCGTTGCTGGCCTATGCGCTCGGTGGCCTGCTCGCCATGATCGGGATTGCGATCGCCCTGATGCTGGTGATGATGCTGGCGTTCCTGCTCGGCAGACTGGTCGGCAGCTGGCTGATGCTGGTGATCGCGATACCGCTGTACATCGGTTTCATGATGACGATCTTCATGGGCATGTTCGGCGTGAGCTACCACCTGTGGCGTGACGTGTGCGGCACCGACGACGTCACCGCGCTGCCGGAGCCGGCCACGGCCTGACCATCGGCCTCGGGTGGGGCCGCCTCCGCCAGGTTCCGGCCATGCACGACCCGGCCACGTAGGCACCGGGCGATCGCCGGCACTCAGCGCGGCTCGGTGTCGGTGTCGGTGTCGGGCAACAGGCTGGCCGTATCTTCCAGCGTGATACCGGGCAACCCGCGAAGGTGCCGGCGCAGCCAGTAGGTGTGCTCTACACCGACCGCAACGACGATGCGCGCGCCAGGATGCTCGCGTGCGGCGCGCTGGATCACCTGCAGGAAATGCCCGTTCCAGGCCTGCCAGCCAGCGCGCTCGCCCGGGCCGACCATGTCCTGCTGCAGCTGGTGCTTGGCGTCGAGCACGGCATCGGTGGTGGCGTCGTTGACGCGGCGGGGCGATGTCCAGTAAGCCACAAGCGCCTTCAGCGCGGCTTCGCCATAGGCTGCGAACGCCTGCGCCTGCCGCGGATGTTGCTGCCCAAACGCCTGCGAGGCCGACGCATACGGCTTCACGATCGCGCTGAACTCCGGCTCGGCCGGTTCCAGCGCATACACCGCGTAACGATGGCGCGCCAGGAGCGGATAGATCACCCGCGGATACTCCTGCTTCACCCGTTCCGGACCGTGCACCTCGAGATCGCGTGGCTGCACTTCGAGGCACAACACATCCGGCTCGAGCGTCTCGATGATCGACCCGAGCCGGTCGAAGCCGTAGGCCGGCACCTCTGCATGCATTGCATGCAGTGTCGCCAGCACCACTACCCGGGCCGGTGCCTTTGCTGCGTACGCCGGGGCGCACAGACCGGCGAGCACCAGCAGAACCGACATGCATCTGGACATCGCACACCCCCGCATGATCTTTCGAAGAAGCCATGAAACCACCACCGTTGCTTCCCGGGAAGTCGTGCGCTGGCCCATATCGGCCCGGCGTCGGCAGCAGCGAGCCCATGCGGCAGTCCCGGTTCGCTTGCCAAACCCGCCCCGCCGTTTCCATAGTTGCCGGATCGCCGCCCCTGCGGGGTGGCGCGTGCTCTCCACCCAGAGGAACCCCACCCATGAAGAAAGCCGCCCTGGCTTCGGCGATCGTTTCGCTCGTCTGCCTTGCTTCCGCCACCGCGTTCGCTGCGCCCCTGCCGGGCCAGGAATCGTCGAAGGTCACCCCAGACATGATCCAGACCGGGTCGGACATCCCGGCCAAGTGGGTGCAGCCGCAGGGCAACTTCGACTACGTCAAGCGCGAGGTGATGATCCCGATGCGCGACGGCGTGAAGCTGCACACGGTGATCATGATCCCGAAGGGGGCGCACGACCTGCCGATGCTGCTCGAGCGCACGCCCTACGACGCCAGCGGCATGGCTTCCGGCAACAGCCCGCACATGGCCGACGCGGTGTGGTCGGGCGACAAGGACTGGGCCGACGGCAGCTACATCCTGGTGTGGCAGGACATCCGCGGCAAATACGGTTCGGAAGGCAAGTACATCATGACGCGCCCGCCGATGGGCCCGCTCAACCCGACCAAGACCGACGACACCACCGACGCCTGGGACACCATCGACTGGCTGGTGAAGAACATCAAGGAGTCGAACGGCAAGGTCGGCATGATCGGCTCGTCCTACGACGGCTGGACCGTGGCGATGGCCCTGCTCCACCCGCATCCCGCACTGAAGGTCGCCGCACCGGAAAGCCCGATGGTCGACGGCTGGATGGGTGACGACTGGTACCACTACGGCGCGTTGCGCCAGGTCAATCTGGACTACTTCACCGGCCAGATGACCAAGCAGGGGTCGGGCCAGAGCGTGCCGCGCGAGAACTACGACGACTACACCAATTTCCTCGAAGCCGGCTCGCCCGGTGCCTGGGCCGACGCCCACGGCTTCAAGCAGCTGCCCTGGTGGAACCGCTTCGCCGCGCACCCGTCCTACGACGCGTTCTGGCAGTTGCAGGCGCTGGACAAGCTCTTGGTCCAGCATCCGTCCAACGTGCCGACCATGTGGCTGCAGGGCCTGTGGGACCAGGAGGACATCTACGGCGCCGTGCACGCGTGGGAAGCGCTGGAGAAGGCCGGTCACGGCGCCAACAACCATCTGGTGATGGGCCCGTGGTGGCACAGCCAGATCAACCGCGCCGGCTGGAACCTCGGCCCGCTGAAGTGGCCGGGCGACACCACCGCACAGTTCCGCCAGCAGGTGATCATCCCCTGGTTCAACCACTACCTGCGCGGCACACCGATGGCCAAGCCGCTGCCCGAGGCGATGATCTACAACGCGGTCGAGCAGCACTGGGACAGCTTCAACGACTGGAAGCCGGCCAGCGAGCAGAAGCTCACCCCGATCTACCTGCAGGGCGACTTCGGCCTGGGCTTCGAGCAGCCCTCGGGCGGCAGCGACAGCTATGTCTCCGACCCGGCCAAGCCGGTGCCCTACCTGCAGCGCCCGATCCCGGCGCAGAACGAGGACCGCTGGCGCACCTGGCTGGTGCAGGACCAGCGCTTCGTGGTCGATCGCCCCGACGTGCTGTCCTACACCACACCGGTGCTCACCAAAACGGTGACCGTGCAGGGTGCGCCGATCGCCGACATCTTCGCCAGGACCACCGGCACCGATGGCGACTTCGTGGTGAAGCTGATCGACGTCTACCCGGGCAGCGTGCCGACCGACCCGACCATGGGCGGCTACGAGCTGCCGGTGTCGATGGACATCTTCCGCGGCCGCTACCGCAAGAGCTTCTCCGATCCGTCGCCGATCCCGGCCAACGAGGTGCAGCAGTACCGGTTCCGCCTGCCGACGATCAACTACGAGTTCAAGCCGGGCCACCGCATCATGGTGCAGATCCAGTCCACCCTGTTCCCGCTGTACGACCGCAACCCGCAGACGTACGTGCCGAACATCCTGTTCGCCAAGCCGGCCGACTACAAGAAGGCCACGATCACCATCGAGCACGGAGCCGACGGCAAGAGCGCGGTGCTTCTGCCGGTGGTGGCAACCACCCCGCGCTGATTCGGCATCCCGCCATCGGCGGGCATCCATGGGGCGGCCCGGTTCGCGAAGCATCGCGGGCCGGGCCTTTCCGGCTCGGCAGGGCTCACCATCGGCAGCCATGCCCGATACCACCACGCACCAGACGCCGCCGGGGTGGCAGATGGTTCCTCCCGTCCAGGACACCTCGGTACGCCGGCGCGCAGCATCCACCAGGCATGAACTGACCCATGACACCGGCCGCGTGCAATGCTGCAGACGTTGTCGATTCCTCATCCTGTTGTTCGTCAAAGAGGTATGCGCAGCTTCCGAACGCCACAGGAGTCACCCGAATGAGAAAGCTCATCGTCCCCGCCTTCGTCACCCTCGACGGTGTCATCCAGTCACCCGGCAGCCCGGACGAGGACACTGGCGACGGCTTCACCCACGGCGGTTGGTTCTGGCCCTATGCCGACGAGGCCACCGACGCGATGGAGGCATTGTTCCAGCAACCGTTCGAGCTGATGCTGGGCCGGCGCACCTACGACGGCTTTGCAAGCTTCTGGCCCGAGGTCGCCGCGGACTCCCCGCTGCACACCACGGCGGACCTATTCAATGCCGCCACCAAGCACGTCGCCACGCACCGTCCCGACGTGCTGCCGTGGGACCACAGCCAGGCTCTGGGGCCCGACATCATCGCGGCCGTGCGTGCGCTCAAGCAAAGCGATGGCCCCCCCCTGCTCACCCAGGGCAGCAGCGAGCTGGTGCAGCAGCTGTTGGCCGGCGACCTGGTCGACGAGCTGATCCTGATCGTGGTCCCGATCCTGCTCGGCACGGGCAAGCGCCTGTTCGACGATCGCGCGCGGCCTACCGCCTTCCGGCCGGTGTCTTCCACCACTTCCTCGAAGGGCAACGTGGTGATCCACTACGTGCGCGAGGGCGAGGTGGCGGTCGCATCGACAGCGACCTGAGCAATGGACTGGGGTGGCTGCCGGCAACCGTGACACCTTCCGCCCAGACGAGCCGTCCCCGCTTGAGAATGGACACTTCGCCCTGATGCTGGGGAAGCCGAGTCTCCCCGCAGGTGGGCATGTTCAAACGCATCCGAAACTGGCGCGTGCGCCGCATCGTCGCCAGGCACCCCATCCCCGACCCCCTGTGGCAGGCGGCGCTGGCGCAATGCGCGCCAGCGCGGCAGCTGGGCGCCTCCGACCAGGCTGCGCTGCGCGTGACGGCCACGCTGTTCCTGCGCGAGAAGTCGATCGAGCCGGTGCAGGGACTGGAGCTGGACGACGCCGACCGCGTACTGCTGGCCACCCATGCCTGCGTGCCGATCCTCAAGCTGGGCATCGACTGGTTCGACGGCTGGCACAGCGTGATCGTCTACCCGGACGTCTTCGTCCCCCACCGTACGCAGGTCGACGACGCCGGCGTGGTGCACCGGACCAGCACCCCGATGGCCGGCGAGGCCTGGGGCCGGGGACCGGTGATCCTGTCCTGGGCGGACGTGCTGCGTGCCGGCCACCGACCGGGACACAACGTGGTCATCCACGAGATGGCGCACAAGCTCGACCTGCAGAACGGCGCCGCCAACGGCTTTCCGCCGCTGCACCGGCGCATGGACCCGCGCCGGTGGACGCAGGTGTTCTCCGACGCCTGGGAGCACCTGCGCCGGGAGCACCACCAGGGCGTCCCCATCCCGATCGACCCGTACGGTCTGGAGAACCCCGCCGAATTCTTCGCCGTGGCCAGCGAGCAGTTCTTCGAGGCACCCGCGACTTTGCGCGAGCATCTGCCGGAGGTGTACCGGCAACTGGAGCTGTTCTACCGGCAGCATCCCTATTGAGTTCCCCGGGGCACGACGATGGAAGTGCCCGTGAACGTGCGCCTCGTCGCAGGCTGACCAGTCCCGCATGAGATCCGCGCTCCGGCACGCGTAGACTCCCGCCCCGGGCCAGATTCCGGCCCGTTTGCTCGCCAGGAGGGCGAAACGACATGTTCAAGCGTTCATGGGTTCTTCTTCCCGCGTGGCTGTTGCTGCCGGCCATCGCTTCAGCCGCCGCATGCGGCAACTGGCAGTCGATCGTGCTGCCATCGGACCGGCCCGCCGTGACGGTCACCATCCGTCAGTTGCTCGACCAGCTTCCCGCAAGACCGGTCGACGCCAGTCCCGAATACATGGCTGACGAAATGGCTTCGCTCGACGAGGCCCGCTTTCTGCTGGACAGCGCCAGCCACCCCCTGCCACTGGGTGACATCCGGGGGACCTGGCGCGTGAAGTCGATCCAGGCCGGGCGCACGGGTGCCTACGCCTACCCCTACTTTGCCGCGCGCATCGAGCACGCCGCCTGCGGCTACCGCTTCAGCAAGACCAGCGGATCGCAGCGTCGCCACGGCAAGCTGCTGCCCATGGAAGGCGACGCCTCTGCACTCGCATTTCTCGGCGCACTGACGGTCAACGACACGATCGCCAAGCCGTATGGGCCGGACAACCGCATGACCCAGGAAAGCTTCGGCCCGGAGGATTCCAGGAACTCCGCAGGCCGCCTGCTGCGCATCGGGCCGCACACGCTGGTGATGATCCTCGACGCCGGCGACAAGGGCTTCGAACTCTATCGTCTGGAGCGTTGACACGGCGGCCTCTCCCGTCGCGCCAGGGGCCCAGACGGACCATCCTGCGCGGGGCCCTCCGGCATCGCTGCTGCATCCCACACTGTCGCCCGGTCCGCCGGTTCGTGGACAATGGAGAGCAGGCGCGCCTTCCGCTGCGCAAGACCACGAATCGAACCTCCCCATGCGAACCTTCGTACTGCGCGCGCGCGCCGCGCCCACCGACAGCCACAAGCTGCTGGCCGCCATCGGCCAGGAGGCACACCCGGAGATCCTCGCGCACACGCTGATGAACGCGATCTTCGTGGCGCAGTCGCACCGTGCGGACGTGGTCGTCTACCTGGTGCTGGAAAGCACCCAGGACTACTCGCGCACGATCCGCGTCGAGGCCAACGCGCTCACCGACATCGGCGGCTTCGACGAGCGCCGGCTGCTGGCCGTGGTGGCCAGGGCACTGGATGCATCCGTCGGCATGGGCAAGGAGGAGTCGCGCCCGGTCGCGCCCGGCATCACCGTACGCACGGTGAGCTTCGAACGGCTGGTGCAGGAGCTGGCCGAAGACCACCAGCTGTTCGTGATGGACCGCAAGGGCGCGCCGATCCGCGAGCAGGCCTTCGACGGCAAACCCTGCTTCCTGCTCACCGACCACATTCCGATGCCGAAGAAGAGCTTCCACAGCCTGGAACGGCTGGGCGCGAAGAAGATCACCCTGGGCCCGACCATGCTGTTCGCCTCGCAGTGCGTGGTGTTGATCCACCACGAGCTGGATGGGCGCTGATTCCCCCGAAGCGGCCGCCCCAGCGGAGATAACGAGAACAACGGCGACGATCGCGCGCTGGCCGAGTGCCTCCCTGGCTACCCGCTAGGCACCCGATTTCGCGCGATACCTGTGATCGTCATACATGGCGGGCACCCACTCGTAGCGTAGACGCCCATCCTCGCCGGACCGGGCCGGCAGGGTCATCCCGTGCACGTAGTGATGCAAGGCCCCGCCCAGTGAAGGATTAGGCACCGCGTCGAGCAGCCAGGCATGCTCAACTGAACCATCCGGTCGGAACGCCACGAGGTAATCGGCAATACCCGACTGCGGTGCAAAGCGTCCGGGCGGCATCGTCACGAAGTGCTCGCCAGACTGCGGCCGCGGAGTCTTTGCGCGGCTCTGCGCACGGAGGCCAGCAAGAATAGCTGCGTCGTGCTGGGCAACGAAGCCGGCCACGTCCGACATCACCTGCGGCATGCCCGCCTGCCCCAGCCGATCGAGAATCCGCTGCACCAGCTCGGCGATATAGCCTTCGGGGGGTCGCTCGTCGCCAGGCACCTGCGTCACGTAGTGCGCGAAGACCTGCGCCCAGATCATCGCCTCGCGGTCCTTGTGCTCGGCCAGCTTGATCTCGGCCATCTTCGCCATCGCCAGCAGACTGCCGCGCAATGCCGCGTTGCCCAGATACAGCGTGGCCTTGGTCAAGTCCTGCGGAACGGGGGCACCCGACGCTTTCGGTCCCATCTGATAGAGCGAACCCAGCAGATACAGGTCGTGCTGGTCGTCGTCAGGCGCATGTTCCTCGAGTCCGGCGAGCGTCTGTCGCCGCAAGTCCAACGGCTGGTGCGGATCGAGGATCACCGCCCAGGCCATGGTGGATCGATCCTGAGCCGCCTCGGCCCTGATCGGACCGGAGAGCGCGACGCCCACCATCAGGCATGCCATCGTCCCTGCACAACGACGCCAAGAGGCTGAACTTGCCATGGTTTCGCTTCCTGCACCAAGCCTCGCACAGTATGCGCCAAGTCGCGGTGGCGTCCCCAGCAGACCGCAAGCACACGCACGTCCAGACATGCAGGGCAGATCCGCTGGCCGGCGACTTCCGTGCGCTCCCTCAAGAAGGGGCCGCACCGGGGGCCACTCCGACCATGCGCCCCCGGCGCACCCGCAAATCCTTTCGAATCGATCACCGGAAGGCTTTGAAGCCGCCGCATCCGGCTAAGCTCAACCGGTAGCACCTCCCGATCTTTCAGCCAAGGATGCAGCGATGAAAGAACTGCCCGTGTTGATGCCGACCACCGCCAGAGCCGAGACCTTCGGTGGAGTCACCTACCACATCGACGGCGAACTGGTGCCGGTGCTCACCGTCGACGTAGCGCAGACGGCCGTCTATTTCGAGCATCACATCCTGCTGTGGAAGCACCCGCAGGTGGCGATCGGCCTGCGCAACATGCGCGGCTCGCTGAAGCGGATGATGGCCGGCATGCAGATCTTCGTGACCGAGGCACGCGGCCCCGGCATGATCGCCTTCAGCCGCGACGGCGCCGGCCACATCGTGCCGATCCACCTGGAGAAAGGGCGCGAACTGCACGTGCGCGAGCACCAGTTCCTGGCCGCGACGCAGAGCATCGACTACAGCTTCGAACGGGTGAAGGGATTCTCCAACATGCTGTTCGGCGGCAGCGGCTTCTTCATCGACAAGTTCCACAGCCATGCCGGCGACGGCATCCTGTGGCTGCACGGCTACGGCAACGTGTTCGAGAAGGTGCTGGCGCCGGGCGAGTCGATCGATATCGAGCCGGGCGGCTGGCTGTACAAGGACCCTTCGGTACGCATGGAGACCACCGTCGACCGCCTCACCAGCGGCCTGCTGGGCGGCATGAACCTGGTGCTCAACCGCTTCACCGGCCCGGGCCGCGTCGGCATCCAGTCGATGTACATGCACTATCCGGAGGCACGCTGAGTCATCGCCACGGGGCGGACGAGGCCACGACCGGACCGGCACTGCCACCGACTCAGCGCACGCCCTGCACCCGCTGGATGGTCCAGGCCCCGGCGACGACCAGGATCGCCGCAAGCACGAACAGCACCGCGTAGCTGTCACCGGTCATCGCCAGGATGCCCGGCGCCATCGCCGGCATCAGCAGCTGCGGCAATACGCTGGCGATGTTGAAGATGCCCAGGTTCCGCGCTGCGTGGGTCTCGCGCTCGGGCAGCACGTCGGTCAGCAACGCCAGGTCGACCGCCAGGTAGGCCCCCTGCGCGATGCCGGTCACCGCCATCCCGACGAGGAACCAGTCGAACGAGCGGGTGAGTGCGATCAGCAGCAGGGCCAGCGCATACAGCAACGCCGCGCCGGATACGAATGCCTTGCGGCGCCCGACTGCGTCCGACAGCCGCCCACCCAGCACGCCGAAGGCGGCGAGCATGGTCGACTGCAGCAGGGTGGACAGGAAAATCCGGTGCGGCGCCTCATGGACAGGGCAGTGCAACTGGTGGATCAGGTAAAGCTCCTGGTAGGTAAGCAGCAGCGCCACGCCGGCGAACTGGAGGAAGCGGCTGCACCACGTCCAGGAAAAGTCGGGGAACCGCCGCGGATCAATCCAGAAGCTGCCTGCGAATTCACGCCAGCCATAGGGCGCAGCATGCGCTTCAGCCGATCGCTCGCCGCGCAGGGCACCCGCCAGGGCCAGCGCAGAAATCAATGCGATGACGCCCGGCAGCAGGAAGATCGCATAGGTGGAGGTGGCGAACGCCTGTACCAGGAAAGTGCCCACGGTCATGCCCACCGGCAGGCTGATACTCACGATGCCGGATACCGTACCGCGTTGCGACGGCGGAACCTGATCGGACAGGATGGCGGCCAGAGCGGCGAGCTGCGCGTTGTAGGCCAACTGGGTGACACACCAGCCCAGCAGCAGTGCCGGGATCGACTCGGCCTGCGCGACCATGGCCAGACCGGCCACCCCCACCAGCGCGCCACCCACCAGCCAGGGCCGGCGTACTCCAAAGCGCGACACCGTGCGATCGGACAGACGGCCAAAGAACGGGTTGCCGAACAACGCCGCCAGCGCCCCCACACCGACGACCAGCGAAAGACTGTTGTCCGCATGCGCCGGGTCGATCACCTGCACGCGCATCGCCAGCCCGACCAGGAGTGGCGACAGCAACGCCATCCACATGCCCGTGTATGCCAGGCCATAGACGAGCATGAACCACCGGCTGACCGGGCGGGCGCGTGCCCACGCGTAACCGTCCACACCTGCCAGCGGCATCTCCGCCACCGCCACATCGGCCTTGTCGTCGTCCATCGTCCATTCGCCCCCTGCACCCCATGCCCCGCCAGGGACATGCCGGGCACAAGGCCTGTACGAATCCTACGACGTTCCGGGTGCAGCCGATGACCCGCGTATCTTCAGCTGGTAAGGCAGGCGCTCCTGGTGATGCAGGGAGGGATCCCGAATCGCCTGCAATACGCTCTGCACCGCCGCGCACCCCATCTCCCGGCAGGGCTGACGCACCGTGGTCAGCCCAGGCGAGATCAGTTGCGACACCGGCGTCCCGTCGAAGCCGCATACCGAAAGGTCGTCGGGAACGACCAGCCCCCGCTCGTACGCTTCGCGCATCACGCCGCACGCCATGTCGTCGTTCGCCGCGAATATGGCGGTGGGGGGATGGTCCAGATCGAGCAACACCCTGGCGGCCGCCAGCCCCGACTCGAAAGTGAAATCGCCCTCGACCACCAGCGATGCGTCGTAAGCGACACCGGCCTTGCGCAGGGCATCGCGATAGCCGGTGCGACGCCACGCCCTCGCGCCGTGCCCCTTCAGTCCGGTGACGTGACCGATGCGCTGATGCCCCAGCGACAGCAGGTGCGCGACGATGTCCTCCGCCGCCTTGCGCTCGTCGAATCCGATATCGATGCTCGACTCGCGCAATCGCGACGAGATCGTCGCGTAGCGGATGTCCAGCTCGTCCAGTCGCTGCAGGAGCTTGGCGTTGTTCGCGTGCGGCGGTACCAGCACCAGCGCGTCCGGCCGATGGTGCGCCACGAAGCCGTCGATTCGCGCTGCCAGGTCATCGGCCGCGTCGAAAGGGTGCAGCACCGCGTTGTAGGGCGTCTCCTTGCAAGCCTCCAGCACGCCGACGATCACGTCCATGATGTAGCTCGACACCGCCGTCGGGTTGTCGTAGAGCAGCGCCACCAGGAACGAGCGCCGGCCCGCCAGGCTGCGCGCCGATGCGTTGGGCACGTAATTCAGGTCGCGGATCGACTTCTCGATGCGCTCCCTGAGCTTGACCCGCACATTGGTGTACCCGTTCAGCACGCGCGACACCGTCTTGACGGATACCCCCGCGTCCGCGGCGACGTCTTCGATTCTTGCGGCCATGACCTGAGCTTTCCTTCCTTTCCGTATTGCAACGCACCATGCCGGTGACGACGGTGACCGGCCGCCACGAGGGACATCAGCCGCGCGCCCTGAAAATACCAGCGCTGGCATTCTTGCATGACTTCGGGACGCTCGACACCTGTCGCCGCACATCGCGGCGCACCGCCCGCCTCGCACCGGATGCCACGCCACCCGACCCCGTCGCTGCAGCGCATCATCGCACTCGGGAAATCGTGCGATGCCGCCCGCCATTTTGGCCGTCCATTCCAAAAATACCAGCGCTGGTATTTTTGTTGACAGCGCTTGTACAAGTGGCTAGCTTGCGTCGCAATCGGGGGTCCGACGCAACACGCGGGCACCGGGGGGAAAAGATGTCGATCCAGCTCCTGCACCGCGCACGCACTGCGAACGAGAGGCGCGTGTCGGCACCGGACGCATGTGGCTGTACCGGTTGTATCGCAGACCGGCGCAGCGCATCCGGCCGTGGCAGGACGGGCGGCAGACAGCCTCCGCCCACGATTCGCAACACGACCGGCCGGGGACGCACGCGGACGGCGGCATCGATCAGGCAATCACGAAATACGCGAGGAGATCAGCGGTGAAAAAGCAGTCCACGTATCGGCATGTGTCCATCGCCCCCCAGCAGCGCCGACTGCCCCTGGCGATCGCCTTGACCATCCTGGCGGCCGGCCCGCTGCATGCGCAGGCCACGCCGCCGGCGCAGGCGACCGGTGACCAGACCACCCAGTCCCAGGCCTCCGCCAACGACAAGAAGACCGACAAGGTCGACAAGAAAAAAGCGGTGACGCTGACGGCGATGACCGTGAACGGCTATGCCGCGAGCCTGAGCCGGTCGCAGCAGATCAAGAAGTACGCCGACACGGTGGTCGACGTCATCTCGGCGCAGGACGTGAGCTCGCTGCCGGACACCTCCGTCACCGAGGCGCTGAAGCGCCTGCCAGGCGTGACGGTCAGCTCGTTCGGCGTCCAGGCCGACCCTGACCACTTCTCGATCCAGGGCACCGACATCAACCTGCAGGGCCTGCCCTACACCAGCACCCTGATCAATGGCGGCTCGGTGTTTTCCGCGGGTGGCGGCCAGGGCCTGAACTTCTCCACCGTGGCCCCGGAGCTGATCGGCTCGGTCGTGGTGAGCAAGAACCAGACGGCCAGCATGATCGACGGCGGCATCTCCGGCACCATCGACATGAACACGCGCAAGCCGTTCGACAGCGACAAGCCGACCACCGCGTCGGTGAGCGTCGGTACGGACTGGGGCACACTGGCGAGGAAGAGCACGCCGCACATGTCCGCGCTGTTCAGCCACAACGTCGACACGCAATGGGGACGCTTCGGCTTCCTGGGTGCCGCGGCGTACGGACGGATCGCCCAGCAGGACAACGCGATCTCCGTGGTCGACTACCAGCAGCGCTGCAACGGCTGCACCCTGCCCAACGGCGTGGTGGACGCCTTCCCCGGGCTGACCGCAGGCCAGACCGCGTATGTCCCGGTGGGCGGTGACCTGCGTCTGCAGGACCAGACCTCCGAGCGTTTCGGCCATGACCTGGCGCTGCAGTGGCAGAGCCCGGACAAGAAGCTCGGCGCCACGCTGCAATGGATCGGCGTCTCCGACAACGAGACCACCTACGAGCACACGCTGCAGGCCTCGACGGATGCCTGCGCGTTCGGCGGCTACACGACCTGTGCGATCCCCCTGCCCGGCACCACGCCGACGTACAACGCCGACGGCGTGATGACCTCGGGCGTCATCACCACCGCACCGTCGGGCACCAGCTTCACGCCGACCAGCTACGGCGGCATGCAGACCCAGCTGGACACCACCGGCTATCGCACCCGCTACAACACCAACGACGTCAGCCTCAAGGTGACCTGGGATCCCACCGACAGCTTTCACCTGAGCGGCGGCGCGCAGTACACCACCGCGAAGTACAGCTATCTGTACTACTACATCCGGCAGCTCACCAACGCCAACTGGGCGATCACCACCCATGGCAACAGCGTGCCCAGCATCAGCGTGCTGTCGCCGAACCCGGCGCAGACCACCGCGGAGTATTTCGCCGATCCGGGCAATTTCTACTATGCCGCCGCACAGGATGCCTATCGCCATTCCTGGGGCGACCAGCACGCCCTGCGCCTCGATGGCGTCTTCGACGTCAACGCCGACTTCATCGACACGATCCAGTTCGGCGTGCGCTACGACAAGCAGGGCGAAACGCTGCAGAGCTCCAACTTCAACTACCAGAACATCAGCTCGCCCTATGTCTGGGGCGGATACTCCCCCGTCATCACCGGCGCGCAGACACCGGGAGTGACCACGCCGATCAGCATCGACCTGCCCGGGTTCAACACCAACTATGGCGTGACCGCTCCCTACGTCAACGTGAACCCCGCGCTGCAGTTCGCGCAGGCCGTCGCCATCATGCGGGGCATCAACGCCCAGTGGCTGGCCTCCGCACCACCCGGATCGCTGGGCAACCCCTACTACACCAATGACCAGCGCAGCGGCCTCGTCCCGGGCACCAAGTACCTGCCGCAGGAGATCTCCTCCAACTCCACCAAGACCCGTGCCGCCTATGTGCAGCTGAACTTCGGCAACGACAACACCAGCTTCCTGAGCAACCTGCAGATCAGCGGCAACGTGGGCGTGCGCTTCATCCACACGCAGAACGATGCCACCGGCTACCTGATCGTCCCGAACCAGGCACTGGCGCAGAACGGCGCCACCGTCGCGCAGTACTGCGCCATCCAGACCTCCGGCGGAACCGCTGCACCGGGGACCTTCTGCGCGCTGACGCCGGCCGAGCAGCAGAAGTACGCCACGTTCGCCAACGGCGCCTTCACCCCGATCAAGGCGCCGAACTCGTACAACAACCTGCTGCCGAGCTTCAACCTGGCGATCGGCTGGACCAACGACCTGATCTCGCGCTTCGCCTACTCCAAGGCTATCTATCGCCCGAGCCTGCAATCGCTGGCCGCTGGCCAGGGCGTGTCCGGACTGCTGCCCTACACGCCGTCCAACGGCTTGACGGTGCCCACCGTCGGCAACATCCAGACCAGCACCAACCCCTACCTCAAGCCGATCACCTCGCAGAACTTCGACTTCACCACCGAGTGGTATTTCGCCAACGTCGGCCAGCTGTCCGCGACGCTGTTCTGGAAAAAGCTCAACAACACCATCCAGTACGACACCAGCGTGGTCAACGTGGCCGTCACCAACAACGGCGTGACCTATCCGGAGATCTACACCGCGGGCCTGGTCAACCTCAACAAGAAGGCCAGCGTGCACGGCGTGGAGCTGGCGTACCAGCAGACCTTCTCGTTCCTGCCCGGCTGGCTGTCCGGCCTGGGCGCCAACGCCAACTACACCTACATCAAGCCGATCGGGATGCATTACGGCTCGGTCAACTACTGCGCCTACGGCTACGCCGCCGCGACGCAGTGCGTGAACCAGACCCGGCTCCCGCCGCAGGAGTTGTCCCGCGACAGCGTCAACCTGGGTCTGTACTACGGCAAGGGCCCGTTCAACGCCAAGGTGGTTTGGAATTGGCGTTCGGCCTTCCTGGTCAGCGCCACCGAAGCGGATTATCCGTTCCTGCCGGTGATGGCCACGGGCCAGGGACAGGTCGACGCCTCGGTGAGCTATGCGTTCAACAAGCACCTGAAGGTCTCGCTGCAGGCGGCCAACATCCTGAACTCGACCTTCAAGACCCGGGAAATCGTCAACACCGAAGGCCTGCAGGTACCCAAGGGCTACTTCCGCTTCGACACCCGCTACGACCTGACCTTGACGATGGCTCTCTGACGGCGGTTCGAACGACCCTCGTCGTGGCCCGGAACGGGCCACGACGAGGCGACGGATTCCAGCCGTGGCAGCTGCCCGCGCGTCACCGTCGGGGAAGAACGACGTACCCTCCGCGGCCCCCGCCCTGCCCACGACCGGTCGCCCTTTCGCATCGACCCGAGGCAACTCCCCATGATGAAAAGCGGCGCGGTCGGACCGGGCGGCAGAACATCCCGGTCGCTGACCGCGGCAGCCCTGTGCGCGATGTTCGCGTTCGTGATGCTGCCGGCGGGTCGCGTCGGAGCGGAGGCGCAATCGCCAGCATCGGCCCGGCATGTCGCCAGCCTCGGCTGCACGGCGATGGCGACGCGCGTCGACGCGACGGCAGGCAGCGGTCCGTTGTTGCTGCGCAGCTACGACGCACCCGCCGGCCGGGGTGCGCCGGTCACCCGGCCGCTGCATGCGGCGGCATTCACCTATGACAACGCGCTTGCCGTGATCGCACTGCTTGCGTGCGACAAGCCGCTGCAGGCCGCGCGCATCGGCGAAGCCCTGCGGCTGGCGGCGATGCACGGCACACGCCTGCACGATGCCTATCTCGCAGGCGCGGTACGCGGTGGACAACCCATGCCCAACGGGTGGTGGGACGCCGGGCGGGGACACTGGGTCGAGGCCGCGAAACAGTACCCCGGTGCCTACCAGGACGGCACGTCATGCGGCAACGTCGCGTGGACGGCGCTGGCCCTGCTGGCGCTGTACGACGCCCGTGGCGAGGTGCGCTGGCGCGATGCGGCAGTGCGCCTCGCCCAGTGGGTCGTTGCCCACGCATCGGATCAGCGCGGCGCGGGCGGCTTCAACGGCGGGATCGAATCCTATCTGCTGCATCCGCGGCCGGCGCTGTGGAAATCGACCGAACACAACATCGACCTCGCCGCCCTGTTCGACTGGCTCGCCCGCATCGATGCACCGGGTGGCGACTGGCGCGCCCAGGCCGCGCGCGCGCGGCACTTCGTGACGGCGCAATGGGATGCAGCCAGCGGGCATTTCTGGATGGGCACCACCGCCGATGGCGTTACGGCCCTGCGCACGCCCTCCGCACTGGACGTACAGCTCTGGGCGCAGTTGCTGCCGCACGCGCCATCGTCCTGGCGGAGAGCCGTCCACTGGGTCGAGCAGGCCAACGCCGTCCGCGGCGGCTTTGCCTTCACCGACGCGCGCGACGGCATGTGGACCGAAGGCACCGCTCAGGCGGCGCTGGTCTATCGGCAGGCAGGAGCCGCCACCCGGGCCGACCCGCTGTTCGGCACGATCGCGCGGCAGGTTTCGCCCGGCGGCTTTCTCTACGCTTCGCGCGAGCCGCGCATCCGCGCCGTGTATTCCTGGTACCGCCACCAACCCTGCCTGGCGGCCACCGCGTGGGCGGTGCTTGCCGCCCTCGACCGAAACCCCTACGTGGGCGCTTCATGAGCGCCACCCTCGCGGCAGTCCGCCCACCGGGAAAGCCACTGCGCGGCGCTCCCCGTGCCGCCCAGGTCCGCACCCCACCGACCCTCCAAGCGAGCCGATCATGACCCTCACCAAGACCCATCTCGCCTCCTTCATCGGCATGACGCTGCTGCTCTGCGCGAGTGCAGGCGCTGCCGACGCCCCGGTCGCCGCTCAGCGACCATGGCTGGATACCCGACTGACAGCGGACCAGCGAGCGACACTCGTGCTGAAGGCGATGACCCAGGACGAAAAATTTCAGCTGATCCGCACCGAGTTCGGTGACGCGAACAACGGCCATCCGATGCCCGCCGGCGCACTGGGCTCCGCCGGTTACCAGCCCGCGCTGTCGCGTCTGGGACTACCGGCACTGCAGGAGAGCGATGCCGGGCTTGGCGTGGCCAAGCCGCTCAGTGCGGGAGCCACCGCGCTGCCGTCAGGATTGGCCACCGCCGCCAGTTTCGACCCCGCCCTGGCCTACGCCGGCGGCGCCATGATCGGCCGCGAGGCACACCGCCGTGGCTTCAACATCATGCTTGCCGGCGGTGCGGACCTGGTGCGCGACCCGCGCAACGGCCGCAATTTCGAATATGCCGGCGAGGATCCGCTGCTGACCGGCCTGATCGTCGGCAACGCCATCGCCGGCATCCAGAGCGAGCACCTGGTTTCCACCGTCAAGCACTACGCGCTCAACGACCTGGAGACCGCGCGCAACACCCTCAGCGCCGACATCAGCCGGACCGCTGCACGCGAGTCGGACCTGCTGGCCTTCGAGATCGCCATCGACACCGGCCACCCGGGTTCCGTGATGTGCTCCTACAACCGGCTCAACACGGTCTACACCTGCGAGGACAGCTGGCTGCTCGACACGGTGCTCAAGCACGACTGGCACTACCCGGGCTTCGTGATGTCGGACTGGGGTGCCGTGCACAGCGCGGCCAGATCCGCCCTGGCCGGACTGGACCAGGAATCGGCGGGTGAAACCTTCGACCAGGAGGTGTATTTCGACCGCCCGCTGCGCGAGGCCGTGGCGAAGGGCGAAGTCCCCACCTCGCGCATCGACGACATGGCGCGACGCATCCTGCGCAGCCTGTTCGCCGACGGCGTGATCGACCATCCGGCCAGGCCCGCGCCGATCGACTTCGCCGCCGACCGCAAGGTGGCCCAGCAGGCCGAGGAAGCCGGTGCGGTCCTGCTGCGCAACCAGGCGTCGCTGTTGCCGCTGTCGACATCGCAGTCGATCACCGTGATCGGCGGTCATGCCGACAAGGGCGTGCTCACCGGCGGCGGCTCCTCCGCGGTGCAGTCACCCGAGGGCAACGCGGTGCCCGGCCTGCCGCCGTCGGCGTGGCCCGGCCCGCGCATCTACCAGCCATCCGCGCCGCTGGCGGCGATCGAGCATCGTGCGCATGGCAAGGTGGCCTATGCCGATGGCAGCGACATCGCAGCGGCAGCCAAGCTGGCGGCGCAATCCTCCGTGGCGGTGGTCTTCGTCGAGCAATGGGCTGCAGAGAGCTTCGACACACCACACATGACCCTGCCCGAAGACCAGGACGCGCTGGTGGCCGCCGTCGCCCGGGCCAATCCGCATACCGTGGTGGTGCTGGAAAACAACGGGCCGGTCGCGATGCCGTGGCTGGATCAGGTCGGCGCCGTGCTCGAGGCGTGGTATCCCGGCGCCAGTGGCGGTGAGGCCATCGCGCGACTGCTCTACGGCGAGGTCGATCCGGCCGGACGCCTGCCGGTGAGCTGGCCGCGTGACGAATCGCAACTGCCCCGCCCACAGATCCCGGGCGCCGGCCTGGCCGCGATCGGCCTGCCGCCACACGGCCAACCGGACCAGCGCGTGAACTACGACATCGAAGGGGCCGACGTCGGCTACCGCTGGTATCAGCGCCAGGGCATCACCCCGCTGTTCCCGTTCGGCTACGGCCTGGGCTACACCCACTTCACCTACAGCGACTTCGCGGTGCGCCGCGTGCATGGCCACGTGGAAGCCTCGTTCACGGTAAGCAACCGCGGCGCGCGCCATGGCGTGGACGTCCCGCAGTTGTACGCGACCCTGCCCGGCAACGGCGAAGTGCGGCGGCTGGCGGGGTGGTGCCGGGTGAGCCTGGCGCCGGGACAGTCCGTACACCTTCAGGTGGTGGCCGATCCGCGCCTGCTCACCCGCTTCGACGAAGCCCATCAACGTTGGCTGCGACCGGCCGGCAGCTACATGCTGCAGCTGGGGCATTCCGCGACCGACTTCCAGGGCGAAGGCACCCTCACGCTGCCGAAGGCCGAGTGGCCGGCGGACGCCCCGCCGCAGGGCGATGCACAGCCCTGCCTCGCGAGCCGTAGCTAGGCATCGGCACCCGCCCATCGATGGAGCATCGAATGCAGACACCGACAAGAACCCGCCGTGCCCGCCGGCGGCGTGGCGTCATCGGCAAGCACCTGCCCTGGCTCGCCATCGCACTGCTCCTGCCGGTGCTAACGGTGCGCGCCGAGGTGCCGCAACGGCAGGGTTGGACGCTGCGGTTCGCGGACGACTTCAACGGGCCGGTCGGACAGCTGCCCGCATCGACCCGCTGGCGCTTCGACCTGGGCCACGGCTACTCCGGCGCGGAAGGAAACAACTGGGGCACCCATGAGATCGAGGCGAACACCGCCAGCCCCGCGAATGTCAGCCTCGATGGCCAGGGGCATCTGCGAATCACGCCGCTGCTCGACGCGAAGGGACAATGGACGTCCGCTAGGATCGAAACGAACCAGGCCGATTTCCACGCACCGCCGGGTGGCGTGCTGAGAGTCGAGGCGCGCATCCGCATGCCCGATGTGCAGGGGCCGGCGGCAATCGGTTACTGGCCTGCGTTCTGGATGCTCGGACACACGTTCCGGCAGCGGCTGGATTGGCCGGCGGTCGGCGAAGTCGACATCATGGAAAACGTCAACGGCTTGAACCGCACATGGGGCACCCTGCACTGCGGCGTATCACCGGGCGGTCCGTGCACCGAGAAGCATGGTCTGTCGGCCGATGCCCCCTGCCCCGACACCCGCTGCCATGCGGCATTCCACACCTATGCGGTGGAATGGGACCGCCGCGCCGCTCCCCAGGTGCTGCGCTGGTACGTCGACGGGCAGCTCTATCACACCCTGCGCCAGGACCAGCTCCCCGCTGCCACGTGGCAGCGCATGAGCGCACCCGACGGCATGTTCCTGATCCTCAACGTGGCCATCGGCGGCGAATTTCCGGACCGCCTGAGCGCCCCGGTACGCACCCCGACCGCAACAACGCAGCCCGGCCACCCGATGCTCGTCGACTACGTCGCCGTTTGGACCCGGGACCACTGAGGTCGTGCCGGGCCGAGGCTGGTCTCGATCGTGAGATGGGCCTGCGTGCCGCGCCGATGCGCGGCACGCGGGATCCCGCTCGATACGCGAAGAGCCGGCCACGCGGACAAAGCGGGCTCGCGCAACCGGAAACGGCTGCGTGAGCCCACCGTCAACCCGGGATATGCGCCAGCGCCTCGGCCAACCGTCCCGCCGTGCCATCCACATCCCTGAGCTTGTCCAGCCCGAACAGGCCGATGCGGAAGGTCTTGAAGTCCGCCGGCTCGTCGCAGGCCAGCGGCGTGCCGGCGGCGATCTGCAGCCCCTGGGCGACGAACGCACTGCCCTTGTGGATGGCGGCGTCGTCGGTGTAGCTCACCACCACGCCCGGCGCCTGGAAGCCCTCGGCGGCGACGGAGGGAAACCCGCGACCGGCCAGCAGCGCACGCACCTTGCTGCCCAGCGCGAGCTGGGCATCGCGCGCCTGTTCCAGCCCCATGCCCATCGTCTCGACCATCGCGTCGCGTAGCTGCGCCAGCGCGTCGGTGGGGAGCGTCGCGTGATAGGCGAAACCGCCGTTCTCGTAGGCCGCCATGATGCTTCGCCACCTGGCCAGGTCCAGCGTGAAGCTGGAGCTCTGCGTGCTGCCCAGGCGCGACTCGGCCTCGGCCGACAGCATCACCATCGCGGCGCACGGGGTCGAACTCCAGGTCTTCTGCGGCGCGGAGATCAGGACGTCCACGCCGATCTGCTGCATGTCGACCCACAGCGCGCCGCTGGCGATGCAGTCGAGCACGAACAGGCCACCATACGCGTGGACGACCGCCGCCACGCGCTGCAGGTAGTCATCCGGCAAAAGCATCCCGCACGAGGTCTCCACGTGCGGCGCGAACACCACCTCCGGCTTGCGCTCGGCGATGGCGGCAACCACCTCGTCGATCGGCGGCGGCACGAACGACGCCTGGTGCCCGGCGTGCGTCGGGCGCGCCTTGAGCACCGTGGTCTGCGCCGGAATTCCGCCCAGCTCGAGGATCTGGCTCCAGCGGTAACTGAACCACCCGTTGCGGATCACCAGCACTTCCCTGCCCTGCGCGAACTGCCGGGCCACGGCCTCCATCCCCGCCGTCCCGCCCCCGGGCACCAGCGCCACGGCATGCGCGCGGTAGACCGCCTTCAGGTTCGCCGACAGTTCGCGCATCACCTGCTGGAAGCGCTGCGACATGTGGTTGAGCGCGCGGTCGGTGAACACCACCGAGTACTCGCGCAGGCCGGTCGGGTCGACGCTGGAAGACGGGGCAGTCTGCATGGGGTTCACCTTGTCTCGAAGGGGCAGGCACGTCTCGAACTTCGCGGAAGCAGCCCATATGACGCGCCACCGGGGAAAGCTAGCACGGTCGATTCACCGCCGAACCGGGACGCAGGGCCGCAGGTCCGGCCCGGAGAGGGGACTGCGCACCGGCAGCGTTGAGGCCGGCACGGCGATCCCCCATTCCCATCGTGGTCGTCGCCGTGGAATCGTCACCCGCGGAAAACGTTCGCGGGCTTTCGCCCTGCCGCAGCAGGACGGCCGCGCGCGATGTTCCCTCGGACCGGCGACGGCCCCACGCATCTGCAACTCCCTCCGGTTGACATCGAGTTTCCAAGGAAACTAAACTCCACCGAGTTTCCTTGGAAACACTCATGGCCGCCCGCTCATCCGGAACTCCCGTTTCCCCGCTGGAAGCCCATCTGGGCTTCTGGCTGCGCTTCGTCTCCAACCACGTGTCCGCCCGCTTCCAGCAGCAACTGGAGCAACGGGACATCAGCATCTCGGAATGGGTGGCGCTGCGCACCTTGTGGGCGCAGCCGGAAACCCGCCATGCCGGGCTGGTCCGCGCGCTTGGCATGACCAAGGGCGCAACCTCCAAGGTGGTGTCGCGACTGGAGCACAAGGGCCTGGCGCAGCGCGCCCGCGCCGGGGACGGCACGGGCGGACAGGCGCTGCTACTCACCGCCGCCGGGCGGGCACTGGTGCCGCGGCTGGCCCGGGTGGCCGACGCCAACGACGCGCACTTCTTCGGCCACCTGCCCGCGAAACAGCGGCAGGCCCTGATGGACGCCATGCAGGGGCTGGTGAAGCACCACCGGCTGCAGCAGGTGCCCACCACCTGATCCATCTCCGTCGCAACTTCAGCCCAGGACATCTTATGGACGACCGCACCCGCGCAATCATCGTCTCCGCCTTCGAGGCATCCAGCCAGGGCCGCATCCATTTCGGCGACATGATCGGGCAGTTGATGCAGGCCCGGGTGGAGTCCTACCACGTCGACTACCGCGCCGGCCGCGCGACCTGCTACCTGCCCGACGGCGACACGCTGGATGTCGGTGTCGAGCTTCCCCCGCGAGGCATCGCCGACACCTTCGACGCCGAGGCCCTGCGTGCTGCGATCCGGGGCGCGCAGCAAGGCCAGCTGATGTACCCGCAGTTCAAGCAGCTGTCGCAGGCGGCGGGCTGTTGCAGCTACACGGTGTGGATCGCCGGCCGGCACGTCACCTACGCGGGCCGCCATGGCGACACACACGTCGAACGCTTTCCCGACTGACGCCGCCTCGCACGGCGGCCGTGCCCGGCGCCCCGCCCCGCCACCGTTTCAGCGGGCCATGTCAGCCCCGATCCGTCGCCATACCGAGATCGGCACGTCGCCGTCCGGCCGCGGCGGCACGCGGTAGCTGAGCACGTTGCCGCGCAGTTCGAAGGTGCGGCGCTGCTGCTGGCCCTCCCAGTTGGGGAACGAGGCGCCGTCGATGTGGAACACCAGCAGGTGGCGCTTCGCGTCGAGCTCCAGGGTGCCGTAATGCGTGCTCGAGCCTTTTACCGCGCCCTGGTATTCGACGAGGCTGCCGTGGGCCTTGTCGCCGTTGGCGAAATGCGGGCGCTCGGCGCGGAAGATCTGCAGCGAGTAGCGGCCCTGCCGGTCGACCATCAGCAGCCCCTTGGGAGCGGCGCCGTAGTCGCTGGATCGCGTGCCGTCCGGGTGCAACGCGTCGGCAGCCACCAGGGTCCAGGTACCGGCCAGCGGGAAACCCGCGGGAGCGTCACCAGCCGGTGCACCGGTGGCCGCGGCGAGGCCCGCGACCAGGCCGGCGGCGGCGAAGAAGCGGCGTGCGGGAGATGTACGCATGGGGAGTCTCCTTTCGATGAAGGGGGAGCATTCGATGGAGGGGAGCCACCGACGTCACGCGCCGGGCACTACGCATCCTAGGGCTGCCATACCATTCATAAAATGGAATAATTCGACGGCAATCCATCGGAAATGCTTCACCATGCAGCAACCCAACCTGGACATGGATGCCCTGCGCACCCTGGCCGCGATCCTTCGCCTGGGCAGCCTCGCCCGTGCCGCCGAGCGGGTGGGCCGCTCGCAGTCGGCGGTGAGCCAGCAGATGCGCAAGCTGGAGGCGCAACTGGGCCAGCCGCTGTTCCGCAAGCAGGGCCGCAAGGTAGTGCTGACCGAGGCGGGCGACCGCGTACACGCGTATGCGCTGCGCATCCTGGCGCTCAACGACGAGGCGGTGCACACCGTGCAGGGCGCCGCCATCGACGGCACCGTGCGCTTCGGTCTGCCGGGAGATTTCGCCGAATCCTGGCTGCCGGCGGCGCTGGGGCGCTTCAAGCAGTTTCATCCCGCGGTGCGGGTGGACGTGGAGGTCGATCGCAACGGCGCGCTGCTGGAGCGACTGGATCGCGGCGAGCTGGATCTGGTGCTGGCGATGGGCCACGCGCGGCGCGCCGACGCCGAACGGCTCGCAACGTTGCCGATGACCTGGGTGGGTGCCGCGGATGCGATCGGGCGCCTGCGCTCCGGCCCGGCGATCGACCTGGCGCTCTACCGCCCGCCGTGCTTCTTCCGCCAGGCCGGCACCGCGGCGCTGGACAAGGCCGGCATCGCCTGGCGACCAGCCTTCGTCACCGGCAGCCTTCAGAGCCTGTGGGCCGGCGTGGCCGCCGGGCTCGGCATCACCCTGCGCACGAGCGCCGGCATTCCGCCCGGCCTCTCCCGCCTGGACGGTCGCCATGGGCTGCCACCGCTGCCCGAAGTGGATGTCTGCCTGCACGGGGGCGACGGGGCATCGCCGGCGCTCGGGCAACTGCGCCGTACCGTGGCGGAGCGGGCGCTGGCGGAACTCGGCGGAAAAAGGCAGGCCGCGGCGCGCCCATCCCGCACCCGCTGAGGTCGCGGCCGTGGGCACTGGCATGCGGAAGGACGCCGGCCGATCACTCGCGCAGTCTGCAGACACGCAACCGGCATAGCCGTTGCGATAAACGCACGAGGCCCGGCAATGCCGGGCCTCGTCTTGGCGAAACATGGGCGGAGGCGACGGTCCGAAAGGCCCGATGAAACCCGTTCCCGCCTCCCGACCCCGACCTCCGTTACGGCAACCACTGGGCCCGGATGGTCAGGCCTGTGACGGCCGCCCTGGCGTGCACCAGGATGTAGTACGTGCCGGCCTTCGGGCTGCTCCAGGTACACAGCTCGTGGTTGCCGGTATGGGCCGAACGGCAGTCGAACTTCTTCAAGGTCGGCGCCGAACCATACTTGACGTAGAGATCGGCGTTACCCGTGCCATTCACGGTCAGGACCTCCGCATAGGTCACGCCGCTGGGAACGACCATGGTGAATTGCAGGTTCTGGCCCTTGGCGATGTTCAGCCCGGCCACGGCCACGTCGTTCTGCAGCTGACCGGCCGGGGCGGGAGCGGGTGCCGGTGCCGGTGCCGGTGCCGGGGCCGGGGCCGGGGCCGGGGCCGGGGCCGGGGCCGGGGCGGGAGCGGGAGCCGGAGCCGGAGCGGGAGCCGGAGCCGGAGCCGGAGCCGGAGCCGGTGCCGGTGCCGGTGCCGGTGCCGGTGCCGGGGCGGGAGCGGGAGCGGGAGCCGGAGCGGGAGCCGGGGCGGGAGCCGGGGCGGGAGCCGGGGCGGGGGCCGGAGCCGGAGCCGGGGCCGGAGCCGGAGCCGGAGCCGGAGCCGGAGCCGGAGCCAGCGTCGCAGATGGCGTCACGGTGCCGCCACCGCTCACGTCGAAGGCAAGCACGCCCTTGGCGCTGGCCATGAAGGTGCCACCGGCCGTGACGCTTACCTGCTGCTGCCCGTTGACGTTGGCCACCGTCACCGAATAACCGGTCTGGGGAACCAGCTCGGTGATCACGTGGCTGGCCGCACTGGCGGGCACGGTGTAGCTGATGGTGCCGCTCATCGGCGTGCCGGCGGCGCCGGCGCTGTTGATGACGACGTCGTTGCCGTTGCTTGCGGCGAGGTACACGCCCACGATGTTGCCGGCGTTGACGGTGACCGGGCTGGCGGTCGCCACGCCCGCCGCCGACGACGAGGTATCGAACACGTTCAACCACTGCTGGCTGAGGGCCGACGTCGGCGCGCGCTCCTGCACCTGCCACACCTTCACCGGATTGCTGCCCGGATACAGGCCCGTGGTGGTCGTGGCCGCGTTGGCGGGCAGCACCGTGGTCATGGCACCGGCGTAGGTCCCGTTGTAGGTCACGTCCAGCCGGGTCTCGCCGGCGGGCGCCGTGCCCTGGGTCGGGCTGGCCGGGAAGTGCCAGGCCAGGTACTGGTCGTAGGCGCTGCTGCCGGCCGTGGTCCGGTCATGGACGACGAACCGGTTCGGCCGCAGGTAGACCACCTCGCGCGACCAGACCGCCACCGCCGGACCGGCGGAGAACTTGCGGTACATGTCCTCGATGTGTTCGGCGCGGGTGTAGACGTACTCGCCGCCATCCTCGTAGGCGGCCACATGCGTGCGGACCTGGTTGTCCTCGGTGGTCGCCGCGATCTGGCCGCCGGGCTCGACGATCTTGCCGCTGCTTTTGTTGAAGACGTAGAAGATGTTGTAGAGCTCGCGGTTGCCCATGTAGAGCGTGCCGTCGGCGCTGCCGTAGTTGTCGTTGTAGATCTTGTCCTCGTCCGCGCTGCCGGTGGACCCATGCACCATCCAGCCGCCCGCATTCACCAGCAGCGGGGTGTTGCCGCGCGTCAGCGCCACGCTGCCCTGGTCGAAATACTGCTCACCCTGCGAAGGGGCATTGGTGTACGGGCCGGCGCGAAACGACATCCAGCTGGCAGCGGTGCTCCAGTCGGAGCGCGCCGACACGGCGTTCATGCCCTGGGCGAAGTAGGACACCGGCAGGGAGTCGAGCGACGTGCTCGGCGCGGCGGGGTTGGTCTCCAGGAACAGCAGCCAGGGCGCGGAGGAGTTGAAGCCATTGGTGGCCGCGCTGATCTCGTTGACGTACTGGTGGAGCACGCCCACCTTGGGCGATTTCCAGAAGCCGGCCTCGCCCAGCACCACTTCCGCCAGGCCGACCTGGGTGGTACCCGGCATGCCGATACCCATCGGCGAGCCGTCCGCATGGTTCATGTCGCGGTCGTCGAAGTAGGCGCGCGACGGCCAGGTGAAGTGGATCAGGTAGTCGGCGTTGTCCGTCGGGAAACTGAAGGGCGCGGCCGAGGCGTGGACGATGTCCGTGCCGGTGGCCGTCATCACTTCACGTGCCGGCAGGCTCATGTTGAGGATGCCCAGCGGCGCGTAGTTGGCAAAACCTTCCGGCCAGCCACCGCCGGTCAGGTGCTGCGCGTAGTACGGCTGCACCCGTTGGGCGAACTGGTGGGTGTACCAGTCGTTCCACTGCGTCGGCGCGCTGGGGTTGTCGCCGTAGGTGCCCAGTGCGATGGCCGCCTTGGCGTGGAAATAGCCCGCGAAATAGTTGCTCTGCGGGTGGTTGTATTCGAACGTCTGCGTTTCGAACGAGGTCACCCACGCATTGGCCGTGGTGTAGACCTGGGTCCGCTGCGCCGGGGTCAGCAGGTCGTACAGCCAGTCGTAGCCCAGACCGTAGCCCACGCCGTAGTTGCGCATGGCATAGCCGTCGTCGCTGTTCGGGTTCCAGCCCTGGTTGCCGCTGGCGGTGGAGTACGGCGTGGCCATCTTCATCAGGATGTCGACCGCCTTGGCGCCGTAGGTGGCGGCCGCGGTCGGATTGCTGGTCTTCAGGGTCTGGTAGCACAGCGCCTCGGACATCAGGGCCGGCAGGTAGGACTCGCCCTGGTAACCCGAACCGATGTTGGGCAGGTTCGGATAGGCATTGCCCGTCGGGTAGTTCACCGTGCCGCCGATGTACGAATCGCAGACCGACTTCAGCATCTGCCACTCGGGCGTGTTGGCGGCAGCGTTCTGGCGCAGGGCGGAAAGGGTCGACGTATCGAGGATCATGCGCGGATGGGCGGCAGTCACCGCCGGTGCCGTCGCCGCGAAAGCGCTCGAGGACGCGGTGGTTGCCAGCAGCGCGAAGAGCATGGCGCAGGTACCGGCGCCCACGCCGCGCAGATATTTGGACGGCTGGCCGAGGGGACGGCGGTCGCTGGACGCGGCCGGGGCCGAAACGAGGGCGTACGATGCACGCCCCGCCTTCTTGTTGCGGGGAAAGTTCATTGAGGACTCCAAAACTTGTCGCTTCCGCGGACGCCTACGACATGCCTTCGTCTGTCACACGGGGGGATGGGGAATGTGGGTTTGTGGGGTGTGGCTAGATCCGGGGTCGATCTGAGGTGGCACGTTACGCAGAAGCGTCTTGGTCAATTGTTAGCCACCTCACAGAGCAATGTGAAAGGACCGTGATGACGCGCACGCTTCGCGAAGTTGGGCCGCAAATACCCCCTGCACCCACTTGCGGAAGCCGCGCGCAGGGATACCCGCACCCGGCTCCGACCAGGCATCTGTCCCCTGAAATGGATGCCGACCGCTGGGGTTCCCGCCTGCCCACAGCCCCTCCGTCCGGTGCGGTTCCGGCGCGGCGATGGGTGCGGGTGCACCGCGAAAGCGGGCCCCGGATCGGGCCCACGGACGTCGCGGCCGGGGCCGCAGGCTCGCTTCGGACGATCAGGTCATGCGCTGGAAACGGCGCTTGCGTGCCGGGGATCGACTGCACGGTGGCGCGATTCGCGGCGCCACGATGGCCCGGGACGTCCCGTGGCGCGATTGCGCAAGGAGCACCATCGTATGCCCGGCCGCCAGCCGGTGCCCCGGGGAGGATGCATGGCCGGGCGGCCCGGACCCGATCCGGGTGTGATGGTGGCCTACCCGTGCAGGTACCTCCCGTTGCGCGTCGATGACGTCAGCGCGCCGCCAGCGCAGGGCCGTGCGGACGGGTCACAGTCCCGGGTCCCGGGGATGCGGAACGGTCATCGTCGCTCCCGGCTCCTGGCTTGCGTATCCTGAACTTCCTGCAGGGGCGCCAGTCGATGAAGGTGCCGGCCCGGCGCCTTGGCCGGGCCATCGACGGGAGATGCGCCTTGAACAGGACTTGCCTGAAAGCGGGCCCGGCCCTGCTGCTGGTCGCGATGCTGGGCCACGCCCAGGCCAACGACGCGAGCGCCACGACCATGTCGCAGCGCGTGCCGGATACCTATGCCCAGCCCGCAAAACGGGTCGACCTCGGCCATGGCCGTCAGCTCAACCTGCGCTGCTCGGGCAGCGGCCCGCAGACGGTGTTACTGGAGGCCGGGGCCATCGCCGACTCCTCCACCTGGTTCAGGGTGCAGCCGCTGCTGGCGGCCCGCACCCGCGTCTGCGCGTACGACCGGGCGGGCTTCGGTTTCAGCAGCGAGGGACCGATGCCGCGTGACCTCGATGCCGACGTGGCGGACCTGCACGCGCTGATCCGGCACGCCGGCCTCAGCAAGCCGCTGGTGCTGGTGGGGCACTCGCTGGGCAGCAACATCGCCCGGAGGTATGCGGGCAAGTATCCGTCCGACGTGGACGCGATGATCCTCGTCGACCCGCCCGCACAGGACATCGGCCGGTTCGCTCCCGCCTGGCAGAAGGACGAGGACACCCTCTCGGCGCAGCGGTTCGCCTTCCTCCACCACTGCGAGGCGGCTGCGGAGAAACACGAACTGCCGTCCAGCGATCCGGAGCTGAGCCACTGCCTCGGCGGACCCGACCCACATGCCAGTGCCCGGCTCAACGCGGTGAACCTGTCCCTCAAGTCCAGGCCGGCGTTCTGGCGCACCGTGCTGTCGGTGCTGCAGGACAACGTCCGGGTGTTCAGGCAACCGGTGTCGGCACGCGAGACGCACGGCTCGATGCCCCTGATCGTGCTGTCCGCCGCCAATACCTACGCCGACGCCCTGCCCCGCGACCGCAAGGGGCTGGAAGAGGCCCGGGCCCGCACGCAGGCGCAGATCGTCGCCACCTCTTCCCGCGGCACGCTGGTGCATGTGCCGGATACCTCCCATGACATCCAGATCGATCAGCCCGAGGCGGTGGTCAAAGCGGTGGAGCAGGCCATGCGGATGGCGCGGCACTCACCGGAGTGACGCGCTCCAACGGCTAGTGACGGCAAGGCAGACGAGCGGCCGGGAAGCAGGAGCCAGGGGCGACTTTCCGGAACGTGCACCCTGACCCCTGCCGGGTTGCTCACCCACCTTCGTCAACGGCGGCGACCGACAACGTCGACGCCATACGCGGCCCCGGTGCACTGCCCGATACCGGCACGGAGACCAGCTTGCAGCGGCGACCCCGTGATGGATCGCCTCCCTTGCAGTACACGTTCACGATGGCGACCGTGTTCCATCCGGCGTCCATCAACTGGATCTGCTTTGCCAGGCCGGAACCGGAGTTGTCGATGGCGACAGTGACATAGGGGCTCATGGCAAGCCCCCGCTTCCGCATCGCCTCGGCGGCCGCGGCCGCCCGCTGCGCGTGCATGTACTGCCGATGGGTGTGGCCGACGAGGGCCTTCAGTCCGTAGCCCGTGTCGAAATCGACGACGTAGACCCCGTACGGGGCCGGCAAGCCGGTCACGGTGACATCCTGCAGCTCGGTGGTCTGGTCCTGGGCGGCACTGATGCTGGGGACGCATGCAAAGCCGAAAGTCACGATTGCAGCAACGATGGTGTGCTTCATGGGAGCCTCCCGACGAGCGCCGATGCCCGTCGGGGAAATTCTGGGCCGCTGCCGCGGCGTTTACCTGAGGAATCCATGAGGAATCTGCGTGGATTCGGGGGGTGACTTTCGGCAGGCTCCTCGTGCGACCCTGCCATTCGTTACCCGTGCAATCGTTGCCGGCAGCGCTGCTGCGATACGCGGGAGTGATCCTGTCCTGGCGGACTTCCATGCTCCCAACCCGGACTGGACGCTGACCGTCGGGAAAAAAATGACCTCTGGCAGACGACTCGCTAGCGCTGACGGGCGCAAACTGCGCCGGCAGGGTCAGTCTCCGAGAGGCACCGTCATGCCGCGCTCCGAACTGGACGAGCACTGGTTCTACCAGTGCGACGACATCATCGTCGATCCCCACGCGCACCGACTGGAGCGCGCCGGCCGGGACCGCCCCCTGGAACCCAAGGCCTATGCGGTGCTGCTGACACTGCTGGAACAGGCCGGCGACGTGGTCGACAAGACGACCCTGCTCGATACCGCCTGGGGCCATCGCCATGTCACTCCTGGCGTGCTCGCCCATGCGATCTCGCAATTGCGCCAGGCCCTGGGCGACTCAGCACTGCATCCGCGCTACATCGCCACCGTGCACACCATCGGCTACCGCTTCATCGGCAAGGTGCATCGCCGGCCGCGGTTTGCGCCGGCGTGGCTGCGGGCGCCGGGAGACGCATTGATCCGCCCCTAGCGCAATGTCGAAGGGCACCCGCGCCCTCTGTGGCCGAGCTGGGGGCTCGCCACTTCAGCCGGGAGGCCATCGCAGCCGGCGAATATAAGGTGCAGCGGGCTCCCTGATGACCCTCCACCCGGTTCAGCGCTTGCAGGTATTGACGCCAATAAGGCTGTACAGCGGGCAGAAATTGAACAGCCCCGTGGCCAGCGGCACCACCCCGATCCACGCCCACACCGGGCCACCGGCAACCGCCCACACGATCAGCAGCAGACCGACTGCGATACGAAGCCACTTGTCCACGGATCCGACGTTGGATTTCATGCGCATGCCCTCCTGAAGGTGGGCGAAGCATGGCAGCCGTGGTCCGCGTGCCCCTTGATCGCGGTCAACTACCGCCGAGAACAGCCCCCAGCCGGCCCCACATTGCGTGCCCGCTGAACCCGCACGGGCGATGCGTCCCATGGCCGCGTACCCCCGGACCTTCCGTGCCCGGCCCCGCCGGGCGGTTCTCGCTGCCCCGCCAGCCCGTGCCGTCATCTCAGCCTCTTGCCGCCTTCGCAATATCACTGAGGTAATCGGGCGTGCTGCCATCGCGCACCAGATGCGGGTACTTCAGCCCGTCGTAGTAATTGATCGCGAGCGTGCGATAGGTGTCGAGATACGAGACCGTGAGCGTGATCGGTGCGTGGCCGCCCTTCGCCCGCCGGATGGCGTCCTTGAGCGCATCGCCGGTGAAATGCTCGCCGTCGACGGCGACGATCTTCATGCCCGGCACCAGGCCCGCCGCGTAGGCCGGGCCGTCCCATTGCACGTCGCTCACCTCCCCCTCGTCGGACATCGTCGCGCCGATCGAATAGGCCAGATCGACGCGGTGCTCCGCCTTCGACACGGCCTGGTCGTAATCGGAGGGCGTATCGGTGTACACCAGCTTCCAGCCGCCCCGCTCGATACCGTGCTCCGGAAGCGCCTGGCCGGTAGCGTCCAGCCGCTGGCGCAGGAAGCCGGCCCAGTCGAACGGCTGCACCTGGTTCAGTGCCCCCACCAGGTCGTCGAACGTGTAGGTGCGGGTGACGTAACTGCCGTTGTCCATGCTGTAGAACAGCCTGGCGAAGTCGTCCAGCGAACGGCGGTTGTGGCTGAGCTGGCGAATCCTGGTATCGACGTCCAGCCACAGCAGCTCGCCTTCCGGATAGAAATCCGTGCCGCGGCGATAGTTGCCCCAGTAATCACCGTTGAAATACAGCAGCTGCGCGCTGGTCGCAGTGTCCTGCAGCGGGCGCCAGGCACGTCCGGTGCGGTGGGCCATCTTCGCCGCGACCGAGGCCAGCGAATCGCGGAACTGCGCCGGTGTCAGCAGGCCCGAACGCACCGCCAGCACGGCCGACCAGTACTCGGTCAGGCCTTCGTACGACCACACCATGTCGGCGGGCTGCGGCGTGTTGAACGCCGGCGTCCACATGTCGGCCGGACGGCGGAACTTGCCGTTCCACGAGTGCGTGAACTCGTGCGGGATCAGCGTGGCCGAGGCGATGAACGCGTCGGGGTCGGTAAGGAAGTCCGCGCCCGTCATCTCGAAACTCGACTGGTGATGCTCCAGTCCGGTCCCCGCCACGTGATCGGAGACCGTCAGCAACAGGTCGTAGTGGTCGTAATGGTGCGCGTGGAACAGCGCGTAAAGCTGCTTCACCATGCGGCGGTACGCGGCCACCTGCGCGTCGCTGATCTGCACCGACATCGCGCTGTCGCCCACGATGTTCAGGTGCACCGGCACCTTGTCGCCCGGCGACAGGTCCACGCGCCGGAAGTACTCGCCCGCGATCAGCGGCGAGTCGATGAAGTTGTTGAAGCTCATCGGCTTGAAATGCACCGTATCGCCCGAGCGGCTCGCCACCTCCATCGCCGAGGCGAACTGCCAGCCGGACGGCAGCACCACGGTGGGCCGGATCGGGATGGCCCGCGCGTAGTAGCCGCCGGGATAGAACGCCACCTGGGTCGGATCCAGGTCGGCCAGATGCGGCGTGGACCACACCTCGTAGCCGTACCAGACACCCGGCCCTGGCGAGAGGTACTGGAACGACAGCTCGATGCGATCGGCGCCCTGCGGCACGTCCAGATGGAACGTGTACATGTCCACCACGTCGCGCCGCCACGGCAGTTGCTTGCCGTTCGCCGTGACGATCAGCCCCGCGATGTTCGCGATGCCGCCATCCGGGGCGTGGTCGGGCAACGGCCACTTCGGGTAGTACAGCGTCAACGGACCCGGCGTCACCGGAATCGTCTCGTGCATGCGGTAGATGCGGCGCGGCGCATCGCGCAGATCCATCGTGATCGCCAACATCCCCGGATAAGGGCTGTCCTTCGGCGCGTCGGGCGTCGACGCCTGCGCGGCGCACACCATGGACACGACACACCCTGCGACCAGGGCAAGCGCCCGGATGCCCTGACGAACGGACGGCAGTTTCACCGGAGACCCCCTGTAACTGGTGATGGCAAACACGCACGCCGGGCGCAGGAAATCGCGAGGCGGCGATGGACACAACGTCCTCGTGTGTACGTCACCGGGCAGAGAGCGTCAACGTGCGCCGGAGGGGATGGCGCCAGGCCGGAGGGTCGACAATTGACGGGACCGGTGGCGCCGAGGCGGACAACTCGCCAGGCGCTTCCAGGCCCCGGAAACGTAGATATGGTCCCGTTGCTGCCTATTGCCTCGACGGAGGCGCCTTGAAAGGTGCCGCAGCTGCCTCAGCCTCCTGCTTGCTGCTGAAGCCTCCGAGCGAGATCACTCCGTCTTTCGGCAGCCCCATCACAAGGGTCTGGAAAACCACGCTCCCGTTCACCAGAAATGCCAGTGCCCGATGGGCGTCCATGGCCCTGCGCATGCTCGCATCAAGTCGCGTCTGGCTCTTCGGATCGATCCTAATCTTGAGTTCGTAAACCGGTTCCTCGAACGCCGCATTTCGCTCAATGTCGATCTGCGTAACCTGTAATGCATCGGCACCACGCGCCTCGCGCTCCACACAGTCGTTTCCAGAGACACCCGCGGCGCCGCGCACCGGGAGCTCTGTCCTGAGCGGAGCGGGAGTCGATCGATCGCAAACAAGCGCCAAGCTCAACGGCTGGTACGAAGCGTGAGCAATGGGTGCTTCACCGACACGTTTGCTACAGCCGACTAACAGGCAGACGACCGCAGCCAGCACCCGGAAGCTGATCCGCTTTTGCATGTCCATGGGTTCATCCTTGTTGGGTGCCGTGCAGTCTGCCAGCGGGCGACCGGCGATTTCGACTCTCATGCGAGTCCGTCGTTATCTGCAAGCACCATGACGGTCGCCCCTGAGTATCCGAGCATCAAAAACGGGGAGCGATATCAACTCTTCGAGGATGCTTGCCACCCACTTCCGTTCGCCCCGGACTCACGGCTTGAACCGGCGGACCTCCTGCGGCCAGCCGCAGGCTTCAGCCACTTTGCCGGCCCAATGTCTTGCCGCCTGCTCATCGGCCACGTCGATCACGGTGAACCCGCCGAGGAACCGGGGGGGGGCGCACGTACGGCCCGTCGGTGAACCTCAGCGTCCCACTGGTGGCATCCGCGCTGCCGGCATCGCGAGCGCGCGACAGGGCACTAGCTGCCGGGTCATCCCTGCCACCTGGGACATGCCCTGAACGGGGGAGGCGGAGGCCATAGATCGCTCCCTGTTACCTCCGCCTACTCACGCGCCCCTGCCAAGCCTGGCCGCAATATCAAAGCGCACGCTGGCGGTGAAATTGGCTACGCTTGGCCGGTCTGATCAGGGGGCGCACGTGGCAACAGGAGAGGAATGGTCTCGGCTGGAGGTGGAAGCCTGCGTGGCCGACTACCTCGCGATGTTGACGCTTCAACTCAACGGCCAGCGTTACAACAAGACCGAGCACGCCAAAGGCTTGATGCACAAGCTCAAGGGGCGCAGCCGTCCATCCATCGAGTTCAAGCACTGCAACATCAGTGCGGTGATGCTGGAACTCGACTACCCCTACATCCCTGGCTATAAACCGCGCGGCAACTACCAGCACATGTTGCTGGATGTGGTTGAAGCGCAAGTCCAGCTACGTCCCGATCTACAGGACGCCGCGCAGGCGGCCGTGCTACGCCCCGCAGCCGCCATCGCCATTGCCGACGAAGCATCCGTCTGGGTGCCGACGCCCAGACCCTCGCGCATTCGTGAAGCCCCAGCGAACTACGCGCCCAGCTTCTCGCCCGCCAAACGGGATTACCTCGCCCAGGAAGCACGCAACCGCTCGCTCGGGCGCGCCGGCGAACTGTTCGTTCTGGAACTGGAAGCGCGCCGCCTGCACGCCGCTGGCAAGAAGGTGCTCAGCATGCGCGTTGAGCACGTCGCTGCGACACGAGGCGACGGCCTCGGTTTCGACGTGCTGTCGTTCGAAGAAGACGGCCGCGAGCGGCTGATCGAGGTCAAGACGACCGGTTTCGGCGAGCTGACGCCGTTCTACGTCAGCCGCAACGAACTGGCACGATCCAGGGCTGACGCCGAGCGCTATCAGCTCTATCGCGTCTTCAGCTTCAGGGACAGGCCCCGCCTCTTCGCCCTGCCTGGCGCGATTGAAGACGCCTGCCAGTTGGAAGCAAGCACCTACCTGGCGCGCGTTGGCGGCTAGCGCGAGCCACGGACCTCGTACGACAAGCAAGGAGCGCTCTCGCGCATGGAAACGGAACAGCTCACTTTCATCGCATTGGAAAGGCGCATTGAGGAGATACCGGAGCATTCCTCGTACCAGGTGTTTTCCACACGCCGTACCATCTGGGGCACAGGGATCGGCATCGCGGCAGGGCTAGCCGGGCTCCTCCTTGGGAAGATGTTCCCCGCCAGCATCACGGCTCTGATCGCGACTTGGGTGCTGCTCGCCGTGGAGGTGATCGCCGTTGCAATCGCGTGGATCGCCGAGCTTCCGTCCCTGAACCTGCGACCGTCCAAAGAGCGTCAGCAGTATGCCGAAACGCTGGACTTCGACCTGCCCCACTACCTCGAGCTCATTGAATGGCTAAAGGGCTTCCCCAGAGGGCGATTGGAGCTTCTGAGTACCTACTGCGCCCACCGGTTGGAGCGGATGCGAACCAAGCTTCCGCTCCTGACCGGAGGAGTCGAGAAACTGGGAGCCCTTCCTCTCATCGCAGGGTTGTTTCTGCAGCTCAAGGACCTTCATTGGCCCCTCCAGTTGGGCTGGCCGCAAATCCTGCTCATCGCCTTCCTGATGCTCTGCTACTGGGCAAGCATGCTGCAGTTGAGCCTGCGCTTTCGCCTGGAGCTGTACGACGCACTGCTTAGCCAAGCACTGCGCGATCAGGTCTAGGAATCAAGTCCGAACTTCGCCACCTTGACGGCTCAGCGGTCGAAGGACAGTGCACTCTGACCTCTGCGTCGCCCTCTGCTTTCGTTCCGCGACAAAGACCGCCCACCCCACGCCAGCCGTCTGAGCCGCAAGTGGGCACATGATCCGAGAAAGAACTCCCCTACGTGAATCGCAGGTCGGATCCGCTTTTTCGGTTACTGATCGCTGCTAGCCTCTTCGCACAGGGAATGTCTCGTACCACATCGTCAAGGAGTTTTGATGCTTTCCGCTCGCACGCGCGATCCTTTTCGCCGACGCCGAAAACCCACACTCCTCGCCAAGCTTCTTATCGGGTACGTAGTGAGCGTGGTGACCCTCGGATGCACGGCCGCACCCGCCGGAACGAAGCCGGTAATCGTGCCCGCCGATGTGCGCGCCCTCGTCGCACCGACCGACACGTTGCTGGCCTACAAGGCAGCCGATCTCTACAGGGACGGCTCCTGGGCGGCGGTTATCGTGGTTCGCCATCCCGCCAGCGAAATGAGCGACCTCGACTTCGACCACAACCCCTGTGATCTGCTGGTGTTGCGGAGAGAGCGCGGCAAGCTCGTGAAGGTTGACCACAGCAAGAAAGCGGTCGACTGTACCTACAACGATGTGGAACGCCACGCACCAGCCATGTCGTTGAATGACTACCTCAAGGTGTCGCCTGCAAGCATCGTATTCATCAATCAGAAGGCCAGGGGCAACAGTACTTTCTACTTCGCATGGTCGCAGAAGAAAGCCGCGTGGTATCTGCGCCGCGCCACGGCAACCAACGTTGGGGACGGTGCCGACGTCAACGACGTGAGCGTCACCGATGTGAGTGCCAGCTACCCGAAAAACTTCGGTTGGACGCCCATGTCATCGGTCGATCCGGATGCCATGGCCGACATTCTCAACAAGCTGGCCAAATAGAGCGAGTAACAGGTGAAAGGAGTTCGCCATGCCACGTTTCAACGAGAGTTCGGCCTTGCTGTTCAAGCGCTGCATCGAGTCGGGAATCGACTCGCCCTCTGAGCTCGCCAACATTCTGGGAAATGCGTCGGTCGAAACAAAAAATTTCCACACCATGCACGAAGGCCTTGGATACTCGTCCGCCGATGCAGTCATACACGCGTCACCGAGTTCAATCGAGCGCTACACGCGCGAAGAGATCCAAGCCGCCGTCGACAGCCACGACCCAAAAGAAGTCGCCAAAGTGCTCTACGAGGGACGTAGTGACTTAGGCAACAGCACAACTGGCGACGGTTACAGGTATCACGGTCGCGGCTACTTTCAGTTCACCGGCCGGTACAACTACGCCACTTTTGGCGAGAAGTTTGGCGTCAATCTTGTTGACAACCCCGACCAAGCCGCTGAGCCGGAAATGGCGGCGGAACTTGCCATCGCCTACTGGAAGCTCAAGGTCCCTGAAAGTATCGCGAGGACGCCAGGAAGGCAGGTATCAGCATCAATGGGGGGTCCAACGGTTCAGATGCGCGCGTGGCACAGTCGAACCTCTGGAAGGGCACGATCACCCCGGAGCTTGTAAAGAATGTGAAAGATGGAACCATCGACCTGGATCGGCTCGCCACGCTGGGGGTTGGCGACACTATGCGCGAAGGTGGCCACGGCAAAGGAATAGAGCAGCTACAGATCGAACTCCGACAGCTGGGATATGCCGACGATCATGGCAGGCCGTTGCACCCGGACGGTGACTTCGGCCCGGCAACACTCAGCGCGGTCAAAGCGTTCCAGAGGGACCACAGTTTGCTGGACGATGGCATCGCCGGCACCGGGACCAATCAGGCACTTCAGCACGAGGCCATCCGGCACATCAGCCTGCAAGAATCCGCCTTGCAGGCGATAGCCATGGACAACCCGCAACATCCGGGCTATCCCCTGTTCAAGCAATCGCTCGCCTGTGTCGGGAAGCTCGACCAGGCCCAGGGCCGTGCGACGAACTTCCAGAGCTACAACCTTTCTGGCGTGCTGGCTTTGGCGGCAAGGCGCGAGGGGCTGGAGCGGATCGATCATGTGGTGCTGAGCGATGACGCCACCCGGGCGATCGCGGTGCAAGGCGATCTGCGCTCCCCGTTGCGACGACTGGCCGATGTAGATGTGCTCGCCGGTGTCAACACACCGCTTGCGCAGAGCAGTACGGACTGGACGCAGTTCCAGTCGCCGGGATGGGCCGTGCAGGCGCCCTCCCCGTTGATGCAGACGGCAGATGTGCAGGCGCCGCAGCCGGCAATGCAGCGTTGAGACGGAAAGGCCTGGCATTGCCGGGCCTTTGTTCTCCTGCCGGGGGGGCGCCGTCGGGTGGCACCAGAGCGCACCCCTCTGCCGGCATCGGTATCGCCAACCTGCGCGCCAGCCTTATGAGATCAGCCTCAGGCCCTCGCGCGGAAAGGCGAACACATCCCCTCCTTCGGCTCAACCGCCCGGCTTCCCCTTCGCCGCCGGCGCCATCATCTTCCTGCGCGCCGCGCGGAACGGACTGTCGGAGTACCACTGCGGCCACACGCCGGTGCGGCTCAGTTCGCGACCGAGGTCGTAGAGCGCCTGGGTGTCTTCGAGGATGCCCGAGTAGTCCCAGTTCGGATTGAACACGTCGTTAGTCGTGTGGTAGCGGTGCGCGGTGTAATCCTCGGCGGCCTTCTCGCCCGCGGCCTTGCCGCCGTCGAGCAGGTCCAGGCCGGAGCTGGCCAGCATCGCCGGCACGCCGGCCTTGGCGAAGTTGAAATGATCGGAGCGGAAGTAGAAGCCGTTCTCCGGTGTGGTCTCGGGCGAGATCACCCGCCCCTGGGTCTTCAGCACGCCGGCCAGCATGTCCTCCAGCTGCGACTGGCCCTTGCCGATCACCGTCATGTCGTGCGCGCGGCCAATGATCGGCAGCGCGTCCACGGCGATGTCGGCCACCGTCTTGTCCAGCCGGAACACCGGCCGGGCGGCGTAGTACTGCGAGCCGAGCAGGCCCGATTCCTCCAGCGTGGGCATGAAGAACAGCACGCTGCGCTGCGGAGGGGTCTTCTGGTGCGCGAAGGCGTCGGCCAGCTCCAGCAGCATGCTCAGGCCGGTGCCATTGTCGATCGCGCCGCTGTAGACCTGATGGCCCTTGAGGCTGGGGTCGGTACCGAGGTGATCCCAGTGGGCGGTGTAGATCACCGCCTCGTTCGGCTTGGTGCTGCCCTTCACCATCGCCAGCACGTTGTGCGATTCGATGTGGCCGATCTTGTCGTGCAGCGTCACCGAAGCGGTGGCATTCAGCGGGACGGGCTTGAAGCCGGGCTTGCCCGCCGCTGTCGCCAGTTTGTCGAAATCGAAGCCCGCCGCGGCGAACAGCCGCGTGGCCGCCTCGTGCGTGAGCCAGCCGGCCACCGGGAGCCGAGGGGCCGGGTCGACGCGGGTGGGCAGGCTCAGCTGCGGACCGCTGCCGCTGTTCTGCAGCACGCTGAACGGATAACCCGCCGCCGCGTCGCTGGTGTGCACGATGAAGCAGGCCGCGGCCCCCTTCAGCGCCGCCTCGGCGTACTTGTACATCCAGCGGCCGTAGTAGGTCATAGCGCGGCCGTTGAACAGCTTGGGATCGCCGCTGGCAAAGCCAGGATCGTTGACCAGCACGATCACCGTCTTGCCCTTCACGTCGACGCCCTTGTAGTCGTTCCAGTGCCAGTTGGGCGCTTCCACGCCGTAGCCCAGGAACACCACCGGCGAATGCTTCAGGTCGATCAGCGGCTTCGCCTGCAGCGTCTGCACCATCATGTCGGTGCGATAGGCGAAGGCGGTGTCCTTGCCGTGCGCCGTGATGTGCAGTTTCACGTCGGGGTTGAGCAGCGTGATCGAGTCGGCCGGCACGGTCTGGAACCACGAGCCGTGGTTGCCGGGCTTGAGCCCCATGCGCTTGAACCGATCCACCAGCCAGGCCGTGGTGCGCTGCTCGCCCACGGTGCCCGGCTTACGGCCGCCGAACGCATCGGAGCTGAGCGTCTTGTCGAACGTCGCAAAATCAGCCGCATTAATTTGCGGCGCCAAAGCCACCGGAGGTGCTGCAGCAGGCGATGCGGCCGATGGCGTACCGGCCTGTGCGGCGCCTGCCGCCAAAGTCGCGGCGACCAGGAGGACGGATGTCGCTGCACGCATGGAGAACTCCTCGACGACTGGCGGAAAGCGACCTTTCTAGCGCGCCGCCGGGCGACTGTCCATGGCGCATGGCCACCGCCACGGGGCACCAGCGTGCAGAGGTCGATGCCACACCAACCCCTCACGGGTTGCACGAACTTCTCACCCTGCGAGGCGGACGATCATCGGCCGTCGCTGGCAAGAAAATGCGCCAGTACTCCCGCCAGTGGCCCCTCCGTGCGATCGACAGATCCCACTCCGAAAGGGCGGGACCAGGCCAGAGCCCGCTCCGTCCGCATCCGTCGGAACAAACCTTGTCACAAGGGGCTCCGACCCGGATGGCCTCCCCTCGCTCATTACCCTTCTACGTCCGCAGCGTTGCCTTCAGTCGAGTCATCTCGTCCAGAAATCCACGGGGGTCATCGAGACCAAGGTGAATCACCTCGCCGCCACGCAGCTCCAGGCGCAGGTTCACGCCACCGAATCCGGCATAGCGAGTGACGTCTCGCGCATCCAGATCCTTCCAGCTCAGGCTTCGCGCGACCTGGATGCCGGAAAGCTCAATCGTCCGTTCCACCGAGAGACCGTAGCGAAGGTGGAGCGATTTCGAATCAAGCGAGACAGGTCGGAATCTCGAAGCACGCGCCTCGGCGAGACACCAGAGCGCGCTGAGAAGGGTCATGATCGAACTGACATAAGCAACGCCGGGACTGATCTTGTCCATCAGCAGATGCAGGATCGGCAGAGGCAGCAGGTTGATGACGGCCCACGCCATCCAGGTACTGGCGTTCGCCGATTGAGAACCGTAACTAAAGTGGCGGTCGCCCGGAAATTCACTCAGAGCCGGAGCCTTACGGACAAGACCGTAGGTCCAGAGTCTCAGCTCGGCGGCCAAGGCCTTTTTCCATCTCCGCACGACCCACGAGTCACCCGGCCCAACCGCAGTTTTCCGGGAAATGACCACATCGAAATTGGTCCGTCGGCGAAGGCTTACCACCTCCCAAAGGACTCGCGCCTCATATCCGGCCATCAACACGGATGATCCGATCATCACGATCGCCTTACCCGGAAGCAACGAATGGAACGCGGCGTCAACCGCCGTCGGACCCAATCCCCAAAAGCCCGCAAGCATCCCGACCGTGACGATGACGACGGCGCCGACCAGAGCAACCGGCGGCCGGTCGCGCCATAGCCACGCGAAGATCAGCGCAGGCAAAGCCACGAGATCCAGCAGGATCAGTGCAGGCAGTGGGAGGCTTGCTGGCAGGTACGGCGAAAGCAGCCCCCCAACCCGACCAAGCAAGTAGGCCCCGTAAAGCGCATAAACAGCACCGAGGTAGTACCAGAAGGGCGTCGGAGAAACGCGCGGCCGCGAGGTTGGCATAGCATGATTGTCGCACGTCCCGGATGCGACTACTTCCGGTCGATATAGCGATAACTAGCAAGCGGATCGCGCATCGCCGCCCCGCCTATCAGGCCTGCCCCTTCCCTCGTCAGCCCAACCAAACCTCATCGACAAGGGGCCCTGACCCGATCAACTCAACCGACCGCGCCATTGCCGCACGGGCAAGGTCGTCCGGCACACTGAAGTACGCAATACCTCCCGATTTGGCCGTCCGTACAACGACCCCACACCAAAGTGCTAGCCTGCGCCAGTTCACACCGGCTCATGTTCGAAAGGATCTCGCATGCTCGCCCGTCTCTGCCTCGGTGTCCTGGTCGCCCTGCCCGCCTTTGCGCTTGCCAGCACCGGACAAGCTGTCCGGGTGCAGCAGCCGTCCCCTGGCCACTACGAGCTCACCGCTACCTTCGATGGCAGCACAGACGTGGAAACGGCCCAACGGCTTCTGGTGCCAGAGGCGGCGAAACGCTGCGGCAAGCAGCCCTACTCGCTGGGCCACTACACATTTTCGACTTCCGCGCCGGTAGCCCCGGGAAACGGTGAAGCAACGCCGCAGATCACCATCGTCCAGCAGGTCACCTGCGGCGCGTCTGCATCAGCGGACCCGAATCGGCCGCAACAGAACGACGATTGGCACCCCGGCCCGGCCGACCAGGAGATCATCCGGAAGCGCACGCTCGCCTACCTGGAGGCCAAGGATCGAGACGATTTCAAGAGTGCGCTGGCGATGGTGGCCGAACCAACGCGCGGCATGATGGCCCACTCGCAATGGCAGGATGCGCGACGCGCATTCAACGCAGCAGCGGGACCCGTCAGCAGCCGCGAGGTGATCGCCATCAGCTGGTTCGACCACCCGCCTGGGGCGCCACCAGGCTGGTACGCAACGGCCGACTACACCGCCACCTACGCAAGCGCTGCGTTCTATTGCGGCTACCTGGCCTGGATGCGCCAACCCGACGGCAGCTTTGCGATGATCCGCGAGGACGAAGGAAAACTATCCCCGTCCCAGGCAGCCGCCGTTCCTCCTGACCGCATGGCCAGCGTGAAAGCCCAGCTGGGTTGCAAGCGCTAGCCTTTGTCACAACGGGCGAGTGCGGGCGAGAAGAACGAGAGGTGGCGTCAACGCTTCAAGAGAGCGCTCCGTGCCCGCCACCCGATCTTGCTTACTCGTGTCGATCCGGCAGGTGCTTGATCGTCGCTCATGGGAGCCCGAAGCCATCCGGAGTCCGCCATGGTGACCCGCAAGACAGAAAAGCCGCAGCGCCCCGCCGCGGCGAACGTACGCAAGCCCGCCGCCAACCGCGCCCCCTCCCCCATTGCCCTGCCCGAAACCATGAACGGCAAGGCCAGCCAGGCCAAGGCCGCCGTCGGCGACAAGCCGGTGTTCGCCTATATCGCCAGCCTGCCGCAACCGCAGCGCGGCATTGCCGAACGTATCGACCGCCTGGCCGCCGACACCCTGCCCGGCCTGGAGCGCAGCGTGAAATGGGGCATGGCGTACTACGGCGTGGGCGATGGCTGGTGCTTCAGCTGCGGCGCGTTCGCCGGCCACGTCAAGCTGATGTTCGTCAACGGCACGACGCTCGACCCGGTGCCGCCGGTGACGCCGGTCGCCATGGGCAAGGCGACGCGGGGCGTGGAGCTGGCCTCGCTGGGCGACATCGACGAGGACCAGGTCGTGGCGTGGATGCGGCAGATCGCTGCGAAGCCGGGCGTGGGGAAGCGGCCGGCAAGGAAGTGAAGACGACGCGACCGGTCCCTCCCTCGATCTTTCCATTGCGCCGGAAGGGCGCCAGTCCGCATTGCGCGCGTTGAAAACCTCTACTTCGGAAGGGGTAAGGGCACAATCCATTTTTCGAGAAAGTGCACTCTGACCCTAGTTTCAATCCTCGCCCAGATCGTGCCCGCGCTCGGTCACCAGCAGCTTGTAGTCGGGCAGATTGGTCTGGCCCTGATTGGCCGAGGCGTAGGCCTCCTCCAGCTCGTCGGCGAGCGCCTCGTACTTGACCAGCTGCATCTCTTCGGCCGGAGTGATGGTCTCGTCCGGCAGGTGACTCAGGCGTTGGATCTCACGGTCCACCGCCTGGATGATCAACACAAGGGATCGCGCACTGATTTCGGGCATCGCAGGTTCTCCGTTGGGGCCGCTCAGCGGCCGGATGTCAGTCCGCGGCCGGCTCGATACCGCTGGCATCGCTTGCTTGGATCACTTTGACCGCCCGGCCGAGCTCAACCGATCGCGCCACTGCAGCACGTGCAAGGTTGTCCAGCGCACCGAAGTACGCATCCAGTGTCATCCGACTCTTTGGGCGGATGGTGTAATGGCGGCCACTCACCGTCTTTGTGCGGTTCCATTTCTTCTTCGCGTCGCGCTTGATGTACAGCGTGTCAGCGCAATACTCCGTGCCCTTTGGAACGGAAAAATAGCTCCATTGGCTAAAGCCGAACCAGCCGGGCACGTCGTGCGTGGAGGTGCCGCCGTCGGTCAGCACGTACCAGGGGCGGTCGTCACCGGAGCGTTCGAGCATGACGTCCGCGCCCTCCACGAACTGCCGGCCATCGGATCCACTCTGTACGTCACCCTCTGCTCGCGCGTGCAGCAACCCGGCTGCGGTTGCCCCTGACTGGCCTGCAGCCACGCTGTCCAGCTTTCCCGACTCGGGGGCGTCGTGGTGAATCGCCCGATACAAATTCCATGCAATCTCGGCCATCGTGGTTCCCTGCTCCATGGCTTGCGCGTCCTGAACTTCCTGCGTTGCCCCAATCCATAAAAGGGGCCGCGCCCAATTAAGCCAGACAGACGCCCCCGCCCACCAGAGGTCTTCCCAATTCAAGAGGCGGGGTTCACTTGCACGTAATCGGCAAGTAAGCCTTTCGCGTCAGCTGCCTTCCCACGCTGAAAGGAGAACGGATGACCATCCGGGAACTGAGGTGCGCAGCGCCCAACGACTTCGCCATGTTGGTGCCCATCGATCGCGACGACCTCGAAGGACAGCGGAACAGGGGTCAGAGTCGACTTTTAAAGTGGCACACCGCAAGAAAGTGCACTCTGACCCCAGTTTTCCCCGCCGACTGGCTGCCGTGACTTCAAGCTCTTGAATCTCCCCCGGCAACGTGCGCAGATCGTGCGTTTCAGCCTGCTGTCCCCGGAGCCACCCATGCGTCTGCGCCATCGCCTCGCCCTGCTCACCCTCGGGATCACCACGGCGCTGGCCGCGCGGGCCTCCGTCGATCCGTCGCTGTACCAGGATCTGCACTGGCGCCTGATCGGCCCCTTCCGCGGCGGGCGCGTGCTGACCGTGGCGGGCGTACCGGGCGACAACCGGCACTTCTATTTCGGCGCAGTGGACGGCGGGGTCTGGGCCACCCAGGACGCCGGTCGCACCTGGCAGCCGATCTTCGACGACGAGAAGGTCGGTTCGATCGGCGCGCTGGCGGTGGCGCCGTCCGACCCGAAGACGCTCTACGTGGGCACCGGCGAAGCCGACATGCGTTCGGACATCGCGCACGGCAATGGCATGTACAAGAGCACCGACGGCGGCCGGCACTGGTCGCACATCGGGCTGGAAGACAGCCGGCAGATCGCCAGCGTGCTGGTCGACCCGCGCGATCCGGACGTGGTGTTCGTCGCCTCGCTTGGCCACGCCTACGGTCCGAACGCCGAACGCGGCGTATTCCGCTCGCGCGACGGCGGCAAGAGCTGGCGCAAGGTGCTGTTCAAGAACGACGACACCGGCGCGATCGACCTGGCCTTCAAGCCCGGCGATCCGGACACGATCTACGCCGCGCTGTGGCAGACCCGCCGCCCGCCGTGGAGCGTCTACCCGCCCTCGAACGGCCCGGGCAGCGGGCTGTACGTATCGCACGACGGCGGCGAGCACTGGAGCCCGCTGCAGGGCCACGGCTTCGCGGCCCATCCCGGCCGCATCGGCATCGCAGTGGCGCCGAGCGAACCGGACCGGGTGTACGCCCTGGTCGATGCGCCGGCCGGCGAAGGCGGCCTGTACCGCTCCGACGACGGCGGCGCGCACTGGAAGCACCTGACCTCCGACCAGCGCATCTGGCAGCGCGGCTGGTATTTCTGCCGGCTCACGGTGGACCCGAAGAACGCCGACCGCGTCTACGTGATGAACACCATCGTGCTGCGCTCGGACGACGGCGGCAAAAAATTCATCGCGCTCAAGGGCGACCCCACCGGCGACGACTTCCACCAGATGTGGATCGACCCGACCAATCCGGACCGGCAGATCCTCGGCGTCGACCAGGGCGCGCTGGTCACGCTCAACGGCGGCAAGACCTGGAGCAGCTGGTACAACCAGCCCACCGCGCAGATCTACCACGTCAGCACCGACAACCGCTTCCCGTACTGGGTCTACGGGGCGCAGCAGGATTCCGGCGCGGTGGCGCTGCCCAGCCGCACCGGCAACGGCGACGGCATCACCATGGAGCAGTTCCACGAGGTCACCGCCGGCGGCGAGAGCGACATGATCGCGCCGGATCCGGACGATCCGGACATCGTGTACGGCGGCCGGGTGGACAAGCTGGACACCCGCACCGAACAGACCCGCAGCGTCGATCCCACCCTCGCCTACCCCGCCGCGCACTACCGTGCCGCCTGGACGCTGCCGCTGACCTTCTCCAAGCGCGACCACAAGGTGCTGTACTTCGCCAACCAGCGCCTGTTCCGCACCAACGACGGCGGCGAGCACTGGGCGCCGATCAGCCCCGACCTGACCCGCGAGGACGCCGGCGTGCCGGCCAACCTCGACGCTCCCACCGCGGCCGACGACAGCCACCTCGACAAGCGACGTGGCGTGATCTACACCATCGCGCCCTCACCGCTCGACGCCAAGGTGCTGTGGGTGGGCACCGACGACGGCCTGGTCTGGCGCACCGAGGACGAGGGCGCGCACTGGCAGCCGGTCACGCCGCAGGCGCTGACGCCGTGGTCCAAGGTCGCCGGCATCGAGCCCTCGCACTTCGACCCGGACACCGCCTACCTGGCGATCGACCGGCACCGGCTGGACGACGACACGCCCTACCTCTACCGCACCACCGACGGCGGCAAAGCCTGGACGCGCATCGACACCGGCATCCCGCGCGACAGCTTCGTCAACGTGGTGCGCGAGGATCCAAGGCACCGCGGCCTGCTCTACGCCGGCACCGAACGGGGCATGTACGTCTCGTTCGACGACGGCGCCCACTGGCAGGCGCTGCAGCAGAACCTGCCGATGACCTCGGTGCGCGACATCGACGTGCACGGCGACGACCTGGTGATCGCCACCCACGGCCGCGGCTTCTGGATCATGGACGACGTCACCGCGCTGCGGCAGATGGCCGGCCTGCACGCGGACACGGCCACCCTGTTCCGGCCGGCCGATGCCATCCGCGTTCGCCGCGCCCGCTTCACCGGCACCCCGTTCCCGAAGGACGAGCCCATGGCGGCCAATCCGCCGGACGGCGCCATGATCGACTACGCGCTGCCGACCGGGGTGAAGGGCGCGGTGACGCTGACCGTGTTCGATGCCCAGGGCAAGCCGGTGCGCAGCTTCAGCAGTGCCGAGCCGGTGACCAGGCCCGATCCGGCCAAGCTCGCCGTCGCACCGGAGTGGGTGCCGGCACCGATGCGCCTGTCCACCGCACCGGGCATGCATCGCTTCGTGTGGGATCTGCACTATCCGTCGCAGCTGCCCGCCGAGACCGACAGCCCGCAAGAGAAGAGCGGCGTGTGGGCGCCGCCCGGCCAGTACACCGTCGAGCTGCAGGTGAACGGTCACCGCTACCGGCAGCCACTACTGCTGAAGGCCGACCCGCGCGTAAAAGTGTCGACAGCCGCCATGCAACGCGAGTTCGAACTGGCGCGCAAGGTGGAGGAAGCCTCGGCGCGCGCCGCCCGCGCCAGCACCGAAGCGGGCAAGCTGCTCAAGGCACTGGACGCCCTGCCGCAGACCACCCTGCATACCCAGGTCGAAGCCCTGATGGCCAAGGCGCAGGACCTGTCCGGCGTTGTCGTGCATCCCGACCCGCGCAACTCGATGGGCACCCCGCCGCGACGCACCGACAGCCTGCGCGCCCTGTCGATGAACCTGGCCAAGCTCGAACAGGCCGTCGACGGCGCCGACGCCGACCCCAGCCCGGATGCGAAGGCATCGTATGCCGAACTGTCGAAAACACTGGATGCCACGATCGAGGCATGGCAGCGGTTGAAGCGCAGTGATCTGGCCGATCTCAATGCCCGCCTGAAGGCAGCCGGGGCCAAACCGATCGCGCTGTAGCAAAACCAAAACAGGGGCCAGAGCGCGCTTTCCCGGAAAGTCTGCCCCCTGTTCTGACACCGCGACGTGCTATATCAGCGGCAGGAACAACTCCAGGAAGACCTCAGGCGTCGACGCATCCGGCGCGAGGGAGAGCCGCCGCTGGCAATAGATCGGGAAGTCGCGCATCTCCTCACCGCTGTCCGGAAGCCAGTCGCGGTAGAGGAAGAGCGCGGCGGGCTCGAGATCGTTGGTATTGCCGGGATAGCGCAGCACCGCACAGCGTCCGCCAGGGATCACGCCGGCCCTCATCCCCTGGTCGTTCGTCTCGACCGGCTGATCAGTCCCCACACACAGATCCATGCTGTAGTCGGCCGGGTTGGCGGGACACCGCTCGGATCGAAACACCATCAAGCTGGGTCGCCCGGTTTCGGGCGACAGGCCCCTGGCCTTGCACCAGGTCTTGAATCGCTCGATCGTCGTGCCGAGCGTTGCCCGATCGCCTCGATGCTCGATCATCGCCACCGGCATCGGGGGCACGTCACGGATCGTCACGTCGTCGCGGGTAAAGATAATCTGCATGAGCTTGTTCCTTGCGTTGTCCAGAGGCCCTAAGGCGGCTATCCACGGCGCCCAGTCGGGCGACCTCCGGAACGACGACGGCGACTGCCCGAACCGCTGGCGAAAAGCACGGGCGAAGGCATCGGGCGCCTCGTAGCCTGCATCCATCGCAATGTCGGTGACGCTTTCGGCGTCGTTCCAAGCCAGCCGGCGCGATGCACGTTTCATGCGGGCCAGTTGGACATAGCGATGCAGGGACAACCCGAAGGTCGCCACAAACTGTCGATGGAAATGAAACTTCGAGAAGGCGGCGACACGGCTGACCGCTTCCAGATCCAGATCATCGTCAAGGTGCCGATCGATATAGTCCAGCACGCGCTGCATCCGCGCGTGATAGTTGCTAACCGTTGCCGTCATCGCCCGTTTCTCCGTGGTGCAACCATCCTGCCGACCGAGGTCACCCGCTGCTCGACCGATCTTGCGGGTCTGGCGGGGTCACCAAGAATCGGCAAGCCTTGGCCGGACGCCACCCGCCCTCATCGACTCGATGTACACCCATGGAAGGAATGCAGCATGGCAAAGCGCAGAGAAAGCGGGTTCGAGCTACTGGCATCGATGCCCTGGCCTGTCCCCGCACTGTCGTCGGTCGACCGATCATGGCGCATCGCCATCGCTACGGCGCATGTGTGCACAAGCCTCGATCGATGAATGGCCATGCTCCCGCGGCGCGACATCCCTGGCGATCTGCTTGATGAAATCGCACGCTGTCAAATATCTGTAAGATCTTGCGATGGAGCATTTGTCCGCTGACAGGGAGTCGAGCCATGAATGCAGCCCACTCCAAGAGCGCGTTCGTCTACCGGCAGGTGAAGCGCGCGTTGCAATCGGGGCGCTATGCCCCCGGCCAGCGCATCGATCCCGGCAGGCTGGCCGAAGAGTTTCATACCAGCCCCACGCCCGTGCGTTTTGCCCTTTACCGACTGGTGGGCGAAGGCCTGGTGGCCGACCACGCGCGCAACGGCCTGCATGTGCCGCTGCTTACCGAGCTGGCCCTGCGCGACCTGTACGACTGGATGGAGCGCATGCTGCTGATGGCCTGCGACATCGGCATCGCTCCGCCGGATGAAGCCACCGCCCAACTGCAATTGAGCTCCACCGACGACGACCTGGTGGACATCACCTGGCAGCTGTTCGACGCCATCGCCGAAGCTTCCGGCCACGGCGCGCTGCGCCACGCCGTGATGCAGGCCAACGACCGCCTCACCCCGGTACGGCGGGCCAACCTGGGGCTGGTGAAGCACACCTACGAAGAGCTCGTCGCACTGCTCGATCACTGGCAACGTCGTGACATTCCCGCGTTGCGCGCCTCACTGCGGCAATACCACGAGCGCCGCAAGCAGGCCGTGCCGCACATCGTGGCGGCACTGAACGACCGCACCGACGGGCACCACTGACTCTGCCACCCTTGCCCACTCGATGGCGGGGTATCGACGTGGCGTGCGCATCACTCCGTGTCAATCCATGGCCCATGACGCAGATCACGGCCGGCAAAAAATCACGGATTAACAGCGCAACAATCATTTGAAAATCAAAATTTTCGGCTCCTACCCTGCCCGCGTCATGGACGCGCCATGACACAACCGTAGGAGACTGAGATGAACACGAACGAGAACATCCGCGAGCAGCAGGACGATGTCATCGAGCTCGGCGTCGCCAGTGTCGAGACGCAGGGCATCGGCGAGCCGGTCGATGAAATGTTCGGTCGGCTGACCGAAGCAGGCATCTCCCAGTGACCCCATGCGAGGCGCACCGCGAGGTGCGTCTCGCTCTCCATCCGGAGCCCACTGCGATGGACATGCTCAGGCTTCGCGACGACCTTTCCTTCTGCCTGGTCGATGGCCACCCGATCTTTCTCGACATTCGAAAAGACAGGTATTTCCGCCTGTCCGGCGAACTCGAGCGACTGTTCCTTGGCCACATCGACAACACCGCTCATTCACGGCAGGAGCTGGCTCCGCTGATCGAGCGCGACATCCTCACCTGGACGCTTCCGCGCAACTGTCTCCAAAGCGTCGCCGTTCCGACCGCGTCTTGTAGCGCACTGGAGTCCACACCCGCACGTGAAGCCTTCCATCCCGGGGTCGCAGCCGAAGTATTGGCCACCGTCTGCTGGACGCAGATCCAGCTGAAGACGCGCCCGTTGAAGGCCATCCTCGACCATCTCATCGATCGTCGACTCCGGAGAGCCACACAGGCGCACGATCAAAAACGGAAGCATGTCCTGAGCGAGACATCGAACTTCCTCAACGCGCGCAAGTTCGTACCCATCGAAACCTGCTGTCTGCTCGACTCGCTTTCGATCGCCCGCTTTCTCGCCAGAAGGCACCTGCACGCCAACATTGTCTTTGGCGTTACCGGCGATCCCTTCTCGGCACATTGCTGGGCGCAGTTCGATGACGCCGTGCTGAGTGACACGATTGGGCACATCCGGGCCTACTCGGTGATCCGGGTGATCTGATGCGCCCGTCCTATCTCCTGCTGCACGACCCGCACGGCCTGGACCCAGAAGTACTGCAACGGGCACAACACGAAGAGGGCCTGCGCGTTCTGGTTCAATCAAACGCGCTCGCCCTGTTCGCCTCTGAAGGGACACGAGCGCTCCAACTCCCACGCGGGGCGATCATCGTTGGGGATCTCTATTCGCACGATGGCCACCCTGTCCTGGATGCCAACCAGCTGGACTGCGACGGAACCGATGCAGCTCCCCGGCGGCGCATCCTCAACGACTTCTGGGGGGAATACATCGTCATATCGCCAGACAGACACAACCCATCCAGCTTCAGCGTCATGCGCAGCCCGTCCCATGCCTGCGAACTTCCGTGCCTCTACTCTACGACCGATGGCGCAAGCTTTCTCACTTCGGATATTTCGCTCGCATTGCGACTCGGCATCTATCGCAAGCATGTCGACTTCGACACCCTGGCCCTTCGGCTGGTCTATCCAAGCCTGAAAGCGAGTCGGACCGGCCTCTCCGGAATCACCGAGCTACTTCCGGGATGTAGCGTCCAAATCTGTGAAGGCCGGGTCCGTGTCGATCAGGCGTGGAGCCCCTGGGGCTTCGTCGGCGCAGCCAACGCCTACGAGGACCCGGGCGAGGCTGCCACCGCGGTCAGGAACACCATCGAGTCCGTAGTAAGCACCCTGGCCTCTCAGGATGGAACCCTGCTGCTGGAGCTATCGGGCGGGCTGGATTCATCCATCATCGCGGTTTGCCTCAAGCAAGCCGCCGCCGAAGTGAAGTGCGCAACATTGACGGCTCCCGTGCCTGGCGCAGACGAACGCGAGTATGCGAACCCGATCGCGACCATGCTCGGTATCGAGCTCATCACGACCGAAGTCGCTTTCGGCGATGCCTTGCTGGAATTCCCTCTCCCACCAACGGCCGTCAATCCTGCAGTCGGAGCACTCCAGCATGTCTCCGACAAGCTGATGGAAGCCACGGCCGCACGGGTCGGTGCAAACAGCTACTTTTCCGGTGCAGGCGGTGACACGGTGCTCTGCTATCTCACGGATGCCTCGCCTGCGGCCGACGCCTTTCGTTCCGCCGGCGTCTCCCAGGGGTTTCGCACACTGCATGACCTTTCGACTTTTCATCAGTGCACCTACTGGAAGGCCGGTCGACTCGCCCTGAAAAAGCTCATGCCGTCCAGCACCCTGCCGTACAAGGCTGACACCTCGTTAGTGCCACAGTCCGTCGCTCTGCCTGAGCCTGAGCGCCATCCATGGCTGACATCGCCGAAGGGCTCCCTGTCCGGTGACCGACAGCGCATCTTCGAGCTGGGCGCAACGCAACTGTTCCGCGACAGTTGCCCTCGCACGCTCAATCGCCCCGTCCGCATGCCACTGCTCGCCCAGCCGGTCATCGAGGCGTGCCTGAGAGCACCAAGCTGGATGTGGTTTTCTGGAGCACAGAACCGGGCCATCGCCCGCCAGGCCTTTGCGGATGAGCTACCTCAGAACGTCTACACAAGAAAGAGCAAAGGGACTTTCACCGGCTTTCTTGGTGCGCTCTATCGCAGGAACAGAAGCGGCATGCGCGACTTTCTCCTCGACGGCGAGCTCCATGCCCACGGACTTCTGGACGTTGACGCGCTAGTTCAGTTCACGCAAGGCGAGCTGCCCCGGGGCGACGGATCCTTCATGCGCATCTTTCAGTTCTGCGCCATGGAAAACTGGCTTCGCCAGCAACAATAGGCACCGGAACTCACCATCCCGCAAGCGCGCCGGGCAAGCTCTGCCGCATCTTTTCCCATCGTGCGTACTGCTCGCTTTTGGCGGGATCTGCGTCCTTCATGCCCAGCAGCCAGAAGCGGAACCAGTCCAGATTGCGCTGATAAACCGCCAGCTTGTGCCGTGGCTGGAACTTCTGGTGCGGTTCGTTCGGGAACACGTAGACGTCGGCCCGGTGCTCGCGGATCAAGGGCACCATGTAGTCGAGCCCGGATCGGTATTCCTGCTCGGACATTTGCATCAACACGGGCACCTTGATGCGCCCCACGTCGTAGTACGGCGAGAGCAGTCGCCAGCGCTCCGGTGTCTCCTTGGGGGAGCCGAGCTGCCAGAACCGCTTCAACCGGGAGGCGTACACGTCACCCCAGAGTCCGAACAGGGTCCGCGCCATCGGGGAGACCACCGGCGTGCTCACCGATATCGCACGGGGAACGCGCGAATACATGGCGTTCCACATGGCCACTTCCGCACCGAAGCTGAGGCCGCCCATCCCTACCCGATCCGGATCTATGTCGCCGCGCGAGCCGAGATAAGCCACCGCACTCTCCACCGCGGACTGTCCCTGTCGGTAGCGCTTCACGGCGTCGGACGGCGTCGGCGGCGCATTGATGCAAAGCGCCGATATGCCGTGCAGCGCCAGCGGGGCGAGCGGCCACTCGTCCCCTACCCCGCCACGCAGGAAGCCCGAGCATCGGTAGTAGGCGATGAACAACGGAGGTGGCTTGTGGCCTTGCGGCTTCGCCGGGTAGAACTGTCCGGAGAACCGCGTGCCCTGGGCGTCCACCCAATGGATTTCCCGCACCGGCACCGACTGCGCCATGTTGTGCGCCAAGGCCTCGTTCGGGTCGAACAGCACATCGCGCTTTCCCGAATCCAGCTCGATCCGCTCCAGTCGAGGCGGTCGATCCGCCCTCGCCGTGACGCAGACAAGCGCGTCGGGTGACACGCCACACGAACCCGGCTCCCAGCGTCCGCCACCGCCCACCTGCCCGCTGGATGCCACCACGGGCACCACCGCTCCGCTCGCCACCTTCCAGCGGAAGATCGACTGGCGGTTGTCCGGCGCCGTCACGGTGAAGACGACCTCTGCACCTCCCGGCCGCCAGACGATGTTGGTGATCGGCTTGCCGACGCAGGGGGCTGCTGTGCATCTCGTCAATCTGCGGGAGGCCTTCGTGTGCAGCATCGCCAGCTCGGGTGACGAGCGCTCCGCCTCGCGGCCTTCGTGGCCCGGGCGAACAAGAAGGGCGAAGTGGCCGCTGCCATGGTCTTCTGCCACCGCGACGATCTTGCCGAATCGTTTCGGAAATCCAGCCGTCACCGCGGACTTTGCCGGCAGCGCATCGGCCGCCAGTGCGTGGATAACGCCCGTCGCCAGATCCACCGCCTTCCAGTGATCCGGCTCCTGGTGAAGCAGGGGAAACCGCTCCAGCTCGTTATCCACCAGACGCTGCGTGGCGAGGCGGCCCTCGTGGAAGCCCGAGCGGTAAAGGTCGTCGCCGAGCGGCACGGTTCGGTCGATGTGCACGCCGCGGTCGTATTCCGCCCGCTCCGCGTCTCTCACCGCCTCGCGGGTGGCGCCGACGCTGTAGGTCAGGGCCGATCCATCGGCACTCAACGAAAATTGGCGGACATTGGCCGGGTCCTGCACCACTGGCTCGGTGCGGGATCCATCCACCGCCGCACGCCACACCTCCACCCGGCCGGCGAACACCGCGCGATAGAAGATCCAGCGCCCATCCGGCGACCAGAGCACCGGCGCCCGCGCGGACAGTCCGCCGGTAGTCCGCAACGGTGCGCCGCCCTCCCCCAGCCGCCTCGGCGGGCCAGAGCCATCGACAGGCTGCACGTACCAGGCCGTGTCATACGTATTGCGCTCCACCGACGCCCGTTCGGTACGAAACGCCACCCACCGACCATCCGGCGACGCCGACACGCTGCCGATGTCGACCACCTCCACCAGTTGCCGGATGGAGACGGATGCGATGCCCGGCGAGGACACCGCGCCGCCCGCATGCACCGCCAGGCCGAGGCCCACCGCCGCGACCGCGAAGCACACCCTTCTTGAAGTCATGTTTCCGAACACAACGCCTACCCCTTCCCGTTTCCTGCAGCACCTGGCCGCCCAGCAATGCGGGCTCGCGTCCAAAGCTCACCCGGTCCGGAGCAGGCGAACGCGCACACCCGCCCGACATCCGCCCCCGCCGCTCATGTGCTGCCGTGTTGAATGATGGGTGGCGCCGCGCATCGGGCACGGCGCCACCCGCTTCCGCTTCACCAGTGCTTCGATACCGACAGGCTCACGTAGCGCCCGATCGCCGAGTAGTTGGTGGAGTCGTAGGGCGGTCGATCCGGCGACGTGGCTACATAGAGAGGCGGCGCCCGGTTGAGCAGGTTCTGTGCGGACAGCGCAAGCTCCACGCCGGAAAGGGCTCCCGAGCTTTCGCCGAAGGCGTAGCGCATGGTCGCGTCGAACGTGGTGAACGACGACGTCTTGCGCCCGTTCGCGCGATCGGTGACGCCGCTGGTGTAGTTGGCAAACGCCGAGGTGCTCCACCCGCCACGGCTCCACACCGCACCCAATCGCCCGCGTACCTTGGCCGGGTTGAACAGCACACCGGCCACCGCGTAGCTGTCCTGCGTGGGGGTGTTCTGCTGGGAGCTGTCCAGCCACGTCGCCGAGCCACGCAGGGTCAGGTGCCCTGCCCCCACAAACACCCGGTAAGACGACGACAGATCGAGGCCCTTCACATGCTGGCGGGCGACGTTGACGTACCGCGCGTACAGGATCGCCACCACATGGCTGGGGTCGTAGGGCACGCCTGCGAAGTTGTAGAACGCGCTGGTCGATGCCAGCAGGTCGGCCTGCGCCTGCGCCGACGGCATCAGCGAGACGAACTGGGCATCGTTGGGGTTCACCAGCGCGCGACCGTAGTCCGTGATGGGCTGCACCACGCGGTCGGTGTAGTCGATGTCGAACCAGGTGATTTCCGACTCCAGCCCGGGGAGTGCTTCGGGGTGGAAAGCCGACGACACCGTCCAGGTGGTGGCGCGCTCCGGACCGAGATCCGGGTTGCCACCCTGCAGCGAGAGCACCGTCGCATCCGGCGCGTAGGCCGCCCCGCCATAGAAGCTGGCCACATCCAGCAGCGCGATCTGCGCCTGGTGCAGTTGCACCAGCGTCGGCGCCTTGAACGAGCGGCCCCAGGACGCCTTGAGGGTCACGTCGTCGTTGGGGCCAAAGATCACACCCAGCTGGGGCGTGGTAACACCACCGAAGCTGTCGTAATGCTCGTTGCGCACGGCGGCCGTCAGGTCCAACCGGCGGATGCCCGACACGCCCGAGTCCGCCCCCACCAGCGGCAGATTCATCTCAGCATAGGCAAAGCGGCTACTCTGCTCGCCGTGGATGACCGTCGCGCCGCTGAGGTAGCTGTGTTGCTCGAAGGTGTTCTTCCTGCGTCCGGCGCCCACCGCCAGACGCGCCTCGCCACCGGACAAGGTGAACAGCGGCCCCTCGGCACTCAGCTCATACGAGCGGGCGGTGTTGCAGTCGCAGTCGTGGATGAGGATGGCCGACGCACCCGTTGCAAGATCCACCCGGGACTGACGCTGGATATGCCTGTCCCTGCCCCAGCTCCCCGCCACGGAGAGCGTCCAGTCTCCCGGCAGAAACACATCCAGCCCCGGCGACACCAGCGAGGTGGTGGTAGTGGGCGTTACCCGGTAATAGAACGGCCGCAGGCCGGTGTTGTATGGGTAAACGTCCTGCGTCCGGCGGGTTCTCAGCGCATCCACGTGCAGCTCGGCGGCGTCGGTGAGCGATTGATGCAGGCTCACCAGCCCGCTCCGCAACTCGCTGCCCGGATAGAGCGTGGTGGGGTCGAACATGCTGCGCGTGTAGGCACGCTGGCGGGCGTAGATCGGATCGGTCGAGGCATCCTTGTAGGTCGCAATCAGCCCGCCGGTGGACCACTGCCCGCCCGCCGTGACGTTGTACTCGCGCGTCGCCAGCCCGCCATCAGCCGCCCCGCCGTAGCGCGCCCCCACGGTAACGCCCTGGTAGTCCCGCTTGAGGATCACATTGCCCACGCCACCCACGGCATCCGAGCCGTAGATGGCCGACGCCCCATCGGGGACGATCTCGATCCGCTCCACCGCCTCCACCGGTATGGCGCTGATATCGACCGCCTGCACAATGCCGCCGTAGGCGAGCCGCCGGCCATTGAGCAGCGTGAGCGTCGCGTCCGGCCCCAGCCCGCGCAGGTTCAACGACGAGCCACCGGTCACGTTCTGGTTGGCGATGCCCCCGGCTCCGGCAGTCGCACCCACGGCCACCCCGGGATTCTGCCCGCCCCCGAAGTTCTGCGGCACGCTGCGGATCACCTCGCCCAGATCGGTGAAGCCTTCCTGCTGTATCTGCTCGCTGCCGATGGTGATCACCGGCGAGGGCGTGGTGCCGCCGCGGATGCGGGTGCCGGTTACCGTGATGGTCTGCAGGTTGGTGGTGCCTGGCTGCGCGGGCGCTGCCTTCTCGTTCTTCGAGCGTTGGCCGGCGCTGGCGTGGGTGGTTGTCGCCCTGCCCTGCCCGGCCGTATCTGCGGTGGCGTCCTGGGCCACAGCCCGTTCGCTGGTGCCGGTGGCGGCCACCAGCAAGGCGATGGAAATGGCGTTACGTAGCGTACGTGTCGTCATGATGCGTCCTTTGCCTCCCCTAGGCGTGGTCCGTTTTGTCACCGCTCCAATTGCGGTCATGTCTCCCCCACCGGCGGCGTCGGTGCCGCCAGACAAGTAGAGTTATACAAAGTAGAGTAATAATCTGTAGAATTCAACACGGTAGACGGACAGGCTGGGCGCATGCCCTCCAAGTCCACGCCGAAGCGCGAGCCCGCGCCCATGTCGAGCCCTCTGGGCCGCATTGCGGTCAACGTTCGCCGACGGCGCAAAGCAATGGGCCTGACTCAAGCCGGCTTAAGTGAACTCGTGCCGTGCCACCCCACCTACGTGTCACAGATCGAGCGGCGGACGACCAACATTTCTGTTGAGCGTCTTGAGGGACTGGCGAAGGTCTTAGGTGTGGATGCGCTGACCTTGATGCAGCCACCCAAGCCGCTAACGGACGACATACCGGCAGATCTTGCAGGGCTGCCAAGCGCCACAGATAGCGAACAGATGCAGGGTTCGAAGCGCGGGAAAAGTAGGCGTGTTCAGCGCACCTGAGACATGCCCTACCCCCGCAGTTACAAAATCGCGAGATGTAATGCTTGGCTGCGCTCGAGGCCGCCACACCCAAGCAAGGAACATGGCTATTTAAAGTAGAGTTATATTCTGTAGAACTGTAGACGGTAGATGTTCAGGCTGGACGTATGCCGTCCAAGCCCTCCCCGCCATCTCTGCCTAACGCTCGCAATCGGGTGGCCGCAAATATCCGCCACCTGCGCAAGTCCAAGGGGCTGAGCCAAGAGCAATTGGCCGAACTCGCTGAGTTTCATCGCACATACGTGTCTCAGCTGGAGCGCTGTGTGACCAATATCTCGATAGATGGCTTGGAACGGCTGGCTGAGGTTCTTGGTGTTGATGTCAGCGAGCTGCTTCGAGTACCAGCCCAGGAAAAGCGCTAAGGGGTTTACCAGCTCCCATCCCCCCCCCTTTGCTCCATGCGGGGGTGCACGAGCCCGTCCGGGGCTCAGCTGTGGAGACCACTTCGCCCGTCGGACCCCAACGCGAGCAAAAAAAAGCGCCCCTGGGGGCGCGTGTCATAGCTCAAGGGGGCGAGAGCTATCCAAAAAAGTGGTGCCCCGACGTCGGTTCCGCCTGACTTTCCGTGCCGGCTGGCTTACGCCTGACAGCTTGGTCGGTTTGGGCCGGACGTCGAGGCATTTCCAGATTGCCTCAGCTCACATCCTGATGCTGTAAGTGCAAGCCACTTTTGGGCGTGAGTGACCCGCCAACTGCCCGTCCGACACCCTCCGCTTTAGGTGCGGTCTCAGCGCGACAGGTAATCACGCCAATGAGGCTGCGCAACCAGTAGAAGCTGAACAGTACGGTCGCCGGCGGTACCGCCCCGCCCAGAACCACCGATCACCGCCCAAACAATCAACGCGGCGCCGGGGGAGGCGAAGCCACTGATCTGCACGGAGGCTATACCAGCGGAAAGCTGACCGCGGCACGTAAACCGCTTGACGTATTACGCATCGCGTAATACCTTGATGTCGTGCAGTGCGTTACCGCTGCACCCGGCGACCGAAGCGTGCGGCCCCTCAGGGCATGTAGTTGCACTGACCAAGGCGCAGGACAACTTAGAACACCCTCAGCTGATTTATCAGCAATCGCGATGAAGAGTTGATGCGCTGGGCAAGGCCTCTAAAGCCTCGCAAAGCTAGGCACCAAGTCGTTAATGAACCCACACACAGAGGATAGGAGAGAACACATGTCCGCGATTTTCGCGTACCCAAAACAACGACCGTGGGAGATTCATCCCGATGATCCACTCTGTATCAGGCCCCCTGGCTAAGGAGCTCTATTCCGGGCAGTGTCCTAAGGAACTCGAGCTATGCAGGACCACAGCCGAGCGCAAGCTTACCTACCTTGACTCCGTTGTTACGCTCGAAGCGCTTAGGTATCCACCTGGAAATCGACTAGAAAAATTAATGGGAAATCGGACTGGTCAGTACAGCATCAGGATCAATGATCAGTATCGCATCTGCTTCCGTTGGGAGAATGACGGGCCGCATGATGTGGAGATAACCGACTACCATTAAACCCATTGAGGGTACCGTAATGGTTAAAAATGGCATGCGTGCCATTCATCCAGGGGAGATTCTCAGGGAAGATTTTCTCCCCGGCTATGACATGTCGCCAAACGCCTTGGCACAGGCTCTTCGTGTTCCGGCGACTCGAATTCACGCGATTGTTAACGAGAAGCGAGCAATCACGGCGGATACAGCCCTACGTCTCGGCCGACTGTTCGCAACCGGCCCCGACGTGTGGATGAACTTGCAGGCAAAATTCGATCTACGTAAAGCGGAAATTGAGTTTGGCGAAATTGTTGAGCATGATGTCCGCCCGATCGAGCAACGACACGTCGGTTAGTTCGAATCAATTTTGGGGCCAATCTAGGCCCCCATCTCTTCTTGCGGCTCACTGAATCGGTCCTTCCCAAAACTGAGGAAGCGGGGGAGCGCGTAGGCAATCTGCTCTTCGGTGAAACGGGACTTCTTCATCGCCTGACTCCTCGTGTGATACGGGGCCCACGCGGGACGAAGTCTCTACTTTAGATTGGCCCGGATATCTGGGGGTGGGTCAGCCGGAAAGAAAACCGCATCGAACATCTCCTAGACGTAGATCCTACGGGGTCAGGCTGAGCCAGTCCCGCTTTCTAGGTAAGTGAACCTGACGCTGTTATGTTGCTGTAAGCCTTTGGATATCGGCGCAGCCAAGCAGCCCCTACTACCATCGGCCTGCGATCGCTCCAGGGTGCCGTGCCGAACCGAGGCGCGTCTGCCGGATGTCGCGCCACCCCGTTTCAGGAAAAGGCTCCGACCCCATGGGTCTCTAAGGGGGACGTGGCTGGTAGAGCCAGGCGAATACCCTGCCAGTGACGGCCGGATTTAATTAGCCACGTCCCCTTTTATTGGACCAGCGCGGGCAGGTCAGCTAGCAGAAAGTGCACTCTGACCGGGGTTTTAGAGAAAGCGGAACTGGCTCACTCTGACCCCGTTTTGCTGGGAGAGCTATGTGCCTATTGACCCCGGCGGCGAAATGGTGACCCGGGTTTTGCGTAAGAGCCTGACCCGTTATCCGCCCCGGGTCTATTCGCCCGGTTTCGGTTTAGAGCGAGCAATAGACTTATGGGCACCCGTGACAGACTTTGCTTTCTCGAAATCACGCGCGATATTTTCTCTAGACGCTCGATTGAGCGAGAGCTTCAGCCGCTCAAAGTCACTATGCAGCTGGTTAATGTAGCGTCGGAGAATATCAGGTATTCCTGTTATTCCGTCCACCGACAACGCACCCTCTGCTAGCTCAGTCGACTTCTCAGCGTTCACTCTAGTCCAGCTGTCGCTCACCATATAGAAGAACATAAAAGGCAACTTGAATACGGCAAAGAATCCATGCGGATCATCGCCAAAGCGCACGTCCTGGCAACCAACACCGCGCTCAAGAAAGTAATTGAAAGCTACGTCAATGTCAAAATAAGGAGGTTCACCGTAAAATGGCGCAAAGTAAATTCGCTCTTTGCAAACGCCATCTCGAATCTGGGCCTTCCACGCACCGATAACCTCATCTAGCAGGCGATTATCTTCATCAGTGCGATCGTCTTGCCTGTGCTTAGCGGTAATCATTGTCCGCCAGAAGATTGACAACACTGCAAGTCGAACATTATTAGTAATCAGAACCTCAGATTTCTGCAGTCTGTAGTTAGCTATCTTCTTGAATAGCCTAGACGCCAACTCCTTTTCGAGAGTTCCGAGCCTCCCTTCACAATCGGCGCAAAGCAGGTACTCTTTCGGCCCGTCTTGCTCGCGCTTATTGACGTCATCACTGTACCTTAGATAGCCATTTATGGACGTATTCTTAATCCAGTCATAAACAAACTTCGGTATCAAATGAGATTCCGCTAGCGCGACATTCTTTGTATCACACAGGGCACAGGTGCCAACATTGCCACCTAGGTTAGTACCATTATTCAAGCCGCCAGCACTCTGCATTTTCTTGATCCCAGGCACCTTTCCGTTGCAGTAACTGACCCACAACTAAGCGGGTCAGAGCCCCTTCTCCTCAAAGGCAGGTCCATGTGCCGGCCTCATCCGTGGCTGTCCCGCCTCCCCGACCAGGGCGGACAAGTCAGATAGCAGAAAGTGCACTCTGACCCGGGTTTTGGCGGCGAAATGGTGACCCGGTTAGCTCTCTACACCGAATCCACCTCGTCACTTGCCCTAACGGCGTCCCTATCCACTTGTAGGTCGAACTGCGCAAGAAAAGACGACTCGAAGTCCGTGATCGCGCGCTCACGCTCCGCGATGAAACCATCGCAGTCGTCGTTACGAAGGCACTCCATCGCCGCCGCAGACAACAAATGGGAGCGTTGAATCTCGACGCCATTCGCGTCGTCTGGCAGGGCAGCGAACACGCCTCGCGCGTTACGCGAGTAGCCCGCGGGGAGGATGACCCTGTTTGCCGGATTTGAAACGTTCGGTCTGCTTTGATTGGGAAAAAAATACGGTATATCGGCAGTATCCGGGCTCGAGAATATGGCCGTACCGTTTATCGCTTCACCGGTCTTTGGGTCCAGCAACACATTTGATATCTGCACCAACAGTGACGCACGAATCCGCGCAGACCGACGATCAAACGCGGTCGGGAATGGCCGGATAGGTCGGCTCAAGAACTCACTAGCAAACTCCGGGCCGGCCTCCTCTCGACTGACCGCCCGCAGGATGTCAGCGGCCCTCCGGAGATCCGTAGTGTTCGCACCGGCAAACCAGCCGTTAAAGGAAGTCGCCCAAAACCACTTCTTGAGACTCATCAAGAGGTTCGCTGAAAGCTGACTGCGGACCGCGCCGTGTTCAGCGAAGAATATCGAAAGCAACACAAAGATAGACGAATACGGCAAAAGCTTGCTAGTGCGCAGGCCAACCTGCTCGTTGAGGAAACCAGCCGTTTCCAGCAGCGCCTGAGACGCCGTCTGGACCGCAGCTCTCATTCGAGCGGCAGAACTCCGGTCCACTAAACGCTCGTACGAGGGTCGCGTGAAGTCCAGTCCGGCGATCGCTAGCACCACCTGCAGAATGATCCGTCGATGAAGGTCCCCGAAGCCGGTCGCACGCAAGCTGCCAAGCAACTCGTCGATAGAGCTCGCCAAGTCAAACGCGTTGCCGGCAGCGTCCGAGTAAGTGAGAGCTGAAAGCATTTGATCGGGCGTCATATCCCGCCCGCGCTGATTGATTCGCGCAAAGATGGTCACAGCGTCATCAATGGAGCCGTTTTTCAAAATCGTGAGAGGCAGACGGTACTCGCGAAGAGCCCGCTGCAGGGCGTCAGCCTTGTCAAGCAGCAGGCTTGCCTCTGTCTCCGAATAGGCCGAGCTGGCTGCAATATCACGCGTCCGGCGTGCGAAGTCGACAGTGCGCAGAATGTTCCGCAGCGGCAAAAAATGAAGCGGGACGGACCGGCAGGTGCCCTTTAGATGAACAAACTGCTCGGCCTTCAAATCGTATGCGATCCACCAGCGCCAGTCTTCCAAGCGCTCGCATGGATGGTTCTCGGGAAGCTTGAGCACGCCGAGTAGCGTCGCCAAGCGCTGGTGGCCGTCCACCACGTATGACTTCACCAATGGGCCGTCACTCGGGAGGACAATGGGACCGATTGCCTTCAAGCTCGCAATGTCTGACCGTTCTGTCTGCCAGATCAGAAGCGAACCGATCGGATAACCTTTCAGCACGCTGTCAAACAGCTGAAGCATGTCTTCCGGCGACCACACGTAAGGCCGCTGGAAGCGTGGCACTCGATACTCGCCAGACACAACCCCGTCCAGCAGGTCGTTTACGGCAATGATGTCCGGGCGGGCAGAAGCAGCAGGAAGTTGCGTCATATCACAGCGCCTCGCAAATTGCGTCAATTAGCCCGCCGAGCTCGACGGCGTCATCCGTGTGGGCAACGGTCATTCGTTGGTCGGGCCGGCCAGTTTCCTCGACGAAGATAGAGCTTAGTCCGGAACCGAACCCCTCAGCCAGAAGAACCCAGTCCTGCTCCGAAACAGAGCCGTAGAGCGCCTTCTCCTCAGAGCTTATTGCCGCGGACGCGAAATAATCGGCCTTCGATACCGGCCTCTTCTCTATGCGAAAGCCGCGCTTCATGTGGTAGTGGCGGCGCTGCTCGACCGTCATACGGAAAAGTGCCTCTACCTTCCGCTTAAAGTCCCGCGACCGATCCCGGGCGAGAAGCGCTGACTGAGGCAGATAGCTCTCGATAGATCGCTTACTTAGCTGGTGGGTGAAAATACCCAGCTGGCCTGCCTGCCGAACTATGTCCGCGTTCGGATCGTCCGCGCCATGCTTGGCGTCGTTGTCCAAAAATGCCCCCAACCACATCCGGAAGTCACGCCTATACCTCCCGTCGCTGCGTGCCCAAATGCCGGCAGAGAAAATGCGCATCGATCTGACGATCGAATCCTTCCCACCCGCGTGTCGGAAAACAAACCGCTGCTGCCGGTAGGCCTTGAGAAGGCGCGGCTGGCTCAGTAGCCTGCTCATCCACAATAGAAAGGCACCGTCGTATTCCTCGTTCTCAACGACAATTTGGAAAGGCGTGGAAAGAAACAGTAGCGCCTCCAAAGGGCGTACCCGTGTCCGGCGGACGCCGGCGCTTTCCAGGTACTCTCCACCGATTGGTGCTGCGTCGTCGATTTCGACTATCGACCGGTGGTCGCGCGGGGTGTACGACGCGGCCAGCGCCACGTGCTCGAGAAATTCGTAGAGATCGGACGGACGCTGAGCGACCCACTCGCTGCGTTCAATCGCTTGCAGAGTGTCGGCATCGACAACGTGCCGCTCTTCCTCAACGAGAAGAGCGACCACGTCTAGAACCGAGAAGTACCGAGCGTCGGACAGCACCGACGGTGTGAAGGAGACCCTCACTTGGCTCTAGCTCGAGCAGCAGCCCTGAGTTCCTTAAGGTCGTCTAGCGATTCCTCGAAAACGCCAGCGGGCCAAGAACTGGGATCTCCGCGCTCGTTGAAAGAGACGTCGCACACCGGTAACGGCGCTTCCTCGAGGCCTTCAGCATGATCCACCGACACAAGGTTCACCAGCGATGCGTCAAGCGTCCCGTCTGCAATACGGCGCCTAAAGCGCATTATGAGTTGCTCCGAATGCGTCTCGACAAGGACCTGGGCTCCCTTCCTCGCGGAGGCGATGAACAGGTCAGCGAGCGCACCATGCGCAGCTGGATGGAGGTGCAGCTCCGGCTGCTCCACAATTAGCAGCCCTGCAGGGAGACGTCCACACTGATATGCCAGGTGCTGAATTACCACCGGAACGCTCTGCGAGAAGCCGGCACCTGTATCGGACAGGTCAACCTCGGTTTTTGAACCGCTGTCAGAGACCCAGACGCGGGGACGGTCCCCTGTAACGTCAATCTCGAGTGCACTCCCCATAGCTTGGGCGAACCAGGTAGCAACCGCACGGCTAAGCGCGCCGCCGTGTCGCAACTTATCGTCCGCGAGAACCTCAAGAGCGCGCTGGCCCCGCGGGCCCAAACTATCAATGTGCTGACTAGGCATCTTTAGCGACGCGCCGCTTTCAACGCGGAACGGTCCCAGATAGGACGTTGCCGGCATCGCCGCGCGGAGGAGGTCCACAACGGCCTCACCTTCGCCTGGCAAGTTCAGCGTAGGCAGCAGGCCCTTGAAGCCTAGGTCGACAGGCTCACCCTCGACACCCGACACTCGATACCGGGGAGAGCTGTATGTTGGGTCACCTGTATCGGCAAGCGTCGCTTCGAAAACGCGGTCGTCATTTCGCCTGAGCACGCAACTTTCGACCACGAGCAAGCGAATCTCGTGCACGTACCGAATGCGCGTCTCGAAGCGAAGGACGTCTTCGCCGACGTCCATTGCTGCGCCGAGTAGAAACGGCAGCGCTCCACGGGCATGCACCAAGTCTTGAAAAGTTGCGGCGTGGTCGATATCCCCAGCGGAAAGACTGAGTATCCCCTCGGGAGACGGCGAAAGCGCCTTCTCAATAAGTAATGGCAACCGGGATAAGACGCTCTTCCCGCTTCCGTTCTTGCCAATAATGATGGTGACCTGCGCAAGACGCACGTCCTGCCGGTCCTTGAATTTGCGATAACGCTCGAACGAGAGTGAGGTGATGGCCATAGTGTTCCTTCACATATTCCGCCGATATTCGCCACCCACCTCATACAACGCGTGACTAATCTGCCCCAACGAGTTGTACTTCACCGCCTCAACCAACTGCTCAAACACATTCTTCCGCTCCCGAGCCGTCTGCTGCAACCGCTTCAGGCTCTGAGGCTCCAGCCCATTCCGCGCCTCCCCGAACCCCCGCACGTTCGCAATCTGCTGCCCCTTCTCCTCTTCCGTGGAGCGGATCAGCTCGATCTCGGTGGCGATCTCGCCGCCGTGGTCCTTGGGCAGGAAAGTGTTGACGCCGATCAGCGGCAGGCTGCCGTCGTGCTTCTTGTGCTCGTAGTACAGGCTCTCTTCCTGGATCTTGCCGCGCTGGTACATGGTGTCCATCGCGCCGAGCACGCCGCCGCGCTCGCTGATCGCCTCGAACTCCTTGTACACGGCCTCTTCGACCAGGTCGGTGAGCTCGTCGACGATGAAGCTGCCCTGCCAGGGGTTCTCGTTGAAGTTGAGCCCCAGCTCCTTGTTGAGGATCATCTGGATCGCCACGGCGCGGCGCACGCTCTCTTCGGTCGGCGTGGTGATCGCCTCGTCGTAGGCGTTGGTGTGCAGGCTGTTGCAGTTGTCGAACAGCGCGTACAGCGCCTGCAGCGTGGTGCGGATGTCGTTGAACTGGATCTCCTGCGCGTGCAGCGAACGGCCGGAGGTCTGGATGTGGTACTTCATCATCTGGCTGCGCGGGCTGGCGCCGTAGCGCTCGCGCATGGCGCGGGCCCAGATGCGGCGGGCGACGCGGCCGATGACGGTGTACTCCGGGTCCATACCGTTGGAGAAGAAGAACGACAGGTTGGGCGCGAAGTCGTCGATGTTCATCCCGCGCGCGAGGTAGTACTCGACGATGGTGAAGCCGTTCGACAGCGTGAAGGCGAGCTGGCTGATCGGGTTCGCGCCGGCTTCGGCGATGTGATAGCCGGAGATCGACACCGAGTAGAAGTTGCGCACCTTGTGGTCGACGAAGTACTGCTGGATGTCGCCCATCATGCGCAGCGCGAACTCGGTGGAGAAGATGCAGGTGTTCTGCGCCTGGTCTTCTTTCAGGATGTCCGCCTGCACGGTGCCGCGCACGGTGGCTAGCGTCTCGGCCTTGATCCTGGCGTAGGTCTCGGCATCCACCAGCTGGTTGCCGGTGACGCCGAGCAGGGCTAGGCCGAGGCCGTCGTTGCCGGCCGGCAGCTCACCCGAGTAACGCGGGCGCTCGAGGCCTTCGAACAGCTTGGCGATTTTCTTTTCCGCCTCGGCCCAGCGGGCGGGGTCGGCCTTGAGGTACTTCTCCACGTTCTGGTCGACGGCGGTGTTCATGAACATCGCCAGGATGATCGGCGCCGGGCCGTTGATGGTCATGGAGACCGAGCTGGTGGGCGCGGACAGGTCGAAGCCGGAGTACAGCTTCTTCATGTCGTCGAGCGTGGCGATGTTGACGCCGGAGTTGCCGATCTTGCCGTAGATGTCCGGACGCGGCGCCGGGTCTTCGCCGTACAGGGTGACCGAGTCGAACGCGGTGGACAGACGCGTGGCCGCGCCGCCCTGGCTGAGGTAGTGGAAGCGGCGGTTGGTGCGCTCGGGCGTGCCTTCGCCGGCGAACATGCGGGTGGGATCTTCGCCGCTGCGGCGGTACGGGTACACGCCGCCGGTGTAGGGGTAGTGGCCCGGCAGGTTCTCCTTGCCGAGGAACAGCAGCTGGTCGCCCCAATCGCGGGTCTTGGGCGGCGCCACCTTGGGGATCTTCTGGTGGCTGAGCGACTCGCGGTAGTTCTCCACGCGGATGGTCTTGCCGCGCACCTGGTACTCGTTGACCTCGGCGGTGACCGACTCGCGCAGGGCGGGCCAGTTGCGCAGGAGTTCGAGGGATTCCTTGGTCAGCTCGCCGAGGGCGGCGTTGTAGCGCTGGCGGAGGAGCAGGAGCGAGCGGTCGACCACAGGCTTTTGTGTAGGAGCGGCTTCAGCCGCGATGCTCTCGCCCACGCCCTCGCCCTGCCCGGTCGCGGCTGAAGCCGCTCCTACGGGGGTGAGGTCGGTGGAGGGATAGAGGTCCAGCGGCTTGGGCAGCTTGTCGTCGCCCAGCTCCTTCAGCGCCTCGTAGCAGTGCTGGGCCTTGCTGGCCTGCTCGGCCTGTTTGGCGATGGAGGCGTTGATGCCGCGGCCCTGCTCGGCGATCTCGGCGAGGTAGCGCACGCGGTTGCCGGGGATCAGCACGGTGGCGCGCGGTTCCTTCAGGCTGGTGTCCAGGTGCGGCTGCCAATCGCACCCGCCCTTGTAGGAGCCCACCTTGTGGGCGACCTCGGCGGCGTCGCTGCCTGGAGCGCTCTGGTCGCGCACAGGGTGCGCTCCTACGGCGTGCGTGGAGTCCGCGCCGAGGTGGAGCTTTTCGCGCATCAGGCGGCACAGGTTGGTGAACATCCAGGTGACGCCCGGATCGTTGAACTGGCTGGCGATGGTCGGGTAGACCGGCACGTCTTCGTCCTTCATGGCGAAGGCGGTGCGGTTGCGCTTCCACTGCTTGCGCACGTCGCGCAGGGCGTCTTCGGCGCCGCGCTTGTCGTACTTGTTGAGCACGATCAGCTCGGCGAAGTCGATCATGTCGATCTTCTCCAGCTGGCTGGCCGCGCCGTATTCGCTGGTCATCACGTAGACCGGGAAGTCGACGAGATCGACGATCTCCGAATCGCTCTGGCCGATGCCGGCGGTCTCCACGATCACCAGGTCGTACGGCTGGCTCTTGAGGAAGTCGATGCAGTCGTGCAGCACGGTGTTGGTGGCGGCGTGCTGGCGACGGGTGGCCATCGAGCGCATGTAGACGCGATGGGACCTCAACGAGTTCATGCGGATGCGGTCGCCGAGCAGCGCGCCGCCGGAGCGGCGACGGGTCGGGTCCACCGCCAGCACGGCGATGCGCATCTCGGGGAAGGCCTGCAGGAAGCGCAGCAGCAGTTCGTCCACCACGCTGGACTTGCCGGCGCCACCGGTGCCGGTGAGGCCGAGCACCGGGGTGTGCTTGCCGGCGAGCTTCCACTGCTTGCGCTGATGCTCCAGCTCGGCGTCGCTGAGCGCGCCCTCTTCGATCGCCGAGAGCATGCGGCCGATCGAGATCTCGTCGTCCACTCGCACGGCGGGCACGCCCTGGGTTTCCTCGGCACGCTTGGCCGCGGCCGCGCCGGCGCGGGCCATCACGTCCTCGATCATCTCGGTGAGGCCGAGCTTCATGCCGTCGTTCGGGTGGTAGATGCGCTCCACGCCGTAGGCCTGCAGCTCCTTGATCTCTTCCGGCGTGATGGTGCCGCCGCCGCCGCCGAACACGCGGATGTGGCCCGCGCCGCGCTCCTTGAGCATGTCCACCATGTACTTGAAGTACTCGACGTGGCCGCCCTGGTAGGACGACAGCGCGATGGCGTCGGCGTCTTCCTGCAGCGCGGCGCGCACCACGTCCTCCACCGAGCGGTTGTGGCCCAGGTGGATCACCTCGGCGCCCTGCGCCTGGATGATCCGGCGCATGATGTTGATCGCCGCGTCGTGGCCGTCGAACAGGCTGGCGGCGGTGACGAAGCGCAGCGGCGAGGCCTCGCCCGGGGTGCGCGCCTGCTGGGTGTCGCCGGCGGTGGGGACGTGCTTGGGCTGGGAACTCATGGCAACTCCGACCTCAGTGTGCTTAGCCCCGCAATTCTAGAGGATCGGGGTTGAAGGCGCGGAGAAGTCGGTGTTGCACCTGCAGCAAAATCGCCTGCCTCAACTGTAGGAGCGCACCCTGTGCGTGATTCGCCGGGGGTGGGGTTCGGGGTTGGTCGCCCACAGGGTGGGCTCCTACAGGGTGCGTTTGTCGGGATGTCTGGGGGGGCACACAAACGCCCTGCGTCCTACCTGTAGGAGCGCACCCTGTGCGCGACACGCCGGGGGGTGGGGTTACGGTTGGTCGCCCACAGGGTGGGCTCCTACAAGGGTGGTTTTGTCGGGATGTCTGGGAGGCACACAAACGCCCCGCGTCCTACCTGTAGGAGCGCACCCTGTGCGCGAACCGCCGTGGCCCAGCCCTCCCCTACCTACAAACCGTGCAGCGCATGTCCGACATTTTTTTCCTGCCCGGATCGGCATGGTGGGTCGATGGCACCCATCGCATCTCCCGGCCATCGCGCGTTACGCAAGGGCCGGGTTTCCGTCCCCGGACAGATCTACCTACTCACCACCGTCACCGCCCATCGGATGCCATGGTTTCTCGATCCTGATGTGGCCCGGCTGGCCTGTCGCCAGATGATCGAGCCAATGACATGGGGTGACGCCAGGCCGCTGGGCTGGGTGTTCATGCCGGATCACTGGCACGGGCTGGTCGAACTCGGCCCGCGCGACGATCTCTCGTGTGTGATGAACCGGTTCAAGGCGCGCATCAGCAAGCAGCTTTGCCGACATCTGCAGGGCGACCGCCTCTGGTGCCGCGGATTTCATGACCGGGCGATACGGCGGGAGGAGGACGTTCGGGCGGTGGCGCGCTATGTCGTCGGCAATCCGCTGCGGGCGGGGCTGGTGGCGCAGTTGGGGGATTATCCGTACTGGGACTGTGTCTGGCTGTAGGTGGTGCTGGTCCGCGTTGGGCATGGCTTGCGCGGCGGGCTTGAGAGGTCGCGCACAGGGTGCGCTCCTACCGCCCTCCTGGAGGAGCCCACCTTGTGGGCGACCACGGCAGGCTTGGTGGTAGGTACGCGCTGGTCGCGCACAGGGTGGGCTCCTACCGCCCTCCTGTAGGAGCCCACCTTGTGGGCGACCTCGGCAGGCTTGGTGGTGGGTGCGCGCTGGTCGCGCACAGGGTGCGCTCCTACCGCCCTCCTGTAGGAGCCCACCTTGTGGGCGACCTCGGCAGGCTTGGTGGTGGGTGCGCGCTGGTCGCGCACAGGGTGCGCTCCTACCGCCCTTCTGTAGGAGCCCACCTTGTGGGCGACCACGGCAGCCTTGGTGGTGGGTACGCGCTGGTCGCGCACAGGGTGCGCTCCTACCGCCCTTCTGTAGGAGCCCACCTTGTGGGCGACCTCGGCAGCCTTGGCGGTGGGTGCCCGCTGGTCGCGCACAGGGTGCGCTCCTACCGCCCTCCTGTAGGAGCCCACCTTGTGGGCGACCTCGGCAGCCTTGGTAGTGGGTACGCGCTGGTCGCGCACAGGGGGCGCTCCTACCGCCCTCCTGGAGGAGCCCACCTTGTGGGCGACCTCGGCAGGCTTGGTGGTGGGTGCGCGCTGGTCGCGCATAGGGTGCGCTCCTACCGCCGCACGCTGATCCGCTTCGCCTACAGCGCAGCGAGCGCCGGGCTGCCGATCACCCGCTGGCCGACCGGTTCGCCGCGCAGGAAGGCGAGTACACCGTCGACCACTTCCGGTGCGTCCACCACACGGCGATGACCCAGTCCCTGGGTGGTGAGCAGGCGCGCGCCAGGCCAGTACATGGCGTAGCGCTCGCCCTCGGACCACGGCACGTCGGGGTCGTCAAGGTCATGCACCACCAGCGCGGGCTGGCCGAGCGCGGGGAGCCGGCGCTCGACCTGGAGTTCGTCCACGTGCACGCCGGTGCGCCCGCGCAGCCAGGCGAAGAACGGTTCGCGGAGATGCCGGCCGAGCCGCACAAAGCGGAAGAAGCGATGCACCGCCGCGCGCATGTCCACGGCGGGGGCGATCAGCACCAGCTTGTGCGCCCGCCAGCGCTCGTCCTGCGCCAGGGTCACCGCGGCGCCGCCCAGCGAATGGGCGATCGCCAGCGCGGCGTTGCCGTAACGGCTGCCGACGGCGCGGACGGTGGCGATGAAGTCCGGCAAGGTACACAGGTGCCCGCTGCTGTGGCCGTGGCCGGGCTGGTCGAACGTCACCACCGCGTAGCCGAGTGCGCGCAGCCTGGCCACCCACGGCAGGAAGCGCAGGCCGAAGCTCGACCAGCCGTGCACCAGCAGCACATACGGCTGTTGCGCGGGATCGCCCCAGACATAGGTGGCGATGGTCTCGCCGTTCAACGTGAGGCTGCCGCGCTGCATGGCGTCGTCGCCGCGCACCGCGTCGGCGCGGGCTCGGCTGCTGGCGAACGGAGTGGAGAACAGCCGGGCGGCCCGGTTCACCGTGCGGCCGGGCGCCACCCGGCTGCCGACGGCAAAGAACGCACGGACGGTGGACAGCTTGAGACGGGCGGACAAGCCGGCCTGGGCGGAAACTGCGGAAGTGGGGGAAGGCATGGGGAAGGTCTCAGGGCTGCCAACTGCGCCAGAGGCGCTCGAACGCCGCGTCGGCGCGCGCACTGGCCGAATCGAAACCGAACAGGCCGGCGTCGTGGTGCAGGCCCAGGATCAGCGCGTAGATCTCGAAGGCGATCTGCTCCGGGTCGGCGTCGGCGCGGAAGTGCCCCGCCTCGATCGCCTGCCCGGCCGCCTTGGCCAGCGCGGCCCGCCACTGCGCCTGCTGGGTCACCACGCCGTCGTGCATGACGCCGTCGCGGCCGTCGTACTCGCTGGCGGCCGAGAGCAGCACGCAGCCCTCGGCGTGGCGGTCGGCCCAGTCGAACCAGCGCCGCACGATGGCGCGCAGCCGCGGCAGGCCGCGCGGCTCGCGCAGCGCCGGGCGCATCACCGCTTCGGTGAAGCGTTCCGCGCCTGAATGCAGCACGGCCAGCAGCAGGTCTTCGCGCGAACCGAAGTGAGCGAACACGCCGCTCTTGGACATGCCCACGTCGGTCGCGAGGTTGCCGATGGTCAGCCCTTCCAGACCGTCGCGACGGGCCAGCTCGTAGGCGTGGTCGAGGATGAGCTCGCGGGTCAGGGCGCGCTTGGTCGGGGCGGCGGCGGTCATCATGGCGGCAAAATAGCACGACCGTTCGTTCTTTTTACAGTGCCGCGATGCCGCCTGCACGGCCGGGGCGTCTATCCTTGCGTGCGCCATCCATCGATCAGGGAGCTCTCCATGCGCGCCACCGCGTTCGCCGCCACCCTTGCCGCCGCCACGCTCTGCCTGGCTGGCTGCGCCACCTCGCCCACCGGTCGCTCGCAGCTGATGATGGTGTCCGATGCGCAGATGAGCCAGATGGGCATCACCGCGTTCAACGACATGCGCAAGCAGGGCAAATTCGTCGACGCGCCACGGCAGCGTGCCTACGCCACCTGCGTGGCGAACGCGCTGATCGCCGTGCTGCCGCCGCCGTGGAACGCCAACCAGTGGGAGGTGCAGATCGTCGGCGACGACAGCGCCAACGCCTTCGCCCTGCCCGGCGGCCGCATCGGCGTGAACCAGGGCATGTTCAAGGTGGCCACCAACCAGGACCAGCTGGCCGTGGTGCTGGGCCATGAGCTGGCGCATGTGGTGGCGCGGCACGGCGCCGAGCGCATGTCCGACAACCTGGCTGCCCAGGGCGCTGTGTTGGCTGGCGCTGCATACGGCGCCAGCCGCGGTGGAAACACCGGAACCATCGTGGCTGGATCCGCGGTAGCCGCCGAGGTGTTCTTCCTGCTGCCGTTCTCGCGCACCCAGGAGAGCGAGGCCGACGTGCTCGGCCAGCGCTACATGGCCGAGGCCGGCTTCGATCCGCGCGCGGCCGCCACGCTGTGGCAGAAGATGGGCGCGCAGGGCGGCAGCAAACCGCCGGCGTTCCTGTCCACCCACCCGTCCAGCAGCAAGCGCGAGCAGACCCTGCAGCAGCAGGCGCAGCAGCTGATGCCGGTGTACCAGCAGGCGCGTGCCCATCACCACGATCCGGAATGCCGGCTCTGAGGGCAGTCCGTCGCAGCGGAGCTGCCCGGTGTTGGGAGGCAGTGCTCTTGCTCGTGATTCCTGCGAAAGCAGGAGGCGCTTCATCAACAGTCGGAGGGCGAGTCATCCAGTGACTTTCAGCTCCAAAGAGCAGAGACGCTGGATCCCAGCGTTCGCTGGGATGACGTAAGGGAGCCTAGAACTCTCCGCGACTCATTCGGAAGCAGAGGCGTTTCTAAAGCAGCTAGGAATGACCGATGCATCTGGAATTTCCTCACGTCATCCCAGCGAACGCTGGAGGCGCTGTATCAACAGCCGTAGGGCTGGTCATCCAGTGCCTTCGCTTTTCGCCCGCCCCCGACCGCCGGCTGAACGTGTCGGCCCCGGCTACGTCAACAACACGACGGCCGGTTCGTTCTTCCGCCTGCCGCCGCGCGATGCGGCGATGACGGAGACCTGCATGATCACGATGACCCGCAAGCTTGCCCTGCTCGCCGCCCTCGGCCTCGCCGCGGGTGCCGGCACCGGCTATGCCCCGCCGACCGAGGCCGCCCAGGTCGCCGTGGGCGTCACCATCGGCGTGCCCCCGCCGCCGCCGCGCTACGTGCGCGTGCCGCCGCCGCGGGTCGGCTACGTCTGGGCGCCCGGCTACTGGCGCTGGGATCACCGTCGGCATCGCCACGTCTGGGTGGCCGGTTACTGGGTGCACGCCCGCCCGGGTTACCGCTACGTGCCGGAGCACTGGGTGCACCGGCGGGGCGGCTGGTACTTCCGCCCGGGCCACTGGGTGCGCTGAGCGCTCCAGCCCGGCTTGCTGCGCCGCGTCAGCAATTGCAGCGGCGACGTACTAAACTTCGCCCCCCGAAACCAAAGCCCCAGCCCCGCTGGGGCTTTGGTTTTCAAGCTGTTGCAAGCGTGCATGCCGGAAAGGGCCGCCTGGTGCGGCCCTGTTCCATCCCGAACGGCCGCCATCCCCGGGCGCCGTCCCACCTGGAGTCATCGTTCGAATGATCTTTGAAACCATCGCCAAGACGGATCACGAGGAAGTCGTGTTCTGCCAGAACAAGGACGCCGGCCTGAAGGCCATCGTCGCGATCCACAACACGGTGCTCGGCCCCGCCCTGGGCGGCCTGCGCATGTGGCCGTACAAGACCGAGGCCGAAGCGGTGAACGACGTGCTGCGCCTGTCGCGCGGCATGACCTACAAGAACGCCGTGGCCGGCCTGAACCTGGGCGGCGGCAAGGCGGTGATCATCGGCGATCCGTCGAAGGACAAGTCCGAGGCGCTGTTCCGCGCGTTCGGCCGCTTCGTCAACTCGCTGGGCGGCCGCTACATCACCGCCGAGGACGTCGGCATCGACGTCAACGACATGGAATACGTGTTCCGCGAGACCGAGTACGTGACCGGCGTGCACCAGGTGCACGGCGGCTCGGGCGACCCCTCGCCGTTCACCGCCTACGGCACCCTGCAGGGCCTGATGGCCGCGCTGAACTTCAAGCACGGCAACGAGGACGTGGGCAAGTACAGCTACGCCGTGCAGGGCTGCGGCCACGTCGGCAGCGAGTTCATCAAGCTGCTGCGCGAGCAGGGCGCCAAGGTGTTCGTCACCGACATCAACAAGGAAGCGGTGCAGCGCTGCGTGGACGAGCTGGGCTGCGAGGCGGTGGGCCTGGACGAGATCTACGACGTCGACGCCGACGTGTATTCGCCCTGCGCACTGGGCGGCACGCTCAACGAGAAGACCATCGACCGGATCAAGGCGAAGATCATCTGCGGCGCGGCCAACAACCAGCTGGCCACCAACGAGATCGGCGACGAGCTGACCCGTCGCGGCGTGCTGTACGCGCCGGACTACGCGGTCAACGCCGGCGGCGTGATGAACATCTCGCTGGAGATCGACGGCTACAACCGCGAGCGCGCGATGCGCATGATGCGGCAGATCTACTACAACCTGGGCCGCATCTTCGAGATCTCCAAGACCGAGAACGTGCCGACCTACCAGGCCGCCGACCGTCTGGCCGAGGAGCGCATCGCGCTGATCGGCAAGATCAAGCTGCCGCACATGGGCAACGGCGGCACCCGCTTCCAGGGCCGCATGCGCGGTCAGTAAGCGCCCGTCGCTGCCGTGACGATCGTGAAGAGCCCGGCCGCAGCGCCGGGCTCTTTCGTTGCGGCGCGCCATGACTTCCCTCCTCCCCCTCTTCAATCGGCGCGCTGCCCTGCTAAACTTCACATTCGCTGAACAACTTGCAAGGCTTTGCCGGCAAAGGCAAAGCTGGAACCAGGGGAGGCCCGTTTCACGGGCAGTCGGCACAGGCCGGCGTCGAGCAGCATCCACCGGAACGGGGTACCGTGCCGGTTTCCCGTGCGCCACGGTCAGGTGGCCGCGCGATGGGTTGCGGGCGCGGGAGAAGCATCAATAAAAAGCAGGAACAGGTGGAACCGGTATGAGCAGCGTTTTGGAAGCAGGGATCAGCGACGAGGAGATTCTGGACAAGCTCCGCGAAGTGCTGCGCGATACCTTCGAGATCGACCCGTCGCGGGTCACCGCCTCGGCCCACCTGTTCACCGACCTGGAACTGGACTCGATCGACGCCGTCGACCTCGCCATCCAGGTGCAGGAGATGACGGGCATGCGGATCCGGCCGGAAGACTTCAAGAGCGTGCGTACGGTGGGCGACGTGATCGCCACCGTGCATACCCTGCTCCGACGCTGACCCGCCGCAAGATGTCCGCTCCGGATCGATTTGCGCCCTGCGCACTGATCCCGATCTACAACCACGGCAGCACCATCGCGCGCACGGTCCAGGGACTGCGCGCGCACGGCCTGCCGGTCGTGGTGGTGGATGACGGCAGCGACGCCGCCACGCGCGAGGTGCTCGACGCGCTGGATCGCGACGAACCCGGCATGACCCTGATCCGCCTGCCGCACAACCAGGGCAAGGGCCGTGCGCTGGCCGCGGGCATGCGCGCCGCGCACGCCGCGGGCTATACGCACGCACTGCAGATCGACGCCGACGGCCAGCACGACACGGCCGACGCGCCGCGCTTCGTCGAGGAGGCGCGCGCGTTCCCGCGGGCGCTGGTCTGCGGCTGCCCGGTCTACGACGACAGCGTGCCGCGTGGCCGCCTCTACGGCCGCTACGTCACCCATGTCTGCGTGTGGGTGGAAACGCTGTCGCTGGCGATCCGCGATTCGATGTGCGGCTACCGGCTGTACCCGCTGGAGGCGACCTGCGCCGAACTTGATCGCGCGCCGGTGCCGGCACGCATGGATTTCGACACCGAGATCGCCGTGCGCCTGTTCTGGCGCGGCGTGCCGGTCCGCAACCTGGCGACCCGCGTGATCTACCCGGAGAACGGCCTGTCCCACTTCCGCATGCTGCGCGACAACCTGCGCATCAGCGCGATGCACACCCGCCTGTTGCTCGGCATGCTGCCGCGTGCGCCCATACTGCTGTGGCGCCGTCTGCGCCGGGAGCCGTCATGCGCCATCTGATCGCCGTGCTGTTCGCGCTGGGAGTGCTGCTCGGCACGCCCGATACCGGCCTTTGCGCGACCGGAACCCCCGCCCCCCTGCTGCAGCAGGTGCTGGGTGAGCTGGCCCGCCACGAGGCGGTGCGGGCCGACTTCGTGCAGACCCGCTCCAATCCCGCGCTGGCCCGGCCGCAGGAAAGCCACGGGCAACTGCTGTTCGTGCTCGGCCACGGCATGCTGTGGCAGTCGCTGGCGCCGGTGGCCGAGACGCTGGCGTTCACCGGGCGGCAGGCCGCGCGCATCGACCCGCAGGGCCGGGCCTACCCGCTGCGCAATGCCCGCGGGGTGGCCCAGATCTCCGGGATGCTGCAGGCCATGCTCGGCGGCCACAGCGACGAAGTGAGCCGGCAGTTCACGATCACCGCGAGCGGCACCCCCGCCAGTTGGACACTCCAGCTGGTTCCCCGGCAGGAACGCGTGGCGCAGGTGCTGGAACGCGTCGAGCTGAGCGGCGACGATTTTCTCCAGGGCATCCGCATCGTCATGCACGATGGCGGCGACACCGATATCCGCTTCAGCCACAACCGTGACGCCGGCGCGCTCAGCGCGCTGGAAAAGCGCGTGCTCGGACTGCCGTGAAGTCTCGACTGACCCTGCACGCCGCGCTGTTCGCGGTTGCCATGGCGCTGCTCGCCGGACTCGGCGCGTGGCTGCTGTTCGGTCGCGGCAGCGTTCCCATCCAGACCGACCTGCTGGCGATGTTGCCGGCCACCGAACAGCAACCGCTGGCCGAGGCCGCGGTGCAACGGCTGGCCCACGCCAACGGCGACCGCGTGGTGCTGCTGGTGGAAAACGTCGACGACGACCGCGCCAAGGCGGCGGCCCGCACCCTGGGCAAGGCGCTGGCGGCCGATCACGTGTTCCGCTCGGTGATGGCGGAGCTGCCGCCGTTCGACCTGCACGAGATGGTCGCTCCCTACCTGGCGCACCGGTTCTTCCTGTTGTCCGACGACGACCGTGCCGCGATGGCCGCGCCCGGCTACGACCCGGCACGGGCGCTGGCGCAGCGGCTCAACGCACCGTTCCTCGATGGCGTGGGCACCACGCTGCAGGACGACCCGTTCGGCTGGCTGCAGCACTGGCTCGACCAGCAGCCCTGGAGCCGCTCGCCGCTGCTGCCGGAGGACAACCTGCTGGTCGCGCACCAGGACGGTGGCACCCGCGTGCTGGTTACCGCGACGCTGGCTGGATCCTCCTACGACGACACCGTGCAGCGCCGCGCGCTGGCGGCCGTGGACGCCGCGGTCGCGCAGGTCGAACGCGAGCAGCCCGGCACCGAGGTGCTGCGCACCGGCGCGGTGTTCTATGCCGCCGCCGCCCGGGCCGGTGCCGAGCACGACGTACACCTGGTCGGCTGGATCTCCACGCTGGGCATCGCGCTGCTGCTGATCGGCATGTTCCGTTCGCCCGGGCCGCTGCTGCTGGCCTTCCTCTCGACCGCCGCCGGCGTGCTGACCGCCACCGTGGTCAGCCTGCTGGTGTTCAAGCAGATCTACCTGCTGACCCTGGTGTTCGGCGCGGCGCTGCTGGGCGAGGCGGTGGACTACTCGATCCAGTACCTCACCGCGCGCGCCAACGCCGGCAGCCGCTGGGATGCCGCTGCCGGCCTGCGCCAGGTGCGGCCGGCCCTGCTGCTGGCGCTGGCCACCTCGCTGCTGGGCTATGCGCTGCTGGCCGGGGTGCCCTTCCCTGCGCTGCGCCAGATGGCGGTGTTCGCGATGAGCGGCATGCTCGCCGCCTGCCTCAGCGTGTTCTGGCTGCTGCCGGCAATGCTGCAGCGCGCGGCCCGGCCGCTGTCGGCGGCCCCGGTCCGCTGGGCGCTGGCGCTGCAGCGCGCGGTCGGCCGCGCCGGCCAGGGGCGACGCGGACGGTGGCTGGCGCTGCTGTTGCTGCTGCTCGCCCTGCCCGGCTGGCAGCGGCTCGGTCACGACGACGACGTGCACCTGCTGATTTCCCCGCCGGCCTCGCTGGTCACCCAGGAACACCGCATCCGCGACATCACCGGGCTCGGCAACGGCAGCCAGTTCTACCTGGTGCAGGGCGCCAACATCGAACAGACCCTGCAGCGCGAGGAACTGCTCGAGCAGCGGCTGCAGGCGATGGTGCGCCGCGGCCAGCTCGCCGACTGGCTGGGGCTGGCCCGCATGGCACCCTCGCAGGCGCGCCAGATGGCCGATCACGCGCTGATCGCGCGCAGCCTGCCGGCGGACGACACCGTGCCCGCATCGGGCGAAGCACCGGCCGGGGATCCGGCCTCGCTGCGCACCCGCACCGATCGCGCCCGTCTGCAGTCGCTGCTGGTCGCCGGCGGACTGCGCAGCGACGCCGCGGCCGGCTATGCCGACACCTGGCCCGGCACGCCGCTCGACTTCGCCCGCTGGCTGGAGTCGCCGCTGGCCACGCCGTTCCGCTACCTGTGGATGGGCTGCAACGCACAGGGCTGTGCCTCGATCGTGCTGCCGCAGGGCGACGACGACGCGCAGCTGCAGAGCGCCGCCGATCGCCTGCCTGGCGTGACCCTGGTGGACAAGGCCGCCAGCGTCTCGCAGTTGTTCGGCCGCTACCGCCGCTACGCCAGCCTGTGGCTGTTCGCCGCGCTCGTGCTGGTGGTGCCGGTGTTCGGCTGGCGCTACGGCTGGCGAAGCATGCTGCGGGTGATGCTGCCGCCGGTCGCCGGCATCGCGCTGGCGCTGGCCGCGCTCGGCTACCTCGGCCAGCCGCTGACGCTGTTCCACTGGATGGCGCTGATGCTGGTACTCGGCGTGGGCGCCAACTATGCGGTGTTCCTGCATGAGGGCGAGCCGTACACCGCGCATCGCCCCGGCGCGATGTACGCCAGCGTGCTGCTGTCGGCGATCACCACCCTGCTTTCCTTCGGCCTGCTGTCGCTGAGCTCGATGCCCGCGCTGCACGACTTCGGCCTCACCCTGCTGCTGGGTATCGGTTTCACCGTGCTGCTGGTGCCGACCAGCCGCCCACCCGTGATGGACGCTCCATGATCGATCTCTCCCTGCCGTCCCGGATGTCCCGGCCATGAAGCGCGTCGTCATCACCGGCATGGGTGGCATCACCGCGCTGGGCCATGACTGGCCGAGCATCGCCGCCCGCCTGCGCGAGGGTCGCAACGCCGTGCGCCGGATGCCCGAGTGGGACTATTTCGACGGACTGAACGGCCGCCTCGGCTGCCCGGTGGACGATTTCGTCGCACCGGCCTGGCCGCGGCAGAAGACCCGTTCGATGGGCCGCGTCTCGCAACTGGCGGTGGCCGCCAGCGAACACGCGCTGCGCGATGCCGGCCTGCTCGACGACGACGCCATCCGCGACGGCCGCATGGGCGTGGCCTACGGCTCGTCCGGCGGCAGCGTGGAGCCGGTGCGCGTGATGGGCCGGATGCTCGACACCGGCTCGATGCAGGGCGTCACCGCCACCAGCTACATCCAGATGATGGGGCACACCACGGCGGTAAACGTCGGCGTGTTCTTCGGCCTGAAGGGGCGCATCATCCCGACCTCGAGCGCCTGCACCTCGGGCAGCCAGGCGATCGGCTACGGCTACGAGGCGATCGCGCAGGGCAAGCAGGTGCTGATGCTGTGCGGCGGCGCGGAGGAGCTGTCCGGTCCCGGCGCGGCGGTGTTCGACACGCTGTTCGCCACCAGCACGCGCAACGACGAGCCGCAGCTCACGCCGCGTCCGTTCGACCGTACGCGCGACGGCCTGGTGGTCGGCGAAGGCGCTACCACGCTGATCCTGGAGGAGTACGAACACGCGAAGGCGCGCGGCGCGACGATCTACGCCGAGGTGATCGGCTTCGGCTGCAATTCCGACGGCGTGCACATCACCCAGCCCACCGCGGCGACGATGGCGGTGGCGATGCGCCTGGCGCTGGCCGACGCGAAGCTGCCGCCGGAGGCGATCGGCTATGTCAGCGCCCACGGCACCGCCACCGACCGCGGCGACGTGGCCGAGAGCCATGCCACCCACGAAGTGCTCGGCGCGCGCGTGCCGGTGAGCGCGATAAAGAGCTACGTCGGCCACACCCTGGGCGCCTGCGGCGCGCTGGAGTCGTGGTGGGCGATCGAGATGATGCGCGCGGGCCGATTTGCGCCCACGCTCAACCTGGCCGAGGTCGACCCGGACTGCGCCGAGCTGGACCACATCGCCGGCAGCGAGCGCGCCATCGCCACCGACTGCGTGATGAACAACAACTTCGCGTTCGGCGGGATCAACACCTCGCTGATCTTCCGGGCGGTCGACTGATGCGTCTGGTCGACGCCAACGGCCTGCCGCGCGTGGTGGTGACCGGCACCGGCTCGGTGTCCTGCCTGGGCGCCGGCAACGCCGCGCTGCTCGACGGCCTGCGCAATGGCCGCAGCGGCCTGCGCCCGATGGACGGCTTCGCCGCGCTCGACATGCAGGCGCGCATCGGCGGTCCGGTCGACCTTTCCGGTCTGCCCGAACCGCCGCGCAAGCTGCGGCGCTTTCTCGCCGCGCCGGGCCTGTACGCCTGGCATGCGATGAACGAGGCGCTGACGCAGGCCGGCCTGACCGAAGAGCGCCTGCACCGCGACGACTGCGGCCTGGTGCTGGGCGGCGGCGCGGCGCTGAGCGAGCACGAGACGGCGCTGGAACTGCATCGCAGCCGCGGCATCCACAAGCTCTCGCCCTTCATCGTGCCGCGCGGCATGAGCAGCGCGCTGTCGGCCAGCATCGCGCACGCCTTCGGCATCGGCGGCACCAGCCTCACCATCAGCTCGGCCTGCACCAGCAGCGCGCACGCGATCGGCCAGGCGATGGAGCTGATCCAGCTCGGCCGCCAGCAGGTGGTGGTCACCGGCGGCGCGGAAGAACTGCACGACAGCACCGCGATGTGGTTCGACGCGATGGGCGCGCTGTCGCCGCAGCACGACGCCACGCTCGCCTCGCGCCCGTACGACCGCGATCGCGACGGCTTCGTGCTGGCCGCGGGCGCCGGCGTGCTGGTGCTCGAATCGCTGGAACACGCGCGGGCCCGGGGAGCCACCGTGCTGGCCGAACTGGCCGGCTACGGCAGCGCCACCGAGGCGGCCAGCATGGTCGGCCCCGGCGCCGACGGCATCGCCCGCGCGTTGCGCCAGGCGATCGTGCGCGCCGGCACCCTGCCCGACTACATCAACACGCACGCCTGCTCCACCCCGCAGGGCGACCTCGCCGAATGGCAGGCGATCCGCACCGTGTTCGCCGAACGCAATGCGCCGGTGCCGCCGCTGTCGTCGATCAAGGGACTGCTCGGACACGCGCCCGCCGCCGCCGGCGCGCTGGATGCCATCGCCGGCCTGCTGATGCTGCAGCATGGATTTCTCGCGCCCGGCCGGGTGCCGGACCCCGTCGACGAGGCATTTGCCGACGCGCCGCTGCTCGACGCGTGCCGCGAACACACGGTGGACAGCGTGCTGTCGGGCAACTTCGGTTTCGGCGGCAGCTGCACCGCCCTGCTGTTCCGGCGCCTCGCGGAGGCTCACGCATGACCGCGCTGCGCATCGACGCCTGGCGCGCCTGGGCCCCCGGCCTGGAGACGCCCGAGGCATGGCAGGCCTGGGCGGCGGAGCCGCATGTCGTGTCCGACGATGGCCAGCAGCAACCGGCCTGCGCGTTCCTGCCGCCGATGCAGCGTCGCCGCCTGAGCCGTCTGGCGCGGATGACGATGGAGACCGCCTGGCCGCTGTGCGGCGAGGACGAGCAGCTGCCCTTCGTGTTCGCCTCGCGCCATGGCGAGACCACCCGCACGCTCGCCCTGCTCGGCGACATCGCCGACGGACAGCCGCTGTCGCCGACCCAGTTCGGCCTGTCGGTGCACAACGCCATCGCCGGGCAATGGTCGATCCTGCGCGGGCAGCGCGGCGAATCGACCGCCATCGCCGGCGAGGCCGACACCTTCGAGCACGCCATGCTGGAAGGCGCCCTGCTGCTGGACACCGGCGCGCCCGCGGTGCTGGTGGTGGTCGCCGAGGAACAGCCACCGGGCGCCTATGCGCCGTGGATCGACGATGTGCCGTTCTCCTACGCCGTAGCGCTTCGGCTGGGGCGGCAGGCGTCCGCCGGCAGCGCGCCGGGCGGGGCCGACTGGCAGCTGCGCCACGCGCGCGCCGACGGCGATCGCGCCCGCTGCACGTGGCCGCATGCGCTCGATTTCCTGCGCGCCACGATCACCCGGGAACCGTCACTGGAACACGCATGGAAGACACGCCGATGGATCTGGCAGCAGCGGGCCTGAGCCGCCGCACCGATGCCTGGGCGTGGCGACTGGTCGCCACCGGCGCCAGCTTCGTGCTGTTCGGGATCGGCGGGCTGCTGCTGCGGCTGCTGATCCTGCCGCTGATGGGCCTGCTGCCGGGCGGCGCCGATGCGCGCTGCCGCCGCGCCCGCGCCGCGATCAGCCGGTCGTTCCGCATGCTGGTGTGGTTCATGCACCGCAGCCGCGTGCTCGACTTCCGCATCGAGGGCGCCGAGCGGCTGGGCCGCCCCGGGCAGATGGTGGTGGCCAACCACCCCTCGCTGATCGACGTGGTGTTCCTGATCGGGCAGATCCGCAACGCCAACTGCGTGGTGAAGTCCGGCCTGTTCGGCAACCCGTGCACCCGCGGCCCGGTCAGCGCGGCCCGCTACATCAGCAACGACGGCAGCATGACCATGCTGGAATCGGCCGCCGACGTGCTGCGCGAGGGCCAGTGCCTGGTGGTGTTCCCGGAAGGCACGCGCACCCGGCCGGGCCATGCCCCGGTGTTCCATCGTGGCGCGGCGGCGATCGCCCTGCGCGGGGCCCGCACGATCACCCCGGTGTACATCACCGTGGCGCCCACCACGCTGACCAAGGCCGAGCCCTGGTACCGCATCCCCGAGCGGCGCGTGCAGGTGCACCTGCGCGTGGGCGAGGACATCGACCCGGCCACCTTCAACGCCGACGCACCGCTGCCGATCGCCTCGCGCCGGCTCAACGACCATCTGCACCAACTTTTCGAAAGGGAGCTCGCCGCCTCGTGAACGCCGTCATCGACACCGCCTCGCTGGAACAGGACATCGCCGGCCTCATCATCGACACGCTGAACCTGGAAGACCTCCAGCCCGGCGACATCCCGCCCGACCAGCCGTTGTTCCGCGACGGCCTGGGACTGGATTCGGTGGACGCGCTGGAGCTGGCGCTGGCGCTGCAGAAGCGCTACGGCATCCGCGTCGAGTCGGACGCGAAGAACGCGCGCGAGCACTTTGCCACCGTCGCCAACCTTGCCGCCTACGTCGCGTCCCAGCAGGCCCCATGCGCCGACTGAGTGCCATCCTGCTGCCGATCGTCGGCGTGCTGTATCCGTTCGTCGTCTACTTCGGCATGGAGAAGGTCGCGCCGCCGGTGTTCGCGCTGGTGCTCGGCTCGATCTGGCTGATCCGTGCGCCGAGCCTGCTGCGCGAGCCGGGCGGTCGCTGGATGGTCGGCGCCGCGCTGGCCTACTGCGTGCTGCTCGCGGTCACCGGCGAAGGGCAGCTGCTGCGCTGGTACCCGACCCTGATCAGCCTGCTGCTGTTGGCCACCTTCGGGGTGAGCCTGATCTACGGCCCACCGATCATCGAGCGGGTGGCGCGCCTGCGCGAACCCGAGCTGCCGCCGGAAGCGGTGCCGTACACGCGCAAGGTCACCTGGATGTGGGTCGGCTTCTTCGTGTTCAACGCGGCCGTCTCGGCAGCGCTCACGCTGTGGGCACCGCTGAAGTGGTGGACGCTGTACAACGGTCTGCTGGTGTACTTCATCATGGGCGTGCTGTTCGTCGGCGAATGGCTGCTGCGCCAGCGACTGCGCAGGCGGCACGCGTGAACGAGGTGCGCGATCCCGAGCTGCTCGACGAGCGTACGCACGACGGCACGTGGCTGCTCGACCTGCGCATCCCGCCGGAACTGGCGCATTTCCCCGGGCATTTCCCCGGGGCGCCAGTGGTGCCGGGCGTGTTGCAGGTGCAGTGGGCACTGGCGCTGGCGGCCCCGCGTCTGGCGATCGCACCGCATTGCCGCGAGATGGAGGCGCTGAAGTTCCAGCGCCTGCTGCGTCCCGGCGACGTGGTGCAACTCGAGCTGCGCCTGGACCGCGAACGCGGCAAGCTGCATTTCGCCTACCGCCTGGACGACCAGCACTGTTCGTCCGGGCGGCTGCGGGTGGAGCTGCGCGCATGAACGGAACCCGGGTGCAGGCGAGCCACTGGGCGACCCAGAAGGAGCGCGGCAGCTTCGCGATGATGAAGCTCACCGCCTTCGCCGTGCGCCATCTCGGGCGCCGCTCGATGCAGCCGGTGCTGCATCTGGTGGTGCTGTATTTCTTCGTGTTCGGGCGGGCGCGACGCCACGTGCGGCAGTACCAGGCCTACCTCGCCGCATGGAGCGGTCGCGCCGACCTGCGTCCGACCACCCGCCGCGTGTTCGGCCAGTTCATGGCCTTCGCCGACAGCCTGCTGGACCGGTTGGACGTCTGGCGCGGCACGCTGGGCGCGGCACAGGTGAGCCTGCACGACCCGGCCGACGTGCGCGGCCAGCTGCACCGGAGCCAGGGCGGCGAGCGTGGCCAGCTGCTGGTCTGTACCCATCTGGGCAACCTGGACGTGTGCCGGGCACTGGCCGAGATGGAGGAGAAAGTCCCGCTCAACGTGCTGGTGCACAACCGGCATGCCGCGCATTTCAACCGGCTGCAGAGCGAGGCCGGCGACCGCCAGCTGCGCCTGCTGCAGGTGAGCGAGGTGGACGCCGCGCTGATGCTGGACCTGTCGCAGCGGCTGGACCGCGGCGAGTGGATCGCCATCGCCGGCGACCGCATCCCGCTGCAGGACGGCCGCCGCGTGCTGGTCGACTTCCTCGGGCATCGTGCGGCCTTCGCGCAGGGCCCCTGGCTGATGGCCGGCCTGCTGCGCTGCCCGGTGCACCTGATGTGCTGCATCAAGATCGACGGTCGCTACCAGATCCGCCTCGAACCGTTCCTCGACGCCCCGTCGTGGGAGCGCGGCCAGCGCGAGCAGGCGATCGCCGGCTGGGCGCAGCGCTATGCCGACCGCCTCGCCCAGCTGTGCCTGCTGGCGCCCTGGCAGTGGTTCAACTTCTACGCCTACTGGCAAGCCGAAAGTGAAGGAGATGCGGATGCGAGCCCGCGGCGTGCTGCACGTTGACAGCGAGGTGCTGGTGCCGTTTTTCGACGTCGACTCGATGGACGTCGTCTGGCACGGCCACTACGTGAAATACCTGGAGGTCGCGCGCTGCGCGCTGCTCGACCGCCTCGGCCACAACTACATGGACATGAAGGCCGAGGGCTATGTGTGGCCGGTGATCGACCTGCAGCTGCGCTACGTGCGCGCCGCACGTTTCGGCCAGCGCCTGCGCGTGCGCGCCGATCTGGTCGAATGGCAGAACCGGCTGAAGGTGAATTACCTCATCAGCGATGCATCCAGCGGCGAGCGCATGACCCGCGCCAGCACCGTGCAGGTGGCCGTGCGCCTTGCCGACGGCGAGATGCAGCTGGCCTCGCCGCAAAGCTTTGTCGACGCCGTGGAACGGCACCTCTCCGGCGGCCATGAAGGCCGCGATGATCAAGCAAGTGCGGCCACCCACCGCCGCACTCCCCAGTGAAGTCGATCCGATGACCTACGCCAGCACCACCTACGTCGAAGAAACCCGCCTGGGCTTCCGCTTCCTCGCCACGCACACCTGGCAGCACCACGTGCTGCGGGTGGCGATCAACGATCTCAAGCGGCTGGCCGGCGAGCCGCTGCCGCGCGGCGGCACCCTGCTCGATGCCGGCTGCGGCCAGGGCAAGTCGTTCCGCCTGCTGCGCGAGGCCTTCGCTCCCGACCACCTGATCGGCCTGGACGCCGACCCGCACAGCCTGGCACTGGCACAGGCCGAGGCGCAGCGCGAAGGCCTCGACGCGCAGATGCTCGCCGCCGACTGCGCCCGCATCGAGCTGCCCGACGCCAGCGTCGACGTCGTGTTCTGCCACCAGACCTTCCACCACCTGGTCGAGCAGGAGAAGGCGCTGGCCGAGTTCTGGCGCGTGCTCAAACCGGGCGGCTGGCTGCTGTTCGCCGAGTCCACCCGGGCGTACATCGACACCTGGGTGATCCGCTGGTTCTTCCGTCATCCGATGCACGTGCAGAAGAGCGCCGACGAATACCTCGCCATGCTGCGTGGACAGGGTTTCGTGTTCGACGACACGAACGTCTCGCTGCCCTATCTGTGGTGGAGCCGCTCGAAGGACTTCGGCCTGCTCGAACGCTGGGGCCTGCGCGCCCCGCCTCCGCCGGGCCAGCGCGAGGAAACCCTGGTGAACGTGGCGGCGCGCAAGCCGCAGGCAGGATCGGAGCCGGGCGCGTGAACGACGGCTACCTCAACGCGCTCGGCGTAGCCTGCTCGCTGGGCATCGGCAAGCTCGCGGTGGCCGAGGCGCTGTTCGCCGGCGACGGCGACGGCCTGCGTCCGGAAGCCGGCTGGATTCCCGGCCATGCCCCGCCGATGGGTGCGGTGCGCACTCCGCTGCCGGACATTCCGGCACCGCTGTCGGCAACCCGCGACAACCGATGCAACCGGCTGGCGCTGGCCGCTGCGCTGGAGATCGAGGCCGATCTGCGCGATGCCATCGCCCGCTACGGCGGGGAGCGCATCGGCGTGGTGATCGGCACCAGCACCGGCGGCATCGAGGAAGCCACCGCCGGCCTGGCCGACTGGCGTCGGGACGGCACCTGGCCCGATCACTACCGCTACGCGCACCAGGAGCTTGCCGGCACGGCCGAGTTCCTGGCCGAGTGGCTGGGCCTGTGCGGTCCGCGCTATGCCATCTCCACCGCCTGTACCGCCGGGGCGCGCGCCCTGATCAGCGCACAGCGGATGCTGCGCGCCGGGGTCTGCGATGCGGTGCTGTGCGGCGGCGTGGACACCCTGGCGCGGCTGCCGCTCAACGGTTTCCACGCGCTGGAGGCGATGGATGACGAGCGCTGCCGGCCGTTCTCCGGCCAGCGACGCGGCATCAATATCGGCGAAGCCGCCGCGCTGTTCCTGATGACCCGCGAACACGGCCCGGTGCAGCTGCTGGGCGTGGGCGCGAGCAGCGACGCCTACCACATGTCCAGCCCCGACCCGGAAGGTCGCGGCGCGGTCACCGCGATGCGCGCGGCGCTGGACGATGCGCGGCTGGAGCCCGCACAGATCGACTACCTCAACCTGCACGGCACCGCCACCGAGCACAACGACCGCATGGAAAGCCGGGCGGTCGCCGAAGTGTTCCCGCAGGGTGTGCCCTGTTCCTCGACCAAGTCGCTGACCGGCCACACCCTGGCCGCGGCCGGCGCGCTGGAAGCGGCGTTCTGCTGGCTGAGCCTGACCGATCCGCGCGCGGCGCGGCGGTTGCCACCGGCGACGACGCATGGCGAGGCAGATCCCGAGCTCCCCGCCCTGACCTTCGCCGAAGTCGGTGACACGCTGGCCCCGGGCGATCCGCGCCGGCTGATGAGCAACTCGTTCGCCTTCGGCGGCAACAACGCCAGCCTGATCCTGGGAGATGCGTCGTGAGCGACGCTGGCTACCCGCCGATCGCCGACCTGCTGCCGCACGCCGGCGACATGGTGCTGCTCGACACCGTCATCGAGGCCGGCGAGGAACACATCGTGTGCTCCCGGCTGGTGCAGTCGGACGGCCTGTTCGAGTACGGCGACGGCCTGCCCGCCTGGGCCGGCGTGGAGCTGATGGCCCAGGCCGTGGCCGCCTGGGCCGGCTGGCAGGCGCGGTGCGAACGCCGGCCGGTACGGGTCGGCTTCCTGCTCGGCACGCGGCACTACCGCAGCGATCTGGATGTGTTCCCGTCCGGCACCGAACTGCGCGTGGAAGCCGTGAGAAGCTTCCACGACGATGGCGGCATGGGCGTGTTCGCCTGCCGCATCGACTCCGCTGCGGGCAGGGCCGAAGCCCGACTGAGCGTGTTCAGCCCGCCCGACCCGGATGCCTTCCTCGCCACTCTTGCACGAGCAGCCACCCATGACTGACACCATCCTGGTTACCGGTTCCAGCCGCGGCATCGGCCGCGCCATCGCGCTGCGCCTGGCCCGCGCCGGCTACGACCTGGTCCTGCACTGCCGTGCCCGCCGCGACGATGCCGAGGCGGTTGCCGACCAGATCCGGGCGATGGGCCGCAACGCGCGCATCCTGCAGTTCGACATCGCCGACCGTGACGCCTGCCGCACTGCGCTGGAAGCCGACGTGACCGCTCACGGCGCGCCCTACGGCGTGGTCTGCAACGCCGGCCTGACCCGCGACGGCGCGTTCCCCGCCCTGTCCGACGACGACTGGGACAGCGTGCTGCGCACCAATCTCGACGGCTTCTACAACGTGCTGCATCCGCTGGCGATGCCGATGATCCGCCGCCGCGCAGCGGGCCGCATCGTCTGCATCGCCTCGGTCTCCGGGCTGATCGGCAACCGCGGCCAGGTCAACTACAGCGCCTCCAAGGCGGGCGTGATCGGTGCGGCCAAGGCGCTGGCGGTGGAGCTGGCCAAGCGCGGCATCACCGTCAACTGCGTGGCACCCGGGCTGATCGACACCGACATGCTCGACAGCGAGGTACCGGTGGAGGAGATCCTCCGGATCATCCCCGCCCAGCGCATGGGCACGCCGGAAGAAGTGGCCGCGGCCGTGCAGTTCCTGATGAGCCCGGATGCCGGCTACATCACCCGCCAGGTGCTGGCGGTCAACGGCGGGCTGTGCTGACCGGCCCATCCGCCACCCCGAAGTTCCTCACCAAACCAAACCGACCACACCAGGGAGAATCACCGCATGCATGCACCATTCCGCCGCCTCGCCGTACTGCTGTTCGCCGCGCTGCCGTGCGCCAGCTTCGCCGCCGACAAGACCGTGCACCTGGCCTTCGACCACGCCGTCCAGGCCGGCCTCGCCAGTGGCAAGCTCGACGGCAGCGTGAAGTTCTATCTCGCCGGCAACACGCCGCCGGGCCAGGTCCAGGTGGTCGACGACCTCGTCACCACGCACAAGAAGACCAACGCCTTCGGCAAGAGCGACCAGAAGACCTGCGACTGGGCGATGCTGTCGGCGTTGATCACCCTGCAGTCGGCGGCCAAGGACGCCGGCGCCAATGCGGTCACCGACATCGTCGGCGTGCACGAGGGGCAGGAGTACCGCGACCCGAAGAACTACGAGTGCCGTGTCGGCTTCCTGATGTCCGACGTGGACCTGAAGGCCAAGCTGGCCAAGGTGAAGTGATCGATGCGCCGGGGCGGGCCGCGCGGCCTGCTCCGGCCATCGTCCGCGGGCGCCATCGGCGCATTCCGCGGGATCGGGCAAGGCCCGGCGCGGCCCCGAACGTGCGGGCATTCCATCGTATCCTCGCCGGGTGAATCTCCCCGCCCTGTTCATTGACCCCTGGCGCCGCTTCCGCGGCTCGGACCGCTACGCCGAGAGCGTGCGCGTCGGGCTGGCGCTGGGCGGCATCGTCGCCTGGTGCCTGGCGCGCGGCGACATCCATGCGGTGATCCCCGCCCTGCTGGGCGCGATCGCCTGCGCCCTGGCCGAAACCGAGGACCACTGGCGCAGCCGGCTCGGCACGTTGCTGGTCACCCTCGCCTGCTTCGCGATCGCCGCGATGGCCGTGCAATGGCTGCTGCCCACGCCGTGGCTGTTTGCCGCCAGCCTGCCGCTGGCCACTTTTGCCCTGGTGATGCTGGGTGCGGCCAGCGGGCGCTACGCGACCATCGCCGGCGGCACCCTGATCCTGTCGGTCTACACGATGATCGGCGTGGACGCGGCGCACGGGAGCTTCACCGATCCCTGGCATGAACCACTCCTGCTGCTGGCCGGTGCCGGCTGGTACGGCGTGCTGTCGCTGGCCTGGAGCGCGCTGGCGCCGCAGCAGGCACTGCGCCTGGCGCTGGCCCGCTCGTTCGATGCGCTGGCCGACTACCTCGACTGCAAGGCCGCCCTGTTCGCCCCGGTGCACGGGGTGGACCGCGACGCGCTGCAACTGCAGCTGGCGCTGCGCAACGAGCGCGTGGTGCAGGCGCTCAACGCGACCCGGCTGGTACTGGTCGACCGCATCGGCAACCGCCGCCCGCGCGGCACCACGGCGGCGCGCCTGCAGCTCTATTTCATGGCGCAGGACATCCACGAGCGCGCCAGTTCCACCCATCACCCGTACGACGCGCTGGCCGAGGCGCTGTTCCACTCGGACGTGCTGTTCCGCTGCGGCCACCTGCTGCGGCTGCAGGCCGACGGCTGCCGCGCCCGCGCCGCGGCGCTGCGCCTGCGCGTCCCGTTCCGCCGCTCGCCGATCGCCGCCGCCGCACTGGCCGACCTGCACGATGCGGTGGCAGCGATGAAAACCCAGGCGTCGCCACCGCCCGCCGAAGTGCAGCACGCGGTCGACGCGCTGGCGCACAACCTCGAGGCGATCCAGATCCGCCTCGGCGATGCCACCCGCCACGCCCCGGCCGTCGACGACGGGCTGGTGCTGCAGGATCCGGGGCCGCAGACACCCAGTGAAGCGTGGGCGCGCATCCGTATCCAGTTCACCCCGCGCTCGATGCATTTCCGTCATGCGCTGCGGCTGGCGCTGGCGCTGCTGGCCGGCTATCTCGTGCTGCTGGCGGTGCATCCGCGGCAGGGCTACTGGATCCTGCTGACCACCCTGCTGGTGTGCCAGCCGACCTACGGCGCCACGCGCCGCCTGCTACTCGAGCGCATCGTCGGCACCGTGCTCGGCCTGGTCGCCGGCTGGGCCGCGTTGAAGCTGGCCCCGTTCGGCCTGTGGCAGATGGGGCTGATCGTGCTCACCGGCGTGGGTTTCTTCGCCACGCGGCAGCGCCGCTACGCGCTGGCCACCGCCTTCATCACCCTGTTCGTGCTGCTGTGCTTCAACCAGATCGGCAACGGCTATTCGGTGATGTGGCCGCGCCTGCTCGACACCCTGATCGGCGCCGCGATCGCCGCGCTGGCGATCTACCTGGTGCTGCCGGACTGGCGCGGCCGGCAGCTGGGCGAAGTGCTGGCCGAGGCACTGCGCAGCGACGCGCGCTATCTCGAGCGGATCCTCGCCCAGTACGCCAGTGGCAAGCAGGACGACCTCGCCTACCGCATCGCCCGTCGCGACGCGCACAACGCCGACGCCGCGCTCAGCGGCCAGTTCGCCGCGATGCTGCGCGAGCCGGACCGCGCCCCGGCGAGTCGCGAGGCGCTGCTGCGCTTCCTCACCGCGGCACACCTGCTGCTGGGCCAGCTCTCGGCGCTCGGCGCGCACCGTCAGGCGATGCCGCCCGCGGCGCTGGCGCCGGTGCAGGCGACCGGACGCCAGGTGATCGACGCGCTCGACGAGCTGGCGGACGTGCTGTCCGGGCGCCCGGCGGTGCCGCCGGCGTCGAGCGAGTCCGCATTCGTCGCACCGACCGCCGAGGACGCCGCCAGCCGCTTCGTGCTGGGCCAGCTGGTCCGCGTGATGACCCAGTACGCGCGCCTTTCCGAGCATGCGCGGGAGCTTGCGGCGCACTGAGGCCGCGGGGTCTTGTGCGTCGCGCCAAGGCCGCCACTGGCCCACGCGCTACCATTGATGGGCTTTGTCCCCTCCATGGAGTAGCACCGCATGCGCCCGTTCCCCCTCGGCGAAGACCTCGACCTGCTGCGCGAGACCGTCCACGCGTTCGCGGAAAAGGAGATCGCCCCGCGCGCCGACCAGATCGACCGCAACAACGCCTTCCCGGCCGACCTGTGGCGCAAGTTCGGCGAACTCGGCCTGCTCGGCGTGACCGTGCCTGGCGAGTACGGCGGCAGCGACATGGGCTACCTGGCGCACATGGTGGCGATGGAGGAGATCTCGCGCGCCTCCGGCTCGGTCGGCCTGTCCTACGGCGCGCACTCCAACCTGTGCGTCAACAACATCTTCCACAACGGCAACGAGGCGCAGCGGCAGAAATACGTGCCGAAGCTGTGCTCGGGCGAGTACGTCGGTGCGCTGGCGATGAGCGAACCGGGCGCCGGCTCAGACGTGGTCGGCTCGATGAGCTGCAAGGCCGAGAAGAAGGGCGACGTATGGCTCGCCAACGGCTCGAAGATGTGGATCACCAACGGTCCCGACGCCGATGTGCTGCTGGTCTACATGCGCACCGCGCCGCGTGCCGCCGGCAGCCGCTGCATGACCGCCTTCATCGTCGAGAAGGGCATGAAGGGCTTCTCCACCGCGCAGAAGCTGGACAAGCTCGGCATGCGCGGCTCCAACACCTGCGAGCTGGTGTTCGAGGACTGCGAGATTCCCGAGGAGAACATCGTCGGCGAGGTCAACGAAGGCGTGCGCGTGCTGATGAGCGGCCTGGATACCGAGCGGCTGGTGCTCTCCGGCGGTCCGATCGGCCTGATGCAGGCGGCGATGGACCTCACCCTGCCCTACGTGCGCGAGCGCAAGCAGTTCAACGCGCCGATCGGCACCTTCGGCATGATGCAGGCGAAGGTCGCCGACATGTACACCGCGCTGCAGTCCTCACGCGGCTTCGCCTATATGGTGGCGCAGCAGTTCGACTCGGGCGTGAAGTCGCGCATCGACCCGGCCGCCTGCCTGCTCAACGCCTCGACCAACGCCGTGAAGGTGGCACTGGAGGCGATCCAGGCGCTGGGCGGCAACGGCTACATCAACGAGTTCCCGGCCGGCCGCCTGCTGCGCGACGCCAAGCTGTACGAGATCGGCGCCGGCACCAACGAGATCCGTCGCATGCTGATCGGCCGCGAGCTGTTCCACGGCAAGAGCTGAGTACCAGCCCCACGCAAAAGAAACGGCCCGCATCGTGCGGGCCGTTTCTTTTCGGCGGGACGGAAGGATCAGAAGCTCAGTCGATAGTTCAGCGTCGCCATCTTGGCATGGTCGTGCTGGCCCACGTACTGGTCGACGCCGATGCCGAAACTGCTGCTTGGCGAGAAGTTCCAGTCCAGCTCGCTACCGACCATGCCGCCGTAACGCGACAGGCCGATGCCGCCGACCGGCGCCCACTGGTTGACGCCGGTGAAGCTCGCCTGCAGCACGTCGCCGCGCAGGCCGAACGCCCGCTGCCACAGCATGTGCGACTGCCAGGACAGCCGCGTGCCGCCGGCCAGCGTCCACGAGCGCATGGCGCGCAGGCCGACGCCGGCCTGCCAGCGCGCGGTCAGCCCCGACGGCGACTTCAGGCCGAAGCCGCTGCCACCGACCTCGCTGAAACCGTCGCGACGGATCTGCGCGTACTGCAGGTTGGCGTACGGGGTGACCTGCAGCCCGCCCAGCCCGAACCGGTAACCGCTTTCGCCATAGGCCACGCCGTAGCGACCGTGGCTCATGCTGGCCACGCCGGTGGCGAAGCCGCCCAGCTGCACGCCGCGGCGCATGGACTCGCGGTACTGGCCCAGGCCGACGCGCCCCATCGTGTACCACGAGCCGTCGACCACGCCGCCGTAGAACATCGCCTCGGTGGAGTGGCTGCGGCCTTGGTCGGCGGTTTCGGCCAACCGGCCCAGTCCGCTGGCCTGGCTGATCGCATAGCCGGCGAAACCGTGGGTGCCGACGCGCTGATCGGCGCCGGTCATCCAGCCGTTGAGGTCGATCCCCACGTTGCCGTAACCGGCACGGGAGAGGTTGCCCTGGTAACCCAGCCCCTGGCTCCACAGGCTGGCCTGACGACCGTCGAGCAACTGGTCGACATGGTCGGACAACGCCCGGGTTCCCGCGTCGATCGCCTCGAAGGTCATCGCCGCACTGGCCGCGTGCAGCTGACCCGAGAGACTCTGCAGCGACTGCTCCAGCGCCGCGGTGCTGGACACCTGCTGCAGGCTGGCGGCACCGGCCAGGAGCGCGCTGTTGGTCGGCATCGCGGTGGTCGAGGTGCCGGCGAGCTGGCTGTTGAGGTACTCGAACGCCCCCTGCACCCGCTGCGCCGCGCCGTAGGAAGCAGGCGTATAACTGGCGCCGGCCACCTTGGTGACGCTGACCTGGGACACATTGAGCCAGGCACTGTTGCCGTCGTAACCGAGCGTGGCAGTCAGCAGCACGCTGCTGGGTGTGGTCACCCCACTGAACGTGCCGGTCAGCCCGCCGCTGGCCGTGAGCACGTCGGTATGCGCGCTGACGGTGTAGTTGCTGTTCTTGTCATAGACATACACGTCGCCACCGTTCAGCGTGGCCGTGCCGGAAACCGTCAGCACCGAGCCCAGCGAGAGTGCCAGCCGGCCGCCGACCTCCTGCGTATAGTTGCCGCCGACCGTGGTGCCACCGGCGTTACCGATGTCCAGCGTGCCGGTGTTGTCGATGCTGCCTCCCACGTGGCTGGCGCCGAGGCTGGCCTGCGCGGCGATGGTCGCGCTGCCGGCCAGTGAGTTGGCCATCAGCGTGCCGCCCTGGACCTGGGTCAGCCCGGTGTAGGTCGAGGGCTGGCTCAAGGTCAGCGTGCCGCCACCCTGCTTGATCAGGCCACCCGCGCCGGAAATGGCGTTACCCCAGGTGGAGGAACCGGTGAAGCTGACCGTCACGTCGCCCCAGTTGAACTGCGCCGGCCCCTGCACCGCCTTGCCGACATCGAGCAGGCCATAGCCGAATACCGGGTCCACGCCCGGGGCGCCGAGGTCCTTGGCCGTGCCCAGCAGGGTCTGGCGGACCAGGTCGTTGGTGAAATAGGGAAAGGCCTGCCACACGTCCGCCGCCGCCCCGGAGACGGCCGGCGTGGCGAACGAGGTGCCCTCCACCACATAGTAGGTCGGGTTGCCGGCGGTATCGGTGGCGCCGGTGACGATCACGTCGCCAGGCGCCACCAGGCAGTAGTTCATCGCCTTGCCGCACTGGTTGGAGTAGGAGGCCAACTGGGTCGGATGCAGCGAATCCAGAGCGGCCACGGCGAGCCAGCCCCGTTCCAGGTCGGGGGCGTAGTACGGGATGGCCGCCGTATCGGAAGGCTGGGCCAGGCTGTCGTTGCCGGTAGCGAAGACCACCAGGCCGTTGTGGTCGATCACGAACGAGCGGAACGCATTGCCGAAGGCGGTGCCCACGGCGGTGGCATTGGACGGGTCGAAGTACAGCCCGCCCCAGGAGTTGTTCATCACCTGCACGCCCTGGTTGATCAGGTCCGGCAGCAGGGTCTGGCCGAAGAAGTCGGCATCGGACGGCTGCACCATGTTGCCTTTGCCCGAACCGTCGTCCACCGGCGCCTTGTCGTTGATGATGCGCGCGGACACCAGCGTCGCGTCCGGCGCGATGCCGCCCGGCCACTGGCCGAACGACTTGCCGGCGGCGATCTGCGATACCCAGGTACCGTGCCCGACCACGTCGTCCACGGCAGTATTGTTGGTCGCCGGGTCGACATAGACCAGCAGCGCCTTGACCCTCCCGGTCAGCGCCGGATGGTTGGCATTGATGCCGGTATCGACCACGCCGATGGTGACGCCCGCACCGGTGAAGCCCGCCGTGTGTGCGGCATAGGTGTCGGTCAGTGCCAGGTGGGCGTCGATCGGCGGCTGGGTGCTGGCCGGTGGCGGCGAGGGAGGCGGCGCCGGGGTCGTCTTGACGTTTCCGCCCCCGCCACCGCAGCCGGAAAGGCCGAGAATGGCTGCAATCACCACCGACATGCGACGCTGCACCAGCGTCCGTCCCTGCTCGCTCATGGCTTTACCCCAAAATGGATTGATCACGCTGGAACAGCAGCCCCCCCTTGGCTTCACCGCTCCTTGACGCGATCTTCGCATAAGCCCGGTTCACCGGGATGACTGGATGCCGGTTTGCCGCTCCCGTCCGGGCACTGCGATAATCAACCGGTTACCAGTGCGCCCAGCGCCCCCGAAGGTCTTTCCCCGGAGAATCCCATGTCTGATGTCAGCGTAGTGATCGCCGGTGCCAAGCGCACCGCCATCGGTTCCTTCCTCGGCCAGTTCACCGGCGTGCCCACCCCGAAGCTCGGCGCGGCCGCCATCAAGGCGGCGCTGGAGCAGTCCGGCGTGGCCGCCGCCGACGTGAGCGAGGTGATCATGGGCTGCGTGCTGCCGGCCAACCTCGGCCAGGCGCCGGCGCGGCAGGCGGCGATCCACGCCGAGCTGCCGCTGGCGGCCGGCGCCACCACCATCAACAAGGTGTGCGGCTCGGGCATGAAGGCGATCATGCTGGGCCACGACCTGATCAAGGCCGGCTCGGCCAGCGTCGTCGTGGCCGGCGGCATGGAGTCGATGACCAACGCCCCGCACATGGTGCAGGCCCGCACCGGCATCCGCTACGGCGACGGCCAGCTGGTCGATCACATGGCCTGGGACGGCCTGACCAACCCCTACGACGGCAAGGCGATGGGCGTGTTCGGCGAACTGTGCGCCGACAAGTACCACTTCACCCGCGAGGAGCAGGATGCGTTCGCCACCGCCTCGGTGACCCGTGCGCTGGACGCGCAGAAGAACGGCGCCTTCGCCGGCGAGATCGTCCCCTTCACCGTGGCCGGCCGCAAGGGCGACGTGGTGGTGGACTCCGACGAACAGCCCGGCCGTTCGGACGTCAGCAAGATCCCGACGCTGCGCCCGGCGTTCAAGAAGGACAACGGCACCATCACCGCCGCCAGCTCGTCGAGCATCTCCGACGGCGCCGCCGCCGTGGTGCTGCTGTCGGCCGACGACGCCAAGGCCCGCGGCCTGGCCCCGCTGGCCCGCATCGTCGCCCACGCCACCCATTCGCAGGAGCCGGAGTGGTTCACCACCGCCCCGGTCGGTGCGATCCAGAAGGTGCTGGACAAGGCCGGCTGGAAGGTCGGCGACGTGGACCTGTTCGAGATCAACGAGGCGTTCGCCGTGGTGGCAATGGCCCCGATCAAGGAGCTCGGCATTCCGCATGACAAGGTCAACGTCAACGGCGGCGCCTGCGCCCTCGGTCACCCGATCGGCGCCAGCGGCGCCCGCCTGGTGGTGACCCTGCTCAATGCGCTGAAGGTGCGTGGTCTGAAGCGCGGCGTCGCCACCCTGTGCATCGGCGGCGGTGAAGCCACCGCGATTGCCGTCGAGCGTCTCGACTGAATCGTCACGCGCCCGGGCGAACAATCCCGGGCGTCGTTTTCGACACTCAGTTAACGGGCGCATTAATGACGCGATTGGGCCCACTTGGGGGCCGGTAGCGGCTTTCACGGGAAAGCGCTATTAATACGCGGCCATACGGCATTCCACGGCAAAGGAGATTCAACATGAAGTTCACGCGTACCCTTCTCGCCTCCGCGCTCGTCGCGCTGCTGGCGGCTTGCAGCAACGGCGCGCAGGATTCCGCGCAGGACGCCCAGAAGTCGGCTGACCAGGCTCAGCAGGCTTCCGAACAGGCCCAGAAGGCTGCCGCCGCTGCGCCGACCACGGCCACCGAGCAGGCTGCCGACCAGGCCAAGGCTGCTGCCGATACCGCCGGCATGGCGGCTGACCAGGCCAAGAGCGCAGCCTCGGCTGCTTCCTCGGCCGCCCCGGCTGGTGCGATGAGCGCCTCGGGCGATGGCATGATGAAGGACGCCAAGGCAGCTGCCTCCAACGCCGCCGACCAGGCCAAGCAGGCGGCCGACGCTGCCAAGAGCGCCGCCGACAACGCCAAGGACGCGATGAAGGACGCTTCGGGCAAGAAGTAATCCGCCCATCGTTGCACGCGTAATGAATCGGCCGCCTCCGGGCGGCCGATTTTTTTTGCGCTCGATATCCCTGCCACCGTGAGTCGCGCAGGGCGAAAAAAAAGCCCCGGAAAATCCGGGGCTTTTTTCAACAGGCGCCGATTTACCCCAGCTCAGAAATCCTGGGTAAAGCGCACGCCGATCGTCCGTGGCTGGTTGGTCACCGTATAGACCTGGCCGTTCGGATACTGCGGCACCACGCCGTGCGCGGCGCACACCGATTCGGCGCACTCGGTGTACTTGTACAACGCGGCACGCTTGTCGAACACGTTGTTCACGTACACGTTCACCGAGAAGCTCGCCCAGTTGTAGCCCGCCGAGAGGTCCAGCGTGGTGTAGGCCGGCATGTCCCCGACCAGGCTGTTCTCGAGCGTGCGCAGATCCGACCGGCGCTTGCCCACGTGCACCACGGCTCCCTGCAGGTAGGCCTCGTTGTTGCCGACGTCCCAGGTGTATCGGGCGACCAGGTTGCCCTTGAACTTCGGGGTCACCGGCAACTGGCTGCCCTTCGGAGCTTCCGGCGTGGCGCAGGCGGTCACCGGCTTGCCGTTGGCATCGGTATAGCCGCAGTAGTTCGCCGTGAGCTTGGCGTCGTAGAACGCCACGCCACCGCTCAGCTGCAGGTTGTAGGTGGCCGCCCAGTTCAGCTCCGTCTCCATGCCGCGGACCTGGGCCTGGTTGGCGTTTCGGATCTCGGTCAGGCCGTTGGCGCCGAGGATGCTGAACTGGAAGTCCTTCCAGTCCTCCTGGAATACCGAGCCGTTGAACGACAGCCGGTTGTTGAGCCAGGTGGTCTTCCAGCCCAGCTCGTAGTTGGTGAGGTAATCCGACTTGTACGGCGGCAGCGAGCCGCGGCGGTTGATGCCGCCGGGACGATAGCCTTCCGAACGGGTGGCGTAGACCATCTTGGTCGGCGAGATGTTCCAGGTCAGGTTGATCTTGCCGAGCGATCCGGTCTCCTTGACGTTCTTGTTGAAGTCCAGGCAGGGCGCGCCACGGAACGGCGTGGGCGAAATGCAGCCCGCCTGGCCGTAGCTCGAACTCGGCGAGAAGCCGGAACTGAAGCCGTAGAAGCCGCCCAGGCTGTTGTCGGCGCGGAAGTAACGTCCACCGATGGTCGCGGTCAGGGTGTCGGGAATGAGGTCGTAGGACAGCTCGCCGAACACCGCCTCGTCCTTGTCGGTACGCACCTGCTCGGTCAGCCAGATGGTGTTCGGCCAGCCCGGTACCGTCAGCGCATCGGACAGGCCGTTGATCATGTAGCGCTGTTCGATGTCGTGTACCGACTTTTCCCAGAACAGGCCACCGACCGCGCGCAGGCGACTGTCCTTCGGCGAGGCCAGGCGCAGCTCGTGGCTGTCCATGGTGTAGTGGTCCTTGCCGATGATGTACTGCGACGGATTGATCAGCGCTCCGCTGTTGTCGTAGATGTAGGTGCCGTAGCCGGCCAGCGTGTCGTACCAGAACGAGTAGTCGCTGTAATCGTTGTGCTCTTCCTGGTTGCGCTTGAGGTGCGCGTAGGCATAGGTCAGGTCGAAATTGCCGATCTTGCCCTGCACCGTCATCGCCGCCTGCCACCAGCGGTCGGTCTGCCACTCGGGGTAGAAGTGAGAGATCGCCAGATCGCCAAGCGCGGTGTCGCTGGCCATGTTGCCGTTGGCGGTGGTCTTCTGGCCCATGAAGGTGCCGTCGATCGACCAGTCGTCGTTGAGATTGACCCGCAACGCGGCGCGTCCGCCGTTGGTGGTGTTGTCGTTGTAGTGGTTCTTGGCGGCGTGCGTGCACACCATCAGGCTGCTCGGCGTGCACGAGGAGGTATTGCTGACCGTACCGCCCCAGCTCGGATAGGTGCGGGTGCCGGGGATGTTGTCGACGTAACCCGCGTCACGCTCGTGCCAGCCGACCAGGCGGATCGCGGCATTCGAGGAGATCGGCACGTTGAGCATGCCCTCGGCCAGGTTGCCGATGCCGCCGTTGGCCACCGTGTCGACGCCCGCGGTGTAGCTGGCCGCGAAGCCCTGCGGATCGGGCTTGTTGGTGATGATGCGCAGGGCACCGGACTGGGCGCTGGCGCCGTAGAGCGAGCCCTGCGGGCCGGCCAGCACCTCGACGCGGGCGATGTCGTACATGTGGATGTCGAGCGGACCGGTCACGGTGGTGACGGGCTGTTCGTCCAGGTACACGCCGACGCTGGGCCGCGAGCCGGAGTGGTTGCCGTCACCGCCGCTGGCGATGCCGCGCATGTAGATCTCCGAGAATCCCGGTGCGGCACTCTGGTAGGACACGCTCGGCAGGTACTTCACGTAGTCGTCGAAGCTGTTGATGTGCAGCTGCTCGATCTTCTCGGTACCCAGCACCTGGATGCTGATCGGCACCTTCTGCAGATTTTCCGTGCGCTTCTGCGCGGTCACCGTGACGGTGCTGAGCTGGGCCACCTTCTGGTCTTTCGGCGGCGTGGCGGACGACGGCGCGCTGGCGTCCTGCGCGAACGCCGGTGCGGCGATCGCCAGGCAGATGGCAGCGGCCAACGGCATGCGGGACAGGCGCCTGCGCGCAGCCCCGGAGGCTGGTGTATTTCGGTGTCGATGCATCGGTTCCCCTCCCAAAAAGAGACAATTCCCCAAACGGCCCTTGACTACGCTCCCTCTTGATCCGGCACCCCGGGATACGCCCGGAGCACCGCTCCCAAACCCTGCTCGAGCGGTCCCAGCCAGGGCGCGTAATGCCGCCACTGGTCCACGCCCTCGCGATAGATCGGCCGGCGCACCTGCTCGGAGCTGGCGGTTCGCACCGCGCGCTCGTTCTCGAAGAAGCGCAGGCACGCCTCCTCGAACGGCAGGCCGCAGTGCGCCAGCAAGCGGCGCACCTCCCCTTCGGTGTCCTCGACCATGTTCTCGTAGATGACCCGGTGCACCCGACCCGGCAGCACGGCGTCGAAATGCGCCATCAGCCGCACGTAATCGGCGTAGTAGCGGGCCAGGTCCTCGAGCCGGTAGCTGAAGCTCTGGCCACGCGCGAAATGCTGCTTGAAGCCGGAGAAGCAGCACGCCATCGGATGCCGCCGCGCATCGATGATGATCGCGTTGGGCAGCATCAGGTGGATCAGCCCGATGTGCATGAAATTGTTCGGCATCTTGTCGATGAACAGCGGTGCCGGCGTCTTGCGCTGGATCCGCGTGTGCGCCAGGTAGCGCTCGCCCAGCTCGCGCAGCGCGTCGGCGTCGAGCCGGGCCAGCGCGTCGTGGTAGGGCATCGGACTGTCGCCCTCGACCTGCTCGCGTAGCAGCCGGGTGATCGATGTGATCTCCGGCAGCTCCATCGTGCCCTCGACCTGGCTGTGGCTGGACAGGATCTGCTCGATCAGGGTGGAACCGGAACGCGGCAGGCCGACGATGAAGATCGGGTCCCGCGCGGTGCTGCCGCTGCCGGCGCGCTCGGCGAAGAACTCGCGCGTGTAATGGCTCGCGATGTGTTCGACCCGCGCGTGCGTATCGTCGGCGCTGTAGTGGAGCTGGCCGTGACGGCGGGCGTTGCCCGCGGCGTAGTGGCGGAACGACGCCTCGTAATCGGCGGCGTCCTCCAGCGCCTTGCCCAGCGCGAAGTCCAGATGCAGGCGGTCGTCGTCGGACAGGTCGGTGCGCGCGAGCTGCGCGCGCATCGTCGCCATGTCCGCCTCGGTGAAGCGGAAAGTCTTGAGGTTGGCCAGGCTCCACCAGACTTCGCCGAACGACGGCGTCATCGCCAGCGCCCGCCGGTAGGCCTCGATCGCGCGATCGGTGAGGCCGGCAGTCTTCAGCGCGTGGCCGTAGCTCATCCACACCGGGGCATTGTCCGGGTACTCGGCCAGCAGCCCGGCGTAAAGGTCGATCGCCGTGTGGTAGTCGCCGGTGCGGCACAACACCACGGCCTTGAGGTTGCGGTGTGCCGGGTGCTTCGGCTCGGCGGCAAGCAGGCGCTCGAGCTCGACCAGCGCCTGCTCCGGCAGGTTGGCCCGGTGCAGCAGCAGGGCGTAGTTCTGCCGGGCGGCATGGAAGGCCGGGGCCAGTTCCAGGCAGCGCTCGAGCAGCAAACGGGCTTCGTCGGTGCGCCCGACCCGGGCCGCCAGCTCGGCGAACATGCGGATCGCCACCACATCGGTGGGCGCCTCGCGCAGATGCTGGCGCAGCATGGCCTCGGCCTCGGGAATGCGCTCGTCGGCCAGAGCGGCCCCCGCCGCCATCAGCCGCGGATCGGTGGCGGCATGCCGCACGTGCCCGAGATACGCCTCGGCGGCCGCATCCGCGTCGCCGGCATCGAGCAGCCGATCGGCCAGCACGCGCCAGGCCTGCGGCAGGTCCGGCTTCAATGCCACCGCACGGCGCAGCGCGGCGATCGCATCGTCCAGGCGGCCGGCCTGGCTCAGCGCCAGGCCCAGCTCGAACTGCACCGCCGCCCACTTCGGCTGCGAGGCCGCCAGCGGCTCCAGCACGGCCAGCGCGCCAGCCAGGTTGCCTTGCGCCGCACGCGCCGCCGCCAGCAGTTGCAGCGTGGGCGGATGCTCCGGCACGGCCTTGAGGATCTCCCCCGCCTGCGCCTCGGCCATCGCGGGGTCGCGGGCCAGCAGGCGCCCGGCGTGCGCCAGTGCCTGCTCCAGCGAGCCGGTGGCCGCGGCCGCCGTCACCGGAGGTACCGCGATGCGGAGGACGTCAGGGGCGTGGCACGGGACATGGTGGCGGCGGCTCCTTACAAGTTTTTAAGCAATCTATAGTCGAAATCGAGCGACTGGTAGTAGGACTTCACCAGAATGCGTTCGTCCTGCCCGTGCGAGCGGTCGTCGTCCACGTCGTAGGGGATGCCGTTGAACACGTAGGACGGCATCCCGGCCGCCCGCAGGAACACGCTGTCCGAGGCACCGGCGGACATGTACGGCGACACCGGCATGGCATGCCCCCAGACCGCCTTCGCCGTCCGTGCGACCTGCGCGAACAGCGCCGGATCGATCGGACTGGGCGGACTGGCCGGCGCCGGGGCGACCGGCGCCACCTCGATCTGCGGATCGTCCAGCGCCTGCCGGATCGCCGCCTCGACCTGCGCCGGTGGCTCGTCCGGCAGGATGCGGCAATTCACCGTGGCCCGGGCCATCTGCGGCAACGCGTTCTCCGCATCGCCGCCAGCCAGCAGGGTCGGTACACAGGTCGTGCGCAGGTGGGCGTTGTTGTAGGGGCTGGAGGCGGCCAGCCGCTGCATTGCCGCGGGATCGGACGGATCGTGGGCGACCGCGCGCATGTCGGCCGCGGTCGAGCCGGTATACAGCGTGGCCAGCTGCGCGTAGTAGCCGCGCGTGGCCGAGTTGGTATGCAGCGGGAACTCGAGCTTGGACAGCCGCATCAGTCCCGCGGCGAGCCGGTAGATCGCGTTGTCCGGGGTCGGCAGCGAGCTGTGCCCGCCGGGGTTGCGCACGGTCAGGGTGTAGCTGGCATAGACCTTTTCGGCGGTTTCCACCGCGACGACCTCGGGCCGGCCGTTGCGGATCTCCGGGCCACCGCCGTCGACGTTGATCGAGTACTGCGAGCGGATCAGTTCCGGACGATGCGCCAGCAGCCACTGGATGCCGTTGGACTTGCCGTCCTCCTCACCCGCGGTGAGCGCCAGGATGTAGTCGCCCTTCGGCTTGAAGCCTTCCTGGTGCAAGCGCAGCAGGGTGGCGACCAGGCCGGCGCCGGCGCCCTTGATGTCCATGGTGCCGCGGCCGTAGTAATAGCCGTCCTTTTCGGTCAGCTTGAACGGCTGGAAGTGCCAGTCCTGCGGCAACGCCTCGACCACGTCCAGGTGCGCCAGCAGCAGCACCGGTTCGCGCTGGCCCTGCCCGCGCAGGCGCACCACCAGGTTGCGCCGCTTCGGATCGTCGCCCACCACCTGCACGTCCGCCGCCGGAAACCCGGCCTTGAGGAAACGCTGCGCCAGCGCCTCGGCCAGCACCGTGGTGCTGCCGTGCTCGGAGGTGGTGTCGGTGCCGATCATCTGCACCAGCAGATCGTGCGCCAGCGCCCGCTCACCCGCCGGCACCGGGTCGGCGGCCTGCGCGGCCCACGGCAGCACCACGCCCAGGGCGAGAGGAAGGGCACGACGGAGGATTCGGCTCATGGACGCTCCAGGATCAGGGCGAGGCCCTGGCCGACGCCCACGCAGAGGCTGACCAGGGCACGTTGCTGACGGTGCCGACGCAGCGCGAACGCCGCGGTCATCGCCAGCCGGGCGCCGCTGGCGCCGAGCGGATGACCGAGCGCGATCGCACCACCGTTGGCGTTGACATGCTCCGCGTCGTCGGCGAGGCCGAGCGCACGCGTGCAGGCCAGCACCTGCGCGGCGAAAGCCTCGTTGATCTCGATGCGGTCGAAGTCGGACAGGCGCTGGCCGGTGCGCGCCAGCAGCTTGCGGATCGCCGGCACCGGGCCGATGCCCATGGTGCGTGGCGCGACGCCGGCCGAGGCCATGCCGGCGACGCGCGCCAGCGGCTCCAGGCCGAAGCGCTCGACCGCCGCGCCGGATGCCAGCAGCAGCGCCGCAGCGCCGTCGTTGAGGCCGGAAGCGTTGCCGGCGGTGATGCTGGTATCCGGTCCCAGCAGCGGCTTGAGCTTGTCCAGTTGCCCGGCGGTCGTGGCCGGACGGGGATGCTCGTCCACCGCGACCAGCTCGCCATCCTTGCCCACCGGCACCGCCGTGATCTCCTCGGCCAGCCAGCCCTCGGCCTGCGCATGCGTCGTGCGCGCCTGGCTGCGCAGTGCATAGGCGTCCTGGCTGGCGCGATCGATGCCGTGTTCGCGGGCGAGGTTCTCCGCGGTCTGCGTCATCGAGTCCACGCCGTAGCCGGCGCGCATCGCCGGGTTGACCAGCCGCCAGCCCAGCACGGTGTCCTCCAGTTGCTGGCCACGCGCGAAGGCGGCATCCGCCTTGGCCATGACGTAGGGCGCGCGGGTCATGCTCTCCACGCCGCCGGCGATCACCAGTTCGGCCTCGCCGCAGGCGATCGCGCGGGCCGCCTGCCCCACCGCCTCCAGGCCCGAGGCGCACAGCCGGTTGACCGTCACACCCGGCACCTCCGGCGGCAGCCCTGAAAGCAGCGCGGCCATGCGTGCCACGTTGCGGTTGTCTTCGCCGGCCTGGTTGGCGCAGCCGAGGATCACCTCGTCGATCATGGCCGGATCGAGCTGCGGGTACCGCGCCAGCAAGGCGTGGATCGGCAGCGCCGCAAGGTCGTCGGTGCGGATGCCGGCCAGCGCGCCGCCCAAGCGGCCGAACGGCGTGCGCGTCGCGTCCACCAGGAAGGCGTTACGCATAAGCCCCCCGGATCGCCTGCTGCGGCAGCCAGCCGCCGCGGGCGATCGCCTGCTGCACCGCCGCCTGCGTCTCGCGCAGCGCCGGCAGGATCTCCTTCAGCGCGCGCTTCGGCGCGTCCTCGCTGTACGGCATGCCGACGTTGAGCGCGGCGACCGTGCTGCCGTCGGCAGCGCGGATCGGCACCGCGATCGAGCACAGCCCGTGCTCCAGCTCGCGCGACACCAGCGCATAGCCCTGCTTGCGCACGCGGGCCAGTTCGGCCTTCAGCGCGCCGACCGTGTGCAGCGTCTGCGGCGTATAGGCGCGGAAGGTCTGTCCCTCCATCCACGCGGCCAGCGCGTCGTCGTCCAGGTCGGCCAGGATCGCCCGCCCCATCGAGGTGGCGAACGCCGGCAGCCGCGCGCCCACGCCCAGCGCCACGCTCATCACGCGGCGCACCGGCACGCGCAGCACGTAGACGATGTCCTGGCCGTCAAGCACCGCCATCGAGCAGCTCTCGCCGACGCGGTGCGACAACTGCTCCAGGCTCTGCTGGGCCAGCTCGGTGAGGTCGAGCGAAGTGAGGTAGCTGTAGCCCAGCTCCAGCACGCGCGGGGTCAGGAAGAAGCTGCGTCCGCGACTGCCGACGTAACCCAGATGCTGCAGCGTCAGCAGCAGCCGGCGCGCCACCGCGCGCGACAGCCCGATGCGCTCGGCCACCTGCGACAGGCTCGGGCTGGGCATCTCGTGGTCGAACGCCCGCAGCACCTGCAGGCCGCGCGCCAGCGACTGCACGTAGTCGGGACTTTCCTCGAAGGGTTGGGAGGCCATCGGCTCGCTTGGGTCCATTGACAGGCCGAGCGTAGAAGCATTCCAATGAGTTCGCAATACGAATTCTTGTTCGATTATCGAACATTTATCGGGGGAGAGCGTGGCGTGAGCAACGAACGCGACAGCGTGCTGCACAGCTGGTGTGTACCGTCGACGTGGCAGGCGCCCACCGTGGTCAGCGGGCGTGGCGCCCACCTCGAGCTGGCCGATGGCCGGCGCGTGCTCGACATGAGCAGCCTGGCCGAGTGCAGCAACCTGGGCCACCAGCATCCGGCGGTGGTGCAGGCGATCCGCGAACAGGCCGAGCAGCTGTGCTTCGTCACCGCCGCGTGGGGGGCCGAACCGCGCAAGGCGCTGGCCGAGGCACTGCTGGAGAAATCCGGCTTCGACGGCGGCCGGGTGTTCTTCACCCTGGCCGGTGCCGACGCCAACGAGAATGCGGTGAAGTTCGCGCGCCTGGCCAGCGGCCTGCCGCGTGGACACATCGTGGCGCGCGAGCGCTCCTACCACGGCGCCAGCTACGCCGGCATGGCGCTGTCCGGCGATGCGCGCACCAGCGACCAGGTCGACGCCGAGGCCTTCGGCGTGATCCGCGTGCCGGCGCCGTACGCCTACCGCTGTCCGTTCGGCAGCACCGACGACGACAGTTGCGGCCGGCTCGCCGCCGACGCCGTGGGCGAGGCGATCGACCGCGCCGGTGCGGACACCGTCGCCGCCGTGCTGATGGAACCGAACGCCGGCACCAACGGCATCGTCGCCCCGGACAGCTACTGGCCCGCCCTGCGCGCGGCGACCCGCGAACGCGGCGTGCACCTGATCGCCGACGAGGTGATGAGCGGTTTCGGCCGCTGCGGCGAGTGGTTCGCCTGGCAGCGCCACGGCGAAGCCGGCCGCCCCGACCTGATGACGCTGGCCAAGGGCCTCACCGGCGCGCACCTGCCGCTGGGCGCGGTGCTGCTGTCGGCCGAGGTGTACGCGCGGCTGGCCGATCGCATGCTCTACACCGGCCTCACCTACTGCGGCCATCCGCTGGCCTGCGCCGCCGGCGTCGCCGCCGTGCGCGCCTACGAGGACGAGCAGTTGATCGAACGCTCGCGTCGACTCGGCGCCACGATGTTTGCCGAGCTCAAGGCGATGCAGGCACGCCACCCGGTGATCGGCGACGTGCGCGGCGGCCACGGCCTGTTCGCGGTGATCGAGCTGGTCGCCGACCGCACCAGCCGCACGCCGCTGGCGCCGTGGCCACAGTTGCCCGCCACGCTGGGCGCGCTGCTGCGCGAGGCGATGGACGAGGGCGTTTCGCTGGCTGCCCGCGGCAACCTGCTGATCCTCGCGCCGCCGCTGGTGATCGAGGAAACCGCGCTGGCCGACGCGCTGGCGCTGATCGACCGATTGCTGGGGAAGCATTTCCCCGCCCATGCCTAAAGGGGTCCCCATGAGCTTCCGCCTCACCTACGCCACCATGTACGACCCGCCGGAAGCCATGCACGAACGCTTCGAGGCGGCACTGGCCCGCGTTTCGGCCACGCTCGGCGCGCGGCACGGCCTGTTCATCGACGGCCGCGATGTCGATGCGGAGCATTCCTCCGACCGCCGCGCGCCGTTCGACAACGCCCTGCATCTGGGCCACTTCGCGCTGGCCGACGAAGCCGATGCCGACCGCGCCATGCGTGCGGCACAGGCCGCCTACCCCGCCTGGCGTGCCACGCCGGTGGCCGAGCGCGCGCGGCTGATGCGCCGCGTCGGCGACCTGCTGGAGGAGCGCGTCTACGACATCGCCGCCGCGCTGGTGCTGGAAGTGGGCAAGAACCGCATGGAGGCGCTGGGCGAGGCGCAGGAGACAGTGGACTTCTTCCGCCACTACGCGGACGACTTCGAAAGCCACGCCGGCTACCACCACACGCTGCCCGACGACCCGATCGAGGGCGTCGTCTCGCACAACGCCAGCGTGATGCGCCCGTACGGCGTGTGGGTGGTGATCGCGCCGTTCAACTTCCCGCTGGCGCTGGCCGGCGGCCCGACCGCCGCGGCGCTGGTCACCGGCAACACGGTGGTGGTGAAAGGCGCCAGCGACACGCCGTGGGCCGCGCGCCTGCTGGCCGACTGCATCCGCGACGCCGGCCTGCCGCCGGGCGTGTTCAACTACCTCTCCGGCAGCAGCCGCGAAGTCGGCGCGGCGCTGGCGCAGCATCCGCTGGTCGCCGGCCTCACCTTCACCGGCTCGGTGGCGGTCGGCCGCCAGCTGATGCGGCAGATGGCCGGCGGCGCCTGGCCGCGACCGTGCGTCGCCGAGATGGGCGGCAAGAACCCGTGCATCGTCACCGAGCATGCCGACCTCGACGACGCCGCCGCCGGCATCGTGCGCTCGGCCTACGGCATGAGCGGGCAGAAATGCTCGGCACTGTCGCGGCTGTACGTGCACGAGCGCGTGGCCGACGCGCTGATCCAGCGCCTGCAGCAGCGCATCGGCGCGCTGCGCATCGGCGACCCGCGCGAGCGCGATCAATGGATGGGTCCGGTGGTCAACGCCACCGCCTACGGCCACTACCGGCAGTACATCGACGAGCTGGAGGCCGGTGGTGCCACCGTGCTGGCCGGCGGGCGCCGGCTGGGCGAAGGCACCGGCGGACCCGCGGAACTGGCCCGCGGATTCTTCGTCGAGCCGACCCTGGCCGAAGCGCCGCTGGGTCATCCGCTGTGGCAACACGAGATGTTCCTGCCGATCCTCACCCTGCACCGCGTCCGCGACCGCGACGAGGCGATGCGACTGGCCAACGACACCTCCATGGGCCTCACCGCCGGCTTCTACGGCGGTGCCGACGAGGTGGCGTGGTTCCACGAACACATCGAGGCCGGCGTGACCTACGCCAACCGTCCGCAGGGTGCGACCACCGGCGCCTGGCCGGGCTACCAGCCGTTCGGCGGCTGGAAGGGTTCGGGCTCCACCGGCAAGGCGATCGCCTCGTTCTATTACCTGGCGCAGTACCTGCGCGAGCAGTCCCGCACGGTGGTCGAGTGAGCGCCCACGGATGAGCTGCCAGCACCTGCAACTTGCCGAAGCCATCGAGCGGTTCGTGCACGACGGCGCCAGCGTGGCGCTGGAAGGCTTCACCCACCTGATCCCGTTCGCCGCCGGCCACGAGATCATCCGCCAGCGCAAGCGCGACCTGCACCTGATCCGCATGACGCCGGACCTGGTCTACGACCAGCTGATCGGCATGGGCTGCGCGCGCAGCCTCACCTTTTCCTGGGGCGGCAACCCCGGCGTGGGCTCGCTGCACCGCCTGCGCGATGCAGTCGAGCACGGCTGGCCGCATGCGCTGGAGCTCAACGAACACAGCCACGCCGGCATGGCCGCGGCGTTCACCGCCGGTGCGTCGCGACTGCCGTTCGGCGTGCTGCGTGGCTATATCGGCACCGACCTGCCCGCGCACAACCCGAACATCCGCCGCATCGCCTGCCCGTTCACCGGCGAATCGCTGGCGGCCGTGCCCGCGCTCAATCCCGACGTCACCATCCTGCACGCACAGCGTGCCGACCGCGCCGGCAACGTCGCCATCGACGGCATCGTCGGCGCCGCGCGCGAGGCAGCGCTGGCGGCGAAGACGCTGATCGTTACCGTCGAGGAGGTCGTCGACGCACTGCCACCGGCGATGAACGGCATCGTGCTGCCGCACTGGACGGTGGCCGCGGTGGTGCACTGCCGCGGCGGCGCCTACCCGTCCTACGCACAGGGCCACTACGCCCGCGACAACGCCTTCTACCAGCGCTGGGACACGATCGCCCGCGATCGCCAGCGCTTCCTCGACTGGATGGACCACCACGTGCTCGGCACCCGCGACCACCGCGCCTTCCTCGCCTCGCTGCAGACGGAGGCCACCGCATGAGCGCCTGCACCCGCGACGAGTGGATGACCGTGGCCGCCGCGCGCCTGCTGGCCAACGACAGCGTCTGCTTCGTCGGCATCGGCCTGCCCAGCGCCGCCTGCAACCTGGCCCGGCTCACCCACGCGCCGGAGATCGTGCTGATCTACGAGTCCGGCACCATCGGCACGCGGCCGGACGTGCTGCCGCTGTCGATCGGCGACGGCGAGCTGGCCGAGACCGCCGCCTGCGTGGTGCCGCTGCCGGAGATCTTCAGCTTCTACCTGCAGGCCGGACGCGTGGACGTCGGCTTCCTCGGTGCCGCGCAGATCGACCGCTTCGGCAACCTCAACAGCACCGTGATCGGCCCGTACGAGCTGCCGTCCACGCGGCTGCCCGGCGCCGGCGGCGCGCCGGAGATCGCGCTGCACGCCCGGCAGGTCTTCGTGATGGCGCGGGCCACGCCGCGCAGCTTCGTCGAGCAGCTGGATTTCCGCAGCAGCGCCGGCTACCTCGACGGCCACGGCGCCCGCGCCCGCGCCGGCGCGCCCGGCGGCGGCCCGCGTGCGGTGATCACCGACTTCGGCATGCTCGCCCCGCACCCCGGGAGCGAGGAGCTGCAACTGGTCGCCCTGTTCGATGGCATTGGGGTGGAGGAAGCCCGCGCCGCCGTCGGCTGGCCGCTCAAGGTCGCCGACCGTCTCGACACCATCGCCCCGCCCAGCACGCACGAGCTGGACACCCTGCGCGCGCTCAACGCGCGTACCCGCGAGGCGCACGCGCGCCCCGTGCACATTCCTCTCTGACGCAAAGGTTCTGCCGTGAACGCCCACATCAAGACCGCTCTCCCCGGACCCAAGGCGCAGGCGATGATCGCCCGCGACGCCGAAGTGATCTCGCCGTCCTACCCGCGCGATTACCCGTTCGTGATGTCGCACGGACGCGGCACCGAAGTGTGGGACGTGGACGGCAACCGCTTCCTCGACTTCATGGCCGGCATCGCGGTGTGCGCCACCGGTCACGCGCACCCGCAGGTGGTCAAGGCGGTGCAAGACGCGGCGGAGAAATTCCTGCACATCTCCAGCGACTACTGGCACGAGCAGATGGTCGGCCTCGGTGAGCGCCTGGCCGCGATCGCACCGATGGGTGAGCCGGCGATGAGCTTCATCTGCCAGTCCGGCACCGAGGCGGTGGAAGGCGCGCTCAAGCTGGCCCGCTACGTCACCGGTCGGCCGCGCTTCATCGGTTTCCTCGGCGGCTTCCACGGCCGCACCTTCGGCTCGCTGTCGTTCACCTCCAGCAAGTACACCCAGCAGAAGGGCTTCTCGCCCACGCTGGCCGGCGTCACCCACGTGCCCTACCCCAATCCGTACCGGCCGCTGTTCGCCGGCAACGACCAGGGCGAGGCGGTGCTCGACTACATGCGCATGCTGTTCCAGCGCAGCGTGCCGCCGAGCGAGGTAGCGGCGGTGCTGGTGGAACCGATGCAGGGCGAAGGCGGCTACCTGACGCCGCCGGACGGCTTCCTCGCCGGCCTGCGCGCGCTGTGCGACGAGCACGGCATCCTGCTGATCTTCGACGAAGTGCAGTCGGGCATCGGCCGCACCGGCAGGATGTTCGCCTGCGAGCACTGGGGCGTGCAGCCGGACATCCTGACCTCGGCCAAGGGCCTGGGCTCGGGCCTGCCGATCGGCGCCGTGATCGCCAGGAAGTCGATCATGTCGCAGTGGAAGCGCGGCGCCCACGGCAATACCTACGGCGGCAACCCGATCACCTGCGCCGCCGCCAACGCCACGCTGGACCTGGTCCGCGGCGGCCTGTCCGACAACGCCGCCAGGGTCGGCGAGCACTTCATCGCCCGCCTGCGCGAACTGCAGCGCGACTATCCGTGCATCGGCGACGTGCGCGGCAAGGGCCTGTGGATCGGCATGGAGCTGGTCGAGAGCGACGCGAAGAAGACCCCTGCCACCGCGCTGTGCGACGCGGTGATCACCCGTGCGTACCACAACGGCCTGCTGCTGCTCTCCTGCGGTACCAGCACGGTGCGCTTCATGCCGCCGCTGACGGTGAGCACGGAGGAAGTGGACGAGGCGATCGCGCTGCTGCGCGCCAGCCTCGACCAGGCACTGGCCGGGGCCTGAGCATGCCGCCCCGCGCGAACGCCGCACCGATCGCCGCCGCTCTGCCGGCGGCGATGTCCGGTGCGGCGTCCGCACAAGCCACCCCCGCCGGACGCCGGCCACACGCCTGCGCTTCCCATGCAAGGAGATCGTCGATGATCCGACGCCTGTCCGGGCTCGCCCTTCTGGCGCTGCTGGCACTGCCGATGGCCGCACCCGCCGCGGAGAAGACCCCGTTCACCCCGGCCGACATCAACCGGCTCGCCGCACTGTCCGACCCGGCCCTGTCACCGGACGGCCGCTGGCTGCTCTACACCGTCACCACGACCAATGCCGACACCGACCAGCCGCAGTCGGATCTGTGGCGGGTCGGCTTCGACGGTCGCGGACGCACCCAGCTCACCCATACGCCCGACGCCGACGAGTCGCAGGCGGAGTGGTCCGGCGACGGCAAGCTCATCGCCTTCCTCACCGACCGCAAGACCGGCACGGACAAGGACGACGAAGACAGCGGCTCGCAGGTCTGGACGATGCCCGCCGACGGCGGCGAGGCGCACCAGGTCACCCATCTCCCCGCCGGCGTGGAGGAGTTCGCGCTGTCGCCGGACGGCAAGCGGCTGGCGGTGATCGCCTTCGACCCCGAGCGTCCGCCGGGAACCAAGAAGCCGAAGAACCCGCCGCCGATCGTCACCGACCGCTTCCAGTTCAAGGACGACGACTCGGGCTGGCTGGGTGCGCGCCACAAGCACCTGTACGTGGTCGACATCGCCAGCGGCCAGACTACCGAGCTCACCCCCGGCAAGCACGACGAGCAGTTGCCTGCGTGGTCGCCGGACAGCCGGCAGATCGCCTACGTCACCAAGCGCGGTGCCGACCCCGATCGCCATCTCAACTACGACATCTACGTCATCGATGCCCGCGCCGGTGCCAGGGAGCGCCAGCTCACCACCTTCCCCGGCGCCGACCTCGACCCGTACTGGGTCTCGCGCCCAGCCTGGTCGCCGGACGGCAAGCGCATCGCCTACCTGCGCAGCGGCGAGGACAAGTGGATCTACTACGCGCCCTGGCAGCTGGCGGTGATCGACGTAGCCACCGGCAAGTCGACGATTCCCGCACCGATCGACCGCTGCTTCACCCACCCGACCTGGGCGCCGGACGGGCGCAGCGTGTACGCGCTCATCGAGCAGGCCGAGGTCACCCACCTGGCGCGCATCGACGTGCCCAGCGGCAAGGTCACCGAGCTGACCCACGGCGACCGCTTCGACGTGGACCTGTCGGTAGCACGCGACGGCCGCATCGCCGTGCTCGGCGGCGACGACCTGCACCCCTACAACATCTCCGCGCTCGATGGCGGCCACCTGCGCCTGCTGGCCGACCACAACGAGTGGCTGGCCGGCAAGCAGCTGGCGAGCACCGAGACCCTGCACTTCACCGGCGCCGACGGCACCCCGCTCGACGCGCTGCTGGTGAAGCCGATCGGCTACGTGAAGGGCAAGCGCTACCCGACCATCCTGCGCGTGCATGGTGGCCCGGTGTACCAGTTCAGCCATGAGTTCATGGAGGACTGGCAGGTCTACGCGGCCAACGGCTTCGCCGTGCTGGCGGTGAACCCGCGCGGCAGCTCCGGCCGCGGCTTCGACTTCGCCAAGGCGATCTACGCCGACTGGGGCGACAAGGACATGCAGGACCTGATGGCCGGCGTGGACCATGCGATCAAGCTCGGCGTCGCCGATCCGGAGCACCTGGGCATCGGCGGCTGGAGCTACGGCGCGATCCTCACCGATGAGGTGATCGCCCGCACCACGCGCTTCAAGGCGGCGATCAGCGGTGCCGGCACCGGCAACATGTACGGCATGTACGGCGATGACGAATACGCCCGCGAATACGAGCTGGAACTGGGCACGCCCTGGGACCACCGCGCCGCCTGGGACCGCGTCAGCTACCCGTTCCTGCACGCCGACCGGATCACCACGCCCACGCTGTTCCAGTGCGGCCAGATCGACTTCAACGTGCCGTGCATCGGCGCCGAGCAGATGTACCAGGCGCTGCGCTCTCGCGGCGTGCCGACCGAGCTGGTGGTCTATCCCGGCCAGCACCACGAGATCAGCGTGCCGAGCTACCTGCTCGACCGCATGCGCCGCAACCTCGCCTGGTACGAGCGCTTCCTCAAGCCGGGGGACAAGGCGCCGTGACCCGGGCTCCCTCAGTGCGGCGGCTGGTAGCGACCGAAGCGCTTGAGCAGCGCGACCAGCTCCGCATGGGGGATCGCCTTCACGCAATGCCCGCCCTCGCCGCACATGTCCTTCGCCGCGATCATCGCGTTGACGATGGCCTCCTCGCTAGCCTGCACGGTGGCCTCGAACAGCGGGTCGATGTGGTCGTTGCCGATGAAGCTGGCCTGCTGCAGCGGCCGGTCGTGCAGCGCGTCGGCATTGGCGGTGGAGAACGCCACGAAGATGTCGCCCGAGCCGTTGCCGGAGTAGCTGCCCATCCGCGCCAGCCCCATGCCGGCGCGCCGGGCGATGCGCTTCAACTGGTGCGGCAGCAGCGGCGCATCGGTCGCCACCACGATGATGATCGAGCCGGTGTCCACCGCCGCCGGGTTGGTCGCGCTGTACAGGCGGTCCTCGCGCAGGTACTGGCCCACCGGCACGCCGGCGATGCGCAGGCTGTCGCGCAGGCCGTAGTTGGCCTGCACCAGCACACCCAGGGTGTAGGTCGACTCGCCGATGCGCACGCGCCGCGAGGCGGTGCCGATGCCGCACTTGAACTCGTGGCAGATCATGCCGGTACCGCCGCCGACGTTGCCCTCGGCGACCGGCCCGCCCTTCGCCTCATGCAGTGCCTGCGCGGCGTCCGCGGCGTGCACGTGGAAACCGTTGATGTCGTTGAGCTCGCCGTCCCAGGTCTCGGCCACCACCGGCAGCGACCACCAGTAGCCCGAGGCGTCCGCACCGCCGGCGTGCACGCGCTCGGCGATCACCGCGTCGCGCACCACGCCCACGCTGTGGGTGTTGGTCAGCATCACCGGCCCCTCCAGCTGGCCGGACTCCTCCAGCCAGGTGGTGCCGGTCATCTCGCCGTTGCCGTTGAGCGCGAACCAGCCGCCGAACGCGGGGATCTCGTAGCTGGCCTTGCCACGTGGCAGGATCGCGGTCACGCCAGTGCGCACCTTGTGACCGTCGGGGAGGTCGCGGATCAGGGTGACCTGGCCCACGGTGACGCCGGCGACGTCGGTGATGGCATTGAGCGGCCCCGGGGTGCCGTCGAACGGGATGCCCAGGTCGCGTGCGCGGGGACCGGCCGCCTGTGCCAGTCCGGCCAGCGCACACAGCGCCAGCGTCAACGTGAAACGGAACATGAGGCCTCCCCCGAAGCGACCGTCGTGGTCGCGCCAGTCTATTCCGATCGCGGAGCACTGCATGCAAGCTGAGACGTACCCCCCCGGCCTCGACCGCGCCACCGCCCTGCCCGCCCGCTACTACGTGGGCGAGGCGATGCTGGCGATGGAACACCGTGCGGTATTCGCACGCAGCTGGCAGCTGGTGGCGCACCAGGGCCAGCTCGCCGAGCCCGGCGACCACGTGGTGGAACAGGTCGGCCACGTGCCGGTGATCGTGGTACGCGGACAGGACGGCGTGCTGCGTGGCTTCGTCAACGTCTGCCGCCACCGCGCCGGCCCGCTGGCGCTGTGCAACGGCAAGGGCGCGCGTGCCCTGCACTGCAAGTACCACGGCTGGACCTACACCCTGGAAGGCCAGCTGCGCAGCGCGCCCGAGATGCAGGGCGCGGCGGACTTCGACGTTGCCGACATCCGCCTGCCGCCGATCCGCGTGCACGAGTGGCAGGGCCTGGTGTTCGTGGCGCTGGACGACGCCGTGCCGCCGTTCGAGCAAGTCTACGGCGGCATCGCCGAGCGCATCGCGCCGATCGATCTCGCGGCGATGCGCTACCTGCGCCGCGACAGCTACGACATCGACTGCAACTGGAAGGTCTACGTCGACAACTTCCTCGAGGGCTACCACCTGCCGCATGTGCATCCGGGGCTCTCGAAGGTGCTGGACTACCGCGCCTACGACACCGAGCTGTTCGACTGGTATTCGCTGCAGTCCTCGCCGCTGCGCAACAGCACCGCGATCTACGGCGACGGCGAGGCGTTCTACTACTTCGTCTATCCCAACGTGATGCTCAACATCATGCCCGGCCGCATGCAGACCAACCGCATCGTGCCGCTGGGTCCGGACCGCTGCCGCGTGGAGTTCGACTACTACTACGCGCAGGACGCCGCCGCGCAGGCGCGCATCGCCGCCGACCAGGAGTTCAGCGACGAGGTGCAGCAGGAGGACATCGACATCTGCGTCGCCGTGCAGCGCGGCCTCACCTCCGGCACGTACGAAGCCGGCCGGCTGTGCCCGAAGCGCGAAAGCGGTGTCTGGCACTTCCACAACCAGTTGCGCGCGGCCTACGCCGCCGCGGGAGAGCACGCGTGAAAAAGGCCCTGCCCACCCTGCTGCTCGCCCTCGCTGCGGCCCTCGCCGCACCCGCCCATGCTGCATCCGCCCAGGCCACCGACCGCACCGTGGTGCATGCCGGCCACCTGCTCGACGTCGACAGCGGCAAGATGCTGGCCGACCAGGCGGTGACGCTCGCCGACGGCAAGGTCGTCTCGGTGCAGCCGTGGTCCGCCGACGCGGCCAAGGGTGCGCGCGTGCTCGACTGGACCGCCTGGACGGTGGTCCCCGGCCTGATGGACATGCACACGCACATCTCCGAGGAAGCCGAGACCGCCGACATCGCCGCGCCGCTGAAGATCAGCCCGGCGCAGCAGGCGTTCATCGGCGCGATGAACGCGCGCAAGACGCTGCAGGCCGGCTTCACCACCGTGCGCGACGTCGGCGTGTACCGCGGCTTCGCCGACATCGCCCTGCGCGATGCGATCAACGCCGGCGAGATTCCCGGGCCGCGCATGTTCGTGGCCGGCGCCTACATCACCGCGCCCGGCGGCGGCGGCGAGATCACCGGCCTGCCGCCCGGCACCGTGGTGCCGCCGGAGTTCCGCCAGGGCGTGTCGCGGGGCGTGGACCAGGTGCGCCAAAACGTGGACAAGATCCTCGACCACGGTGCCGACCTGATCAAGGTGATCGCCACCGGCGCCGTGCTGGCCAACGGCACCGAACCGGGCAAGCCGGAATTCACCGAGGCGGAGATCCACGCCGCCGTGGTGGAGGCGGCCAAACGCGGCAAGTTCGTCGCCGCCCACGCGCACGGGGCCGAGGGCATCAAGCGCGCCATCCGCGCCGGCGTGCGCTCGATCGAGCACGGCTCGCTGATCGACGACGAAGGCATCGCGCTGCTGGTCAAGCACGGCACCTGGCTGGTGGCCGACATCTACGATGGTGACTACATCGAGGAAGTCGGCACCCGCGACCACTGGTCGCCGGAGATCCTGCGCAAGAACGAGGAGACCACGCTGGCCCAGCGCGAAGGCTTCCGCAAGGCGGTGAAGGCCGGCGTGCACCTGGCCTTCGGCACCGACGCCGGTGTCTACCCGCACGGCCAGAACGCCCGCCAGTTCGCCTACATGGTGCGCTGGGGCATGACCCCGCTGCAGGCGATCCGCTCGGCCACCATCGACGCCGCCCGCCTGCTCGGCAAGGAAAAGGAGCTCGGCTCGATCGCCCCCGGCAAGGCCGCCGACCTGGTCGCCGTCGGCTGCGACCCGCTGCATGACATCGACTGCCTGCGCTCCATCCGCGGCGTGATCAAGGCCGGTACGCCGGTGTCGCTGGAGTGATGGGCGTGTCGTGGTTTTTTAATGGCTCGGCTCAGCCGCTCCGGCCGGCTTCTGCCGGAAGGGCACAAGGCTCCTCTCCGTCATCCCGGCGAAAGCCGGAGGCGCTTCATCAACAGCCGAAGGGCTGGTCATCCAGCGTCTTTGCACTCCACAAGCTTGGAGTCACTGGATCCCGGCTTTCGCCGGGATGACGCTGAGGAATCACACGCATCACATGAACACCCAACCCTCGCACCACCACGAGCGCACCCCATGACCCACAGCACCAAGATCGGCTTCTGGACCTGCACCGCGCTGGTGGTGGGCAACGTGATCGGCATGGGCATCTTCCTGCTGCCCGCCTCGCTTGCGCCCTACGGCTTCAACGCCCTGATCGGCTGGACCGCCACCCTGCTCGGCTGCCTCGCGCTGGCCCGCGTGTTCTCGCACCTGGCGCACGTGCTGCCCGATGCCGACGGCCCCTACGGCTACATCCGCCGCACTCTCGGCGACCTGCCGGCCTACATGGCGCTGTGGGCATACTGGGTCTCGCTGTGGCTCACCAACGCGGCGCTGGCCACCGGTGCGGTGGGCTACATCACGGTGGTGTTCCCGGCGCTGCAGGTGATCCACCCGGCGGTGTTCGCGCTGGGGCTGCTGTGGCTGTTCGTCGGCATCAACCTGATGGGCGTGCGCGCCGGCGGTGGCGTGCAGATCGTCACCACCGCGCTCAAGCTGCTGCCGATGGCGGCGATCGCCCTGCTCGGCGCCTGGGTGCTGCTGCATTCGCCCGCCAGCTACACCGCACACCTGCCGGCCACCCCGGTAAGCCTCAAGGACACCATGGCCGCCGGCACCATCGCGCTGTTCGCCATGCTCGGCATCGAGGCGGCCAGCGTACCGGCCGGCCGCGTGGACAACCCCGGCCGCACCATCCCGCGCGCCACCATGGCCGGCACCGTGCTCACCGCGGTGATCTACATCATCGTTTCCACCGTGCCGCTGCTGCTGATCCCGCAGCAGGAACTGGGCAGCGCCAGCGCGCCGTTCGCATTGCTGATGGACCGCTTCGGTGGCGCCGGCTTCGGCCGCTGGCTGTCGCTGTTCGTGGTGGTCAGTGGACTGGGCGCGCTCAATGGCTGGACCCTGCTGGTGGGCGAGCTCACCCGCACCATGGCCAACAACGGCGTGCTGCCTTCGGTGTTCTCGCGCGACAACCGCCGCGGCGCGCCCGCGGTGGCGCTGGTGGTCACCGGCGTGCTTGGCTCGGTGATGGTGTGGATGAGCTACAGCAAGTCGCTGGTGGCCGCTTTCACCTTCATCACCCGCGTGGTTACCGCCGCCAACCTGCCGTTGTACCTGTGCTGCTCGCTGGCGCTGATCGTGCTGTGGCGCCGCGGCGCGGTGCGCAGCGCGGCGCTGGTCCCGGCTGTGCTGGGCGTGCTGTTCGTGGTGTTCGCCTTCATCGGCATCGGCCACGAACCGCTGGTGCTCGGCCTGGGCCTGATCGCCGTCGGCCTGCCGCTGTACGCCGTTATGCGGCTGCGTCGCAAGCCGCAGGCGGTCAAGGCCGCCACGCCATAAGCCCCACGCCCGTCATCACCAGCGAACGCTGGGACCCAGTGACTTTTGGTCGCCCTGAAGTGCGAAGACGCTGGATCCCAGCCTTCGCTGGGATGACGGCAAATTCGAGGTAGCCATGAGAGACCCCCGCTACGACATCCTGTTCACCCCGGTGCAGATCGGCCCGGTCACCGCGAAGAACCGCTTCTTCCAGGTGCCGCACTGCAACGGCATGGGCCACGCCATGCCGCTGGCCCACGCGGCCATGCGCGAGGTGAAGGCCGAGGGCGGCTGGGCGGTGGTGTCCACCGAGGAATGCGAGATCCACCCCAGCAGCGACCTCACGCCCTACGTCGAGGCTCGGCTGTGGGACGACCGCGACATCCCCGCCCTCGCGCTGATGTGCGACAAGGTGCACGCGCACGGCGCGCTGGCCGCGGTGGAGCTGTCGCACAACGGCCCCACCGCATCGAACCTGTATTCGCGCGAGGTGCTCATCGGCCCCTCGCACCAGCCGAGCAAGTACGGCTACCCCTCGCAGGCACGGGCGATGTCGCTGAAGGACATCGCCGAGTACCGTCGCTGGCATCGCGAGGCGGCCGTGCGCGCGATGCGCGCCGGCATGGACATCGTCTACGTCTACGCCGCGCACGATCTCTCGCTGCCGATGCACTTCCTGCAGCGCCGCCGCAACCAACGCACCGACGCCTACGGCGGCTCGCTGGAAAACCGCGTGCGCCTGCTGCGCGAAGTGCTGGAAGACACCAGGGACGCCATCGGCCACCGCTGCGGCGTGGCGCTGCGCTTCGCCACCGAGGAACTGCTGGGCGGCGGCGGCGTGGAATTGAACGAAGCGAAGGACATCGTGGCTATGCTCGCCGAGCTGCCCGACCTGTGGGACGTCAACGTGGCCGCCTGGTACAACGATTCCGTACCGTCGCGCTTCGCTGCCGAGGGCGCGCAGGAGCCGTTCGTCGCCTTCGTCAAACAGGTCACCAGCAAGCCGGTGGTGGGCGTGGGCCGCTTCACCTCGCCGGACACCATGGTGTCGCAGATCAAGCGCGGCGTGCTCGACCTGATCGGCGCCGCGCGCCCGTCCATCGCCGACCCGTTCCTGCCGGCCAAGGTGGAACAGGGCCGCATCGACGACATCCGCGAATGCATCGGCTGCAACATCTGCGTCTCCGGCGACATGACCATCTCGCCGATCCGCTGCACCCAGAACCCCACCATGGGCGAGGAGTGGCGCAAGGACTGGCACCCCGAGCGCATCGCCCCGGCAAGCAAGCCCGGCCGCGTGCTGGTGGTCGGCGGTGGCCCCGCCGGGCTGGAAGCGGCCCGCGCGCTGGGCCAGCGCGGCTACGAGGTGAGCCTGGCCGAAGCGCGCAAGGAACTCGGCGGCCGCGTCACCCGCGAAGCGCGCCTGCCCGGCCTAGCCGAATGGGCACGCGTGCGCGACTGGCGCCTCGGCCAGATCCACAAGCTCACCAACGTGTCGGTGTACCTCGACTCCGCGCTCACCGCGCAGGACGTGCTCGACTTCGGCGCCGAACACGTGGTGCTCGCTACAGGCTGCCACTGGCGCCGCGACGGCTATGGCCGCAGCCACGGCGCCCCGATCCCCGGCTTCGTGGACAACCCGAAGGTCTACACGCTGGACGACCTGATGGACGGCCGCATTCCCGCCGGCCGCATCGCCGTGCTCGACGACGACGGCTTCTACTACGCCAGCATCGCCGCCGAACAACTGCACGCCCACGGCTGCGAGGTGGTCTACGTGACCCCGGAAGACACCCTCGCCCCGTGGAGCCAGAACACGCTCGACTACCGCCACATCCGTAAGCGCCTGGCCAAGCTCGGCATCGAAGTGATCGTCTCCCATACCGTCACCGGCTACGACGGCGAGATCCTCACCCTCGAGCACGCCTGGGAAGACCGCCAGCAACCGCTCGCCGTCGACGCCGTGCTCACCGTCACCGCCCGCCTGCCCAATGACGCGCTCTACCAGCAGCTACTGGAACGCGAAGCCGACTGGGCCGACGCCGGCACCCACAGCGTGCGCAATATCGGCGATTCCGACGCACCGGGGCTGATCGCCCACGCGGTGTATGCGGGGCATCGGTATGCGCGGGAGTTGGGGGAGCCGGTGACGGGAGAGGTGGCGTTCAAGCGGCACTTCCATGCGGCCGGGACGTAGTCACCCAGCGACTGGCCCCTCGATCCCATAAGCGTTGGCGAATCCGATCCGTCCCGCCCATCGGTCACGAATCGCCCTCGCGATCCCGATCAGCGGAACGCCTCCGGCGGGAGGCGGGCGGAGCTCGTCACGTGTGCGTAGCGACTCGTCACGAAGCGCCACACCGTCCGCCTCTCGATACGCTGGCCAACCCAGCTAGCGGACGGACACCGTCGTCACCAGCATGTTCAACCAAATCAGCGAGGAACCGAGGGCAAAGCCACCGAACACCAGCAGCCGCACGATCCGCGGTGGTGCCTGCACGCCCTCCCTGAACCACGCCGCGTACCAGAGCCCCAGCATCGCGTACCACAGCACCAGCGGCGGCAGGAGAACCAGCGCACCCAACAGTGGGCCAGTGGAAAGCGTCCTGACGCGAACCAGGTAGAAAATCTCGGCCAGAAACACGAGCAAAGACGCCAGCGCCGCGAAGATCAGCGCTCGCCGGTGTCGGAAGATGGTCGTCGCGAGTGACATGGGCTCAACCCTGGAGTCGATCGGCGGCGCAATCTACCGCCCTGGATGAAAGGTCAGGCTCGATGATAAGGCGTGGCTAGCGCCACACCCACGCTGGGGCTATGTTGCGGCGTCCTGGCGATGCATTCGCGTACATACCCCGCCATCACTTGATCCGGGTCCAGCCAGGTGAGTCGAACCGAGGGATAGCGGGGTCAGATTCACTTACCTCCCCCTAGGTTGGATTCAACCGGGCGCACCGAGGCGCGCTTCCATCGATAGACGGTCATCGTCACATTCGGAGTAGCCCATGTCCCTGCTCGTCGCACTTCGGGAAACACCCGCCCACCGCTCCACCGCCGCCAGATACACCTCCCTCAACGGCTTGCTCTACCTGGCCAGCGGCGGCTTGCTGATCGCGTGGCCGGGCCTGATCCAGACGCTGCTGGGCGATGCGCCCTTCCAGGGATGCGAGGCCGCGCTGGTGCGCGTGCTGGGCATGGCGCTGGCGGTGATCGGCTGGCTCTACTTTTTCGGCGGTCGCTCCGGGGGCCGGCAGGTGGTGGCCGCCTCGGTGCTGGACCGGCTGATCCTGGTGCCGCTGGTGCTGGTGCCCACCGCGCTGGCCGGCGTGTTTCCGCACACGATGATTGCGTTCGCGATTCTTGATCCCGCGCTGGCGTTGGGGGCGTGGTGGCTGCTGGTGCGTGAGGCCCGGAGCGGAGCGGCTTGAGGGAATGCGTGGCGGGTTGATCGGGGTGCGCTGCGCGTTGCGCGTGCTGGCTGTAGGAGCTCGCTTGCGGGCGATGCTTCTGCTTTTGATGCGCATCAAAGCCAAGAGCATCGCCCGCGAGCGGGCTCCTACAGGGGGAGCGGCGGCGTGCGTATCGTCATCGTGCGAGTGGTGATGCGCTTGCCGGTCAGCGCGCGTAGGGGGCGACGTTGCGGCGGATCACGGCCCACTCTCTCGGCGTGAGCGGCAGCTCGGGATACACGCGGCCGTAGTAGTCGGCGAGGTCGGTGCCGCCGTACGGCCAGTCCGAACCCGCCAGGAAGTGGCGCAATCCGATCCGGCGGATAAGGGCGACGATGGCTTGCCGGTCCGCCAGGGGCGTCTTGTCTGTCCAGACGCCAGAGAGATCGAACCAGACGTGGCAGAAATTTGCGGGCTTGGCCTCGATGGCGTCGGCGAACGCGCCGAGCGCGGCCAGCGTCGGCGGGTCGATCCCGCTCCAGCCGCCGACGTGGGCAATCTGGACGGGCGTACCGGCCGCGGCCGGCAGCACTTCGTCGACAAAGCGGCGCACGTCCGCGGCACCGTAATCGCCGCGCTGGGTTCGGAGGTGGATCACGATCGCCCAGTGGTTAGTCGCCGCGGCCGCAAACACCTTCTTCAGCGCGGCCACATCCCTGTCACGCCGCAGGTCCACACCCGAGCTGGTCAAGTGCAGCTTGAGCCCCGTGACGGCGGAGTTGCCTTTCCAGCGGGCGATCTCCGGCAACGCCGTGGCACGTAGCGGGTCGACCGAAATGAAGGCGCGGAAGCGACCGGGATGGTCGCGCGCGAGCTGGACCGTCCAGTCGTTGGCGGCTCGCATCAGATCGACCGCGTCGGCGCGCGGCGGATTCACCATCGGGCTCTCGGCCAGATACGCGGTCGACAGCACCAGCGCGCGCCGGATGCCCGCCTTGTCCATCGCAGCGAGCAGATCGGCCGGAGTCTGTGGCGTGGTCAACGCCGGATCGCATTTCCCGAAACGCGCCACGCTCCGGCAGAAATCGGGCAGGAACGCCTGGATCGCCGGTGAGTTCAGATGCGTGTGGTGATCCACGCGAACGACCACCGGCGCCGACCCGGAGCTACGGCTCGCGACGGCAAAGGGGGCGGCCGCCAGGCACGCCAGCGCGACGATCGGGGGAAACGTCCTGCTCATCCAACGCATGGCGGGCGCCTCTTGCGCAGCTGCGGGAAAGCGGTTTCGCGGCAGGGCGCGAATGCGGCGATGAGGATAGCGCAGGCCGCATCACTGGCCGCAGGCGCGATGACCCGGCTCGAATCCGGAACCCCGGGCACCACGCCACGGCCGCGGCCAGCTCCCCCCCAAGATCCTGAGCCGGCGTGGCCATACGCGCACCATCGCGCGAGCTGGGTAAGATGAGCCGTACAAGCTGTGACATCGGGGGATGGGGCATGCGAATCGAGATCCAGGGCGGTGACGCGCGGTGGGGGGCTGCGCACCACCGGCCACAGGCCATCCTGTGCGCTACGCGCGGACCGCTACACCGTCGGATCCACCGGCTGCGCCGCTCATGAGGGCGGGCGCCCGGGCGGCGCTCATGGCCACCGTGGGACCTCGCGGCAGCGGGCGACGCCTGGGTATCTGCTTCGCGGCCATGGCAGCGCTCGGCCTGGGGTCGACGGGGGCGGCCGCGGCCGGCGACGCTGCTGCCCTGCTGGACCAGGCGTACGCCCTCAAGACCACCGACCACAGCCGTTTCCTGCAGCTGCTACGGCAACTGCACCAGTCAGATGTGGCGCTGTCGCCCGACCAGCAGTGGCGCCTGCGCTACCTGGATGGCTGGGAGGGTTCGTTCACCGGCGACTACGCCGCGGCCCAGCCGTTGCTGCGCGATGTCGCCGACCACGCCCCGGACACCGACCTGCAGGCCCTGGCCGCGGGCACCCTGCTCAACACCCTGGCGATCAGCCATCACTACCAGGAAGCGTTCGAGCGGGCCGACAAGCTGGTGGCGAACCTTCCCCATATCCGCGACCGCAAGGTGACCTACGTGGCGCTGTCGCAGCTGTCCCAGCTGATGGCCTCGGCGCAGCAGGTCGAGCCGGCGGTGAGCTATGCCCGGCAGATGCAGCAGCTTGCCGAGCCCGGGCAATCGCCATGCCGGCCGGACGTCTATCTGTTCGACGCACTGAACGCCGACGGCACCCTGCCTCCGACCGCGCCGATCTTTCGCCAGGCCATCGACGCCTGCAAGGCCGCCGGGGAACTGATGTTCGCCGACGCCGTGGAGCTGGACCTGGCACGCCGGCTGGCGGAAACCGGCAAGCCCGGGGCCGCCCTGGTCCTGCTCGAGCAGATCGCACCGACGATCGATGCGCAAGGGTTCCAGGTACACGCCTACGGGCTTCGCTCCACCCTGGGTTTCGCCTACTGGAAGAGTGGCGACGCGGCGAAGGCGAAGCGCTGGGCGCTCGCCGCGCTGGCGATGGATCCGAAGGGCAATTTCGACGGCATGTCGGAATACGTCTACAAGGTGCTGTACGAGGTGGCGCGCCAGGCCGGCGACGACCGCGCGGCACTGGACTACTACCGTCACTACCGCGACGTGAAGGCGCGTTCGGTCAGCGATGCACAGGCCATCGCGATGGCCTACCACTCCGTGCAGCAACAGCTGTCCGTGCACCAGCTGCAGGTGGATGCGCTGGGCAAACAGAACGGCGTACTGGAGCTGCAGCAGGCGCTGGACCAGAAGCAGATCGAGACGACCCGGCTGCAGCTCCTGCTGCTGACGACCGTACTGGCGTCGGTGGGGATCTGGCTGGTGCGCACCAAGCGCTCGCAGCTGCGGTTCCGGCGGCTGGCGCGTCGCGACGGCCTTACCGGCATCCTCAACCACCAGAACTTCCTGGGCGAGGCTGATGCGGCCCTGCGTCAGGCCGATAAATCCTCGCGCAGCGCCTGCCTGGCACTGGTCGACCTGGATCACTTCAAACAGGTCAACGATACCTACGGCCACGCCATCGGCGATGCGGCGATCGTCCGGATGGTCACGCTGTGCCAGGAGCATCTGCGCTCCTCCGACATTTTCGGCCGGCTGGGCGGTGAGGAGTTCGGCCTCCTGCTGCCGGATTGCCCTCTGGAACAGGGGCTGGAGCTGCTCGACCGCATCCGCCTGGCCCTGGCCGACACGCCGATCGACGACAGGCACCCCGAGCTCGGCATCTCGGCAAGCTTCGGGCTGGCCTCGACGGGAACCGGCGGCTACCAACTGTCCGAGCTGATGGCGCAGGCCGATGCTGCGCTCTACCGCGCCAAGCGCGCCGGGCGCAACCGGGTGGAAGCCGTGACCGAAGGCGGATGAGGCTGTCCCTGCACGCTCGTGGAAGGCCGCGGCCACTTCATCCCCATCATGGGGCGGCCAGCCCGGCGTACCCACCACGCCGGCGCTGACGCACGAGTACCTGGTGCAACCGCAACCGGACCTGCTCGTGCTGTTTCCGTCGTGGATGTGGCACGGCACGCTGCCGTTCCGTGGAGAACCGCAGGACCGCCACCTGACCATCGCGTTCGACCTGCTGCCGGCCTGAGCACTCACCACGCCGCTGCCTCGACCTCGCGCGCTCCACTCAGCGGGCTGCGGCCGCCCCCGGTGCCACACCGGCATGGTGTCACCCACGAGGCGGCGGGCCCGCGACAGCAGTCACGCCGATCAACCGCACGATCGCCAGGACACTGCGGCATCCGGACTACCGATAGCCGGTCGGGTCGAATAGTTGCGCCGGCATCGCAACGGACAAGGCGACGTGCCACCCGCGCAAGGAAAGACGGTTACCCTCGCGGCTGACGGATCGACCTGGGGGGAATACGTGGCATGAAGGTGGCCGATATCGAGGTACACGTCGAAGGAGAGGGTCCCGCTTCGGTCGTGATGATCCACGGCTGGCCGGATACGCATCGCCTGTGGGACGCCTCCGTCGATGCCCTGAGCGACCGCTACCGCTGCGTGCGCTTCGACCTGCCCGGCTTCGGCCGGGCCCATCCCCGCCGCGCCTATGCAATCGACGAGGTCGTCGAGGCGATCCATCGCGTGGTGGTCGAAGCCTGCCCCGGCGAGCGCGTATGCCTGTTGCTGCACGACTGGGGCTGCTACTTCGGCTACAAGTTCGCGATGCGCCATCCGCACCTGGTCGCGCGGGTGATCGGCGTGGACATCGGCGACGCCGGATCCGTCGACCATCGGCGGGAACTGGGACTGTCCGGCATCGCCGCGGTGGTCGCCTATCAGCTGTGGCTCGCCCTGGCCTGGCGCATCGGCGGGCGCATCGGCGATGCGATGGCCCGCGGCATGGCCCGCGTACTGCATTGTCCGGGCGATCCCCGCGCCGTGACGGCGCAGATGGGCTACCCGTATGCCGTGTCGTGGTTGGGTGTCGCCGGCGGATCGCACGATCGTCGTGTCTTCGCGCCGCACTGCCCGATGCTCTACGTCTACGGCGAGCGCAAGCCGTTCACGCTGCACTCGACCCGCTGGATCGAAGCGATCGCCGCCTTGCCGGGCAGTCGCGCACTCGGCCTGCCGGGTGGACACTGGGTGATGATCGACTGCAGGCACGCATTCCACGACGCCGTGCGCTCGTGGCTCGCCACCACCGATACTTCCGCCGCCGTTTGCGGCAGTGCGTAATGGGCCGTGCGCGAGGCGACGCTATCATTGCGGTTTTCCCTCGCACGGCAGGCTTTTCCATGAGCGTGATCGCCTCGCAGATCGACCCCCGGTCACCCGAGTTCCAGGCCAACGCGACGCAATTGCGCGTGGCGGTGGAGGATCTGCACCAGGAACTGGCGAAGGCGGCCGAGGGCGGCGGCGAGAAGGCGCGCGACAAGCACACCGCTCGCGGCAAGCTGCTGCCGCGCGAGCGCATCCGCGCCCTGCTCGATCCGGGCTCGCCGTTCCTGGAGCTCTCCGCGCTGGCCGCGCACGGCATGTACGACGATGCCGCGCCCGCGGCGGGGCTGATCACCGGCATCGGCCGCGTCAACGGCATCGAGGTGGTAGTGGTGGCCAACGACGCCACGGTGAAGGGGGGGACCTACTTCCCGATGACGGTGAAGAAGCACCTGCGCGCGCAGGAAGTGGCACTGGAGAATCGCCTGCCCTGCGTCTACCTGGTCGACTCCGGTGGCGCGTTCCTGCCGCTGCAGGACGAGGTGTTTCCGGACAAGGAGCACTTCGGGCGGATCTTCTACAACCAGGCGCGGATGTCCTCGCTGGGCATTCCGCAGATCGCCGTGGTGATGGGTTCGTGCACCGCCGGCGGCGCCTACGTGCCGGCGATGAGCGACGAGACCATCATCGTGCGCGAGCAGGGCACGATCTTCCTCGGCGGCCCGCCGCTGGTGAAGGCCGCCACCGGCGAGGTGGTGGATGCCGAGACGCTGGGCGGTGCCGACGTGCACACCTCGGTGTCCGGCGTAGCCGACCACTACGCCGAGAACGATGCCCACGCGCTGGCGATCGCCCGCGACATCGTCGGCCACCTCAACCGCAGGAAGGACATGCCGCTGGCGCTGCGCGCGCCGATCGAGCCGAAGTACCCGGCCGAGGAGCTGTACGGCGTGATCCCGCAGGACACCCGCCGGCCGTTCGACATCCGCGAGGTGATCGCGCGCATCGTCGACGGCTCGGAGTTCCACGAGTTCAAGGCGCGCTACGGCAAGACCCTGGTCTGCGGCTTCGCGCACATCCACGGCTACCCGGTGGGCATCGTCGCCAACAACGGCATTCTTTTCGCCGAGAGCGCGCTCAAGGGCGCGCACTTCATCGAGCTGTGCAACCAGCGCAACGTGCCGCTGGTGTTCCTGCAGAACATCACCGGCTTCATGGTCGGCAAGAAGTACGAGCAGGCGGGCATCGCCAAGGACGGCGCCAAGATGGTGACCGCCGTGGCCTGCTCGCACGTGCCGAAGTTCACCGTGGTGATCGGCGGCAGCTTCGGCGCCGGCAACTACGCGATGTGCGGCCGCGCCTACGGCGCGCGCTTCCTGTGGATGTGGCCTAACGCGCGCATCTCGGTGATGGGCGGCGAGCAGGCCGCCAGCGTGCTGGCCACGGTGAAGCGCGACGGCATCGAGGCGGCCGGCAAGAGCTGGAGCGAGGAGGACGAGGACGCCTTCAAGGCACCGATCCGCGAACAATACGAACGCCAGGGCCACCCCTACTATGCCAGCGCCCGTCTGTGGGACGACGGCATCATCGACCCGACCGACACCCGCCGGGTGCTGGGGCTGGCGATCTCCGCCTCGATGAACGCACCGATCGAACCGCAGCGCTACGGCGTGTTCCGCATGTAGCGACGAGCGCCGAGCGCGCTCAGAAGAACTCGTATTCCAGCTGTGCCACCCAGGTGTGGCGCGGTGCCGCGGCGTTGATGCCCAGCAGCACGCCGACGCGGTACTCGACATTGCCCATGGTGTGCGGGACATGCCACTCGCCGGCGACCACCGGGCCAGCCTGGTAGGCGTGGTCGTCGGGCCGGCCATAGGCCTCGATGCCGGGGCGGAACGCCTTGGACACCGCATAGGTGCCGGCGTAGCTGTAGCGGAATTCGGTCTTGGACTCCGCACCCGCGCCGATGTGCCGCTCCCAGATCAGGTTGACGCGGTGGTCGAAGCGGCCGACGGTCTTCTCGATCAGCGGTCCAACCTCGAGTTCGCCCGGACCGCCGCCCTTCGGGTGGCCGTAGGAGGCGAGCAGGCCGAGATCGGCCCAGTACTCGCCCGGCTCGGTGAACTGGAAGGTGTTCTCGAATTCGTAGCCGACCAGCTTGCCGCCGGCGCCGGGCTCCTTCTCGTACTCGGCCAGGTACAGCTCCGGCTTCCACCAGCCGGTGAAGGCGTGCGCCACCGACAGTTCGGCGGCGCGCTCGCCGTCGTATTCGCTGCGGCCGTCGGTGATGCCGTAGCCGCGCAGCTCGATCTCGCTCTGGCCGGCGATGACGTGCGGCGAGTACACGATGAAGTCGTCCGCGTGTGCGCGGCCGGCGACGCCGAAGGCGACTACGGCGAACAGCGTCGCCACAGTGGTGGCGGCGGTGGTTCGGGAGATGAAACGCATGCTCGGACTTCCTCGATATCGTTGTCTGCAGACCGCAGGCACCCGTCGCGCGGGCGACAGGCGCCCGGCGACCAGGGAAGGACCTGCGATCAGGATTGCGGGATGGCGGCGGCCGGGGCTTCGCGGCGCGCGGCAGCCGGCCGCGCCGCCAGCCGCATGCCGCCGATCAGCAACAGCAGCGTCACCGCGTAGAACACCAGCTGGATGCCGGCCGGCGACGCGTCATAACCGATGAGGATGCCCAGCGTCTTGCCGGCCAGCGAACCGTTGGAGAGCAGCCACGAGGTGTTCCACAGCTGTTCACCCAGCGCCGGCAGCCGGTTGGCCTGCAGCAGGAAGCGCGCGGCGGTGGAGGCCAGCCCCGCAGCCAGCAACACCAGCATCACGTTGGTGGCGCCGAAGAAGTGCTTCAGCGGAATGCGCAGCAGACCGAAGTACAGCGCGAAGCCCAGCGCCACGCCGCCGCCCACGCCCAGCGCGATGCCGCCGATCAGGCCACCGGCGCTGATGCCGCCCATCGCCATCGAGTACAGGAACAGCACCACCTCGGAGCCTTCGCGCAGCACCGCCAGCGCGATCACTGCGAGCAGCAGGGTCAGCGAGCTGGAACCAGCCTTCACCGCCTGCCCCACCGCGCTCATGTGCTGGGCCAGTTCGCGCGCGTGGCGCGACATCCACACCACGTGCCAGCCGATCATCGCCACCGCCGCCAGCAGCACGCCGGCGTTGAGCAGTTCCTGCCCCGACCCGCTGGCCAGCCCGGCAATGAAGCCGGCGCCCAGCGCGACCAGCAGCGCGCCGGCCAGGCCCAGGCCGATACCGCCCAGGACGTACAGCCCGCGCAGGCGCACACCCCGCGTGGCGGCGCAGACGATGGAGACGATCAGGGCCGCCTCCAGCACTTCACGGAACACCAGCAGCGCTACACCGGGCATGGCATCACTCCACGATCAGCCGGCCCTGGGCCGTGTCCTGGTGGAAGTCGCCGAAGAACCGGTAGCTGCCCGGCTTCAACGGCCCGACGTAGACGGTGATCGTGCTGTTCGGCAGCACGATCTTCTCGCGGTTGAACTCGGTGCTCTCGAACTCTTCCGGCGAGGCGTCGCGGTTCTCGATCACCAGCTTCACCTTGGTCCCGGCCGGCACCTTCAGTTCCGCCGGCTGGTAGGCGTGGTCCTGGATGGCGAGATGGAATTCGGGCACGTCCGTGGCCCGGGCGGCGAAGCTCCAGAGCAGCAGGACGGCGGCGAGGGCGAGGCGATTCACGGCGAGACATCCGGATCAGTTCTTTTGATGCGGATATGATAATTGTTCTCATTAGCAACAGCAAATGAGGCGTGCCGATGCCGGAATGGCTTCGCTAGCCAACCGGCCGGCACCAGGCAAAGGGGGAACGCGCCCGTGGCAACGCGCCGCAGCTCGTACGGTCGGCTCTACACCATCGGCGCGGGACTGTGGGACCATGAAGGCTTCGATCCGGCCGTAACGCCGGGGACAGGACGCGGCCCTTGTCGCCATGTCCGGGGTCCCAGTCGAACCGCGGCGCTCCGGCGCCTTCCGCATGGAATCACCGGGCGGCTGACCGCCCGCCCTGGACACGGTCGTTAGGGGGACCGTCACGGAATGCTTGTTGGCATCGATCTCGGCACCACCCACTCGCTGATTGGCCGCTACGGCGACAACGGCCCCACCCTCTTCCCCAACGCGCTCGGCCAGTTGCTCACGCCCTCGGTGGTGAGCCTGGACGCCGACGGCCACGCGCTGGTCGGACAGGCCGCGCGCGACCGGCTGATCAGCCACCCGGGCAGCAGCGTGGCCAGCTTCAAACGCTGGATGGGCAGCGACCGCGAGACCCGGCTGGGCCATCGCAGCTTCCGCCCGGAAGAGCTCTCCGCCCTGGTGCTGCGTGCGCTGATCGCCGATGCCGAGGCGGCCACCGGCGAGACGGTGACCGAGGCGGTGATCAGCGTGCCGGCGTATTTCTCCGACGCACAGCGCAAGGCCACCCAGGCCGCCGGCACGCTGGCCGGGATCAAGGTCGAGCGGCTGATCAACGAACCCACCGCGGCGGCACTGGCCTATGGCCTGCAGGAACGTCGCGACGGCTCGCGCTTCCTAGTGTTCGACCTGGGCGGCGGCACCTTCGACGTGTCGGTGCTGGAGATGTTCGAAGGCGTGGTGGAAGTGCATGCCAGCGCCGGCGACAACTTCCTCGGCGGCGAGGATTTCCTCGACGTGCTGGAAAAGGCCTGCCTGGCCGACCTGGGGCTGCAGCGATCCAGCCTCGACGCGGCCACCAGTGGCGTGCTGCGCCAGCGGCTGGAGACCGCCAAGCGCGCGCTCACCGGCCAGGCCTCGGCGACGGTGCAGCTCGCCGTACGCGGCGAAACGCACGAGTGGTCGATCGACGAGACGCGCTTCGCCCAGCTCGCCGACCCGCTGCTGCAGCGCATGCGCGCACCGCTGGAACGCGCCATGCGCGACGCGCGGCTGCAACCCGAACAGCTCGACGAGATCGTGCTGGTCGGTGGCGCCAGCCGCATGCCGCTGGTGGCGCGGTTGGTCACCCGCATGTTCGGCAGGCTGCCGCTGCGCCACGTCAACCCGGACCAGGCCATCGCGCTGGGCGCCTGCGTCGCCTCGGGCCTGAAGTCGCGCGACCAGCGCCTGGACGAAGTGGTGCTGACCGACGTGTGTCCCTACTCGCTGGGCACCGAGGTGGTGCGCCGCGACCCCCAGGGCCGGATGCAGGGCGGTTTCTTCGAGCCGATCATCCACCGCAACAGCGTGGTGCCGGTGAGCCGCGAGCAGAGCTTCTTCCCGGTCAATCCGGGGCAGTCGAAGCTGCGGCTGGACGTGTTCCAGGGCGAGAGCCCGATGGTGGAACGCAACATCAAGCTGGGTGAGCTGGAAGTGGAGATCGACCCGACCCGCCCGCCGCAGGAGAACGCGGTGAACCTGCGCTTCACCTACGACGTCAACGGCGTACTGCAGGTGGAGGCGAACGTGTCCTCGACCGGCAAGCAGTACGAGCTGGTGCTGGAACAGAACCCGGGCGTGCTCAGCGCCGAGCAGATCCGCACCCGCCTCGCCGCGCTGGCCGAGATCAAGATCCACCCGCGCAGCAAGCAGGAGAACCTCGCCCTGCTCGCCCGCGCCGAGCGCATCTACGAGGAACACCTGACGATGCGCGACCAGGTGCAGGCGTGGATCGCACAGTTCCGCGCCGTGCTGGAAACCCAGGACGAGATGGTGATCCGCGAACACCGACTGGAGCTGGGGCGCGCGCTGGACACGCTGGAATCGACCTGATGTGGCCGTACAGCGAGCTGGGCATCGAGCCTACCGCCGACGAGCGCGCGATCAAGCGCGCCTACGCGGTGAAGCTCAAGCAGAACCGCCCGGACGAAAATCCGGAGGGCTTCCAGCGGCTGCACGAGGCCTACCAGGCAGCATTGCAGCGCTGCCGGGGTCACGCGCCAGCCCCGCCTGCGGCAGCACCCCCCGCCGCACCGCGCCCGTTGCCTTCGCCGGTTGTCGCCGCGCCATCGGCAAGCCAACCGGCGTCTTCACCTCCGTCGACGCCGGCACCGGCACCAGTGACGTTCGACGCCAGTGCCTTCCTGCGGGAAGCGGTGGCGCGTGCCGATGCCAATGAACCTGCCGCGCTGCGCAAATGGCTGGAAAGCCACCAGGCGCTCTGGTCGCTGAGCCTGAAGACGCGCGTCGGCCAGCACTGGCTGTCGTTCGTCCACCAGGCCGCACCGCCGATGCCGGATGGCTGCTTCGACGAGATGCTGGCGTTCTTCCGGCTGGATCACGCCGGTGCCGTGCCCGATCCATTGCTCGTGGCACAGCGCCGCCAGCGCATGCACATGGCCTGGCACCTGGCGCCCGCGCGCCGTAATGCGTTGGCCGGCCTGCTCGGCGCCCGCTCGGTCAGCGCACGCAAGCAGATCACCCGCTCGCTCCGCTGGCTGCAGCAACCTTTCCGCTGGCCGGTCGCGTTGTGGCGCAGTCTGCTGCCGCAGAACCTTCGCAGCATGAACAACCTGATCCTGCGCCTGGCCGGGCAGCCCCCGGTCGAACTGCCGCCACCCGTGGATCCCCGGCAACAGGCATTCTGGCTGCAGGCCGCGCACAGCGGACTGTTCAGTCGTGTCGGGGCTGCCATCGTCGGCGCGAGGGTGGCCGGAACGCTGCTGCTCGGGCTGCTTCTGGGCTTGGCGTTCGGTGCGTTTGCCGGCATGCAGGGCGGGCAGTTCGCCTGGGGCATGGTCGGCTTGCTGGAGGTGATCGCCGGCGGCTTCTGTGGCGTGGCGCTGGCCGTCATGGCCTGGTCCGAGCTCACCGGCTGGCAGCGCCGCCCGATGCCGCTGAAAGGCGCAGTCGGATGGCTGCACTTCGCGCTGGTTCCGCTGCTCGCCATCGGCGCGCTGATTGTCGTCGATGCCACCGACTCGCCGATGGCCGGCTGGATGCTGACCGTACCCGCGCTATGGCTCGCGTTGGCCCGCGTGCTGCACGGGAGGCAGGTATCGGCTTCGCTGCGCCCATGGCTGCGGCTGGGTATCTTCCTGATCTATCCCGTCGCCAGCCTCGTTGCCAGCGCGGTGCAGGTACCGGTGATCATGGGCAACAGCCTGGCCGGCGCGGCCCTGCTGGCCTGGGCGATCGATGCCTGGCGCCGGGTGCCCCGCCGACAGCGCGCGCTGGCCTGATCCGGAACGCGCTTATTTGCCCCGCGGACGGAAATGCAGCGGCATGGAGCCGTCCGCCGCCGGCGGGTGCGCGGCAGCCGCCGGCTTCGGACCGCAGGCGCCGCAGGTATCGCAGCCGTCGCTGCAGTTGCCGCTGGTCTGCTTCGGCTGCAGGCGATGCGCCAGCGCGCGTTTCCAGCCCGGTGCATCGGGCCGGTCCAGCCGCAGCGCGGCGGCCGCCAGCCAGCGGGCGGTGAGCTTCGGTGCCAGCTTGCGCAGCACCACCAGCACGCTGACCAGCAGGACGACACCGATCACCACGTACTGCACGAGCAGGCTGGTGCTCACGACAGCCACACCGCCACGTGGTAAGTGATGAACGAGGCCACGTAGGCCAGCGCGAACATGTAGCCGAACGAGATCGCCACGTTGCGCCACGAAGCGGTTTCGCGGCGGATCACCGCCAGCGTGGACATGCACTGCGGCGCGAAGGCGAACCACACCAGCAGCGACAGCGCGCTGGCCAGCGGGAAATTCACGGTCAGCGCGTGACCCAGCCCACCCGTCGCGGCATCCCCACCCACCGCGTACACCGTGGCCAGCGCCGCCACCGCGGTCTCGCGCGCGGCGAACGCCGGGATCAGCGACAGGCTGATCTGCCAGTTGAAGCCGATCGGCGCGAAGATGTGCTGCAGCGCCCGGCCCAGGTGACCGGCGATGCTGTACTCGATCGCCGGCTCGGTGGCACCCGGCGGCGGCCCCGGGAAGGTGGAGATGAACCACATGATCACGGTCAGCGCGAGGATCACGCCGGTCAGCCGCTTGAGGAAGATCATGCCGCGCTCATACAGCCCGATCGCCACGTCGCGCGGCTTCGGCAGGCGATAGGACGGCAGCTCCATCAGCAGCGCATGCTCGCTCTTGTCGCGGCGGATGCGCTTCATCACGTAGCCCACCAGCATCGCGCCGAGGATGCCGATGGCATACAGCGCGAACAGCACCACGCCCTGCAGGTTGAACACGCCGAGCACGCGATGCGAGGGGATGAAGGCACCGATCAGCAGCGCGTACACCGGCAGGCGCGCCGAGCAGGTCATCAGCGGCGCCACCAGAATGGTCGCCAGGCGGTCGCGCGGGTCGGTGATCGAGCGCGTGCCCATGATGCCGGGGATGGCGCAGGCGAAGCTGGACAGCAGCGGGATGAACGAACGCCCGGTCAACCCCACCGCCACCATCCAGCGGTCCAGCAGGAACGCCGCGCGCGGCAGGTAGCCGGACTCCTCCAGCGTGAGGATGAACAGGAACAGCACCAGGATCTCGGGCAGGAAGCCCAGCACCGTGCCGATGCCGCCGAACAGGCCGTCGGTGACCAGGCTCTGCAGCGGCCCGGCCGGCATCCAGGCGGCCACGTGCGTGCCCATCCAGTCGAAGCCGTCGGCGATGGCATCGGTCATCGGCTTGCCGACGGAATACACCGCCTGGAACACCAGGAACATCACCACCGCCAGGATCGCCAGGCCGAACACCGGGTGCAGTGCCCAGCGGTCCAGCGCGTCGTCCACCGCATCGGTGGCGCGGGGCATGGCGACGGTGGCGGCCAGCAGCTCGCGCACCTGTGCGTGCAGGTCCGCCCGGCTGGCCGCATCGTCCGGCTGCGCCGGCGGCGCCTCGGGCATCGCACCGTCGACCTGGGCCACCAGCGCCTTCACGCCCTCGCGGCGCACGGCGATGGTTTCCACCACCGGCATGCCGAGCCGGCGCGACAGCTCGGCCACGTCGATGACAATGCCGCGGCGGCGGGCCGCGTCCATCATGTTCAGCGCCAGCACCATCGGCCGCCCCAGTCGCTTCACCTCCAGCACGAAGCGCAGGTGCAGGCGCAGGTTGGTGGCGTCGGCCACGCAGACGATCAGGTCCGGCGGCGCCTCTCCGGGGTAGAGGCCGGCGCAGACATCGTGGGTGATCTGCTCGTCGGGGCTGGTCGCGTCCAGGCTGTAGGTGCCCGGCAGGTCCAGCACGTGCAGCAGGCGGCCGGACGGCGCGGTGAACCGGCCCTCCTTGCGCTCGACGGTGACGCCGGCGTAGTTGGCCACCTTCTGGCGACCGCCGGTGAGCTGGTTGAACAGCGCGGTCTTGCCACAGTTGGGGTTGCCGACCAGGGCGATGCGCAACGAACCCGCGCTCACGCCGCCTCCTGCATGCGCACGGTCACCCGCGAAGCCTCGTTGCGCCGCAGGGCGAACCGGGTCGAGCCGATCTGGATCAGCAGCGGGTCGGCGCCCATCGGTCCGTAGGCCACCAGGCGCACTGGTTCGCCCGCCACGAAACCGAGGTCGCGCAGGCGCTGCGCGATGACATCGTCGGCGTGGGCATCGTCCACGCGGTCCACCACGGCAGGCGAACCCTTGGGCAGATCGGACAGGCGCACAGGCAAGGACCTAAATGGGAATGGTTCGCATTGTATATCGTTCCCTTTCTGCCCGCATTCAAGCCGACCGCCGCGTTTGCCGGCGTTTATCATCGGCGGTCTTTGCCAGGGAACCCCGCCATGACGAGCCGCCTCTCGATCGCCGACCAGGACCGCGTCCGCCGCATCGCGCTGAACCGCCCGGAGGTGCACAACGCCTTCGATGACGCGCTGATCGCGGAACTGACGGCCGCCATCGACGATGCCGGCCGCGACGAAAGCGTGCGCGCGGTGGTACTCACAGGCGAGGGCGAGAGCTTCTCCGCCGGTGCCGATTTGAACTGGATGCGCGGCATGGCCCAGGCCAGCGAGCAGGAAAACCGCGACGATTCGTCGCGTCTGGCGCGGCTGATGCGCCGGCTGCAGTTCTGCCCCAAGCCGACCATCGCCCGGGTCAACGGTGCAGCATTCGGCGGGGGCGTGGGGCTGGTCGCCTGTTGCGATATCGCGATCGGCGTCGAGGGCGCCAAGTTTGGCCTGACCGAGGTGAAACTCGGCTTGGTGCCGGCGGTGATCTCGCCCTACGTGATCGCCGCGATCGGCCTGCGCCAGGCGCGCCGGCTGTTCCTCACCGGCGAGTTCTTCGATGCGGCGGCCGCGCAGCGCATCGGCCTGCTGCACGAAGCGGTGCCGCGCGAGCAGCTCGACGACGCCGTGCAGCGCGTGCTCGGCTTCCTCGCCAAGGCCGGCCCGCAGGCGCAGGCCGAGGCCAAGACCCTGGCGCTGGGCATGGCCGGGCTGGACGAAGCAGGCGCCGAGCGGATCGACGATGAGAATGCCGCGCTGATCGCGCGGCTGCGCGTGTCGGCCGAGGGGCAGGAGGGGCTGGGAGCGTTTCTGGCCAAGCGTGCGCCGGCGTGGGCGGGGTAACACCATCACGCCGCAGCAGGAGCACATCCTATGTGCGAACCCATCCCCTTTCGCGCCACCGCTGTCGCTCACAGGGTGAGCTCCTACACGCGAGCACCCGGTAGGAGCGCACCCTGTGCGCGAACCCATCCCCTCTCGCGCCACCGCTGTCGCTCACAGGGTGAGCTCCTACACGCGAGCACCCGGTAGGAGCGCACCCTGTGCGCGAACCCATCCCCTCTCGCGCCACCGCTGTCGCTCACAGGGTGAGCTCCTACACGCAAGCACCCGGTAGGAGCGCACCCTGTGCGCGAACCCATCCCCTCTCGCGCCACCGCTGTCGCTTACAGGGTGAGCTCCTACACGCAAGCACCCGGTAGGAGCACACCCTGTGCGCGAACCCACCCCGCCCTCGAACCACCGCCGTCACCCACACGGTGAGCTCCGACACGTGACATGCCGTGCACTGCTCCCGACCCGGCGGCCACGACCGGCCCCGCGTGCCTTGCTGCGCTGCGCATCGGCTCAAAACCGCCCTTCTGCTACCTTTTCGAGCTTTGCATCGCGGCGCACGCCAGCTTAGGGACTTCGCATGTTCGAGCGCGTTTTGATTGCCAACCGCGGCGAGATCGCCTGCCGCGTGATCCGCACCTGCCGCCGGCTCGGCATCCGTACCATCGCGGTGTATTCGGAGGCGGATGCCGACGCGCAGCACGTGCGGCTGGCCGACGAGGCGTGGCCGATCGGCGGTCCCCGGCCGGCCGACTCCTACCTGCGCGGCGACGCGATCATCGCGGTGGCAAAGAAGGCCGGCGCGCAGGCGATCCACCCCGGCTACGGCTTCCTCTCGGAGAACACCGGTTTCGCCCGCGCCTGCACCGAGGCGGGCATCGCGTTCATCGGCCCGCGCCCGGAAAGCATCGACGCGATGGGTTCCAAGGCCGCCGCCAAGGCGCTGATGGAAAGCCACGGGGTGCCGCTGGTGCCCGGCTACCACGGCGACAACCAGGACGCGGCCTTCCTCGCCGAACAGGCGGGCAAGACCGGCTTCCCGCTGATGATCAAGGCCGCCGCCGGCGGCGGCGGCAAGGGCATGCGCATCGTGCGCAAGGCCGACGAATTCGCCGACGCGCTGGCCTCGGCGCAGCGCGAGGCGCAGTCCTCGTTCGGCGACGCTAGGGTGATCCTGGAGCGCTACGTCGAGCACCCGCGACACATCGAGCTCCAGGTGTTCGGCGACAGCCACGGCACGGTGATCCACCTCAACGAGCGCGAGTGCTCGGCCCAGCGCCGCTACCAGAAGGTGCTGGAGGAAACGCCCTCCCCGTTCCTCGATGCCAAGCGCCGCGCCGCGATGGGCGAGGCCGCGGTCGCCGCGGCCAGGGCCGTGAACTACGTCGGCGCCGGCACGGTGGAATTCATTGTTGCGCCGGACGGCGCGTTCTTCTTCATGGAGATGAACACCCGCCTGCAGGTGGAGCACCCGGTCACCGAGCTGACGCTGGGGCTGGACCTGGTGGAATGGCAGCTGCGCGTGGCCGCGGGCGAGCCGCTGCCGCTCGCGCAGGAGCAGATCCGCGCACACGGCCACGCCATCGAGGTGCGCCTGTACGCCGAAGATCCCGATCAGAACTTCCTGCCCGGCTCGGGCAAGCTGCTGCGCCTGCGCCTGCCGGCACCGTCGACGTACGTGCGGCTGGACGGCGGCGTGATCGAGGGCGACACGGTCACCATCTTCTACGACCCGATGATCGCCAAGCTGATCGTGTTCGACGCCGATCGCCCGCGCGCCCTGCTGCGCCTGCGCGAGGCGCTGGCCGCATGCGAGATCGCCGGACCGAAGTCCAACATCGCCTTCCTCGAGCGGCTGGCGCGGCATCCGGCGGTGGTCGAAGGCCGCATCGACACCGGCTACCTCGACCGCCACCTGGACGAGTTCCTCGCCGGCGACGTCGCACCGCCCGACTACGTGCTGTTCGCCGCGGCCACCGCCGCGCTGCTGCACGACGAGTGCGCGGCGATGTCGCACACGCGCGGCAGCAGCGATCCGCACTCGCCGTGGGCGCTCGCCGACGCCTGGCGTATCGGTCACGAGGGGCGCCGGCTGGTCGCGCTGGAACACCATGGCCGCCGCTACGAGGTGGAAGCCTATGGCCACGCCGGCCACTACCGCATGCGCCACGGCGACGACCGCTGCGAGGTCAGCGGCGCCCGCCACGACGGCGAGATCCTGAGCGCCCGCTTCGACGGCGACGCGCTGCGCCTGGCCGTGCGCGCCGATGCCACCCGCGTGCTGCTGCATGACGTCGACGGCCAGCGCCATCACCTGGCCCGCGCGGCCGCCTACGCCTGGGAAAGCCGCGACGCCGCCGGTGGCGACAAGCTGGTGGCGCCGATGCCGGGTCGCATCGTGCTGGTGAGGGCCGCCGCCGGCGATGAAGTCGCCGAGGGCCAGGAACTGCTGGTGATGGAGGCGATGAAGATGGAACTCGCCTTGAAGGCTCCCCGCGCCGGCATCATCGAAAGCATCGGTGCGAGCCAGGGCGACTTCGTCGAGGCCGACGCCGTGCTGGTGCGCTTCGCCGAGTGAGGGGCGCAAGCGGCGGCGGTGCCGTCGCTTGCCGATCAACGGGTCCGCTCGACTTCCGCCGGTGCCGCATCGCCGGCCGCGCGCGCCAGCGGCAGCGCGTCGTCGACCAGGTGCATCAGGAACCGCCCCGGCTGCTCCTGCATCATCATGTGTGCCGAATCGGCGAACACGACCAGTCGCTTGGACGGCGCCCGGATGTGCCCGAACCAGGTTTCGGCGAGCTGATGCGGCGTGGTGTAGTCATGCGCGCCGACGAACACCAGCACCGGGCAACCGAAGTGCGTGACGTGGTCGAAGTCGACGTCCAGCAGCGGCTTCAGCAGGTGGTTCAGGGAGAACAGGCTGCCCTTGTCGATGGCGTCGAGGTCCTGCCGGCTGTAGTCGGGCGAGAGCTCCTCGGCATCCACATCGAACTGGTAGTTGGTGCGCCCCCAGGCCAGGCCGCCGTAATACATCTCCCACTTGCTGCGCACGCCGACACGATCGATGGTGAGTGCCTTGCCGGGATACGGCGCAATGGCCTTCAGTTCCTTCACCGCCTCCTGGTTGTGGTGCGCGATCGCTTCGCGCAGCGCGAACGCGTAGCCCTCGGCCTCGTTGGCGTGACCATTCACCACCTGCCCCACCGAGATGTAGGCGTAGAACCAATCCGGATGACGCTGGGCCAGCTCGACGCCGAGCACCGAGCCCCACGAGTGACCGAGCAGGAAGATCTTCCGCTTGCCGAAGCGCTGGCGCAGGTACTGCACCACCTGGGCCGCATCGTCGGTCATGCCCCTCACGCTCATCCCCGGCGCCATCGCCTGTTCGGTATTGGCGGCGTAGGTCTTGCCGGCGCCGCGCTGGTCCCACTGCACCACGGTGAAGTAGTCCTCCCACGGCGTCTGGAAGGTGTACGACTCGGGCATCGCCGGCGAAGCCGGGCCACCATGCAGGAACAGCAGCACCGGGTTGCGGCGGTCCTTGCCGCGGATCGATATCCACTGGTCGATGCCGTCGATGTGCAGCTTCACCTTCTCGTCCACGCCCTGCGGCGAGAGGATCGCCCGGTTGCTGTCGAGGATCGCGGTCACACGGTCGCGGGACATGGTCCAGGCTGGCGCCGCGGTAGCCGATGGGGCAGCGGCGGCGGACGTATCCGCGGAGGCCGCGAAGCTGTGGCCGGCGCAGCCGATGAAGGTCAGCACGGCGGCAAGGACGGAATGGATCGGTTTCAACGAAGCTCTCCTGCAACGGATGGACGCCAGCACGCCGCTGGCGCAGAGGACCCGGTGAGGCGGCTGACCCCGACCGGGACGATGCAGGCCACTCAGCAATCGCCGTGCCAGCACCCTCCCGCCCGCGCGGACCGCACCAGGGCGCGGTTTCCTGCCCACCCGTCGAAGATCCCGTCCGTCCGCGGACAATGCGCCGGACGTCCGCCCCATGCGCGGGCCGGACATCGGGCGCGGTACCCTGTGGCTCTTTGGCTGTCAGCGCATCCGTCATGAACACTCCCAGCTCCGCCGCCAATCACGTCCGCATCGTCGAAGTCGGCGCGCGCGACGGCCTGCAGAACGAGAAGACCCTGCTGCCGGCCGACGTGAAGATCGCGCTGATCGACCGGCTGTCCTCCACTGGCCTCACCACCATCGAGGCGACTAGCTTTGTCAGCCCGAAGTGGGTGCCGCAGCTGGCCGATGCGGCCGAGGTGTTCGCCGGCATCCGCAAGGTGCCGGGAGTGAGCTACCCGGTGCTGGTGCCGAACCTGCAGGGCTACGAGCGGGCACGGGCGGTCGGCGCCACCGAGGTGGCGGTGTTCTCCGCCGCCAGCGAGGCGTTCAACCGCAAGAACATCAACGCCTCGATCGATGAATCGATCGAGCGCTTCCTGCCCGTGCTGGAACGTGCCTCGGCCGATGGCGTGAAGGTGCGCGGCTATGTCTCCACCGTGCTCGGCTGTCCCTACCAGGGCGACGTGCCGGTGGCCGACGTGGTGCGCGTGGCGCAGCGGCTGCACGCGGCCGGCTGCTACGAAATCTCGCTGGGCGACACCATCGGCGTCGGCACGCCGGCGAAGGCGCGCGCCATGCTGCGCGCGGTCGCCGCCGAAGTGCCGATGGGCGCGCTGGCGGTGCATTTCCACGACACCTACGGGCAGGCGCTGGCCAACATCCTGGCCTGCCTGGAGGAAGGCGTGCGCGTGGTCGACAGCGCCGTTTCCGGCACCGGCGGCTGCCCTTACGCGAAGGGCGCGACCGGCAACGTGGCCAGCGAGGACGTGGTGTACATGCTGCACGGCATGGGCATGCACACCGGCGTGGATCTCGATCTGCTGGTCGCCACCGGCGCCTGGCTCGCCGCGCAGCTGCACAAGGAAACCGCCAGCCGGGTGACCCGCGCGCGCACCGCGGCCTGAGCCCCTGCGTTCGCGGGATTGACCCCGGAATCGGCGTCCGCGAAGAACATCGCTGCGCCGACCATCACAACCTGGAACGTCCTGTAGGAGCGCACCCTGTGCGCGACCGGCGAGCCGCTTTGTCGTCACTCTTTGTCGCCCACAAGGTGGGCTCCTACAGGGCACGCCGTAGGATTCGATTCGAAACATCGCGGCCTCGCTGCGGCCACCGCCAGAATCGATGAGGCGTCTCGCCACACAGCTGCACAAGGAAACCACCAGCCGGTGACCCGCGCGCGCACCGCGGCCTGAGCCCCTGCGTTCGCGGGATTGACGCCGGAATCGGCGTCCGCGAAGAACATCGCTGCGCCAATCATCACAACCAGGAACGCCCTGTAGGAGCGCACCCTGTGCGCGACCGGCGAGCCGCTTCGTCGTCACCCTTTGTCGCCCACAAGGTGGGCTCCTACAGGGCACGCCGCAGGATTCGATTCGAAACATCGCGGCCTCGCTGCGGCCACCGCTAGAATCGATGAGGCGTGATGCCTTGCCCGCCTTTGTCTCGAGGGGAGTCCAATGCGTATAAGTCACGGGATCTGGTCTGCGGTCTTCGCCGCGTTGCTGTCCATCGCGCCACTGGCTGCTGCCGCCGATGCAGCAAGCAAAGACACCCTGCTGCTGCCCGACCGCGTGTGGACCGCCGACGGCGACGCCGCACACGCTGGATGGGTCGTGCTGGTGCACGAGGGCAAGGTCGCTGCCGTGGGCCCGGCCGACAGCATCAAGGCACCCGCCAATGCCGAACGCATCGCCCTGCCCGGCACCACGCTCACGCCCGGCCTGATCGACCTGCATTCGCACCTGTTCCTGCATCCGTACAACGAGACGCTGTGGAACGACCAGGTGCTCACGGAGCCGCAGGACTACCGCACGCTGGAAGCCGCTGCCCATGCCAGGGCCACCCTGCTGGCCGGCTTCACCGTGCTGCGCGACCTCGGCACCGAGGGCGCCGGCTTCGCCGACGTGTCGATCAAGCGGGCCATCGACGAGGGGCTGATCCCGGGGCCGCGGATGTTCGTCGCTACCCGCGCCATCGTCGCCACCGCCAGCTATGGACCCGGTCCGCGCGGCTTCCGCCCCGACCTGGATCTGCCGCAGGGCGCGCAGCCGGTCACCGGCGTGGACGCGGCTGTCGCAGCCGTGCGCGAGCAGGCCGCGCGCGGTGCGGACTGGATCAAGCTCTACGCCGACTACCGCGTGGGCGACCACGGCGAGACCATGCCGACGCTGTCGCCGGCCGAGATCAAGGCGATCGTCGACGCCGCCCACCAGATCGGTCGTCCGGTCGCCGCGCATGCCGCCAGCGAGGCCGGCGTGCGCAACGCGGTGGAGGCCGGCGTGGACACCATCGAGCACGGCTATGGCACCGACGAGGCGACCTTCCGCCTGATGAAGCAGAAGGGCATCGCCTACGAGCCCACGCTCACCGCGGTGGAGGCCACCTCGGAGTACTTCCAGCATTACGTGCCCGGAAAGTCCGAACCGACACCGTCGATGAAGCAGGCCGAGCATGCCTTCCGCACCGCGCTGAAGGTCGGCGTCACCATCGGCAACGGCAGCGACGTGGGCGTCTTCGCGCACGGCGAGAACTGGCGCGAACCGGCGATGATGGTGGCCGACGGCATGACGCCGGTGCAGGCACTGCACGCCGCCACCAATGTCGCTGCGCACATCCTGCGCGCCGATGGCCAGTTCGGCCGGATCGCTCCGGGCGCGTTCGCCGACATGGCCGCTTTCGCCGGCGACCCCAGCCGCGACATCCAGGCGCTGCAGCATCCAGTGTTCGTGATGAAGGACGGCGTGGTCTACCGCCAGCCCTGAGCGCTCAGTCCAGCCCGATGCGCAGCGCCTCGGACGGCGTGCGCTCGACGAACTCGCGACGGACGTGGGCCAGCAGGTCGCGCTGGCTGCCGAACGGCAGCCGCGCGGCGGCCTCGTCCAGATCCACCCAGCACGACGCCGAGTGCTCGTGGTTGAGCCGCACCGCGGCGTGCTCGTCCACGCGCGCCACGAAGGCCGGCACGATCTCGACGCCTTCCGGCTGCGCCCGGTAGAACTGCTCGCAGAAGCCGGTGGCGTAGAGCGCCTCCGGCACCAGTCCGGTTTCCTCGAACAACTCGCGGCGCGCCGCCTGCCAGCCGGTCTCGCCCTCCTGCACGTGGCCGGCGATGTAGCTCCAGACACCGTCGAGCCAGGCCCCGGAACGGCGCGCCAGCAGCATCCGGGTGGCCGTGCCCGCACCACGCAGCACCACCACGGAAACGATGCCGCAGCGGATCGGCAGGCCGGTGGCACGGACGGGCGGGTTCATCATCGCAGGCTCCCTGGCGGACCCGACCGACTCTGCACCGGTGCGGCCAGCCCCCACAAGCGGCGGCCGGGCTCTGTGACGAAAGGCGGCTTTTCCTCGCCGCCGCGGTTACTGCAGACTGTCGGCTCCGTTCCCCGACCCACCCGACGCACGCCATGCCCTCCGGTTTCCTGATCCGCCCCATCACTCCCGAAGACAATCCGGCGGTGGCCGCGATCATCCGCACCGTCATGCCCGAGTTCGGCGCCGACGGCCCCGGCTTCGCGATCCACGATCCCGAAGTGGACACGATGTACCAGGCCTACGCGCAACCGCGCAGCAGCTACTTCGTGGTGGAGCGCGACGGCCGGGTGATCGGCGGCGCCGGCATCGCGCCACTCGAAGGTGGCGAGGCGGACGTCTGCGAGCTGCGCAAGATGTACTTCCTGCCCGAGGCCCGCGGCATCGGCGCCGGCACGGCGATGATGCAGCGTTGCCTGGACGCGGCCCGCGGGCACGGCTTCGCCCGCTGCTACCTGGAAACGCTCACCGGCATGGACGAGGCGCAGGCGCTGTATCTGCGCAGCGGCTTCAAGGCCTTGTGCGCGCCGCTCGGCGGCACCGGCCATTTCAGCTGCGACCGCTTCTTCCTGCGGGAACTCTAGACGGAGGCACGCCATGGACACCGATCCCCGTGTTGACGACTACATCGCCGACGCCGCCCCGTTCGCGCGGCCGGTGCTCGAACACCTTCGATCGGTGGTGCATGCCGCCTGCCCCGAGGCAACCGAGACGCTGAAGTGGCGCATGCCGTTCTTCGAGTACCGCGGGCGACCGCTGTGCATGATGGCGGCGTTCAAGCAGCACTGCAGCTTCGGCTTCTGGCAAGCGCGGGCGGAAGCCGGCGCGGACGGCAGCGACGGCATGGGCCAGTACGGCAAGCTCACCGCGGTCGGCGACCTGCCGCCGAAGCGCGCGCTGGCCGCTGCGGTGAAAGCGGCCGCGCAGCGGATCGACGACGGTGCAGCCGCGCCGCCGGCGAAGACGCCCAAAGCCAAGGCGCCGCCTGCGATACCGGACGACCTGGCCACCGCGCTTGCGCTGAAGAAGCACGCCGCGGCGAAGAAGCACTTCGATGCGTTCAGCCCCAGCGCAAAGCGCGAGTACACCGACTGGATCACCGGCGCGAAAACCGACGCCACCCGCAGCAAGCGCCTTGCCACCACGCTGGAGTGGCTGGCCGAAGGCAAGCACCGCAACTGGAAATACATGAAGTGAGCGACGAATCCCTGCCGCCCCGCCTCGAATTCCGCGTCGACGATCCGAGCCTGCCCGAGCTGCGCCCGCTGATCGAACCGACCGACGGCTACCTTGCCGAACTGCACCCCACCGGCAACATCGAGCCGGTGTCGCTGGCCGCACTGCAACGTCCCGGGGTGAGTCTGCTCACCGCGCGGGTGGACGGCGAGCCGGTGGCCTGCGGCGCCTGCATCGACGGCGGCGACTACATGGAGGTCAAGCGCATGTACGTGCTGCCGGCCTGTCGCGGGCTGGGTCTGGGCAAGCAGCTGCTGGAGGCGATCGAACACCACATCCGCCGCCTCGGTGGCCGGCTGGTCCGACTGGAAGCGGGCACCGCGCAGGCCGAGGCGCTGGAGCTCTACGAGCGCGCCGGCTACCGCCGCTGCCCGCCGTTCGGCGAACACCACGCCAACCCGCGCAGCGTCTGCATGGAAAAGGCACTGGCATGATCCGCATCGCCACCGGCGCCGATGCCGACGCCTTCCACGCCATCTACGCCCCGCACGTGCTCGAGGGCGTGGCCACGTTCGAGACCGTGCCGCCAGGCGTCACGGCCATGCGCGAGCGCGTGCTGGGGCGGCTGGAGCAGTATCCCTGGCTGGTCTGGGAGGAGGCGGGAGAGGTGCTCGCCTACGCCTACGCCAGCCGCTTCCGCGAGCGCGCCGCCTACGACTGGATTGCCGAGACCTCGATCTATGTGCGCAGCGATGCGCAGCGCCGCGGCATCGCCCGGAAGCTCTACGGCACCCTGCTCGACGCGCTGCGCCTGCAGGGCATCTTCCAGGCGGTGGGCGTGATCACCCTACCCGGCACGACCAGCGTCGCCGCGCACGAGGCGATGGGATTCACGCCCGCCGGCGTGTGGCGGCAGGCCGGCTACAAGCTGGGGCAATGGTGGGACGTGGGCGTGTGGCAGAAGACACTCGCCGAGCCGGCCAATCCGCCGGTGCCGGTGCTGCGGTTCCGCGAGCTGCGCGAACTGCCGGCCTGGCGGACCCTGCTGGCCCGCACGGGTTGACGCGGCCAGCGGCCATCAAGGCCGCATGCCACGCCTCAACGGCGCCCATGGCTGGTGCCCCGGCCGCTCGGCTAAAATCGCGGTTTTCCAACGCTTCGGGACATCTCCATGCAGCTCGATCAGGTCAAGGCCGTCATCACCGGCGGCGCCTCCGGACTCGGCCACGCCGTCGCCCAGCACCTCGTCGCGCACGGCGCGCAGGTCGCACTGTTCGACGTCAACGAGGACAAGGGCCAGCAGGCCGCACAGGCGCTGGGCAACGGCGCGCGCTTCTACCGCACCGACGTCACCAGCGAGGACGGCGTGGCCGCCAACGTGGCCGCCGCCCGCGAGGCGATGGATGGCCTGAACATGGTGATGAACTGCGCCGGCATCCTCGGCGCCGGCCGCGTGCTGGGCAAGGAAGGCCCGATGGCGCTGTCGCAGTTCCAGACCACGGTGATGGTCAACCTGGTCGGCAGCTTCAACGTGGCCAAGGCCGCCGCGGCGCTGATGCAGGGCAACGAGGCGGGCGAGGACGGCGAGCGCGGCGTGATCATCAACACCGCCAGCGTGGCCGCCTACGAGGGCCAGATCGGCCAGGCCGCGTACTCGGCCTCCAAGGGTGGCGTGGTCGGCATGACCCTGCCGATGGCGCGCGAGCTGGCCCGCTTCGGCATCCGCGTGGCGACCATCGCCCCGGGCATCTTCTGGACCCCGATGGTCGACGGCATGCCGCCGGCGGTGCAGGAGTCGCTGTCCGCCTCGATCCCGTTCCCCTCGCGTCTGGGCAAGCCGGAGGAATTCGCCGCCACGGTCGCCTTCATCCTCACCAACCGCTACATCAATGGCGAGACCATCCGCCTGGATGGCGCGGTGCGGCTGCAGCCGAAATGAGCGAGGAGTGAGTGGAGAGGAGTGAGGAGTGAGAGAAAGCTCGCTCCTCCCCACCCCGCGCAGCTCCCAGCCCTTCTCTCACTTCTCACTACTCAACACTCACTCCTGACCTATGAAAGCTTCCGACGTCAAGAAAGGCAACGTGGTCGAGCACGACGGCACCGTCTACCAGGTGCGCGACATCGAGCGCAGCTCGCCCACCGCGCGTGGCGGCAACGTCACCTTCCGTTTCACCATGTATTCGATTCCCGGCGGTCGCAAGTTCGACCTCAGCCTGCGTGCCGACGACGACCTGAAGGAGATGGACCTGGTGCGCCGCGCCGCCACCTTCTCCTACATGGACGGCGAGGCCTTCGTGTTCATGGACACTGAGGACTACACCCAGTACCTGCTCAGCCCCGAGCTGGTCGGCGACAACGCCGGCTACATCGTCGAGGAGCTCGAGGGCTACTACGTGCAGCTGATCGACGACGCGCCGGTCGGCCTGCAGGTGCCCACCAGCGTGATGCTGACCGTGGTCGACACCGCCCCGGAACTGAAGGGCGCCAGCGCCACCAAGCGCACCAAGCCGGCCAAGCTCAACACCGGCATCGAGATCCAGGTGCCCGAGTACATCACCAACGACGAGAAGGTGTGGGTCAACACCACCACCGGCGAGTTCGGCGGCCGCGCCTGAGCGTCCGCTGACGCGGTCGCGGCGCAAATCGCCGCGACCGTGCCGCATGGACCGGGGCTGGTGCAGAATCAGGGCGACTCCGCCGACGGACCGGAAGCGGCATGACCGCCCGCAGCTACTCGCTTCGCGCCACACTCATCGACAGCCTGACCCGCACCCGGCGTCCGGACGTGCCGTTGCGGGTGGTGCTGCGCAATACCGCGGCAGTGATCCTGCCGCTGGCCGCCGGCATGGCCACCGGCCATACCGAGATCGGCCTCGGCGTCGGTGCCGGCGCGCTCAACACGATGTTTTCCGACCAGCCTGGGCCTTACCGGCAGCGCATGTGGCGCCTGCTGATGGCTGCGCTGGCGGCCGCGTTCGCCTCGCTGCTGGGCATGCTGGTCGGCGGCGAGTTCTGGCCGATGCTCGCCGCCATCGTCGGCACCGGCTTCTTCGGCGGGCTGCTGGTGGTGTTCGGGGTGGACATCGCCCGCGTCGGCATGACCAGCATCATCCTGCTGGTGGTCACCGCTTCGACGCCCGTTGCCCAGGCCTCGCAGGCACTGGGGGCTGCGGCCCTGATCTTCGCCGGCGGTCTGCTGCTCGGTCTGTTCTCGATCGCTGCCTGGCCGCTGCAGCGCTACCGGCCCGAACGCCAGGCGCTGGCCGGGGTCTACCGCGGGCTGGCGAAACTGGCGCGACAGCAGGCCCATGACGACGCCGACGTACCGGCACTCACCGAGGCGATGACCACGCTGCAGACCACCCTGCTCGGCCGCCATCACGCCCGGGGACGGGCGATGGAGGCGTTCGGGGTGCTGCTGGAGCTGGCCGAGCGGATCCGCCTGGAACTCACCGCGATAGCCGAGCTGCGTAGCCACCCGGCGATGCATGCGATCTTCCGCGAGGACGCGGCCCTGGTGCTGGCCGCCATTGCCGAGGCGCTGGAAACCGGCAATGCCCCGGAGCGCGCCGAGCAGTCGCTCAAGGGTTTGCGTGCCAGCGAACGCACCCTGCTCGACGACGAGCGCGCCAGCGACGGCCTTACCGTGCACATCCACGCCCTGGCCGGCCAGTTGGCCGCCGCGGTGCGCAACGCCCACTGGGCCGGCAGCCGCGGCGAGCTGCGCGCGGCTGCCGCAGAAACGCCGCTGCCGGCCGCGCTACGCGGGCACTCGCCGCTGGCCACCCTGCGTGCCAACCTCACCCCGCACTCGGTGGCCTTCCGCCATGCCGTGCGCAGCGCCGCCTGCCTGGGCGTGGCCTGGGCGGTCGCACGCCACATGCATCTGCCGCACGGCTACTGGGTGCCGATGACCGCGGCGATCGTGCTGCGCCCGGACTTCGCCGCCACCTTCAACTTCGGCCTGCTGCGGGTGGTCGGCACGGTGCTCGGCCTGCTGCTGACCACCGCGCTGCTGTGGCTGGCGCCGAACGAACCGTGGGCGCACCTGGCGCTGATGGCGGTGCTGTGCATGGGCTTCCGCTACCTGGCCACCGCCCACTACGGGGCGGCGGTGGCAGCGCTCACCGGCACGGTGGTGATCCTGCTGTCGTTCGAGGGCGTCAGCCCGGCCGATGCGGTGATCGACCGCGTGATCAACACCGCGCTGGGCAGCGCGATGGCCCTGCTCGCCTACGTGCTCTGGCCGACCTGGGAGCGCGCCCGCGCCCGTGCCGCCCTGGCCGAGATGCTGGGCGCCTACGCCAACTACCTGCGTGCGCTGGCCGCGACCGAGCAACATGACGCGCATCGCGAGGCACGCACGGCCGCGCGCATGGCACGCACCAACGCGCAGGCCTCGATCGAACGCATGCGCGGCGAGCCCGGTACGCCGGCGACGCTGCTGGAGCTGGCCGAATCGCTGTTCGCCAACGGCAACCGGCTGGCGCGCACCGCGATGTCGCTGGAAGCGCTGATCGACAACCGCGCCGCCCTGCCCGAGCAGATCGAGGTGTCGGGCTTCGTCGGCCAGACCGCCGATGCCCTGCACGCGATCGCGGTGGGCCTGCGCGAGCAGCGACCGGTGAAGGCGCTGCCGCCGCTGCGCGACCTGCAACGCAGCTTCGCCGCCCTGCTGGAACTGAGCGACGATGCCGCGACGGCCGAGCTGCTGGCGCGGCTGTCCGACCGCCTGGTCGACAACGTGAACACCCTGGCCCACGTGGTCGAACGCAGCCGCTACCCGCTGCCCGGGCCGACCCCGGACGAACACCGGCTGCCGCAGGACTGGGCCTCCTGACCGGATCGGGCGTGTTTTTGCGCACTACAGAGGGAGACGTCCGTCCCGACTGGCCGGACGACGCCATGGCCCACCCTCGACGAGTCCGCCCATGTCCGACGACCTGCTGACGTCCTACCTCTCGCCGCTGGGCGAGGACGCCCCCTGCGGCACCGACCTGGAATACGACGCCGACTTCATGGCGCTGGAACGCGCCGCCGCGCCGCGCGCCGAGCGCGCCATGGGCGATTCGGTGAAAGCCGCCGAAGAGCCCGAGTGGGACAAGGTGATCGCCTTGTCCAACGGCCTGTTCGAACGCACCCGCGACCTCCGCGTGGCCACCTACCTTTCCACCGCCTGGCTGCGCACCGAGGGCCTGGCCGGCCTCGCCCGCGGGCTGGGCCTGGTGCACGGCCTGCTCGAGAACTTCTGGGACGCGGTGCACCCGCAGCTCGATGCCGAGGACGACAACGATCCCACCGCGCGCGTCAACGCGGTGGTGCCGCTGGGCGATCCGCTGGCCGTGCTGGCCTACCTGCGCAACACCCCGTTCGTCGCCTCGCCGCGGATCGGCCGCTTCTCGCTGCGCGACCTGCGGGTGGCGCAGGGCACGCTGAAGGTCCCCGGCAACGAGAATGGCGAGGGCCTGCCGTCGATGACCGACATCGAGGCCTGCTGCCTGGACTGCGACGAAGGCCAGCTCACCGGCTCGCTGGAGGCGGCAGCGCAGATCCTCGACCTGGGCAAGGCGATCGACACCCTGTTCACCGACCGCATCGGCACGCTCGGACCGGACCTCAAGCCGCTGCTCACCGACGCCTACGAACTGAAGAAATTCCTCGACGCGCAGGTCGCCCTGCGCACGCCCGAAGCGGCGGCTCCCGGCGAGGAAGGCGTGGCCGGCGACGAAACGGGTGGAGCGCCGGCCGCGGGTGGCGTGGCGGTCGCGGCCGGTCGCATCCAGAGCCCGGAGGACGTGCGTCGCCGGCTGGACGAGTTGTGCGAGTACTACGCCCGGTACGAGCCGGCCAGCCCGCTGCCGATCCTGCTGCGCCGCGCCCAGCGACTGGTCGGACTGAGCTTTCCGGAGCTGCTGCAGGACCTGGCCCCCGGTGGCCTCAGCGAGCTGCGCACGATCTCCGGCACCGACGAGTTCTGAGCTGCGCGCCGCCCTTGCGGCGGAACGCTAGCGCACGCCCTTGCAGGTGTTCGCTCCGGCACGGACGAACACCGACTGCACGGAAGGATCCCAGCTCAACGTCAATCCGCCGGGCAACCCGGCGGTGATCGATGCCTGCGCGGACTGGGTGAAAGGCCCGGCCGGAGACGGCGCGCCGCCCGACGCGCTGACCGAGGCGCTGAGGCGATAGGCCGCCGGCTCCGCACACGCGGTGGTCGGCACGTTCTGCGCGGCGCTCGCGCCGCCGCCGGCCAGCTCCAGCGTGCCCTTGCCCAGCGCAACCACGCGGTTGGCGTCACCCGGCGCCGGGCAGATCGCCTCCAGGGCGTAGTCGACGCGGTAATGCGTTGCCGGCACCACCGCGATCACGGCCGTGGCCTCGGGCAGGGCCTGACAGCCGAGCAGGAATACCTTGCGCTGCGCGACCACGTGCAGGACCACGGGGCCGACCGGCACCTGGCCGACATCCGCCCACTTCAGTTCCAGTCGCGCCGGCGAGGCGCCGGTGAGGATCGGCTGGTTGGCCAGCGCGGTGCCGCCGGCGTCGGTGACACTGACCCGCGGAGACGGACACTGGCTGTCGAACAGGTCGCTGCCGGTCAGGGCGAACGCCAAGGGACCGCCGCCCGCGCGGATCGCGAACAGCGACCCCGGCACCGGCATCGACTGCACGTCCTCGACCGCCGGGATCGCCCTGGCACCGCCGTCGGCCGCGGCCAGCAGTTTCACGCTCTCGGCCAGCGCCGACTGCATCGCCGTGCGGTCCGCGCCCTGGCAGTCGGCCATGGTCTTCAGGTAGGCCTGCACCCGGGTCGCCGCTGCGTGCGCCCGCACGATGCGACCGCGCAGCGCATCGCCGACCAGGTCGGCCGGCTTGTCCGCATCCTTGCCCGCGTCCTGGCGCAGTTCGTCGGCCATGCCCTGCAGCTGCGATCGCAGGGAGGCCAGCGCCGGGTCCGCCGGCAACGCGGCGGTCGCGGTCGACAACTCGTCCAGCGACACCTGCGCGCTCAGCCTGGGGGCCAGTTGCGCGTGCAGCGGCGCCGGCGTGGCAGCGAGCATCCAGGCTGCCGCAAGCGGCACGCACCAGGCCGATCGGCTGAGGCTACTGGTCACCGCAATCCTCCGCTCCCGGGTCGCAGGCCTGCTGGTCGGCCGGCAGCAGGATGCCCGAGGGCACGATGCCGAACGACCGGTAGTTGGCCGAGATCACGCTGGGATCGATGTAGGCATCGCCCCGGCCGTTGCCGTTCTGCGCCTTGCCGAAGAACAGCGAGGTCGGCACGTTGAAGCTGAGCTCGCCGGTCAGCGGCAGGATGTTGCCCTGGCGGTCCACCGCGTAGAAGTACGCCGGGGCCTCGCCGACGTGCGCGACCAGCTGCGCACCGTCGCCGATCACGTAGATCGGCGACGAACCGGAGCCCATGTGGCCGGCCGAGGCGAACGTGCCGGTACCGTCGTAGAGCGGGGTCTTGCCCTGCTCCAGCAGGTCGCCCTGGGTCACCCCAAGGTACAGCTCGGCATGCCCGGCATCGACGGTGAACGCGCTGTTGTCCACCGAGGCCAGGGTCAGCGTCTTGCCGTTGGTCAGGCTGAAGCCGGCGGTGGACGAGAAGTTGCCCAGCGTGTCGATCTGGTTGCCGATGGCCTGCGACTGGGTGCCCAGCGTGGTGAGTCCGGCGGACTGGCCGCTGAGCGTGCCGGCGGTGATCACCCCGCCGCTGCCTTCGGTGATCGCACCGGCCGACTGCAGCCATACCGCGGTGGCGCCCAGCTGCCCGTCCACGGCGAGATCGCCGGAGGTCGTGGTGAGCGACGCGCTGGCGCCGCCGTTGACGGGCCCGCCGACGCTCAACGCCTTGCCATTGGTCAGGCTCAGGCCGTCGGCGGAGAAGCTGCCGAGCGTATCGATGCTGTTGCTGCCGCCGAGCGTGGTGGCGCCGCCGGACTGGCCCGCAAGCGTACCCGCCACGAGCCGGCCCGCGGAGCCTTCGGTGATCGCGCCGGCCGACACCAGGGTGGTGGTGGTTCCGCTGACCTGTCCGTTGATCGCCAGGTCGCCGGACGTGGTGGCCAGCCGCGTCGAACTGCCACCGTCGATCGCGCCGGCCACGTCGAGTGCGCCGGCGTTGGTGAAGCGGAGACCGGCCGCGCTGAAGCTGCCCAGCGACCCGACGTGATTGGCGCCATCCAGCGTGGTGCTGCCGCCTGAGGTGCCGGTCAGGCTGCTGGCGGTGATCGCACCGCCGGACTGGGTGATGGCGCCCGCCGCCTCCAGGGCGAGCGTGCTGGCGGACACGGTGCCGTCGATGGCCAGGGCGGAGGCGGAGGTCAGCCCGACCGCGCCACCCGTGACTGCGCCGGTCAGCCGCAGGTTGCCCGCCGTGGTCGACAGGTCCAGTGCACCGCTGCCGGTGCTTACCTGCCCCCCGACCACCAGCGCGCCGGCATTGCCGAAGGTGAGGCTGCCGGCACTGAAGTCGCCCAGGCTCGCGACGTGGTTGCTGCTGCCCAGCTGCGCCTGTCCTCCCGCACTGCCGGTCAGGGTCGTGGCAGTGATGCCCGACGAGCTGGTGAGGTTGCGCCCGGCGGTGAGCGTGACCGTACCGCCGGCCAGGCCGGTACCGAGGATCAGGTCCGAGCTGGCCCCGTTCGCCGTCAGGCTGAGGTTGCCGCTGCCACCATGGACATCGAGCGGACTGTTCACGGTCAGGGTGCGCGCGTCGCGGAAACTGAAGTCGCCGCCCGTGGTGAAGTTGCCCAGGGTCACCACCTGGTTGGCGCCCCCGAGCACGGTGCTGCCGCTCGATGTGCCGGAGAGGCTGCCTGCGGTGAGCACGCCCGCGCTGCCTTCGCTGATCCCGCCGGCGGCGGACGCCAGCGTGATGTCGCCGGTGCCGGCGTTCACCGCACCGTCGATCGCCAGCCCGCCCTGCCCGGCCAGCGCGATCGAGCTGCCACCGATGCTGCCGCTGGTGGTCAGGCTGCCGGAGGTGGTGGTGAGGCTGGTCGCGCTGCCGCCGTTCACCGTGCCGCCGACAGTCAGTGCCTGGGCGTTGCTGATGCTCAGCCCGTTGCTCGCGCTGAAATTGCCCAGCGTGCCGATCTTGTTGGCCTTCGCCAGTGTCGTGCCACCGCCGGCCTGCCCAGTCAGCGTGCCGGCCTGGATGACGCCCGCGCTCTGTGCGATGTCGCCACCGGACACCAGGTCGACCGAACTCCCGACCAGGTTGCCGGCCAGCGAGAGGTTGCCCGCCGAGTCCAGTGTGATGGCCCCGCCGTTGAGATCGTGCTGGACGGTCAGGCCGCCGCTGGTGGTGGTCAGCGCGATCGTTCCGGTGCCGCCGCCGACCACCAGGTTGCTGCCGATGGTCAGTGCCTGGGCGTTGGTGAGCGTGAAGTCCGCGGCGCTGAAGGTACCCAGCGTACCGACGTGGTTTGCCTTGCCCAGCGTGGTATCGCCGGCCGAGCTGCCCGTGAGCGTGCCGGCAGTCAGCACGCCGCCGGTCTGGCTGATCGCGCCATGGCTGCTGGTCAGCGTCACCGTGCCGGCACTGGTCAGGTTGCTGCCCAGGGTGATCCCGTCGCGACCGCTCAGCGTCACGTTCGCGCCGCTCAGCGCTCCGGGCATCACCAGCGCGCCGCCGTTCGCCGCCAGCGTCAGGTTCGCCGTGCCGGTGTCGATCCCCAGCGCGGGCAGCGTCAGCGAACCGTTTGCCGTGAGGTTCACCGTGCCGTTGGTGCCGCTGCTCAGCGAAGTGACCGTCAGGTTGCCCCCATCCACCAGCGACACGCCCTGCCCGGCGGCGGTCACCGCACCGGCGAAGTGGTTGCTGCCGTCGGTCAGCGTGATCCCGCCGGTGCCGGCCTGCAGGTTGCTGGTGCCTGTCACCTGCACCCCGCCGCTGCCCTCGCTGATCGTGCCGTTGTTGCTGGTGGCGACCAGGTTCCCGCCGATGCCGCCGTGACCCAGATTCAGCGTTCCCGCGCTGGTCGCCGTCAGCCCACCGATGGACAGCGTGCCCAGGGTCAGCGCGTTCTGGTCGGTGATCTGCGTCGTGCCGCCGGTGAGGTTCACCGTGCCGCCGAAGTCGTTGCCGTTGCCGCCCAGGGCGATCGTGTTGCTGCCCGCATTCACCGTGGTGGTGCCGGTGACCGTCAGCGACGCCCCCACACCCTGGCTGATCGCACCACCAGAGGTCAGCGACAACGTGGTTGCACCGATGTTGTTGGCCAGGGACAGCGTCGCGGCCGAACTCAGGCTCACTGTCGTCGCCGACAGGTCGGTGGCGAGACTGAGCCCGCCGGCCGTCGTGGTCAGGCTGAGGGTGCCCGGCACGCTCAGCGGACCATTCACGGCCAGCGCCTGCGCATTGGTCAACGCCAGGTTGGCTGCGGCGAAGCTGCCCAGCGTGGTCAGCCGGTTGCTGCCGCCGAGCGTGGTATTGCCGGTGCTGCTGCCACTGAGCTGGTTGGCGGTGATCACGCTGCCGCCGGACTGGGTCAGGTTGCCGGTGACCGTCAGCATCACGTCGTTGCCGCTGGCGTTGCCGACGTCGATCGCACCGGCCAGGTTCAGGCCGCTGGCGTTGGTGAAGGACAACCCGCCGCTGCCGGTATTGGTCACCGCGCCCAGGTTGGTGACCAGATTGTTGTCGGCGAGGCTGGCACCACCGGCCGAGCCGAGGTTCAGCGTGGTGGCCGTGACGATGCCGGCGGTCTGGTCGATCGTGCCGACGGCGCTCAAGGTCGTGGTGGTGCCGCTGACGTTGCCGCCCAGGCTCAGGTTGCCGGCGGTGTCGATCGTGGTGCTGCTGCCGCCACTCACTGCCCCGTTGACGGTCAGCGCCTGCGCATTGGTCAGGCTGAAGCCGGCCGCGCTGAAGCTGCCCAGCGCCGTGATCAGGTTGGCATCGCCCAGCGTGGTCGCGCCGGCCGAGCTGCCGGTGAGGGTACCGGCAGTGAGCACGCCGCTGGTCTGGCTGATCGCGCCGCCACTGCTGGTCAGGGTCACCGTGCCGGCACTGGTCAGGTTGCTGCCCAGGGTGATCCCGTCGCGACCGCTCAGGGTCACGTTCGCGCCGCTCAGCGCTCCGGGCATCACCAGCGCGCCGCCGTTCGCCGCCAGCGTCAGGTTCGCCGTGCCGGTGTCGATCCCCAGCGCGGGCAGCGTCAGCGAACCGTTTGCCGTGAGGTTCACCGTGCCGTTGGTGCCGCTGCTCAGCGAAGTGACCGTCAGGTTGCCCCCATCCACCAGCGACACGCCCTGACCCGCGACCGTCACTGCTCCGGTGAAATGGTTGCTGCCGTCGGTCAGCGTGATCCCGCCGGTGCCGGCCTGCAGGTTGCTGGTGCCTGTCACCTGCACCCCGCCGCTGCCCTCGGTGATCGTGCCGTTGTTGCTGGTGGCGACCAGGTTCCCGCCGATGCCGCCGTGACCCAGGTTCAGCGTTCCCGTGCTGGTCGCCGTCAGCCCACCGATGGACAGCGTGCCCAGCGTCAGCGCGTTCTGGTCGGTGATCTGCGTCGTGCCGCCGGTGAGGTTTACCGTGCCGCCGAAGTCGTTGCCGTTGCCGCCCAGGGCGATCGTGTTGCTGCCCGCATTCACCGTGGTGGTGCCGGTGACCGTCAGTGCACCACTCTGCAGCACCGCCCCGCTGGCGTTGATGGTCAGATCCGTACCGGTCGAGAGCGTGCCGAGCGTGGTGGTGGCGCCGGTACCGGTGTTGGTGATGCCCAGCGAACCAGCGGTGGTGCCGCTGACCGCGAGGTTGCTGTCCGCGGTGATCGAGGCGAGGCCGCTGACCGTGCCACCGACGCCGGTGCTGCCGGCGCCGGACAGGTTGACGTTCACCGGCGTCGTGTAGCCGGTGTAGTCGATGCTGCCGCCGGAGCCGGCGTCCAGGTTGCCGGAGATGTCGCCATCGGCCCCCGAGTGCATCAGGAACGAGCCGGTGCCGGTGTCGATCAGGTTGCCGATGCCACTGAACGCGCCGGACAGGTCGGTCACGCTGCCCTGGTTGTGCCCGGTGAGGCTCCAGCTCTGGCTGGCCGCCTGCAGCGTGCCGGTGCCGCTGTCGGCGATGTTCTCGAACGAGCTCCAGCTGACCGTGCCGTTGTTGCCGGCATTGGCACCGGTCAGCGTATAGGTCTGGTTGCTGCCGGCGATGGTGTCTCCCGCGCTGCTGCCGGTGACCGAGGTCACGCCGCTCCAGCTGCCGCCGATGCCCGTCGTCGTGCTGCTGGTGGCGGACAGGTCGAAGTTCACCGCGCTGCCGTAGCCGCTGTAATCCAGCGCCTGGACGGTGGCGTTGCCGCTCAGGCTGCCACCCGCGTCGAAAGCCACCGTACCGGCGGTGGTGTCGTCGATGTTCTCGAACGACGTCCAGCTCACCGTACCGTTGTTGCCGGCATTGGCACCGGTCAGCGTGTAGGTCTGGTTGCTGCCGGCGATGGTGTCTCCCGCGCTGCTGCCGGTGACCGAGGTCACACCGCTCCAGCTGCCACCGATGCCCGTCGTCGTGCCGCTGCCGGCGGACAGGTCGAAGTTCACCACGCTGCCGTAGCTGCCGTAGTCCAGCGTCTTGGCCGTGACGTTGCCGCTGACGCCGCCGCCGGTACCGAAGACCACGCTGCCGTTGGCGTCGTCGAGGTTGCCGATACCGCTGAAGCCTCCGGGCAGCAGGGTGGTCACCGTGCCCGAGTTGCCGCCGCTGAGGTTGAAGGTCGCCCCGGTTGCCTGCAGCGTACCGGTGCCGCTGTCGGCGATGTTCTCGAACGAGGTCCAGCTCACCGTACCGTTGTTGCCCGCGTTGGCGCCGGTCAGCGTATAGGTCTGGTTGCTGCCGGCGATGGTGTCTCCCGCGCTGCTGCCGATGACCGAGGTCACACCGTTCCAGTTGCCGCCGATGCCCGTCGTCGCGCCGACGCCGGCGGACAGGTCGAAGTTCACCGCGCTGCCGTAGCTGCCGTAGTCCAGCGTCTTGGCCGTGACGTTGCCGCTGACATTGCCGCCGGTACCGAAGACCACGGTGCCGGTGGTGTCCTGGATGTTGCCGAACCCGGTCCAGCCGATTCCGCCGCTGCCTCCCTTGTTGGCGACGGCGTTGTCCAGCGTATAGGTCTGCCCCGAACCGGTGATCGTCGCGCTGCCGCCGTTGCCGACTACCGAGGTGACACCGCCCCAGCTACCGCCGATGCCGGTGGTGTTGCCTGCGCCGTTGGACAGGTCGAAGCCCACCGCGCCGACATAGCTGCCGTAGTCCAGCGTCTGCGCCGTGATATTGCCGCTGACCCTGCCGCCGGTGCCGAAGGCCACCGTGCCGGTGCTGTCGTCGATGTTGCCGAAGCCAGTCCAGCCGATTCCGCCGCTGCTGCCCTTGTCGACGATCGCATTGTCCAGGGTATAGGTCTGGCCCGAACCGGTGATCGTACCCCCGCCGTTGCCTGCCACCGTGCCGAGATTGAAACCACTGTAATCGAGGCCTGAAGATGCGGAGACCTTGGTGCCGAGGTCGAAGTTGCCCGCCACACCGGTCACCACGCCACCGCTGCCGGCAACCGAGCCGAAGCCCGCGTAGACGATGCCGGTCGCTGACGAGGTCAGCGCGTCATCGGCAAAACTGCCGGTGACGTTGGAGATCGCTCCCGTTCCCGCCACATGAGTGGCAAGGGCGAAGGTCATGCCTTCGCTGCTCCGGTTGCCGTCATCGAAGCCCGCCGCTCCGCTGACATGCGTGGTATCGGCCGCGGTGAATCCGCTGAAGGTGATCCCACCAAGCGTGCCGGTGGTCATGCCCGTCAGATTGAACGAGGTGTTGCCCAGGCCGCTGATCGCGCCCGTGCCGGAGATGCTGCCACTGCCGGAAAGGCTTGGCGTGGTGAATACCGCATCGCTCAGGCCGGAAAGTGCACCGTTGGCGGTGATCGACGTAGTGGCGGTGGCATCCAGCTTGCCGCCAACCGTGCCGCTACCCAGTGCCAGCGCTCCGCCGCTGCTTACCGTCAGGTCCCCGGTGGTCAGCGTGCCCAGGATCAGATCCGTCTGGTCGGACAACTGTGTGGTGCCGCCGGTGAGGCTGACCGCACCGCTGAAGTCGTTGCCCGAATCGATCAATGAGATCGCGTTGGCACCTGCATCGAAGGACGAGGTACCGCCGACGACGAACGCTCCGCTTTGCCCGATTCCACTCGCCGTCGTCGTCAGCGAAAGGTTGCCGGTGACGTCGATGCTGCCGATGCTCAGCGAGCCACTCGTCGTACTCAGGCCACTGAGTGCCTGGGACCCTCCCACTGCACCATCCAGCATCAGCGCGCCGCCGGTCGTGACGGTCAGCTGCTGCGGGCCGTCCAGGGTCGAGAGGAAGTGAATGTCGCCACTGCCCGTACTGGACAAAGTCACGTTCGCGCCCAGGGTCACGGCGCCGTTGTAGGTCTGACTGCCGCCGGTGGTGACGTTGGCACCCAACGTGAGCGTGCCCGGGCCGGTCTGGCTGAAGCTGCCGCTACCGGAAACCGCCTGGCCCACGGTGACGTTGGTGCCGCTGTCGGTCTGCAACGTGCCGCCGCCAGCTCCCAGGGTAATGGCCCGGTTGAGGACGAGGGTCGCCGTACTCTCCAGCGTGCCGCCATCGAGGGTCAGGCCGGCGCCGGCGCCACCGAGATTCCCGTCGCTCGATACCGCCAGGGTGCCGCCGCTGATCGTCGTTCCGCCCGTGTACGTGTTCGTGCCCGAGAGCGTCTGCGCGCCGCCAGCCAGGGTGAGCCCGCCGGTGCCGCCGATGACACCGGAGAACGTGCCGGCGGCATTGGACAGTGTCAGCCCCTGCGTGCCTAGCGTCACGGTGCCATTGCCGGACAGGCTCTTGATCGAGGCACCGCTGCTCGTCCCCGAAATATCCAGCGTGCCGTTGGCGGTCACGCCGCTCGATGCGGCCACGCTGCCGCTGCCGCTCAGCGCGAGCGTGGCGGCATTGATCGACGTCGCACCGGTATAGGTGTTCACACCCGAGAGTGTCTGTGAGCCACCGGTCAGGGTGAGACCGCCGGTGCCGCTGACGACACCGGAGAACGTGCCTGCGGCATTGGACAACGTCAGCGTATGGCTGCCGAGGTTGACCGTGCCCGAGCCGGTGAGCCGGGGCATGCCGAGCCCCGCAGTCAAGCCGGAAATATTCAGCGAGCCGTTGTCGACCAGCCCGCCATTGAGCGTCATCGTACCGGTGCCGGCCAGCGACAGCGAACCGGAGCCGGAGATGATGTTTGCGCCGGTCCCTACGGCGGCGTCACCGCCGTTGGCCGTGGCCGGGTTCAGCACCAGGCCGGCGCTTCCGGTGGCCGACATGGACGCGTTGATGTTGACATTGTTTGCTGCGGTCAGCGTGAGCGTGTTCGCGCTCCAGCTGATGGCGTCGTTGACGTTGATGTTGCCGGTGCCGGGGCTGCCGCCATCGGAGGAGTGGATGGTGAGGTTGCTCGACTGCAGGAGTGTGCCCACGTCCGAGCCAGTGAGGCCATCCGAACCGGCGGCGTCGATCGTGAAGTCGAACGGATCGATCAGCCAGTTGCCGGTCTGTCCGAACGGCGCCGATGTATCCACCTGGGTGCCGTGGGCGATCCTCACGTGGTCGGCCGATGTCTCGATGAAGCCGCCGTCCCCGCCTTGTGCGCCTCCTCGCGCACTCATGCGTCCATCCACCTGGGTCGATTGCTGGCCGAGGACGACGATCGAGCCGCCACGACCCTGGATCGTCGCGTCGGCATTCAGCAAGGTGCCGGTACCGAGTGTGACGCTCTGTGCGACCGTGCCTCCTGCGGCACTACTGCCGAGGCGGATGCTGCCACCGCCGTTCACACCAGAAGCGTCGATGCTCCCCGTCACGCCCACGTTGGCATCGGACAACACCTGTGCGGTGCCACCGTGCACGCCGGACACGTTGATGCTGCCGCTGTTGATCGCGTTGCCGCCGGAGGCGACCAGCCGCACGGTGCCGCCGTCGGTGCGGATACCGCCGGCGCTGATCACGCCGGAGTTGTTCACCGCGTCGGTGAACAGGTCCTTCGCGGCCGAGGCCTGCAGCACCACGGTGCCACCGTCGGCCTCGAGGGTTCCGCTGTTGGACACCGCGGCGCGGTCGTCCAGGCGCTGCTTGAGCGCGCCGGTGACCTCGACCGTGATCAGTCCGTTGCCGTCGAAATCCAGCACCGCACGGTCGGCGCCATCGAGGTTGATGTTGCCGTAGTTGGCCAGGATCAGGCCATCGTTCGCCACGCTGCCGCCGACCAGGCTCACCGAGCCGCCGCTGGCCGCGGCGATGGTGCCGTGGTTGACCACGCCGGCGCTGCCGCCGTGTGCGTCGAGGTTGAAATGGTTGGCGAGGAAGTCGCTGGGCGTGAGGTCCAGCGTGCTGGCGACCAGGCCGCCGACGTTCACCTGGGCGCTGGTGCCGAAGATGATGCCGTGGGTGTTGATCAGGAACACCTGGCCGTTCGAATTGATGCGGCCGAAGATCTGGCTGGGGTTCTGGTCGAGGATGCGGTTCAGCGCCACCGCGGTGAACGACGGCTGCTTGAACAGCACCGTGGCGTCCTTGCCCACGTTGAAGGTCTGCCAGTCCAGCGCCAGCTTGTTCGACAGCTGGTTGATCACCGTGGTGCCGCCGCTCTGGGTGATCGAGCCGGTACCGCCCACCACGGTGCCGCCGGTGGGCGAGGTCAACGCGGTGACCGAGACCGTTCCGGCATTCGCGCCGGGCGCCACGCTGCCGGCGCGAACGCCTGGCGCCACCAGCACACCGGCGGCCAGTGCCATGGACAGGCAAGTCGGCAGCAGCTTGCGGCGGGGACGGGTCGCCACCGAGCCGTTGCGGCAGCGTGACGGACGATGCGGATACTCAGTGTGGTTATGCATGGTCGTTGCCTGTCAGAACGTGAAGCCGAACCGCGCGTACACGTGGTAGCCCTTCTTGTCCGAGGCCTGCGGCCCGCCGATCGGCACCGCGCCGTCGAGGTGGAACTCGAAGCGGTGGAACCGCGGCAGGCGGAAGATGAAGCCCGCGCCGACGCCCTTGAAGGTCAGCGCGCTCGAGCTCGCCCGGTCGGCTCCGGCCGGCATGCCGCGGGCGTAGTCGATGAACGCCTCCAGCTCCAGCAACTCGCGCCAGGGCCGCGCGTAGAACGGCGAGATCTTGTTGCCGAAGCCCGGCGCATCGACGTGGTATTCCAGCGAGGCGTAGTAGCCGCGGTCGGTCAGGCCATCGGCGATCGGATAGGCGCGCACGCTGTCCGGACCGCCGATCACGAACTGCTCCAGCGGCGCCAGCGCGGCGTTGGTCCACTGCCCCGCCAGCTTGAAATAGGCGCGCTGCGACTTGGTCAGGAACTGCAGGCGCGTGTAGGAGAAGCGCAGGCTGGTGAAGCTGCTGGCGTGGTTCGGGCTGACCAGGTCCGGCTCGCGCGAGCGGTCCTTGATCGACTTGCGCAGGCTCACCTGCAGCAGGTCGATGCCGTGCAGGCGCTGGTCGGTGCGGTTCATCGCCCAGCCCAGCTCGGCCACGTCGAAGCTCTCGTCCGACAGCGGAATGCCGAGGCTGGTCAGGCGCGACTTCTCGCGGATGTAGTGCAGCGTGGCCTGCATCTGCATCGTGTCGGTATTGACGAACTTCCAGTCGGCGCCGCCGTACTGCGAGGAACTCGGTCCCTTCACGTCCAGCGCGGCGAGCTGGGTGGAATTGAGCTGCAGCTCGCTGCGGGTGGCACCGATCACGCCGCTGAGGCCCGGCACCACCACCGTCGGCGCGCGGTACACCAGCGAGCCGTAGACGTTGTTGCGCGGATCCATCGCGTAGTCGACGTTGGCGGCGAAGGTGTCGCCGATGCCCAGCGGGCTGTTCCAGCTGAAGCCCAGCTGGGCGCGGTAGCGGCCGGTGAGATCGGTGCCGTAGTTGTTCGCGCCGGTGGTGATCGTGTAAGGCCGCTTCGCCTCGTTGGCCACCATCAGCAGGTCGGTCTGGCCGGTCTTCTCGCCGGGCTGGAAGGTCGAACTCACCGACACGCCGGGCAGATCGCGGGCGTAGAGCAGCGCCGAATCGACATCGCCCTTGCGCAGCACCTTGCCCTTCAGCGGTTCCACCGACGCAGCGATCGCGCTGGCACGGTAGCGCTTGTTGCCCTTGACGATGACACGCCCCAGCGTGCCCTCCAGCACCTGGATGCTGACCACGTGGTCCTGGCCGATGGTCTGCGCCGGCAGGAACGCGGTGCCGAAGATGAAGCCCGCCTTGCGGTAGGTCTCAGTGAGTGCGTCGGCCACCTGCTGCAGCTGGGTGAAGGCAAGCTGCGCCGGCTGGCCCGGGCCGCCGCCGAGCTTGCGCAACTGCGCGTCGGCCAGCGCCTGCATCGAGGTCGGGGTGATCCCGGCATCCGGGTGCGAACCCACGCCCTGCACGCGGAACGCGCTGACCGCCACGGTCTGCGCCGGGGCCTGGTCGCGTTCGCGTACCGGCGGCACCACGTTGTCGGGTGCCATCGGCTTGGGCGCCGGAGCCGGAACGGGGGCCGCGGCCACGACCGCGGGCGGCATCTGCGCCGGAGTCTGCTGGGCGACCTCGCCGGTCGGGGTGGCTGGCGTGTCCTGCACGGTGAAGGCCATCACCTGCTCGGCCAGGTAGGCTCGTGCGTCCTTGAAGCCGGCCTTCTGCAACGCCGCCGTGATGGCGTCGGCCGCGGCCTGCCACTGCGCCGGACTCAGGCTCGCCGGATGACCGGCGGCCGCCATCGCCTGGCGGTAGCCGGCCTGCACGATCGCCTGCACCGAGGCCGCGTCGCTGCCGGCGGGAATGCCGCTGACCAGGATCCGCTGCGAGGGGACCGCCACCGGGGCCGGTGAAGCTCCCGGGGCGGACGATGCCGGAGGGGTCGGGTTGTCTTGCGCCCACGCCTGGCTGCCAGCCAACGCCAGCGCCAGGGCTGCTGCCAGAGAAGCCATCCGCACGACATCTGTCCCCTTGCAATGAGGCTGCCCGCGACATGGACGGTGGATCCGCCATGCCCGCAAGCGGAGTGCGCGCGCAGCCCCCGGGAACGGCACCCCTCCTGAGTAATGCGCAACTGCGTCACAAATCTGGTCAGTCGCCGGCGATTCCTTGCGACTCAGCTCCCGCCCAGCTGCACCACCCCGTAGATCAGCAGCAGCGCCAGGGCCAGCCCGGCCACGGCCAGCAGCCAGGTCTGCACCATCCGGCGCCGGCGGTCGGGAAACAGCGCGCCGGCCATGTCGGCGCTCGGCAGGGCCTGCCGCCGGGCGCCGTCCCCTCGTCCTCCCCCCGGGGCGGGCGGGGCGATCGCGTTGCGCGCGGTCACGCCATCGCTGTCGTTCAGTCCCTGCAGCAGCGCGCGCCGCCGGGCGCGGTAGTCCTCGCGGCCGAGCCGGCCAAGCCGGTGTGCCTCGTCCAGTGCCCGCAACCCCACATTGATGCGACGCTCCTGCTCGTTCATTTGAGCTCCCTCAGCACGCGGAATCCGACGTCGTTCTGGGCGCTGCCGCTGTCGGCGCGATGCGCATCGACCGTGCAGTCCGACCAGTAGCTGGTGTAGCTGGCCCCGCGCACGCCCACCTGGCCGCCGCTGACCACCCACTCCCACACATTGCCGGTGAGGTTCACCAGCCCCCAGGGATTCGGGCTGCGTCCCAGCGGCGAGATCGGCGCGCCGCTGCCGTCGTCGCCGTTGGCGTTGGGCGGCACGCAGTTGCTGTCCGGCGACTGCTTCCAGCCGCCGCCCGCCTTCGCCGCATGCAGCCATTCGGCATCGGTGGGCAGGCGGTAGGTGAACCCGCTGCCCTTGCTCAGCCATGCGGTGTACGACCGAGCCAGCGACAGCGGAATGTTGCTGATCGGCTGGGTCGCGGTCAGCCGGTCGCCCGCCGGCCGTGGCGCGCACTGCCCGGTGGCACTGCAGAAGCGGTTGAACTCGCTGACGCTGATCTCGGTACGCGACATCGCATACGCCCGCCCGCCGGCCAGGCCGGGAATCACCACCAGCGGCGGGCCGCGCTTGCCGGCCACTTCATCGGCACAGATCCGGCCCTTGCCGACCAACGCCGGATCGCCGCAGGGATCGTTGCCGGCCGGTGCCGTGCCATTGCCGGATGTTGCCGATACCGGTTTGCCGCTGGCGGCGACCGGATGCGACGGCGTGGTTGCGCCACCGGGACGCGCGGGGGTGCCGGCAGGTGTCACCGCCGGGGCACCCGGGGCAGCGGCCGCGGGCGCCGCCACGGTGGCAGGCGCCGCTGGCGCAACGGTCGCCTGACTGGGCTTGAGGCTGTCCAGCAGTGCCGACAGGTTCCCCTGGGGCAGTTGCCCGCGCAGCTTGAGGTCGGACTCGAGCGCCTTCAGGGCATCGGGATCATCCTTCTGCACGCGCGCCAGTTGCAGACGCAGGCGCGACAACTCGGCGGAGGACACGCCGCTGGCGCGGGCTTTCATCGCATCGGCCACCAGGTCGTAGCGGGCCTTGGCCTGGCGCAGGTCGTCGCGGTTGCCCAGCGCCTTGAGTCCGCGCGCCAGGGTGTCCGCGGCCGACTGGAACCGGCCACGTCGCATCGCATCGGTCGCCTGGCCGAGGTAGGCATTGGCCAGCAGTTGCGGGCCCGTGCCGGCAAGGAAGGGGTTGTCCGGCTGCAGCGTGCGGATGCGCGCCAGGGCTTCCTGCGCCTTGGCCACATCGTTGGCGGCGGCGGCGCGCTTCATCGATTCGATGCGCGAGGTGACCTCGGCGGCGGCGCTCTCCTGCGCCAGTTGCGCCTGCACCTGCTGCTGCAGCGTATCGATGCGGCTGCGCTGGGCCAGCAGGGGTGCCGACTTCGGTGCGTAATGCAGACCCAGGTCGATCGCCCGCGAAGCCTGCGGCAGCTGCGACGGATCGTTCTGCGAGGCGACCGCGGTTGCGATCGCCGTCGCCAGCGCCTCGACCTGCTTCGGCGTCTGCGCATCGTGGGCGGTCGCGAGCGTGCTCATCGCCCGGGCCACCGCCGCCTGCCAATCGTTGTCCAGGGTCGGCCGGGCGATCAGCGCGGCCAGTGCCGCGTGCGTCTGTGGAACGCTCTGCGTGGTCGCCGGGGCGGCGCGGGCCAGTGCCGGCGCGGCCATCTGCGCCAGCTCGTTCGCACGCTGTTTCAGTCGCGCCGAATCCGGGAACACCGCCTGCGCCTGCTTCAGCTGCGCACGGGCCTCGTCCACGTGGTTCGCCGCCAGCGACTGGCCGATCGCGATGTCGTACTTCAGCTCCAGCTCGGCGTTCTTCAGCAGCCCGCTGGTAGGATCGATGGCGCGGATCGTGGCCAGGATCTGTACCGCGTTGTCCGGCTGGTCGGCGAAGATCGCGCCGTTCTCGATCGCCTTGCTCAGGCGCGTGTCGAGCTGGTTGAGCAGGTCGTTGCGCTCCTGCTCGATCGCGCTGCGTTTGAGGTCGAGCTTGGGCGAGAACAGCTTGAGCTGGTCGCGCAGGGCGAACACGTGCTGCGCACCGGCATAGTCGTAACGCTTCTTGGCCGGATTCCAGTACGCATCGACGCGATCGAGCAGGAAGGTCTGGATCACATCGCTCTGGTCGACCACCACGCGCGTACGCTGGTCGGCACCCAATGCATCGAGCGCGCCGTAGGCCTGGTCTTCGGTGGTGTAGTGCTGCGGATCGGTCGGCGAGAAGCGCGCCACCACCTCGTTCACCTCGCGCTGCTGCAGGTAATGGCGCGCGCCCCAGCCGCCGGCGACGAGGATCACCACGCCGATCGCACCGACCACCACGAACGGCCCGGCGCGCTCGCGCAGGCTGATGTCGCGCAGGCCCTCGACCAGGTCCGCGGCGTTCTTCAGGCGCTTGTCGCTGGTGAAGGCGATCGCATCGCACAGGGTCTGGTACTGGCGCTTGGTCAGGCCCGGCACCGGTGGCGGCTTGCGCCCCTCGCGCATCGCCACCTCGGCGCTGACCTTGTCGAACGGGTGCTTGCCGGTGAGCAGCTCGAACGCCACGCAGCCGAGCGCATAGATGTCGTCGCTGGGCGTGGGCTCCTTGCCCTCGATCATCTCCAGGCTGGCGTAGGCCGGGGTCAGCGCGCCTAGCGTGCCGGCATCGAACACGGTCTGCTCGCCGGTCGCCTCGCCCAGATGCTTGCCGGCGCGGGCGATGCCGAAGTCGAACACCTTCGGCATGCCGTCGCGGGTGACCATGACGTTGCCCGGCTTGAAGTCCGAGTGCACCACGCCCGCCGCATGCGCGCGCTTGAGCGCCCAGGCCATGCCCTCGATCAGCGGCCGCGCCCTGGCCAGCGGCATGCCGTTGTAGGCCTTCTCGCGGATCAGCGTCTTGAGGTCGGAGCCGTCCACATACTCCATCGTCATGAAGACGATGGTGCCGTCCTTGTCGAAGTCGTAGACGCGCACGATGTTGTCGTGCGCCAGCGACTGCGAGCGGCGCGCCTCGCGCTGCAGCGCGATCAGCGAGTCGGGATGGCGACGGAATTCGTCGTTCAGCACCTTCACCGCGACGTAGGGATCGCGGTCGCGCGCCTCCACCTTGCGTTCGTCCAGCGCCAGAAACACCACACCCATGCCGCCGCGGCCGATCTCCTTCTCCAGGTGGAAGCGGCCCTTGAGCACGCTGCCGACCGCCGCGTAGTCGCTGCCCTCGACGGACGCCATGCGTTGCCAGCTGTCGGAATTGAAGGTGCTGCTGGTGCCCGTACCGGTGGCGCTGCCGGTCACGCTGGTGGCCTGGGCATCACGCGGAACGGGCGTCGAGGCCGGCTTGACCTGGGTCGCCTCGTCGTCCGCATGCGAGGGGCCCGAGGCCGGCTGCACCACGGTGGCATCGCCGTCGTGCGCGGCCGGCGCCATCGACGTCCCGCCCGGCTGGACCACGGTCGGATCGTCCGCGGCCGGCCGATGCGAGGACTGGACCACGGTGGCGTCCTCGCCCGTGACCGGCGCCGCCGCCGCCGCCGCGGCATCCTGCAGCGATCGCAGCACCCCCAGCAGCGCCGCCGCCGTGTCCGGCGTCAACGCACCCTCGGCCGCGAGCCGCTCGACCGTCGCCACCTCCTCGCGATGCACCTCGGCGGGCTGGGCGCCACGCGAGCGCAATACGTCGAGCAGGGTCGACAACTGCAGCTTGTCGGCCTGAAAAGCGGCGATCAGTTCGTTGAGGAAATTCATGAAGTGAGGGTCTTGGTCAATCCGGAAGCCGTACCGGGACGGCGAAGAAGTGCTCGCGGGCGTCGGGGATCAAGCCCGTTCGGTTCTGTCCGACGCCCGTGCGCCGCGATCGAGGCGACGCGGAAAAGGGGCCGGCGCAGTCGCCTGCGCCGGCGTGGATTCAGCTCACCACCAGCATCGGCACCTCGTTGGTACGTACCTGCTTGCCGTCCATGAACAGGGTCGAGCGCATGGTGTAACGCCCTTCCTCGATGCCCTTGGGCAGGTTGAAGTTGAAGTTCGTTTCGTACTCGCCGGTGCCATCGACGGCGGTGGCCGGCTTGCTCACCGTGGACAGCACCTTGCCTTCGGGCGAGTAGAGCGTGAGCTCTTCCTTCAGCTGCGGCGTCGCGTCGTGGGTTCCACTGATCACGGTGACCCGCGACTGCATCTGCGCGGAGGTTCCCGAGCGCACCGTGTTCGACGGCGTCAGCTCGCTGCGGTAGTCGGCCACGGTGTTGCTGGCCGGTAGCGCGCCGCGCTGGCGCGCGTACTCCTGCTCCACCGCCTTGGCGTCACGCACCTTGCGGACGTGGTAGTTGTAGGCGATGCACGCGAACGCGCCGATGCCGGCGCCGATCGCCGCCCCCGCCAGATGCCCCTTGCCCTTGCCGAACATGGCGCCGGCAAGCGCGCCGAGGGCACCGCCCACCACCGGATTGCACGAGCCGGCGGAGCTCCCGGAGCCCGCCGAGGTATCGCCCGATCCACTCTGGCTGGGCATCTGGGCGCAGCCCGCGGTGACGGTCAGCACCAGGCTGGCCAGCGCGAGGCTGGTCGCACGAAATCCACCTGTGTTCATGTCCATGGCCCTCATTGGATGGAAATGCTGTTCATGGCCTGCCTCTGGGCCCGCTTGGCCTTGTCCAGCAGGCGTTGCGCCCGGGCGTCCCCCGGCTTCACCGCGAGTGCCGCCTGGGCATTGGCAATCGCCGCCGAATAGTTCTGCCGCGCGAAGTTGCGCTCCCCTTCACTGGTCAGCTTGAGCGCGACATCCTGCAGATGGCCGGAATCCACCGCCGGCGCGGGCGCGGGCGCGGGGCTGCGACGGTCGCCCGGCTCGCGGTCCGTCGCCAAAGCCACGCAGCGACCGTCCTGCGGCGCCGTTCCCGCCGGACAGGCGGGTGGTCCGGCTTGCGCACCCGTGTCGGTGGCCGGGGCATTTGCGGCAGCCGTCTTCTTCTCCGCCGCCAGCTGGCGCTCGGCCCGTTCCTTCTCGATCGCCGCCCGCCGGAGGTCCACCTGCGGCAGGTAGAGCTGCAGGCGCTCGCGCAACGCGAACAGGTGCTGCACCCGCGGGTAGTCGTAGAGGCCCTTGGCCGGGTTCCAGTACGCGTCCAGCCGGGCCAGCAGGTAACGCTGGATCACGTCGCCGTGGGCCAGCATCAGCTGCTGGCGGTCGGACTCGTCCAGACTGCCGAGCGCGCCCAGTGCCAGGTCCTCATTGCCGTAATGGTGCGGGTCATCGAGGTTGAAGCGGGCGACGATCTGGTTCACGTGCCGGGCGTGCAGGTAGCGCATACCGGCGAAGGCACCGATGGCCAGCACGGCGACCGCCAGCGCGCCGTAGGCCAGCAGCGGACCGAAGCGTTCGCGCAGGGTGATCTCGCGAAGCCCCTCCAGCAGCTGGTCGGCGCTCTTCAGGCGCCCCTCCCCGCTGAATGCCACCGCATCGTTCAGCGCCTGGCACTGCCGCTTGGTCAGGCCCGGCACCGATGGCGGCTTGCGCCCCTGCTTCATCGCCACTTCGGCGCTGACCTTGTCGAACGGATGCTTGCCGGTGAGCAGCTCGAACGTCACGCAGCCGAGCGCGTAGATGTCGTCGCTGGGGGTGGGCTCCTTGCCACGGATCATCTCCAGGCTGGCATAGGCCGGGGTCAGCGCACCGAGCGTGCCGGCATCGAACACGGTCTGCTCGCCAACCTGGTCGCCCATGTGCTTGCCGGCACGGGCGATGCCGAAATCGAACACCTTCGGCATCCCGGTGCGGGTGACCATGACGTTGCCCGGCTTGAAGTCCGAGTGCACCACACCGGCGTCGTGCGCGCGCTTGAGCGCCAGCGCCATGCCCTCGATCAGCGGCCATGCCTGCCGGAGCGGCATGCCGCCATAGGCGCGCTCGCGGATCAGCGTCTTCAGATCACAGCCATCGACGTACTCCATGGTCATGAAGACCGTGGCGCCGTCCTTGTCGAAATCGTAGACGCGCACGATGTTGTCGTGCGCCAGCGACTGCGAGCGGCGCGACTCGCGCTGCAGCGCGATCAGCGAATCGGGATGGCGACGGAACTCGTCGTTCAGCACCTTCACCGCCACATAGGGATCGCGGTCGCGCGCCTCCACCTTGCGTTCGTCGCGGGCCAGGAACACCACGCCCATGCCGCCACGACCGATCTCCTTCTCCAGCAGGAAGCGCCCTTTCAGCATGCGGCCGACTGCGACCTGGTCGGCCGGCCCGGCCTCCGCCACCCGCTTCCAGCTGTCTGCGCTGTCGCTCTGCGAGAGCGTCGGCTGGACGGTGCCGGTCCGTTCCGGCGCCGATGACGGCGATGACGAAGCGCGGGGCTGCACGCGGGTGACGTCCTCGTCGCCGGGCGCGCCCGGTTGAGGACCCGGCTGCACCACGGTGGCGTCAGGATCGCGCCCGGCAGCTGCAGGCGAGCACGTGGAAGTGTGCAGCGGGTGCACCACGGTGGCGTCATCCGGGTCGTCCACCTGCGCGTCCTGCAGCTCGCGCAGGCGGGCCACCAGCAGATCCGCCAACGACGCCGCGAGCCGTCCATCCGCGACCCACCCGGCAATCGCCGCCAGCTCCTGCTGGTGGGCGTCCGCGGGGCGGGCGCCCCGCGCAGCCAGCGCGTCGAGCACCGCCTCCGGTGCGGTCTCGCCCGCCTGCAACGCCGCGGCGGCGTGCTCGAGCTCGCGCATGGGAGCGGCGGCCGGGTTCACGGCTGCAACTGCACGACTACGGCGGACACGTTGTCCCGCGCCGCCCGGCCGAGGGCCAGTGCGAACAACCCTTCCAGCAGCTCCTGCGGCGCGCCCCGCTGCCGGCACTCCGCCTCCAGCTCGGCGTCGGTCATCTCCTTGTTGACGCCATCGGAGCACAGCACGAACTGCATGCCGGGCCGTCCGCCGGCCACCTGCCAGTCGACGAACAGCCGGTCTTCTGCGCCGATCGCGCGGGTCAGCACGCCGGCACCCGGCGACGGGGCCGCGGGCGCACCGCCGAACTGGGTGACGTCGTCCTTGGTGCCGTGCACGTGGTCGCGGGTCACCTGCTCGAGCACGCCGCCTTCGATGCAGTAGGCGCGGCTGTCACCGACCCAGCCGCACAGCATGTAGTCGTGGTGGTGCACCAGCACCACCACGGTGGAGCCGATGATGTCCACGCCGCGCGCACGCGCCATCGCGACCAGATCGGTGTTGACCTGCTCGAGCGCATCCTCGATCGCCTCGATGAAGTCGAAGACGCTGCCGTTGCGGGTCAGTGCGCCGAGTCGCTGCGCGATCAGCGCGCTCGCATAGTCGCCAGCCGAATGGCCGCCCATGCCGTCGGCCACCACCCAGAGTCCGAGGTCGTCGCGCACCAGGATGGCGTCCTCGTTGTGGCGCCGGACCTTGCCGGTCACCGTGAGTCCCGCCGAAACGTAACGATCGGTCATGCTGCCACCTCGATGACGGCCAGCGGCCAGGGCGCGGGGTCGGTGCCGAGCGCCGCGGCCTGTGCGATGAGGGCGCGCGCATGCGACGGGTCGGGAATCGCCAGCGCCTGGGCGAGCAGCGCCTGGTCCAGCCCCATCAGCCGTCGCGTGGCGAGCAGCAGGAAGCGGTCGCCCGGCTCCACCGCGCAGACGATGTCCTCCGATTCCGGTGCGCCGGAACCGCCCAGCCCCACGGCAACGGCACCGCGACGGGCGCCGAGCAGGGTATCGACGCCGGCGCCGGCCGACGCGGCATCGCCGGCGAACACCGGGCGCATCTGCCCGCGACGCCACTGCCAGACCTCGGCGGTGCCCATGCGCAGCACCGCCGCCCAGCGGCCGGTGGTGTGGAGCGCGACCACGGCGGCATCCTCCATCACCGGGTCGATCAGGTCCTCGCTCGACGCCTGCAGCGCCGGATGTCGTGCCAGCAGCCGCTCGCGCAGCAGGTGCATGCCGCCGGAGAACTCGCCCGGCGCCATCGACGCTGCGACCGCCTGCGCCGTGGCGGCAGCGCGGCAGCGGGCGTCGTGCGCGCCGTCGTCGGCGGCCAGCACGGTCAGTGCACCGTCCATGCTGCGATACACCGCGCAGCGCGCCGGTGCGGTCGCCGACACCGGCGACTCGATGGCCGGCGCAGGTGCAGCCTCCGGCGTGCCGCGGCCGAAGCCGGGCACGGTCACGTCGTCGGGCACCGGCGCGGCGCCACCGGCCAGCGCACGCGACGCCGTGGTATCACCGTCGACGTGCACCGGCGTGCCGGGTGGGGGCGACGGCGGCGTCATGGCCGGCGCGGGTGCCGGTGCGGCCGGTGCAGGCGCCGCGGCAACGCCCGCATTTCCGCCCGGTGCGAACGAGCGCAGGGTCCGCCAGCCCTCCTCGCCCTGCCCCGCGTCGAGGAACGCTGCGAAGCCCGACGGCGCCGGCAGCCCCTGGGTGGCCATCGCGCTGGCCGGCACCATCGCGGCTCCGTGGGTCCACCACAGGCACCACGATGGACCGGAGGCCGCCAGTTGCGACCACAGCACCTCGAGGAAACGCTCGTCGTGGCCGTGCACCCGCAACGGCATCCGCCACTGCGGGGCACCGCGCCAGTCGATCCCCGCGAGCGCGGCGGACGGATCGCTGCGGGTGACCTCCTGCGGTCCCGGCAGCGCGGCCAGGCGGGCGTCGAACGCATCCGCACCCCACGCCTGCCGACGCGCTTCGGCATGCGCCACCTCGAGCACGTCGAACCAGCGCTGCGCCTCGCGCAGCGTGCGCGTGCAGGCTGCCGGATCCCGGCCCAGCGGTGCGGCCATCACCATCGGAAAACAGCGACCGACCCGGTCGGCCGCCGGCGCCATGACGCCGGCCCAGGCCGACTCGCCGCACACGCCCGGCGCCAGCACGAAGCGCCACGCCGGACTGGCGAACCAGCGTTCCTGCCAACTGGCGCCGAGCCGTTCGCGGCTGGCCGCCACCGCATGCTCGAAGTGCCGGTCCCAGCGTTCGACGAAATCGCCGGGCAACCGCCGCTGCACGAAATCCCCGGCGCCAGCCAGCTTGCCGAAGAATCCCACCGATGCCGTCATCCCCCCTGTCGGATTCGGCATGGCTTCAACCCCCGCAGCGGAAGCGCTGTACGTCGGAATCGAGGAACGGGTTCTTCAGGTTGGCCGCCTGCAGCGTCACGCGGGCGCTCTGGCTGCCGAAGCGGAAGGTCGCGGTGTAGCGCAGGTCCGACTGCTTCGTCAGATGCGCCGCCTGCAGCGCGCGGAAGAACGCCCAGTCGCCCTGGTAGTCCACGCTGCTGATCAGGTTGCCGGCGGTGTCGTAGGCGCTCACCGAGACCTGCCCCGGCTGCGGCCCCGGCCACTTCATCGCGGCGCTGGTGGGGCCACCGGGCGCGTACTCGAACTTCTGCCCGTCGACCTGGATCACCAGCTTGCCGATGCCCGCGTCGAGCTGCGGCGCCATCCAGGTGAAACCGACCTCGGGCGTCGGACTACCGTTGCGGAAGAATGACTGCTTGATCGAGTCGGCCAGCTGCATCTGCGCCAGCATGCCGGGCGGACCACTGACCGCGCCCGGACCGTCCTTCCACTTCCAGGTGCGCCCGCTGGCATCGACCAGCTTCTCCAGCGTCTGCTTGTAGAAACTGTCGAACTCGCCGCCGTAGCCGAACAGCTCGGAGAAGTTCTGGATCGGGATCTCCGAGCGGCCGTTCGCCGCGAACGGATAGCGCCCGCGGGTGAAGTCGGCGCAGTCCTTGGCCACCGCCTGCTGGAACTGGTCGCCCAGCGCACCCTTGGTACCGCTGGCCACCAGCGCCTCGCTCTTGCCGGTGAGCGCAGCGACCCAGCCGGACACCGGCGGCGGCAATTGCGCCGCGGCCTGCTGCGCCAGCAGCAACTGCGGATTGGGCTGACCGGCGGCATTGCTGAAGTCGGTCATCGTCAGCAGGGTCTTGCTCAGCTGGTCGAGCACGCCCAGCGTCTGGTCGATCGGTGCCGCGCCTGGAGCTCCCTCGCTGAGCTTGTCGAGCGTGTCGAAATGCTCGCTGATCGCGTCGCCCGGCCTGGCGGTCGGCGCGGCCGGCGCCGAGCCCGCCGCCGCGGCCAGCGCCCGGCTCAGCGCGCTCTGCGTGGCCTTCTTCTCGGCCGCCTTCTTCGCCGCCGCCAGCGCCTTGTCGGCACCGTCCTCGGGCGGCGCACGCAGCAGGTCGTGGGTGTTGTCGCGCACCACGCCGAGCAGCGCCTTCAGCGGCGAGCTGGGACCGGCCAGCTTGGCGGCGATCGCGCTGGCGTCCTGGATGCTGGCGATCGGCTGCAGTTCCAGGTCGTTGAGCAGGTCGTCCCAGGCCTTGATGTAGTCGGTCTGGTACAGACCCAGCACCTGCTGCTGCAGGCGCGCCTTGCCGATCGCGTCGATGCCGCTGGCACCGAACACCCAGTCGTCCTTGGCGAAGTTGTCCACCGCCTGGGCGACCCCCTTGTTCACCTCCTCGGCGAATACCGACTGGGTGAACAGCGCCGGCAGCGGCGCCGACAGCGGCGTGCCGCTCCGCCGACGGAACACGTTGCCGAGCAGGCCCAGCGCCTTGTCCAGCTGCAGCGGCGGCGCATCGGAGGCGGTGGCCGACAGCTTCATGCTGCCGTACACCAGCGACGACAGATCGGCCGTGCGCAGGGTCGCCCGCGCCTGTTCGACCAGGCCCTTGTCCAGTCCGATGGCGCGCATCCGGTCCGGTTCGCCCACCAGCGCCTTGAAGTGCTTGGCGATCGCGTCCTGCAGCACGGTATCGCCGGGGAACACCTTCGGCCACTCCAGGTCGGTCAGCGCGACCAGCTGGCCGGGGTCGCGATGCTTCGGCTCGCCGAGCATCAGGTAACCCTTGAGGTAGTAGTACAGCGCCTGCGGGTCGCCGGCACTGGCGCTGAGCCCGGCGCGGAACTGCGAGGCCACCCCGGGCAGCAGCAGGCCGTTGAGTTCGCGCAGGTAGGCGTCGTGCACTTCGCCGCCGACGGCATGCCCCTGGTACAGCCCGAAACGCATCAGCCACGGCACGTGGCTGCGGTACTGCTCGGCCACGCCGCTGACCGCACCGAGTCCCTCCAGTCGTTCGAGCACCAGCGCGAAATAGGCCTTCTGGGTCGGCGCGTCGTCCAGCGAGGTCTTCGCCGGATAGGCGGCCAGCGCCTTCTGCACGTTGTCCAGGTAGGTGCGGTTGCGGCCGTAGCTGATCGCCATGCCGGCGAACAGCAGGCCGGTGAGCAGCAGCACGCCGGTATACGCCGCCGCCTGCAGCAGGATCTTCTGGCGCTCCAGCTTGGGGTTGGTCCCGGCGAAGCCGGACTCCTTGAACAGCACGTCCTTGAGCAGCCGCTCGACGAAGAAGGTGCGCTGCTGCGCCCCCTTGGCCTGCACGCGCGCCGCGTCCACGCCGAACGTGCGCGCCACCGCGCTCATCATGCGGTCGATCGGCGTGCCTTCCTGCGTGCCGGAGGTGAGGTAGACGCCACGCAGCAGGGTCGGGCTGCCGTAGGGATTCGGCGCGAACACGCCCTCGACGAAATGCCGGGCGACGTCGCGCAGTGCCGCCAGCTGCTGCGGGAACGACAGGATCGCGGCGCGGCGCATGCGGTCGGGCTCGGCATGCACGCGCTCGAGCACCCGCGTGTTGAGCCGGTCGAGCAGCCGCTGGAACTCGTCGGCGAACGCCTTGGCGGCGCTGCCGTCCATGGTCTTGGCGACCGGGAAGGACATGCCCCAGACCTGGCTGCGCAGCTCCGGCGAGAAGTCGTCGAAGAACTCGCTGAAGCCGGCCACCAGGTCGCACTTGGTCAGCACCAGGTACACCGGTACGCCGATGCGCAGGTGCTCGGCCAGTTCGTCCAGGCGCCGACGCACGGCCTGCACGTGTTCCTGCCGGGCGTTCTCGTCCAGCACCAGCAGGTCGGACATGCTCATCGCGATCAGCACGCCGTTGATCGGCCGGCGCTTGCGGTACTTGCGCAGCAGCTTGAGGAACTCGCCCCAGGCCGAGGCATCGGCCTGGCGATCGGAATCCTGCGTGGTGTAACGCCCGGCGGTGTCGAGGAACACCGCTTCCTCGGTGAACCACCAGTCGCAGTTGCGGGTGCCGCCGATGCCGCGCAGCGCTTCCTTGCCGAAGCGGTCGGACAACGGGAAGTTCAGGCCCGAGTTCTGCAGCAGCGTGCTCTTGCCCGAGCCGGGGGGACCGATCACCACGTACCACGGCAGCGTGTACAGGTTGCCGCCGCCATGGCGGCGCTTGCGCAGCGTGTCCACCGCCTCCTGGAAGCGCGAGGCCAGCTGGGCGCGCTCGCTGGCGCTGCGGTCGTCACCGGCCGGCGCCGGCGCGGCGGCACCGCCGTCCTGCTGGGCGAGGTCGCCGGACATCTGCGCGGTCTTGCTGCGCAGGCGCATCTGCTGGATCTGCAGCACCACGCCCCAGATCACCAGCAGCACGATGATCACCACCAGCCGGGTCACCGGGCTGGCCAGCGGCTGGCTGTCGCCGATGCCGAGGTATGGACCGCCGAGCCAGATCAGCAGCGACAGCAGCAGCAGGCCGACCAGGGCGATGAACCAGCCGGACTTGAGCAGGGAAAGCACCTTCTTCACGAGCTCAGCCCTCCGGGATGTACTTGATTTCCACGCGGCGATTGCGCGTGCGGTTGGCCGGCAGGTTCGGCGGCAGTGCGATCGGCTGCGACGAGCCGGCGCCGCTGGATTCCAGTCGCGCCGGGTTGTCCAGCCCCTGGGCCAGGATCTGCACCACCGCGCGGGCGCGCGCCGCGGACAGCTCGAAGTTGTCCTTGAAACGCAGCGAGTGGATCGGCTGGTCGTCGGTGTGGCCGACCACGATCACCCGCCCCGGCACCTGGTTCAGCGCGGCGGTGATCTGGTGCAGCAGCGGGATCTCCGCGGCGCTCACGTCCACACCGCCGGAGGCGAACATGTCCGAGCCGCTCAACCGCACCAGCTCGCTGCCGTCGCTCTGGTCGATCACCTCGAGCCGGCCGGCCTGCGCCTCCGGTGCGAGCAGTTCCTTCAGCGTCTTGTGCGGCGCCGGCGGCGTGGCCTGGTTCAGCCGCGTGGTGTCTGGCGGCGTGGCGCTCTCCAGACCGATCTGCGCGATCTGCGCGCTGGCCGGCGCGGACAGCGTGTTGAGCCGCGTGTAGAAGAACAGGAACGCCACCAGCAGCACGCAGGCAGCCGCGGCCGCGATCACCCACAGCGGCACGTAGCGGATCAGCGGATTGCGCCGGTCCTCGATGCCGCGCCAGTGCGGCGCCAGTTCGTCGGCGGCCGGTGCGCGCTGCGCCTTGATCCGGCGGTAGAGGTCTTCCTGGATGTCGGCCAGCCTGGCGCGCCCGCCCGCCTCGATCTGGTAGCGCCCGCCGAAGCCCAGCGCCAGACACAGGTACATCAGTTCGATCAGGTCGATGTGGCGGCTGAAGTCGGCGCACAGGCGTTCCAGGATCTGGAAGAACTTGGCGCCGCCGTACGATTCGCCGTGGAAGGTCACCAGCAGGGTCTTCTGCGCCCAGCCGCTCTGCTCGCCCCACGGCGCATTGAGCACCGACTCGTCGAGCATCGCGCACAGCACGTAGCGCGCGGCGGTGACCGTCTGCACCGGCAGGCCGGCGGCATTGGCATGGCTCTCGAAGCGGCGCACCTGGGTGGTCACCTGCTCGCGCAGGCGCGTGGCATCGGGCGGCGACACGCTGTGGCGCAGCTGCACGCCCAGCAGCAACAGCGGCGCGGCCGCCTGCACCAGCGGATTCATGCCGCCACCGAGGAACTCGCTGATGTCGGCCCGCGGTGCCGGTGCGGCCGGTGCAGGCGCGTATGCGGGCGCTGCCGGCGGCGGCGCATGCGATGCAGGTGCCGGAGCGGCGGGCTGGGTGCCGCGCGGACGCACGATGGTGGCGTCGTCGGGCACCGGCGGATAACCGGGAGGATGACCGGGGCCGTTCGGCGTGTTCATGGCTGGGCCTGCGGGTGTCTTGCGGATGCGCCGCACCGCGGGTGGCGGGCGCGTGCATCCATGAAGGGGAATGACATGACGGGGCGTACGAGCGGAGGCCGCTCCATGACCGCGGGATCGGGGTCGCTCGACGGCAACGCAGTACTGAAGGAAGCCATGGTCCGCCTCACCCTCCCCGGATCGCCCAGAGTTGCAGATCGAGCCCGGCGAACTCGCTGCCGAAATGGAACGCGATGCCGCCGGAAGTCTTCAGCTCACGCCACATCGGCGAGTGCCGGTCGAACTCGAAGTACAGGTAGCCCGCGTTGTAGGGAATCTGCCGCGGTGCCACCGGCATCGGCGCCAGCCCGATGCCCGGCAGCTGCAGGTTCACCAGGTCGCGGATCTTCTCCACCGGGCCGATCTTGGAGACCGCCGGCAACTGCCGGCGCAGCTCCTCGGACTTCAGGTCGGCCTTGGCCGCCAGCACGAAGGCGGCGGTGTCCAGCAGCGAGAGATCCGGCACCACCGCCACCCACACGCCGAACTTGCGCTGTTGCAGCGGGATCGCCAGCGCGGTCTGTTCCATCACCGCGCTCAGGCTGGCGCGCAGCGCGGCGATCACCGGCTCGAAGCTCTCGCGCAGCGCCTCGTGGCGATAGGCCGGGAACGCCGGCGGCCGCTTGCCCGGCGCAGTGAACGTGGCCAGCTCGCCGGCCATCGCCACCATCAGCCGGTACAACTCCTCCGGATGCGCCAGCGGCGCCTCGGCCAGGTGGGCGACCAGCGGCTGGTAGCGGTTGACCACCTGCAGCAGCAGGAAGTCGGCGATCTCGGCGGCGCCGCCGCGATCGGTCAGCGCCACGCGGCTGGCCAGCGCCTCGCCACGCTGGTGCAGCAGGCCGAGCAGCTCGGTGAGGAAGGTCACCAGCCGCGGTACCGCCTCGCAGCGCAGGCCGGTCGGCATGAAACCCTCGTCAAGCATCACCCGGCGGTCGGAGCGGCACTCCACCACCCGCGCCAGCGGCAGCCGGGTCAGCCCCTCCAGCGGTTGCGACTCGGGCAGCAGCCGGCTGGTCATGCCGCCGACTTCCAGCACCGCGGTGCCGTCGGTGCTGCCGGAGGCGTCGCGCACCTCGGCCTCACGCACGCGGAAGCGGAACAGCTTCTCCGCCGGCGCCTCGGGCCGGCCGCTGTCCGGCTGGGTCGGCGAGCGCAGCGGCAGGGTCAGGTAGATGGTCTGGTCGCGCCAGTTGGCATCCACGTCCAGCGGCGGCGGCAGCGGGTCGTCGGACGGCATCGCGAACGGCGTGCCGTCGGGCAGCACGCCCCGCGCCCGCTTGATGCCCAGCTTGCCCACCGCCAACAGGTCGGCCTCCAGCTCCAGCTCGGTGAAGCCGAAGCTGTACGGCCGCAGCGCACCGGCACGCAGCTCGACGAAGCGCTCCAGGTAGCGCTCGTTCTGCTGCAGGTGCTGCGGCCGCAGGAACAGGCCTTCGCTCCAAACCACTTTGTTGTTTTGCGTCATCGGATCGATGCCCGTGTCTGAAATGTCATCGCCGCGCGGCGTTGCGGCGCGCCGACTTCAGGCGCGCCAGCTGTTCTTCGTAGGCCCGCGCGAACTCGTCGCCGAACAGCCGGCGGAAGCATTCGTCGGGGTTCTTCGCCAGCCCTTCGAAGTGCTCGCGGTACTTTTCCCAGTAGCGTCCCTTGCCGGCGAACGCCGAGCGCTTGCCGCCGTCGGCCTCCTGCTCGAAGCGGTCGGGGTTGAAGTGCGCCAGCAGCGATTCGAACGCGGCGCGCACGCCGGCGAGCATCGCCATCTGGTGGCAGCGGATATCGTCGAATGCGTCGTCGAACGCGGAAGGCCCGGACAGGAAGGCCGCGTTCGGTGGCGAGAGGATCTTCTGCAGCGCTTCCTCCGCGTTCGGCGCGAACTTCAGCGGGTTGTTCTCCGAGCGCTGGATGATCGTCACCGGCAGGCGGAAGGTGTTCTTGATCTCCGCGCGTGCGCGCAGCACATCCATCACGCCGTCGACCACGATCGACAGCATCTGCTCGATATCCGCCGGCATCGCAGCACCGGCCGGCGCGGGCGCGGGAGCCGGTGCCGGCGGCGTCCAGGCGGCCGGCGGCGGGGCCGGCGCCGGGACGGGCGCCGGAGCGGGAGCCGGCGTCGATGCCGCCGGCGCACCGAAATCGCCCACGGTCAGGTCCCAGTTTTCCGGCAGCATCTGGGCGGCCCGCTGGCCTTCCTGCAACGGCGGACGGAAGTGGTCGGAGACGCCCGGCGTGTGGTTCCAGTCCGGCGACGGTGCGGCGGGAGACGGCGACGGCGCGAACGGCTCGTCGAGGAAACTCAACGGATCGAGCGAACCCCCGGCCGGCGCCACCGGATCGGGGATCAGCCCGGCATCGGCCGGCGGCCGGGATGCCGGGCCCAGGTCGAGGAAGTCGTCCAGCGGATCGCGCGCCATCGGCATCGGGGCGGCCGCCGGCAGCGGCGACGTGGAGAACACGTCCTGCGGCGCCGGGGGCGCAGGCGGAACGGCCGCCGCGCCGGCCACCTGCACGCTCACCGATACCTCGAAGGTATCGATCTGCAGGCGGTCGCCATGCTTGAGCGCCGACGGGTCGCCCTTCACCAGCGGCACGCCGTTGAGCAGCATGCCGTTGGTGCTGCGGTCCTCGATGAAATAGATGCCGTTGAGGCAGCGGATCATCGCGTGCACCCGCGACACGCCGGACGCGCTGAGCACCCAGTCGCAATCCTCCGAGCGACCGATGCTGCCATCGCGCCCCTCGAAGGCCTTCTGCCCGCGCGCGCCGAACTGCGCCGCGTGCACGCCGGTGACCGCCAGGACCAGGGTGGGAATCGACGACACGCTCAGCGCTCCTCTTCGTGGCGGAAGTCGGACCGGCGCGGGTGGACGGGGCAGCGGATCATGCCTCCCCTCCTCCGGCCTGCAGCAGGCTGGTCGCGCGCTCGATGAAGGCCTTGCGCCGGGCATCGAACTCGGCCGGCTCCAGCGCCGCCAGCAGGTTGATCGCCGCCACGGTGGCACGCGCGGTGAGATGCTCGGGCGGCGGCACCGGCGTCTCCTGCGTGGCCGGCGCCAGGCTGCCGCCGGACCAGCCGGCCGAGGCGGCGATCCACGCGCCCAGCGATCTGTAGCCGCCGGCGTGGGCGAACTCGAACGCGGCGCGCCGATTGCTCTCGCTGGGCTCGCGCACCCACTGCTCGGCCAGCGAGGCGCCGGCGCGGTCTTCCTGGGTGAGCGCCTGCTCGCGCGCGCACTGGCACACCCAGGCCACCGCGTAGCGCTTGGGCAGCAGGCGGGCCAGCAGGGTGAGCGCGTCCTGCGGGCGACCGGCGGCGAGCAGCGCCTGCACGGCCACCTGCGGAGTCATCTCCGCGCGAAGCACCGCATTGGCTTCCGCGGGAAGCTCCATCTGCACCGAGGCGTGAATGACTGCCGACATGTGCGTCCCCGTCAGCCGATCATGATGATGGCGCCGGAGACCTGGGTCATCGCGTCGCCCTTGATGGTGGTCATCGCTCCCTTGACCGTGGTCATCGCGCTGCCGGCTACCTCCAGCATCGCGTCCGAATGCGCCTTCAGGCTGGCGCCGGCGCCGATGTCCATGGTGGCGCCCGCCTTGATGCCGACCTCGACCTGCCCTTCGATCTTCACCCCGACATCGCCGGTGATCTTGATGTTGACGCCCTTGATCTCGATGGTGCCGTCGCTCTTCATGGTGATGCTGGACGCACCGGTCACCAGCTCGATCTCGGTGCCCGCGCTGAGCTTGAACTTCTGCCCGATGCTGGTGGTGCCGTTGGCGGTGACGTCGAGGGTGTCGTCGTTCTGCACGGTGACCTTGCGGTCGTGCTTGACCGTCTCGGTCTGGTCGTTGCCGACCTCCAGCGTCTGGTCGTTCTTGATCGTGACCTTCTCGTCGTGGTCGATGGTGACCGTGTGGTCGTTCTCGACCTCCTCGAGCATGTCCTTCTGCGCGTGCATGAAGAACTGCTCGGAGCCCTTCTTGTCCTCGAAGCGCAGCTCGTTGGCGTCGTCGGCACCGCCGAGCAGGCTGCGCGACTTCACGCCGGACTGGGTCTTGTTGTCCGGCAGCGAATACGGCGGCATGTTGTCGGCGTTGTAGACGCTGCCGATGATCAGCGGCCGATCGGGATCGCCTTCCAGGAAACTCACCACCACCTCCTGGCCGACGCGCGGAATGCTGACCGCGCCCCAGGTCTTGCCGGCCCACGGCGAGGCTACGCGCACCGGACAGGAGCTCTTGGCGTTGGGCTTGTCCGGCTTGTTCCAGGGAAAGGTCACCTGCACGCGGCCGTACTTGTCGACTGCGATGTCTTCGTCGGTGTCGCTGCCGCAGACCACCGCGGTCTGCAGGCCGGCGATGCGCGGCTTGGCCGCGGTGGCCAGGCTGCGGAAAGGCTGGCTGCTGGGGATCGCCTGCAGGTCGCAGCGGAACGGCTCCTGGCCCGCATCCGCGCCGCCGTAGTAGCCGGGGTCGCACAGCTCGATGCGGGTGCTGGTGACCAGGTACTCCCGGTTGAGCGCCTGCAGCGGAAAGTCCTGCAGCGTGAACAGCGCGCCGCAGGCGATGCCGAAGGCGTCGGTCTGCCCGTGGCAGGCCTTGTGCAGCGCGTTGCGCGCCTCGACCTGCACCTGCGCGTAGCGGTTGCCGTCCGCCGCGGTCTCGTGCGGGCCGGGATAGTCGAACACGTCCAGGCCGCCGACGCCGTGGTATTCCGAGCCGCTCAGCGTCGCAGTGCCCAGCAGCGAGGTCTTCGGCGTGAGCGGGTTGTAGTCGGTGAGCTGCACCTTCAGCGAACGCACCTGCTCGGCGGTGCGCCACTGGGTCATCGAGCCGGCCTGCCGCCCGCCGCGCTGGGTCGGCGGGCAGTACGGCACGTGCTCGAAGCCGCTGGTGGCCGCATGGGCGCCCAGCGCATCGGCCAGCACCAGGGTGTGCGCGTTGGCCGCATGGGTGAAGAAGTAGTAGATGCCCTCCTGCTCCAGCAGCCGGCTGATGAAGTTCAGGCCGCTCTCGCGGTACTGCACGCAGTAGTCGCGCTGCGGGTAGTTGCCGGTGAGGCTGAGCTTGACGTCGGCGTAGCCGATGTCGCCGAGCACCGCCTTGACGATCGACGGCACGTCCATCTCGGTGTAGATGCGGCAGTCGATCTTCTGCGACAGCAGCCAGGGCTTGGGCACCAGCTGCACGCGGTAGCCGGCGTAGCGCACCTTGGAGATCGTCTCGAAGCCGGTCTGCTCGGCCTCCGCCACGATGCCGTGGAAGTAGCGCGTGGTGCCGTCCTCGTCGACCAGCTTCACCGCCATCGGCGTGCCGAGCAGCTTGCGCAGGTCGACTTCGGCGTTCTCGCTGAGCAGGTGCAGCTCGAACGAGAACAGCTGCCCGAGTCCCTCGGTCGCACTCATGCGCACGAACAGGAGGGTGCTCTCGGCGTCGCTGGTTACGGTGATCGCGTGTGCCATGGGCGGGGTCCGTCGTAGTGCGCTCAGGCGCCGTCGGGTGAGTGGCTGCGGCGCGCCCGGACGACCCAGCCGTGCACGGGCTTGCCCGCTTCGCGACGCAGGGTGTCGCCGCGCACGACGACGGCGTCGAACCCGCTGGCCGCGAGCAGGTGTTCCACGTAGGAGCGGGAGTGGCGGTAGCGGCCGCTGGAGGTGAGTTCGGCCACCTCGCCGTCGCCCTCGACCGCCTCCAGGGTGAAACCCAGCCAGCCACCGGGGCGCAGCGCCCCGGCCGCGGCGGCGAGCACCGGGCCGAGCTGGCCGAAGTACACCAGCGTGTCGGCCGAGACGATCAGGTCGAATGCCTGCGGATGCGCCTCCAGCCAGGCGGTGAGTTCGGCCACTTCCAGCGCGTCGTAGCCTCCCCGCAACCGGGCCTTGTCGACCATGCCACCGGACAGGTCCACCCCGACCAGCCGGCGCGCGCGCTCGCGCAGCAGCGGCGCGCACAGGCCGGTGCCGCAGCCGGCGTCGAGCACGTCGAGCGAGGCGCCGTCGGCAGGCGTCACCTCATCCAGCATGCCCACCAGCACCTCCGGCGCCCGGTAGCCGAGATTCTGGATCAGCTGTTCGTCGAAGCTCTCGGCGAAGCCGTCGAAGACATCGCGCACATAGTCGTCGGCCGCGCGCGGCGGCGCCTCGGTGGCGCCGCAGGAGGCGAGCATGTGGCGCGGCACCGGGTTGTCCGGCTCGCGCTCCAGCCACTGGCGATAGACATCGGCGGCCTCGTCATGCCGATGGAGCATGTACAGCGCCACGCCCACCCCTTCGAGCGCGCGCACGTTGGCCGGGTCGTGCTCGTACGACTGGCGGAAGCACTCGGCCGACTGCTCCAGGTGCTCCTCGTTCTGCGCGTAGTTGCGCAGGAACAGGCCGAGCCGGTGGTAGCCGTGGGCGTAGGTCGGCGCCTGCTGGATAAGCTTCGAGTAGGCCTCGAACGCCTCGTCCAGCCGCTCCTGCGCCTCCAGCACCACGGCGAGATTGCTTTGCGCCTGGTAGTGCTCCGGTGCACAGGCCAGCGCCCTGCGGTAGCAGCGCTCGGCATCGGCCAGCCGGCCGCACTCCTTGTGCACGTTGCCCAGGTTGTTGTGCGCGTCCGGGTGCTTCGGAATGATCTTCAGCGCCGAGCTGATCAGCAGCACCGCCTCGTCGCTGCGCCCGCGCTGATGCGCCAGCACGCCGAGGAAGTGCAGCGCATCGGGCTGCGCCGCATGCAGCTCGAGCACCTCTCCGTACAGGCGCTCGGCCGCGTCCAGGTCGCCGGCCTGGTGTACCCGCATGGCTTCCTGCAGCTGGCTCGCAAATGCCCGGCCCGCTGGGGAGAGCGGCGGGGCCTTGCGACGGGAAGGGATCGAGCGGGTCGCGGATCGCATGGAATCCCCCTCAACCGATCAGCACGGTGAAACAGCCCAGCACGATGGTGCCGCCATGCGAGCAGGTGTCACCCATCCGCGCGGCGGGCTGACCGCCGATCAGCACGGTCGGCGCCCCCATCACGATGGTGTCCGGCGGCCCGACGCAGATCGCCATGTCGCCCATCCGGGCGGCGGGCAGACCGCCGATCAGCACGGTCGGCTTGCCGGGCGGGCTGACCGGACCACCGACGTGCGGCACCACACCCGTCACCATCGGGCAGACGTGCATATCGCTCACGCGGGCTGCAGGCTGCGGCATGGCTCAGCGCCCCGCATCCGCGGCACGACGCGCGGCGAATGCAAGCAAACGGCATGACTGGAACATCCGGCACCTCCCCCATGGCTGTGCGCCTGGGCCCGTCTGCGACGACCGGCCGGCATGGCGCTCCATGGTTAGGTGCGTAAAAGACCCGCGGAATTGATCACGCCGTCACAATCGCCCGCGGGCGAGGGCCGGCACAGCCGCGGGCCGCGTCGGGTACGGGCGCCCGGGGCCGGCCAGGGCCGCCCCCTTCCCGACCCCGGGGTCATACCGCCGCTTCCGTCCAGGTGGCGGAGAAGCCCCCAGGACGCCCCGCGGGGCACCCGCCGGCGGATGCCTCGCCCGCGCCCTAGTTCAGCACGGAGAGCGCGAGCCGGGCGACGTTGCCCAGGCTGCTGTAGAGCAGATCGAGCACCCAGCGGACAAAGGCCATCGTCATCGACACGCCGGTCATGACGGTACGGCCAAGGAAGCGGAAGATCGCGGCGATGAGCGTGCCAACGTAGGAAGACATGCTGATCGACAACTGTGCCGCCTGGCTGATCATCCAGGCCAGCTGGTCGAGCACCGTCATTCCCACCGTGGCCGCCGTTCCCAGCACGCCCACCAGGACATTCCGCACCTGCCGCAGCAACCAGCCCAGCGCGCGGCCGATCATCTGCAGTGCGCGGGCGCCGAAGGGGATGATCCCACCACCGCCTCCGGCGACCTGGTCGAGCCAGGATTGCGTGTGCGCGTCGGCCATGGCGTCCTGCCCCTGGCGGGCCAGCGCCAGCCAGTCCAGTTCGTCGACACCCGGCATGTAGCTGCCCAGCATCGAATGCGCCTGGCTGTTGATCAGCCCCGTGTGCCGGCCGGTCAGCTCGTACATGGTCCCGCGGACAGGCGCATGCTGGAACGGAAACACGGGGATCATCGGCACCGGATCCGAACGGTGGTGGACACGGTACATGTGGGCGGCTCCGACCCGCCGGGTCAGCGCGCGGGCAAATGGCACCGTACCGGCACGTGGCGCACCGAAGGTGTACAGGCGCACGCTCGCCACGCCCTTGCTGCTCAGGTAGTCGGCGTTGAGATTGGCCAGGGCGCCGCCGAGGCTGTGCCCCACGCAGTGGACCACCGACGGATTGCGCCCGCGCAGGAATTCGGCGATGTCGGCGGCGAACGATTTCCAGATGTCGTGGAAGCCGGCATGAACCAGGTGCCCACCCGGTCCGATCTGTACGCCGATGTTGAAATTGCTGAGCCAGTCCAGCGGCATGTCGGTGCCGCGCGTCGCGATCAGCACCTCGCCCTGCCGGCGTCCCTCGCCGGCGGCGATGTAGCCGAAGCCGGTGAGCTTCTTGCACACGACCAGGCCACCGGAGCGGCCGACAAAGCGCGAGCTGTCGTCAACCGCGAACATGCCCTCGCAGCCCAGATCGCGATGATTTCGCGCCAGTCCCGATACGGTTTCGGTGCGCAGGCCGTAGACGCCCCTGGCGATGCGTGCTGCTTCGGTTGGCGTGAAGTCCGTCATGACAGTGTCCATTTGTCCGGAGGTTGTTCAGGGCAGTTCGCAGATCCCGAAAATGTCGTGCTCGACATGGTCTTCCTTGAGCCGGTGCTTGACCGGCTCGTTCTCGAGCGGGCAGCGCAGCTCCAGCGGACGCCCGAACAGCTCGTCGTTTTCCCGATACGAGCCCTTCATGAAACTCCACGCGACGTAGCTCCTGCCGCCGTACTCGATGGATATCTGCTGCTCCACCACCGGCTCATGCGGCAGCAGCGCGCCGAACAGCGAGCTGCGCCATATCGCGGGCAGCGCGAAGTGCCCCTGCTCGTCGGTGGTCGCCTCGTCCGAGCCGCGCTCGCTCTTCCAGTGCCAGAAGAAGCCACGCCGGATCACCGCGCCCTGCACCGGCTTGCCGTGCTCGGTCACCACACCTTGCACCGCGGAAAACATGCACATCTTTCCCATCGCCTGTACCTCTCCCATCGCAGCCAGTGCCAGCATCGCCAGCCATACCGGCGACCATCGCCGGAATCCCCGCCCGTCCGCTGATTTTCCCATCATCCGGCTCTCCCGATCCGCGGCGCCGCGCGCTGCCTGCGCGACGCCGCCCGTGCTACGCCATCGAGTGGTAGGTGAACGCACCATTGTCCATTTCGAAGATCCATTGCCGCTGGGCGGCGTCGGCGACCGGGTGCGCGAACGGGGCAACGCCCATGTAGGCATTCATGCCCAGGCCCTGAAGCCAGTCCTGGACGCCGCCGCCGAAATACAGGATCGGCAGGTTCGCCTGGAAGCCCGCGGCGGCCATCGCCGCCGCGAACTGCACCGTGTCGTAGGGCAAGCCGGAGGCGAACATCGAGAAGTGGGCACCTCTCAGCCGTCGGTTGTCGGCGATCTGGATGGCACCGAGGCATGAGTCGATCCTGGAAAAGGCGATGACACGACCGGATGCGTACTCCCACTCGCGGATGATCGGAATGCGGTTCGGGTCGGTTTCCTTCACTGCGCGCCGTCCACCGGCGGCGCAGCGCGCACCGGGGTCGTCATGCGGATCGGCCGAATTTCTCGTCCCCCTGGCCACCTCGTATTCGAAGCTGTCTGCAGCCATGCGTTTGCTCCCTCCCGACTCCCTGGACCCACGTGCGGCCGGATCATCCCGCTCCTCCCAGCAACCGAGGTAGGCGGGTGGCTGGATGCGCGATACCGGCGCACGTCCCGAAACTCGCGGCGGGCCCTGCGCGGCAAGGCCCCCCAACAATTCAGGCCTGGCGGATACGGTGCTGGCCGAGGCCGAAAGCGTCCACCATCACGGTGACCGGCGTGGTGTTGAGCTCGAAGATCTCCCCGCATTTCGTCGGGTCGGCAAAATCGATCATCACGAAATTGGGCAGGAACGCCTTCAACCGCTGCCCTCCACCAAAGCCATTGATCTGCGCGTACTTGCCCGCGCGATCCTGGATCGCCTGTTCCAGCCCCTGGGACCACATGCGCTTGAGCTTGTCCACGTTGGGCTGCGTCCACATGCCGTCGTTGCGATCCTTGATGCTCTCGAACAGGCCCGTGCTCGTCCAGTACATCATGCCCATGACCGCAGGGTTGCCCTGGCCACCCTTCTTCATCAGATCGGACTGCTTGGTGACGTTCTGCTTGGTTTTCTTGAACGGGCTGAAGGGATTGGTGCCACCCTTGCCGTAATACTGGATGCCTTCGTAGCGGTCGTTGTAACCACCCTTGTCATCCTTCATGTTCTTGATGCCCAGGATGCCGATGCCCGGCCCGTTGACGTTCGCGGAGCGCAAGGCCTGCATGCCGGACTCGACGAACAGCGGGACGACCTTGCCACGAAGGTCGCGCAGGGTCTTGGTATTGAGATTGCCGCCCCCGGTGTACAGCGCGCTGTCGAGATAGTTCACGCAGGCCTCGGCGATCAGCAGCCAGTTCGTCGACTTGTCGAACTTCAGCAGCAGGAACTCGTTGGGATTCTCGTCGACGAAGCGCTTGGCCTGGCTGAGCATGTTGCTCAGGTTCATGCCGAAGGCGCCGCCTCGCAGCTTGCTCCGCTCGACCTGCTGGGTGGTGCCCAGGCTGCCCACGTGGCGGGTGGTCGTCCTGTTCGACACCAGCTTCTTGTCGGCATGGAAGGCCTTCAGTTCGGCGAGCTTTGCGCCGTCGTGCGTTCCTCCCGTCGTCGCCAGCGCGATGCGCAGGTCAAAGATGCGCACGCCGGCCTTGGCCTGCTCGTAGATGTCCCGGTCCTGGGTCTGCACGTTGCTCCCGCCGCCGGTGATGCCGGCGTCGTGGCTGCCGGCCATCACGATTTCGTTGAGCTTCTTGTCCGGTCCAAGGTCGTAGTATTCGATCACGGCTATCACCCCATGGTTGGCGTCTGCGGCAGGCGTTCTGATCGCCCGCCCGACATGTATTTCCTGGCACCTCGCGCCGGCAGCCGCTGGCCAGAATCCCCGTGCGCTCTCCCGGCCTCCAGGCCCTGGAGCGCCCTTTCCAGCCACGCCCCCCATAGGGAGAGCCCGGCTGGCTTGACGTCGGCGGCTCCGGAACCATGTCCTCGCGTCCGGCTCCGACTACCGAATTCCATCCCATCCCGGCACCTCGGTGGCGGCGGGTGCCGGGAATGAGCGCAGCCAGTGATCTCCCGGCACACTTCGCGCCCGGTCACGATCCGAACGCGGCCTCGACGAAGAACTTGTAGCTGTCGGCATTGGCCATGGCTTTGGCCGGATCGTTGATCGCCAGCTGCTTGCAGGGGTCGTCGCGGTATTTGTGATCCTTCGTTCCGGCAAAGGTATGTGTGCACTCGTGCACGATGGTGCCGGCCTCGCTGGCAAGACCCTCCTTCCCCTTGGTGAAGAACTGCCCGCCGACGTGGATCTTGGTGGGATTGGTTTTCCCGCTGACGTAGGCAAACGTGCCGTCATCGATACTGCGCCCACCGAAGTAGATGCGGATGGACTGCCGCACGAAGTTCCTGCAAACCCTGCGCATCACCTCCCGGACCACTTCGAGCCGCGTCTGGTTCGACGGCGTCCACACCGGCTTCGATGCATCGCTGAAGGGAAGTGCCGACGTATCGACGACTGCCGCCGGATCCCCGAAGTACGCCCTGAAGGCCGTATCGAGGGGGCCCGTCAACGTCGTGCCGCCGACCAGGAAGCGCATTTCGCACTGAAGGAGCATGCCGTGCGTCTTCTCATAGGCATCCTCGATTTCGTGCCTCCAGATGCTGGCACGCGTTCCCGCGCTCGAAAAATTCTTCATCTCCAGCTTGGGGTGTTTCCGGGACTGCACCACGTCGCCCTTCTTGAGCGTCACGCGCAACTCGGAGAGCACCGCCGACTGATTCAGCTTGCGCAGGCGTGCGTACTGGCTGGTCAGTTCGTTTTCGCTCATGTCGCGAATGATCGACATCGCCAGAAGCGCGGCGGCGCGGGCCCTCAGATCCGCGTTTTCCGGCGCATCCAGGGTCGACGCCTGGCTCGAGTTCCGTGGCCTGAGCCCAGCCACCCGCAGGGCCCGGTTCGCCATCTCCCTGACGTCCCCGCGATCGTTCGACGGGTTGTCCAGCTTCTCGTGGAAATAGGTGTAGAGGTCTCGGGTCGACTCCCCCGGGGAGACCGGAGCGAGCAGCGCCTGGGCCTCGATAAACTTCATCAGCTTCTTGTAGTCGTTCATCGTACTTCCCTCGGGCGCAGCCTCCGCCCATGAAGATTCATCGCTTCCCGCATCCGGTCATCCGTCAGCTGGCCCGCCGATAGGCCCAGGCATCCACGCCCCCGAACTCTGTCCGGACCGATCCCGTCCGGAGCCGGGGCCGACTCAGAATGCATAACTGAACTCCCCATCCTTCACGCCCACGCTCGCCTTCTCGATCGGCTTGCCCTCGATCGTGCGGTTGAGGAACTCGCGGCTGATGTCCGGCAGCATCGAGTTGGTGAGGATGGCGTCGATCATGCGGCCGCCCGACTCGCTCTCGGTGCAGCGCTCGACCACCAGCTTCACCACGTCATCGCCGTACTCGAACGGGATCTTGTAGCGGCCTTCGATGCGCTTCTTGATGCGGTTGAGCTGCAGCTTGACGATCTCGCCGAGCATGGTCGGGCTGAGCGGGTAGTACGGGATGGTCACCAGGCGGCCGAGCAAGGCCGGCGGGAATATCTTCAGCAGCGGATCGCGCAAGGCCTTGGCCATGCCTTCCGGGTCGGGCATCAGGTCCGGATCGCTGCACATGCTGGCGATCATCTCGGTGCCGGCATTGGTGGTGAGCAGGATCAGGGTGTTCTTGAAGTCGATGCGGCGGCCTTCGCCGTCCTCCATCACGCCCTTGTCGAACACCTGGAAGAAGATCTCGTGCACGTCCGGGTGGGCCTTCTCCACCTCGTCCAGCAGCACCACCGAATACGGCTTGCGACGCACCGCCTCGGTCAGCACGCCGCCCTCGCCGTAGCCGACGTAGCCCGGAGGCGCGCCCTTGAGGGTGGAGACCGTGTGCGCCTCCTGGAACTCGCTCATGTTGATGGTGATGACGTTCTGCTCGCCGCCGTACAGCGCCTCGGCCAGCGCCAGCGCGGTCTCGGTCTTGCCCACGCCGGAGGTGCCGGCGAGCATGAACACGCCGATCGGTTTGTTCGGGTTGTCCAGGCCCGCGCGGCTGGTCTGGATGCGCTTGGCGATCATCTCCATCGCGTGGTCCTGGCCGATCACCCGCTTGCCCATCAGGCCGGCAAGGTTCATCACCGTTTCCAGCTCGCTCTTGACCATGCGGCCGACCGGGATGCCGGTCCAGTCCGAGACCACCGCGCCGACCGCGACCATGTCCACGGTCGGGAGGATCAGCGGGTTCTCACCCTGCAGCTCGGTGAGCTGGGCCTGCAGTTTCTTGAGCTCCTCCAGCGCCGCGGCGCGGGCGGCATCGTCGAACTCGACGGCGGCGGCGGGATCCTCGGCCACGGCGGTCGCTTCGGCCGAGGCCTCCAGCTTGCTGCCGGTGCCTTCCACCGGCGCGCTGTCGCCGCGCAGCCTGGCGCGGATGGCGAGGATCTGCTCGACCAGCACCTTCTCGGCGGCCCAGTCGGCTTCCACCTTCTCCAGACGCTCGCGCTGGGTAGCCAGCTTCTCGTTGACCAGGGCCTCACGCTCGGTCACGTCGACACCCACGGTCTTCTCGCGGACGATGATCGCCAGCTCGGTCTCCAGCGCCTCGATGCGCTTGCGGGTGTCGTCCACTTCCGGCGGCACCGCGTGCTGGCTGACCGCGACGCGGGCGCAGGCGGTGTCGAGGAGGCTGACCGCCTTGTCCGGCAGCTGGCGCGCGGGGATGTAGCGATGCGACAGCTTCACCGCCGCCTCCAGCGCCTCGTCGAGGATCTGCACGCGGTGGTGCTTCTCCATCACGCTGGCCACGCCGCGCATCATCAGGATGCCCTTCTCCTCGCTCGGCTCGTCGACCTGCACGGTCTGGAAGCGGCGGGTCAGCGCGGGGTCCTTCTCGATGTGCTTCTTGTACTCGGCGAAGGTGGTGGCGCCGATGGTGCGCAGGGTGCCCCGCGCCAGCGCCGGCTTGAGCAGGTTGGCCGCGTCGCCGGTGCCGGCGGCACCGCCGGCGCCGACCAGGGTGTGGGTCTCGTCGACGAACAGGATGATCGGCTTCGGGCTGGCCTGCACTTCCTCGATCACCGAGCGCAGGCGCTGCTCGAACTCGCCCTTCATGCTGGCACCGGCCTGCAGCAGGCCCACGTCCAGCGTGCGCAGCTCCACGTCCTTCAGCGACGGCGGCACGTCGCCGCGCACGATGCGCTGGGCGAAGCCTTCCACCACCGCGGTCTTGCCGACGCCGGCCTCACCGACCAGGATCGGGTTGTTCTGCCGACGCCGCATCAGGATGTCCACCACCTGGCGGATCTCGTCGTCGCGGCCGACGATGGGGTCGAGCTTGCCGCTGCGCGCCTGCTCGGTGAGGTCGACGGTGAACTGGCGCAACGCCTCCTGCTTGCCCATCTGCGCCGGGCCCATCGCGCCGCTGGCTTCGCCGGGTACGGCGCCGCCCATCCTGAAGCCGTCGGAGGCGGCTTGATTGTTCTCCGGCGAGCCGTCGACCACTTCCTCGAAGCGATCGGTGAGCGTCTCCAGCTTGATCTTCTCGAACTCCTTGGAGATGCCCACCAGCACATTGCGCAGGCTGCGCGTCTGCAGGATGCCGACGATCAGGTAGCCGGTGCGCACCTGCGCCTCGCCGAACATCAGCGTGGCGAACACCCAGGCGCGCTCGACCGCTTCCTCCACGTTGCTGGAGATGTCCGAAATGCTGGTGGAGCCGCGCGGCAGGCGATCCAGCGCGTCGGTGACGTCGCGCACCAGGTTCGACGGATCGAGGTTGAACTGCTTGACGATGTGGTGCAGGTCCGAATCCTGCAGTTGCAGGATCTGGTGGATCCAGTGCACCAGCTCGATGTACGGGTTGCCCCGCAGCTTGCAGAAGACGGTGGCGCTCTCGATGCCCCGGTAGGCGATTTTGTTGAGCTTGCCGAAAAGGGCGCTGCGGCTGATGTCGGCCATGGCGTGGATCCTTGCGAGGTTAGCGGTGGGTGCCCGCGCGCAGGGCGCAGGACAGGAAGCGGAAATCAGTGACGATCGTCGGCATGCGCATCCTCTTCAGCCCGCAGGACGCAGCACGACGTCGTCGGCATCGGTGAGCTGGTCGCGCCGGCCCAGCCAGGTGGTCAGCCCCATGCGGCCGGACTGGCCCAGGCGGGTGACCGGCACGTCCTCGCGCCGGAGCACGAGCTGCACGTCCCAGGCCTTTTCCTCGCCGACGTAGGTCCTGACCGCGGCGACGAGCTGCTGCAAGGCCTCCTCACCCGGGAGGAAGTGACGGAACTGCGCGGCATCGAGCGGCCCGATGCGCAGGCGGAAGCGCTGCTGCGCCTCCCATACCGCATCGCCCAGCACCGCCGTGCGGCCCAGCCCGGCCACCTGGGGAGACGACCCCAGCCGCAGGTGCGACTCGTCCGGCAGGCGCATCCACTCGGCGACGTACTCCAGCACCCGCACCGGCACGCGGAAGAAATCCTGCAGCAGCTGGCGCAGCCCTTCCGGGCTGCGCGCCTGGGTCAGCAGGCGGCCGGCAAAGAAGCGCTTGAAGCGGTCGGGCATCGCGTCGCGATCGCCGGCATGCGGGGTCGCCAGGCCGACCAGCGCACCGACGTAGGAACCAAAGCGGTCCTGCTTCGGCCGGTCGTACTGCACGGTGGGTTGCGCATCCGCCCAGGCCCGGTAGAACAGGCTCATCATCCGGTGGTGGAAGATGTCGGCGAACGCACTGAACGTGCGGTCGCGCGCGTTGATCTGGCGATCGATGGTGTACTCGGTCAGGTGCAGCGGCAGCGGCGCGTTCGGACCGAACAGGCCGAGGAACAGGCCGTACAGGCGGTGTGGCTGCTCGCCGGAAGCCGGCTCGAAGCGGTCGAGGCTGCGCGGCGAAAAGGCCAGCGAAGGCGTATGGCGCAGCCGCACCGGATCTTCCGACGGCTTGGTCGACTCGCCCAGTCGCGGCTTGTCCGGGTGCGCGCACTCGATCCGCCGGACCGCGTCGAAGAAATCGAAGCGTTCCGGCTCGTCCCGCAGCGCCGCGAGCGGCGCTACAGGGTCTGGCGCTTGCCCAGCTGTGCCGGCCATCGGGCCACCTCGTTGCGTTCCAGGGTGCGCAGCACGGTCTCGGTGAAGGAGTTCACCGAGACGTAGCGCGCGAAGAAGTGCTGCATCACCGACGCGAGCAGGTAGGCACCGGTGCCCTCGAACGCGCTGTCGTCGCAGGTCAGCGTGATCTCCAGCCCGCGGCCGAAACTGATCGGTCCGGGCACCGGGATGCGTCGCACGATCGGCGCCGAGCGCACCGACTTCACGCCTTCGATCTGCCGGCGGGCGCCGGAATCGAACTCGTCGCAATACAGCGTGAGCATCTCGCGCAGCGCGGTGGCACCCTGGTCGGCACCCTCGCCGAGCAGCGAGGTGTAGTTGAGCTGCAGGTGGCTGAGCAGGCGCCAGGCGGTCTCGCCGGTCGCCGTCGGCGCGCGCGGCTTGGTCGGCCCGGCCACGCAGCGGATCGCCTGCACCGGAGCCCCGGCTTCCATGGTGAAGTCGGTCGTGCCCTTGCCCACCGGCATGTGCAACGGCAGATCGCGGTTGGTGCACAGCAACTGCATGCCGATCTGGCGCAGCGAGGTCGAGTAAGGCGCGTCGCGCGCATCGACCAGCGAGACGAACAGCTCGTGCCCGACGTAACTCGAGCGCGCACCGTGCAGTTGCTGGCGCGAGGAGAGCAGGCGCGGCTCGCGGCGCACCGTGTAGAACGCGGCGGTGCCGCTGTGCCAGCTGCGCTCGTCGCAGCCGTAGAACGGCTGGAAGCGCAACTCCGGCTCCTGCCGGTCGCCGAAGCCGTCGACCTCGCTGATCGAGTGGATCTCGAAATCCATCGGCCGGGTGCGATCGGCCAGCACGTGGTATTCGCTCTTGCCGGGCTGCAGGTGGATACGGTCGGCACGACGCGGGAACAGGTTGATCGCCGGCGTGCAGAACAGCCTGAAGTTGCCCGCATCCACGGCGTTGTGCAGGCGCGGCACGCTGCGGTCCAGCAGCACGTCGATCTCGAATTCGCTGCCCTGCGCGCGGGCCAGCACCTGGCGCAGGCCGGTGAACTCGGCGAACAGGAAGCGCTCCGGGCAGGCGAAATATTCCTGCAGCAGGCGATAGCCGCTGAACGAACGCGCCGTGTAGGGAATCAGTGCCTCCTCGTCGGCGAACCCGCGCGGCAGGATCGCCTCGGCCGGGTAACTGGCACTGACCGGACCGCTGGCGCCGTGGGTCCGCACCAGGTAGCCGACCGCGTTGCCGAGCAACTGCTCGTACAGGCGCTTGGGCAGCTCGTCGGCGCCGGCGATGAAGATCGGCAGCCGGTCCAGCGCCAGCGCATGGGCCGGCACACCAGCGGTGACACGGAACTTCAGCCGCAGGCCGGCGCGGACCGGCTTGCCCTCGGGGATCGGGATGCCCGCCGCGGCAACCGCTGCCGGCGTCTCGAAATACTTCGCCTCGGCCAGCTCCAGCGGCCACAGCGTGACGTCGTGCGCGGTACGGTACTCGCAGGCGGTGCGGTCGTCGCGACCGGTCTGGCTGCGCAGTGCAGTGTGCCGCGCCACGACGTGACCGCCGGCCAGCGCGGACTCCTTCAGGTCCGGCTGCAGCTGCACCACCGCCATCGACGGCACCGGGGCGAGGTAGTGCGGGTAGACCATCTCCAGCAGATGCTGGGTGAACACCGGGTACTGCGCGTCGAGCTTGAGCTGCACGCGCGCGGCGAGGAAGGCGAAGCCCTCCAGCAGGCGCTCGACGTAGGGGTCGGCGCACTCGAAGCCTTCCAGGCCCAGGCGGCCGGCGATCTTCGGGTACTCGCGGGCGAACTCGCCGCCCATCTCCCGGACGTGCTGCAGCTCGCGGTTGTAGTAGCGGATCAGGCGGGGGTCCATGGCGCGCTCAGCCGAAGCCCTCCGAGACGTGGAAGGTGCCGGTCTCCAAGTCGACCTCGGTCTTCAGATAGAGCTTCAGCGGGATCGGCTGTGCCCACATGTCGGACTCGATGTTGAACACCAGCGACTGGCGGTCCATGCGATCGGTGTCCATGTTGACCGTAACCTGCAGCGTGCTGGCGATCAGCCGCGGCTCGAACGCCACGATCGCCGCGCGGATCTGCCGCTGCAGCACCGCGGCGTCGACGCCGGAAAGCGCCGAGCCGGTGAGATCGGGAATGCCGAAGTTGACCACCGAGCGGGTCACTTCCGGAAAGTCGGCGAGATCCTCGTCAACGCCGAGGTTCACGCAGTTGAGCAGCCAGGACATATCGCGGGTGACGCACTCGCGCAGCCGGCTGGCGGAGATCACCCGCTTCTCGCGGCTCTCCTCGCGCTGGCCCGGTTCGTCGTCGGTCAGCCGGTCGAGCAGCGAGGGCTGCAGCCGTTCCTGGGTGGTCAGTTCGGCCACGGCGGTCTCCCGCTCAGTCGTGGTCGAAGGTGATCGAGCGGACGTCCAGCAGCGGGTAGTCGCCCTCGTCGGTGGCCAGCATGCGCTGTCCTGCACCGATCTGCAGGTCGTGCCCGAGGTCGATCCAGTCGGTGCGCCGGCCCAGCGCCAGCGCCGGTTCGGAGGCCGACTCGGCGCCCGGATAGCGACATGGCACGAAGCCGATCGCCTGGCCGCCGTTGGTCCAGGTGATCTGCACCGGCGACCACACCTTGTCGCGCAGGTCGCTCGGCTCGTCGAACGACAGCGACAGGATGCGCGAGAACGGTGCCCAGGCGTAGCCGCCCTGGGTGATCACTTCCAGGCACGGACCGAAGCGCGGATCGGCGTCGGCGATCCATTCGAACGGCACGCCGTCGATGCTGCCGGCCGCCATCGGCGCCTGCTCGAAGGCCTCACCGCGCAACGCCTGCGCCTCGGCGACCCGGCCTTCCGCAGTCAACTTCAATGCCTGCAGCAGCAGGGCGATCCAGGGCTCGGGCTCGCCGATCATCACCGGCGAGCGCCGCCCCGCCATGACTTCGGCGCGCTGCATCTCGCCGGCCAGCGCCACGCGGTAGGCACCGACCATGAGCGTATTGGCCGGATCCAGTTCACCGGCCACTTTCAGCTGGTTCTGTGCCCGCTCCCACTGGCCGAGCACGGCCAGCAGCTGAAACATGAAAACGCGGTGCGGCGCATCGGAAGGATGCGACCGCACCTGGGTGGTGAGGGCCTGCAGCGCCTCGTCCAGCCGGCCGTCCCGGAGCAGGTTTTCCGCGGAATTTTCCACTTGAAGAACGCCTTGGTCAGCAGGAAGGACGCGTGCAGGCCCGGGCCGTCAGGCCGCGGCCACCGCCTGGATGTCGAAGGTGAAGTCCTTCGAACCGCCCTGCGCGGCACCCTTGTCGTCCTGCGGCTGGAACGAGTACTTGAACTTGCCGAAGTGCAGGGTGATGTTCTCGGTCAGGCGGTCTTCGCCGCCGCTGCCGCCGGTGGAGTACGAGGTGACCAGGATGCCCTCGCTCAGCTCCATCGTGAGGAAGTCGGTCTGCTCGCCGGTGGCGTTGGTGACGTACAGCCAGGCCTGATCGATACGGCCGCCCGTGCACACCGCGTTGAGCAGCGCGCTGGAGCTGGTGTCGACGTACTTGGTGACGGAGATGTCCTGCACGTGGGCCTTGCCGCCGCTGGCACCGGAGCCACCGTGCAGGTCGCCGGTGTTGCTGGCGCCCCACGACCACGCGAGGATCGGAATCTCGCCGGTGTGCTTCTTGTGCTTGGACGAGCCTTCGATCTTGACCTTGCCCGAGCCGAACTTGATGTGCATGTCGAATGCCATGGAACCTCTCCTCGATCACCTGTGATGGATGGATGACGCCGTTCGGGAACGCACCCGCACCGGTCGATCCGTGGTTGCTTGAAGGGAACGTCGCCGGCCTGTGGCCGCCGTGGGCACTGCAGGAAGCGACCGTTCCCCGTCGCATCCATGAACTGCTGCGTGGCGACGCGGCACGGGAACGTCCCGTGCCGCGCCGACGGATCAGGCCTTGGCCGCGGACGGCAGGCGCGACACCAGTCGCAGCGAGACGGTGAGCCCCTCTAGCTGGTAGTGCGGCTTGAGGTAGAACTTGGAGGTGTAGTAGCCGGGAGCTCCCTCGACCTCCTCCACCACCACCTCGGCGGCCGACAGCGGCTTGCGCGCCTTGGTCTCCTCGCTGGAGTTGGCCGGGTCGCCGTCGACGTAGTTCATGACCCAGTTGGTCAGCCAGCTCTGCATCTGGTCGCGGCTGGAGAACGAGCCGATCTTGTCGCGCACGATGCACTTCAGGTAATGCGCGAAGCGACTGGCGGCGAACAGGTAAGGCAGGCGGCAGCTCAGCGCGGCGTTGGCGGTGGCGTCCGGATCGTCGTACTCCTCCGGCTTGGCCAGCGACTGCGCGGCGATGAAGGCGGCCATGTCCGAGTTCTTGCGGTGGACCAGCGGCATCAGGCCCATCTTGTCCAGTTCGGCCGAGCGGCGGTCGGTGATCGCGATCTCGGTCGGGCACTTCATGTCCACGCCGCCGTCGTCGGTCGGGAACGCATGTACCGGCAGGCCTTCCACCGCGCCGCCGGACTCGATGCCGCGGATGCGCGAGCACCAGCCGTATTCCTTGAACGAGCGGTTGATGTTCACCGCCATCGCATAGGCCGCGTTCTGCCAGGTGTACTTGGAGGAGTCGGCACCCGCGGTGTCCTCCTCGAAGTCGAACTCTTCCACCGGATTGGTGGACGCGCCGTAAGGCAGGCGCGCCAGCGTGCGCGGCATCGCCAGACCGAGGTACTTGGCATCCTCCGATTCGCGCAGCGAACGCCAGGAGGCATAGTCCGGCGTGGAGAAGATCTTGGCCAGGTCGCGCGGGTTGGACAGCTCGTTCCAGCTCTCCATGCCCATCAGGCTGGAGTTCGCCGCAGCGATGAACGGCGCGTGCGCGGCCGAGGCCACCTGCGCGATGCCGGCCAGCATCTCCACGTCCGGCGGGCTGTGGTCGAAGTAGTAGTCGCCGACCAGGCAACCATAGGGCTCGCCACCGAGTTGGCCGTACTCTTCCTCGTACACCTTCTTGAAGATCGGGCTCTGGTCCCAGGCGGTGCCCTTGTAGCGCTTGAGCGTCTTGCCCAGCTCCTTCTTGGAGATGTTCATGACGCGGATCTTCAGCAGCTGGTCGGTCTCGGTGTTGTTGACCAAGTAGTGTAGGCCGCGCCACGCGCTCTCCAGCTTCTGGAAATCCTCGTGGTGCATGACGTGGTTGAGCTGCTCGCTGATCTTGCGGTCGAGCTCGGCCACGTAGGCATTGATCGTCTGGGTCACATCGTCCGAGACGATGTCGGCCTTGCTCAGCACCTGCTCGGCGAGCGTGCGGACGGCGGACTCGACCTCTTCCTTGGCGCGCTCGCTCTTGGGCTTGAACTCCTTGTTGAGCAGCGCGGCGAAATCGCTCGCTTCGGCAGTGGCGGCAGCGCCCTGTTCGGCCAGTTTCTCGGTTGCCATGTCTGCTTACTCCCCGTCCTTGCCTTCGTCGCCGGGCTTGGGTGCCGACGCCAGTGATTGCAGCAGCGCCGGGTCGTTGATCGCCTGGGCGATCAGCTTCTCGGCACCGGCCTTGCCGTCCATGTAGGTGGCCAGGTTGGCCAGCTGGGTGCGCGCCTCGAGCAGCTTGGCGATCGGCGCGACCTTGCGGGCCACCGCGGCCGGCGAGAAGTCGTCCATGCTCTCGAAGGTGATGTCGACGTTGAGGCTGCCCTCGCCGGTGAGCGTGTTGGGCACCGCGAAGGAAACGCGCGGCTTCATCGACTGCAGGCGCTGGTCGAAATTGTCGACGTCGATCTCGAGTGCCTTGCGGTCCTCGACCGCCGGGAGTTCGGCGTTGTTGGCACCGGACAGGTCGGACATCACGCCCATCACGAACGGCACCTGCACCTTCTTCTGCGCGCCGTAGACCTCGACGTCGTACTCGATCTGCACACGCGGCGCGCGGTTTCTCGCGATGAATTTCTGACTGCTTTGCTTGGCCATGCGATGTCTCCTTCGAAGAGGGTCTACCGGTGATGAGGACGGACCCGGGCAGGCACGCACGACACGGCCGGAACGCCGCGGAAACCCGCCGCATCTCCCGTACCTGACGCCATGCGATGCCCCCCTGGCTGCAGAAATGGAACCGACCGCCACCGGAGTCCCGCCGGTCGATGCGGAACGTGCCCTAGCGAGCGTGTTCGTCGGGGCGTTGCGAGCCCCTCCACCGGGTTAGTGCGCGGCGGGACCGCGGTCTTGGTCACCCCATCTCAGCCAATATTCAGGCTTCGTTCATTTATTTGGCCTCGGGGTGCGGCAGGCACGACGACGGAACCTCGCGCATCGCGCGAGGCGGAAGGTCGTCCAGGAGAAGCCCTCAGCCTTCGAGTTCGCGTTGCAGCCAGGCGCGGGCCAGACGCCACTCGCGCTGCACGGTGGCCGGGGAAATACCCATCGCGGCCCCGATCTGCTCGGCGGTCAGGCCCACGAAGAAACGCATCGACACGATGCTGGCCTGACGCGGATCGATCTGTTCCAGCGCCTCCATGCACTCCAGCAGCGCGGCGTAGTCGATCTGGTGCGCCAGCGCGCCGGAAATCTCCGACAACTCGATACGGTCGACCGACTGCGGCCGCTTGGACGCCTGTCGCCGGCGGGCGGAATCGACCAGCACCTCGCGCATGGCGCGGGCGGCCACGCCCAGCAGGTGACCACGGTTCTCCCACTCCGGAGTGCCGCCGCCGCCGAACACCTTGAGATAGGCCTCGTTCACTAGCGCGGTGGCGCTGAGCGTGCGCTCGCTGCTGTTCTGGCGGAGCTGGGCGCCGGCCAGTCGGTGCAGGGCGCCGTACATCTGCCGCAACGCCTCGTCCAGCGCGTCCGGATCGCCGGCCTGTGCCGAATGCAGCAGACGGGTGACTTCGGCTTGCTTTTCCAGCGTATTCATCGGTCGATCAATCCGTTCATCGCAAGACAACGCGGGGCTCCGCCCCGCACGAAAACCGGTCCGGAGAAGGCTTCCGGTGCCGGGATGCTCCGCCGGCTCCCGTGCCGTGCAGCGGCGGGCGCCGACGGCAAACGGGCTGGGGGACGGTCAAGCGCGGACGACGTCCGCTGCGATCCTCCGGACCGACCGGCGCGCGAAGCCGCGGTCACCGCTTCCAGCGGGATCGGCCCGGACTTGCGGAAATCGCCACCGCCGCGATCGCTCACGGATCCCCCCATCTCCAAAAACAGCCGGCCGAGTATACGCCGCGGCCGACCCGCCTATCCTGCCCCGCACGGGCCTCCGGTTGTGACGGGCATCGGCACGCAGGGTGTCCCGCAGCGGCTATGCTGGGGGACACCCTTCCCGACCCGGCCGAACCCGGCCCCGCCCGGAGCCCGCATGCATCTGTCCCGCCTCGCCCTGATCGCCACCGCCCTGCTCGCCAGCGGCCCGTTGTTCGCCACCGACGTCACCATGGCCAATGGCACCGTTTCCTTCAGCACCCCGGACAACTGGATCGGGATCATGGAGACCCAGGGCGATCCCGAGGTGCGGGTGTTCCAGGTGCCCGATCCCTCGCCCACCGCACGCAACACGCTCGCCCGCGTCTCGGTGACGGTCAAGCAGGTCGGCGACATGGGCGGCTTCCAGCAGTACGTCAGCCAGGCCAACTCCAAGGCGCAAGGCCTGCCGGGTTACCAGGCGATCCGCAGCGTCAGCAACACCGGCGGGCCGGACAACGTCCTCTACACCGCCAACGAGGCCGGCTCGACCATGGCCTACGTGGAGCACTACTGGTACCGCGATGGTCATGCGATCCAGCTGCGCTGCCTGCGTCCGGCGTCCACCCAGGCCGGTGCGGCCTGGCAGGCGGCGTTCGACAAGGGCTGCCAGGGGATCGCCGACCGGCTGGGGAAATAGGCGTTGACGCGGTAACCTTCGGGGCTGTTTTTGCCGGAACCGCGTCATGCCCCCCACCTACGAAGCCACGTCCGCCTGGGCACAGGCACAGGATGCCGCCGACCCGCTGGCCGGCTTCCGCGACGAATTCCTGATCCCGCCGCACGAGGGCCGCGACGGCCGCTATTTCTGTGGCAACTCGCTCGGCCTGCAGCCGCGCGCCGTGCGCCCGGCGCTCAGCGCCGAACTGGACTACTGGGGCGAGTTGGCGGTCGAAGGCCACTTCAAGGGCCGCGCGCCCTGGCTGAACTATGAGGACTACCTGCGCGACAACCTCGCCGCGCTGGTCGGCGCCAAGCCGATCGAGGTCGTCGCGATGAACACCCTGGGCGTGAACCTGCACCTGATGATGGTCAGCTTCTACCGCCCCACCGCCGAACGCCCGGCGATCCTGATCGAGGCCGGCGCCTTCCCCACCGACCGTTATGCGGTGGAATCGCAGATCCGCTACCACGGCTTCGATCCGGCCGACGCACTGATCGAGCTGGAGGGGGACGGCCCCCACGGCACGCTGTCGATGGCCGCCATCGAGCGGGCCCTGGCCGAGCACGGACATCGCGTCGCGCTGGTGCTGCTGCCCGGCATCCAGTACCGCACCGGTCAGGCGTTCGACTTCAAGGCGATCACCGCGCTGGCGCACGCGCGCGGCTGCACGGTGGGCTTCGACCTGGCCCACGCGGTGGGCAACCTGCCGCTGGCGCTGCACGACAGCGGCATGGATTTCGCCGTGTGGTGCCATTACAAGTACGTCAACTCCGGCCCCGGCGCCGTCGGCGGAGTGTTCGTGCACGAGCGTCATGCCACCGCCGAACTTCCGCGCTTCCACGGCTGGTGGGGCAATCGCCGCGACAACCGCTTCCAGATGGCGCCGACCTTCGATCCCACCCCGGGCGCGGAAGGCTGGCAGCTGTCGAATCCGCCGATCCTGGCGATGGTGCCGCTGCGCATCTCGCTGGAGATCTTCCACCGTGCCGGCATGGACCGGCTGCGCGCCAAGTCGCTGCAGCTCACCGGCTATCTGGAGTGGCTGGTGAACTCGCAGCTGGCCGACCTGCTGGAGATCATCACGCCAGCCGATCCGACGCAGCGTGGCGCCCAGTTGTCGATCCGCGTGCGAGGCGGGCGCGAGCGCGGCCGCGCGCTGTTCGATTACCTGGTCGATCAGGGCATCATCGGCGACTGGCGCGAGCCCGACGTCATCCGCATCTCGCCGGCGCCGCTGTACAACCGCTTCGCCGACTGCCTCGCCTTCGCCGAGGCCGTGCGGGCGTGGAGCGACGCGGGCTGAATCGACGCGGGGACGTACGGCAGTATGGACGTCCCGCCAGCAGGAACATCGCAGGAACGTGCAGGGATGCAGGCAGGGAGGCACACCGTACCGGTGCCGGTTACCATCGGGAACCGGCACCCCGTCCCCACCACCTTCCGGAGCCACCGATGCGAAACACCTTGATCCACGGCCTGGCGGCGGCCCTGCTGCTGGCCGCGCCGCTGGCCTGGGGCCAGTCCGCCGCCGTGCAGGACAACATCCCCAAGCAGGCGCTCGACGCCACCGCCGCCCCGACCACCCTGGCCGACCTGTCGAAAGACCAGCCGGTCACCGCGAAGCACGCGATGGTCGTCTCGGCCCAGCACCTGGCTACCCAAGTCGGCGTGGACATCCTCAAGCGCGGCGGCAATGCCGTGGACGCTGCGGTCGCGGTGGGCTACGCACTGGCGGTGGTGCATCCGTGCTGCGGCAACATCGGCGGCGGCGGCTTCATGCTGATCCACCTGGCGCACGGCAAGGACGTGTTCCTCGACTTCCGCGAGAAGGCCCCGCTGAAGGCCGGCCCGACCCTCTTCCAGGACGACAAGGGCAACGTGGTCCCGGGCAAGAGCACCGGCACCTATCTCGGCGTGGGCGTGCCCGGCACCGTGATGGGCATGGACGAGGCGCTGAGGAAGTACGGCCACCTCTCGCGCCAGCAGGTGATCGCCCCGGCGATCAAGCTGGCGAAGCAGGGCTTCGTGCTGCAGCAGGGTGACGTGAACATCCTCGGCGAGCGCACCAAGGACTTCCAGAAGTACCCGAACGTCGGCGCGATCTTCCTGAAGAACGGCCAGCCGTACCAGGTCGGCGACCGCCTGGTGCAGCCACAGCTTGCCAAGACCCTCGAGGAGATCAGCAAGGGCGGCACCCAGGCCTTCTACCACGGCGACATCGCGCGCCGGGTGGTGGCCGCCAGCGAGGCCAACGGCGGCCTGCTGACGATGAAGGACTTCGCCGATTACACGGTGAAATGGGATAACCCGATCAAGTGCGGCTACCGCGGCTACACCGTGGTCTCCGATCCACCGCCCAGCTCCGGCGGCGTCACCGTGTGCCAGATCCTCAAACTGCTCGAACCCTATCCGCTGAAGGACTGGGGCTACGGCTCGGCCCGCGCCCTGCACTTCACCATCGAGGCCGAGCGCCGCGCCTTCGCCGACCGCAACAATTACCTCGGCGACCCGGCCTTCGTGAAGAACCCGATCGACACGCTGCTCTCGGACAAGCACATCGACCAGCTGCGAGCGACCATCGACCCGGACAAGGCCACGCCGTCCACCGAGGTCAAGGGCAGCCTCGGCGCCACCGAGGGCATGGACACCACCAGCTACGCCGTGGTCGACAAGGACGGCAACGCGGTGTCGGTGACCTACACCATCAACTACCTGTTCGGCGTCGGCCAGATCGCCGGCGACACCGGCTTCTTCCTCAACAACGAGATGGACGACTTCACCTCCAAGCCCGGCGTACCGAACACCTTCGGCCTGGTGCAGGGCAAGGCGAACCAGGTGGAGGGCGGCAAGCGCCCGCTGAGTTCGATGTCGCCGAGCATCGTGCTGAAGGACGGCAAGCTGTTCATGGTCACCGGCAGTCCCGGCGGCTCGACCATCATCACCACGGTGATGCAGAGCATCACCAACGTGATCGACTACGGCATGAACATGCAGCAGGCGGTGAACGCCCCGCGCATGCATCACCAGTGGTATCCCGACGCGGTGATCTACGAGCCGGGCCTGTTCACCGACGCGGTGAAGAAGGAACTGGAGGGCATGGGCTACAAGTTCAAGCAGGTGCAGTCCTGGGGCGCCGACGAGGCGATCCTGCGCAGCCCGAAGACCGGCCTGCTGGAAGGCGCCAACGATCGTCGCCGCCCGTCGGGACTGGCCGCCGGCTACTGATCCGGCCGCTCATCGAAAAAAAACAGGGCGCCCGATCGGACGCCCTGTTTCGTAGGAGCGCACCCTGTGCGCGACTGCTCTCCGTTGCATGGCCACTCCCTGTCACACGGCCGAAGGCGGTCGCGCACAAGGTGCGCTCCTACGATGCGGCGTCAGCGGCTGCGGCTTTCCGCGTGCCGCACCTGCCCTTCCCCATGCACCACGAAGCGCTCGATGGTGAGCGACTCGGCGCCAAGTCCCGACTCGCCGCCACCGGAAAAGCACAAAGAACAAGCTGCCCTCTCGGGCACCCTTTTCCGTAGGAGCACACCCTGTGCGCGACTGCTCTCCGTCACATGACCACTCTCTGTCACACGGCCGAAGGCGGTCGCGCACAAGGTGCGCTCCTACGATGCGGCGTCAGCGGGTGCGGCTTTCCGGGTGCCGTACCTGCCCTTCCCCGCGCACCACGAAGCGCTCGATGGTGAGCGACTCGGCGCCCATCGGGCCGTAGGCGTGAAGCCGCGTGGTGGAGATGCCGATCTCCGCGCCCAGGCCCAGCTCGCCGCCGTCGGAAAAACGCGAGGAGGCATTGACCATGATCACCGCCGAACGCAGCGCGTGGACGAAGCGCGCCGCGGTGGCCTCGTTGCGGGTGGCGATCACCTCGGTGTGGTCCGAGCCGTAGCGGCGGATGTGGCCGATCGCCTCGTCCAGGCTGTCGACCACGCGCACCGCGATGATCAGGTCGAGGAACTCGGCGTCGTAGTCGGCCTCGGTGGCCTCGACCATGTCCGCCACCAGCGCGCGGCTGGCCGCGTCGCCGCGCAGCTCCACACCCTTTGCGCGCAGCGCCTTCGCCGCCCGCGGAAGGAAGTCGGGCGCGATGTCCTTGTGCACCAGCAGGGTCTCCAGCGCATTGCACACGCCGGTTCGGGTGGTCTTGCCGTCGATCAGCAGGTCCATCGCCAGGTCCGGATCGGCCTCGCGATCCACATACAGGTGGCACACGCCCTTGTAGTGCTTGATCACCGGCACGCGTGCATGCTCGGTGACGAAGCGGATCAGCCCCTCGCCGCCGCGCGGGATCGCCAGGTCGACGATGTCGCTGAGCTGCAGCAGCTCGACCATCGCTTCACGGCGCAGGTCGTCCATGATGGTAAGCACCTCGCGTGGCACGCCGTGCCTGTCCATCGCCTCATGCAGGGCCGCGGCGATCGCCAGGTTGGAATACAAGGCCTCGGAACCTCCGCGCAGGATCACCGCGTTACCGGCCTTCATGCACAGCGCAGCAGCGTCGGCGGTCACGTTCGGGCGCGCTTCGTAGATCATCGCCACCACGCCGAGCGGAATGCGCACACGTTCGATCGCCAGGCCGTTCGGACGCGTCTCGCGGCGGGTCACCTCGCCGACCACATCGGGCAGGTCGGCGACTTCGCGCACGGCGTTGGCGATCGCCGCCACACGGCCGGCGTCCAGCTTCAGCCGATCCAGCATCGCACCCTGCACGCCCTTGTCGGAGGCGCCAGCCATGTCCTTCGCGTTGGCGGTGAGGATCGCGTCGGCATGCGCGTCGACCGCCTCGGCCATGTCGCGCAACAGCGCGCGGCGGGCCTCGGCGTCCAGCGTGGCAATCGCCGGGGCGGCGTCGCGGCAGGCCAGGGCGCGGGTTCGGATATCGCTCATGCTCAGATGTCTCCTGTGGTCAGGTCCAGCTCGCGCACCAGGGCGAGGTCGTCGCGATGCACGACGTTCTCGCCGAAGCTGTAGCCGAGCCGGGTCTTGATCTCGCGCGTGTGGCTGCGCGCGATGCGGTTGATTTCCATGGCGCTGTACTGGCTGATGCCGCGCGCGAAGGACTGCAGCGAGCCGTTTTCCCCCGGGCCGACAATCTCCACCATGTCGCCACGCTGGAACTCGCCCTCGGCCGCAAGGATGCCCTTGGGCAGCAGCGAGGCGCCTTCCTCGTTCAGCGCGCGCATCGCCCCGGCGTCCACCTCGATGTGCCCGGGCACCGCCGGCACGTGTCGCAGCCAGTACTTGCGCGCCTGCAGGCGGGTGGCCTTGGTGCGCAGCAGGGTGCCGTGCAGCAGGTCGCGCGAGAGCAGGCTCACCACCTCGCTGTCGCGGCCGTTGAAAAGGATCGTTTCGATGCCGGCGGCGCCGGCCTTCTCCGCCGCCTCCAGCTTGGTGCGCATGCCGCCAGTACCCACCGAGCTTCCGGCCGCGCCCGCCATCGCCATGATCTCGGGGGTGAGCTCAGGCACTTCGTTCACCGGCTCGGCGCCCGGATTGCTGCGCGGGTCGGCGGTGTACAGGCCGTCGATATCGGTGGCGATCAACAGCATGTCCGCGTCGACCAGCGCGGCGATGATCGCGGCGAGGTTGTCGTTGTCGCCCAGGGTGAGTTCGTCCACCGCAACCGTGTCGTTCTCGTTCACCACCGGCATCACGCGATGGTGCAGCAGTTCGCTCAGGGTGGCACGCGCATTGAGATAGCGGCGCCGGTTGCGCAGGTCGTCGTGGGTCAGCAGCACCTGCGCCAGCGGGATGTCGAGCAGCCGCTGCCACAGGCCGACGGTCTGGGTCTGGCCCAGCGCCGCCATCGCCTGGCGCGCGGCCTGGCTGGCATCTTCCTCGCCCGCGTGGTCCTTCAGCACCACGCGTCCGGCAGCCACCGCACCGGAGGAAACCAGCACGATCTCGCGCCCGGACGCGTGGCAGGACGCGATGAACTGCGCCAGCCCCAGCGCATAGCGCGTGCTGAGCCCGCCACCGTCGGCGGCGATCAGGCTGCTGCCCACCTTGAGTACGGCACGCCGCCACGGCGGCACGGACTGCTGTCGAAAGGCCCTGAGTTGGGTCATGTCCCCGGCATCCTCCATCGGTACAACCCTTAGAGGGTCTGGGCAGGTTCCGGCATTTCAACCCATGCGGAACAAATCCACCGAAAGACGTCTATTTCACTTGAAACATCTGGACGTCCAAATGAATCACGACGACACCCGCGCCAGATCGTCGCGATGCACGATCGCCGGCCCGTAGCTGTACCCGAGCACGCCGTCGATATCGCGGCTGTGGCGCCCGGCCAGCCGCCGCACGTCGACCGCGCCGTACTGGCAGAGTCCCCGCGCCACCACGCGTCCGTCAGGATCGACCACGTCGACCAGGTCGCCGCGATGGAAGTCGCCCGTGGCCTCGACCACGCCACCCGGCAGCAGCGAGGCGCGCCCGCCCGCCAGGGCGTTCGCGGCGCCGGCGTCGATACGGATCGATGCGTTGCCACCCGGCGCATGCAGCAACCAGTATTTGCGCGCCTGCATGCGGCTCTGCCCCGGCGTGAACAACGTGCCGCGCAGCCGCTCCTCGCCCAGCGCACGCACCGTCTCCGCGTCGCGACCGTTGAATAGCGCCGTGGCGATACCGGCCGCGGCGGCCTTCTGCGCCGCCTGCAGCTTGGTACGCATGCCGCCGGTGCCGACCACGCTGCCGCTGCCACCGGCCATTGCCATGACCTCGGGCGTGATCTCGGCGACATGCGGAATGGGCGCGACGTCCGGATCACGCCGCGGATCGGCGCGGTACAGCGCGTCGATGTCCGAGGCGATCAGCAGCAGATCGGCGTCGACCAGCGCCGCGACAATGGCGGCGAGATTGTCGTTGTCGCCGAGCTTGAGCTCGTCCACCGCCACGGTGTCGTTCTCGTTGATCACCGGCAGCACCTCGATCGCCAGCAGCTGGCGCAGGGTGGCGCGGGCATTGAGGTAACGGCGGCGGTTGCGCAGGTCGTCGTGGGTCAGCAGCACTTGGGCCACCGCGCGGGTCGACAGCGACTGCCACAGCGCGATCATCGGCGCCTGGCCCAGCGCGGCCAGCGCCTGGCGCTCGGCCAGGTCGCCGGCGGGCACGGCACGTTCCCGCAGCAGCGCGCGACCGGCCGCCACCGCGCCGGACGACACCAGCACCACTTCCCTGCCCTGCGCTTGGCTGTCGCCGATGAAGGCCGCCAGCGCCCGCGCATAAACGGGCGTCAGGCCGCCACCGTCGGCGGCCAGCAGGTTGCTGCCGACCTTGATCACCGCGCGGTGCCACGCCGGCAGCGGCTGGAACGCGAGCTCAGCCATCGACCACCTCGCGATCGCCGTGACTGCGCGGCGAAGAGACCACCAGGAAGCGCAGCTCGTCAGCGGAGTCGTTGCGCATCTGGTGCGCCGCTCCGGGCGGCACGTGCAGCCCCTGCCCCGCATCGAGACGATGCGCGACGCCATCGAGTTCCAGCGTGGCGGTGCCGTCCAGCACGTAGAAGAACTGGCGGGCATGCGCGTGCCGGTGACGTACTTCGCTGCTGCCCGGCGGCATGCGCTCCTCGATCACGCTGAGATCGTCGCCGTCCAGCAGGTGCCAGCCGTCGCACTGCCGGCCCCAGACGTAATGCGCTGCGTTGGCGGTGCTGACGGCGGCCATGGCGTCAGCTCACTGGCCGAGCGCGGCGAGCCGCGCGCGAAGCTCGTCCAGCTTCAGCTGGTCACCGGCACCGGGCGAGGTGCGCGCCGCCAGGCTGCCTTCGGGCGTACGACCTTCGCCGGCCGACGCCGCTGTCTCGGCCGCAGCGCGGTACGCATCGCGAAACGGCACGCCGGCCGCCGCCTGCTCGATCGCCACGTCGGTGGCATACATCGCCGGCTCGATCGCCGCGCGCATGGTCGCCTCGTTCCACTGCATCTGCGCCAGCAGGCCCGGCACCAGTTCCAGCGCCATCAGGCCATGGCGCACGCCGTGGAAGATCGAGCCCTTGGAGAATTGCAGGTCGCGCTGGTAGCCCGAGGGCAGCGACAGCAACTGCTCGATCTCGGTACGCGCCGCCGCCACACTGGCGTAGCTTGCGCGCAGCAACTCGACCACGTCGGGGTTGCGCTTGTTCGGCATGATCGAGCTGCCGGTGGTGTACTGCGCCGGCAACTGCACGAAGCCAAACTCGGCGGTGGTGAACAGGGACAGGTCCCAGGCCAGGCGGCGCAGGTCGAGCATTGCCGCGCCGATCGCCTCCAGCACCGCCATCTCGTACTTGCCGCGCGACAGCTGCGCGTAGATCGGGCTGATCTGCATGCGGGCGAAGCCCAATGTCGACGTGGTGTGCGCGCGGTCCAGCGGCAGGTTGACGCCATAGCCGGCGGCGGTGCCCAGCGGGTTGGCGTCGATCAGCTCACGGGTCTGCCGGGCGCGCAGCGCGTTGTCGATGAAGCCCTCGGCAAAGCCGGCGAACCACATCGCGGTGGAGGAGACCACGGCGCGTTGCAGGTGGGTGTAGCCAGGCAGCGGCAGTGCCGGATGCGCGGCGCGCTCCAGGCAGACCTCGGCCACGGCGCGGCAATGCGCTTCCAGCTCGGCCAGCTTCTCCTTCAGCCACAGCCGCGTGGCGACCAGGATCTGGTCGTTGCGGCTGCGCCCGGTGTGCACGCGGCGACCGGCGTCGCCGAGCCGCTCGGTGAGCCGGGCCTCGATCGCCGAGTGGCAGTCCTCGAAGCGCTCGTCCAGCACGAAGGCGCCGGAGCGGAAATCCTCCGCCAGCAGGTCCAGCTCGCGCTTCAGCGCTGTCGCCTCGTCCGCGCTGACCACACCGATGTGCTGCAGGCCTTCCACGTGCGCCTTGCTGGCGGTGATGTCGTGCAGGAAGAACTCGCGGTCGAGGATCACGTCGTCCCCGGCCAGGAACTGCATGATGCGCTGGTCGATCTGGATGCCGGATTTCTGCCAGAGAGGCTGGGTCATGGGGATCTACCTATGGTCTGTGTAGGAGCGCACCCTGTGCGCGAACGCTCTTGCCCGGTGGCCATCAGAAGCGAGAACTCTCGCGCACAGGGTGTGCTCCTACAGGTCAGTGCGGGATGGCGGTGAACTCGTCCACGCCGATCGCCCGGTTGATGTTCTGCAGCGCCTGGGTGGCCGCGCCCTTGAGCAGGTTGTCCAGCGTGGCCACCACCACCACGCGCTTGCCGTCGGCGGAAACCGCGAAGCCGCCGATGTCGACGTGATGCCTGCCGGCGACGGCACTCACCCACGGCGCCTCGTCGAGCACCTGCACCAGCGGCTCGGCGTCGTAGGCGTGATGGAAGCGCTGCATCACCTCCTCACGGCTCATCTTGCGCGCGAGGTAGAGGTTGGTGGTGACGGTGAGCCCGCGGAAGTGCGGCGCCACGTGCGGCATGAACTCCACCGGCACGCCTAGGTGGCGACTGGCTTCCTTCTCGTGGGTGTGCCCGGTGAGCGAGTACGGCATCAGGTTGTCGCGCAGCTTCTCGGGATCGTTCTTGTCCGAGGGCGTGGTGCCGGCACCGGAGTAGCCGGACACGCCGAAGCACACCGGTGGCGCGGCCAGCAGGTCCTTCAGCGGTGCGATCGAGAGCTGGATCGCCGTGGCATAGCAGCCCGGGTTGCTGATCTTCTTCTCACCGCGCCACTTGCCGCGGGTGAGCTCGGGAAGGCCGTAGTACCACGTGCTGTCGAAACGGTAGTCGGCAGACAGATCGAGGATCAGGGTATCCGGCTTCGCCTTGTCGATCGCCTCGACATACGGCGCGGCCTTGCCGTTGGGCAGGGCCAGCACCACTACGTCGACGCCCTGCGCAGCGACCGCGTCGGCGTCGAGACTGGCGTAGCGCAGCTCGCCGGCATAGCCGTCGACGTGGTCGACCACGCGCTGGCCATCCAGCTCGCGCGAGGAGACGAACACCAGTTCCAGCGCCGGATGGGCCGCGACGAGGCGGATCAGTTCGGCACCGGTGTGGCCGCGTGCGCCGACGATGCCGAGGGTCTTGCGTGCAGATGTCATGTCGTGGCTCATGGGTTCAGTCGACCAGCGTGGCCTGGCGGGTGGCGCAGTGGGCGACGCAGCGTTCGATGGTGTCGAAGCCGTCCAGCCCGTACCAGAACACCTTCCAGCGCTCCTGCTTGAAGCAGCCGTCGGACTCGGCGTAATAGAACGGATTGACCGGATTGCCGTGGCGCGAGCGCCAGAACAGCTGCGGGTGCTGCTCGCGCATCACCTGCCACACGGCTCGTCCCAGTCCTTCGCCCTGTGCGTCGTCGAGCACGGCGAACTTGTCCAGATACGGCAGACCCTCGTCCATCGTGAGGATCATCGCCGCGCGGTAGTTTTCGCTCACGTACACCCGGTACGGCGTGGTGCGCTCGAAGTAGTCGTCCACCACCTTGCGGCCGAAGCTCGACTCGATCAACTCGCGCAGGCGCACCTGGTCGACGCCAGCCCAGCTGTCGAAGGTCAGCACCTTCTCGCCGCGGCGGACCAGGGTGCCTGAACCCTTGTGGGTGAACAGCTCCTTGGCCAGCTCGGACGGCCGGGTGATCGACACCGAGGACGACAGCGGCAGCTTGTCCAGCAGGTCGGCGATCTGCTCGATCTTCACCCGCATGCCGCCGTTGATCCACGGCTGCGCCATCAGGTGGTCGTACTCGGTGGACAGGTTGATCGAGTCGATCAGCCGGCCCTGGTCGTCGAGCAGGCCGCCGGTGCCGGTGAGGAACACGATCTTGTACGGCTGCAGCACGCGCACCAGCTCGTTGGCGGCGAAGTCGGCGTTGATATTGAGGAACTGCCCTTCGTCGGTCTCGCCGAGGCTGGCGATCACCGGGATGGAACCCGCGCGCAGGCTGGCCTCGATCGGCGCCAGGTTGATGCTGTCGACCTTGCCGACCATGCCGTAGGTGTCGCGGTCCAGGAAACTGGCCATGAACACGCCGGAGGGCACCGAGGTGGCGCGGGTATCCATCGACTGCAGCGCCTCGACCAGCTTGAGGTTCTGCTGCTGGAACACGCGGCGCACGATGCCCAGCGCCTTCGGGCTGGTCACGCGCAGGCCGTTGACGGTCTGCTTCTCGATGCCGGCGGCCGCGAGCTCCTCGTCCAACTGCGGGCCGGCGCCATGCAGCACGATCGGCGTCAGGCCGACCTGCTGCAGGAAGGTCAGCGACGAGGTGAGATCGTTGAGTTCGTCACGCAGCACCGCACCGCCCACCTTCACCACCGCGAAGCGACTGGCGTCGAGCTGGGAGAAGCGCTTGAGGTACTGCTGGATCTCCTTCGCGCTGCCCATGGCGGAGAGCAGGCGAACGATGGTCTTGCGGGTGTGGGAACCGTTGGTCATGGCGTTGATCGGGGGAATGTCGGGGGACGGAGCTGCCGTCTCACGCGTTGCCGCGGGCGACGAGGCGATGAATGGTGTCGGCGTAATGCTGCAGCTGGTCGAGTGCCACCCATTCGTCGGCGGTGTGCGCCTGGGCGATGTCGCCGGGGCCGTAGACGAACGCGGTATAGCCCGCGGCGGAGAACAGCGCGGCCTCGGTCCAGAAGTCCACGGCATTGCCGACCGGGATATCCAGCTCGTCGGCCAGGTCGCGCGCGGCCAGCCGTCGCGATTCGGCAGTAGCGGTGTCACCGGCCGGGAGCGAGTCGCCGCGGAACGTCTCGGTGAACTCGGCGGGCACCGGTTCCACCAGGGTGCGCAGGGTTTCCAGCATGCGATCCGGGTCCATCGTCGGCAGAGGGCGGAAGCCGAAGCGCACCTCGGTGGTCGGCGCGATCATGTTGGCCTTGATGCCCCCGTCGATGCGGCCGATGTTGAAGCGCAGGCCGGTCAGCCCGCCGAAGCGCTCGTGCGACTGCGCCGCAGCGAAATCCAGCGCCGCATCGCCCCAGCGCACCGCCTGGTGCAGCGCGCTGTCGCTGGGCTTCTGCTCGCCCGAGGCATGGCCGGCGTGGCCGGCAAAGCGCATCAGCACCGAATGGATGCCGCGATGGGCGAGCACCGCCTCGCCCCTGGTTGGCTCGGCCACGATGATCGCGTCGTAGTCGTGCTTCGCGCGCAGGAAGCCGGCGATGCAGCGCGCATCGTTGGCCTCCTCGTCAGTGGAGAACAGCATCGCCATCGGGCCGTCGGTGACGTTCGCCACGGCGATCAGGGCCGCCGCCGCCCCCTTGATGTCGCAGGCGCCCAGGCCGATCGCGCGGTCGTCGGTGATACGCAGCACATGGGGATCGGCACTCCAGTGCGGCGAATCGGGCACGGTGTCCAGGTGCACGTTGAACAGCCGCTTCGGCGCACCGCGCACGGCATGCAGGGTGACCGCACCGGCACCGTAGTCGGTGACGGTCACCTCGAAGCCCGGCAGCTGCGCACGGATGTAGTCGAAGATGCCGCCGGTACCGATCTCGCGCGGCGGATTGCGCGTGTCGAAACCGACCAGCGCCTGGAGGTGTTCCAGGGTGGATTGCAGAAGAGGATTCATGGCCTGCCTGGCTGTCGGGTGTAGATGTCCGGGTCGAGCTTTTCCATCAGGTTCTGCGGCCGGCTCGGTGCAGTGAAACCGAAGCCGGCATACAGCGTGTGCGCATCGCTGGTGGCCAGGCTGAAGCGCCGCAGGCCCTGCAGCTGCGGGTGCGCCATCACCGCCGCCATCAGCGCCTTGGCATAGCCGTGTCCGCGGTATTGCGGCAACACGAACACATCCGCCAGGTAGCCGAAGGTGGCGCCATCGGTGACCACCCGCGCGAACGCGATCTGGCGGCCGTCGAGGTAGCCGCCGAAACAAAGCGAGCCCTCGATGGCCCGTTCCACCGTCTCGCGCGGGATGCCGCGGCTCCAGTAGGCCTGCTCGGCGAGGAAGGCGTGGATCATGTCCCGATCCAGCGCCTCCCGTGACGTGTCGATGCGCAGCGTGCCGTCCATGCGTCAGCGATTGACCTCGGCCCACAGCGTCGAGCTCATGCCGAACAGCTTGATGAAGCCCTCGGCCTCCTCCACGCCCCAGTCGGCCGACTGCGCGTAGGTGGCGCCCTTGGCGTTGAGGATGTGCGGCGAGCGGATCTCCACCGCGGTGACCTGGGCGCCGGCGGTCTCCAGCACCACTTCGCCGTTGACCTGCGACTGGCTGGAGGCGAGGAAGGCTTCCAGGTCGGTCTTCACCGGATCGTGGAAGAAGCCTTCGTAGACCACCTCGACCCACTTGCGCGCCACCTCGGGCTTGAAGCGGTTCTGCTGCTTGGTCAGCACCGCCTCTTCCAGCGCGCGGTGCGCGGCGAGCAGCGAGATCAGGCCCGGCGCCTCGTACACGATGCGACCCTTCAGGCCGATGGTGGTGTCGCCGGTGTACATGCCGCGACCCACGCCATACGGCGCGAACAGCGCGTTGAGCTTGGCCAGGATCGCCGCCCCCGGCAACTTCTCGCCGTTGAGCGACACCGCTTCGCCCTTTTCGAAGCCCAGCGTGACGGTCAGCCTTTCGGACGGCCATTCGGCGCGCGGCTTGCACCAGCCACGGGCGCCCTCGCCCGGCGCCTTCCAGTGGTCGATCTCGCCGCCGGACAGGGTCACGCCGAGCAGGTTCTCGTTGATGGTGTAGCTCTTCTGCTTGGCACGCACTTCGAAGCCGCGCTCTTCCAGGTAGGCCTGCTCGTAGGCGCGGGTCTGGGTGTGCTCCTTCTGGATCTCGCGGATCGGCGCGACGATCTGGTAGTCGCCCTGCGCCTTCACCGCCAGGTCGAAGCGCACCTGGTCGTTGCCCATGCCGGTGCAGCCGTGCGCGATCGCCCTGGTGCCCAGCTCCTTCGCACGGGCGATCGCCGCATCGACGATCAGGTAGCGGTCGGAGACCAGCAGCGGGTACTGGCCTTGGTAGCCCTCGCCGGCCCAGACGAAGGGCTTCACGAAGCCGTCCCAGATCGCCGGGCCGCCGTCCACGGTGACGTGGCTGGCCACACCGAGCTCTTTCGCACGCGCCTCGATATACGCGCGCTCCTCCGCATCCACGCCGCCGGTGTCGGCGAACACGGTGTGCACGGCCCAGCCGCGCTCCTTCAGGTAGGGGACACAGAAGCTGGTGTCGAGGCCGCCGGAGAAGGCGAGGACGATGTCTTTCTGGCTCATGGTGCGGGGATCCTGGGGCGAAGGTGGGCGATCAATCGGAAGCGACGACGGTGCGCGGTTCGCAGCGCACCGGGAAATTCACGGAATTGGCGATGAAGCAGGCGTGGTGCGCGGCCTCGTGCGCGGCCTCGGCCTGAGCCGGGTCGCTGGCGGCGGTGATGGTGACGACGGGACGCAGCACCACTTCGGTGAAGTGGCCGCCGTCGCCTTCGGTCACCATCATGCCCTCGGCGGCGTCGCGGTAGTCGGTAACGACCACACCGGCGACGGTCGCCATGTGCAGGTAGGACAGCATGTGGCAGGTGGACAGCGCGGCCACCAGCATGTCTTCCGGGTTGTGCCGGGTGGCATCGCCGCGGAAGGTGGGATCGGCCGACCCGGCCAGATCCGGCTTGCCCGGCACGCGGATCACATGGTTGCGGCTGTAGTTGCGGTAGCCGTCGGTGCCGGTGCCGCGGTTGCCGGTCCAGACCACGTCGACGCGGTAGCGATGCGGGCGGTTCATGCGTGGTGCTCCTCCTGTGCCTGCATCAGGGCGGCCAGTGCGAGGTCATCGCCCTGCCCGCGACGGCCCAGACCGGCGATCACGCCGGCACGGTTCGCTGCCGGATGGTTCTGGCTGAGCTTGAACTTGCCCTCGATGCGATCGATCGCGATCTCGATGCCGGCGATGGCACCGAGCAGCTTCTGCACATGGTCGGCCGGTGCATCGGCGACCTTCCACGGCGACGGCTCGGTCGCCTCGAAGCGATCGGTCAACGCGTCGAGCAGATCGCGCAGCCAGCCGGCGTCACGGATCACGCGCAGGCGCCCGTGGACGTGCGCCACGGCGTAGTTCCAGGTCGGCACCTCGCGTCCGGTTTCACGCTTGCTGGGATACCAGTTCGGGCTCACGTAGCCCTGCGGACCGTGGAACAACGCGACCACCGCGGCACCATCCATCGCGGCCAGTTCGTTGCCACCGGCCACGTGGCCGCGCAGCACACCGCCCTGCCGCAACAGCGGCAGGTGGTTCACGGCGACGCCGGCGTTGCCCGGCACCAGCAGCGTGGCGAACGGGTGCGCATCGATCAGCCCGTACTGGGCCTCGTCGCGGCTCTCGGCAAAATGCCCGGGCAAATACATGGACTCGATCTCAGCCCTGCCCGATCAGCGACGCCATCACCGCCTTCTGCACGTGCAGGCGGTTCTCGGCTTCGTCGATGGCGATGCAGTACGGCGCATCCATCACCGCGTCGGTGGCCTTGATGTTCCGGCGCAGCGGCAGGCAGTGGCTGAACAGGCCGTGGTCGGTCAATGCCATCTTCGCCTCGTCGACGATGAAGTGCTTGTTGGCCTCGCGGATCGGCTTTTCCTGCTCCCACTGGCCGAAGTACGGCAGCGCGCCCCAGCTCTTGGCGTAGACCACGTGGGCGCCCGAGTAGGCCTCCTCGATGTCGTGGCTGACCTTCAGCGAACCGCCGTTGGCCTGGGCATTCTCGTAGCCGGCCTGCATGTAGCGCTCGTCCAGCACATAGTCGGGCGTGGGACACAGCAGGGTCACGTCCATGCCCATCTTGGTGGCGATCAGCAGCGCCGAGTTGGCCACCGCGGTGTTCAGCGGCTTGGGGTGGTAGGTCCAGGTCAGCACGTACTTCTTCTTCGTCAGGTCGCCCAGGTGCTCGCGCATGGCCAGCGCATGCGCCAGCTCCTGGCAGGGGTGGGTGATCGTCTCCATATTGATCACCGGCACCGTGGCGTACTGGGCGAAGGCCTTGATGACCTTGTCCTGGCGATCCACCGACCAGTCCTGGAACTTGGGGAAGGCGCGCACCGCGATCAGGTCGACGTAGCGGCTCAGCACGCGGGCGACCTCGGCGATGTGCTCCTCGGTGTCACCGTCCATCACGCTGCCGACCTCGAACTCAATCGGCCACGCGTCCTTGCCCGGCGACAGCACGATGGCGTGGCCGCCCAGGTGGAACGCACCCAGCTCGAAGCTGGTACGGGTACGCATCGAGGGGTTGAAGAACAGCAGCGCCACCGACTTGCCGGCCAAATGCTGCCCGCGCGGCGAGCGCTTGAACACGGCGGCCTGCTCCAGCAGCGCATCGATTTCGGCGCGGCTGTAGTCCTGGGTGGTCAGGAAATGTCGAAGTGCCATGCGTTCGGAATCCTGTGTCGGTGGTCGAGTTGGAAAGTGGCGGAGCGGAAACGAAAAAACCCGGCGCGAGGGCCGGGTTTTTCAGTCGTTGCACATGAACAGCAGCGCGCGACAGCCTACCCGGCCGAATGTCGGACCAGCGGTCGGCGCGCACGCGACGTCATGCCAGCGGCCATGCGGGCGCTGGTGAGGACGTTGGCGGTATAGACGGCTGTGGACATGGAGGGCTCGGATAGCGGAAACCGAATCATGGCGGCAATTCCGCTGCCGTGCAACAAAAAAGTGGGCCCAGGGAGCGGCGGGGCCAAAAACGGGACCGCCGCCCGAAGGCGGCGGTCGGTAGAGGCTCTGACTGGCGGGAATCAGTCCGCCGGTTCGACGCTGACGCGCACCCGCAGGCGCTCGCCCGGGTCATAGCTCAGCCGCGACACGTAGACCTCGCCGCGATAACGGTATTCCACGTCGTAGCTGGTGATGCGGCGCTGCTCGCTGACCTGGCTGACCTCGCGGCAACGGGTCTCGGTGGTCTGGTATTCCGAACCGCTGCCTGCCGCCCGGTGGCCGATCGCGCCGCCAGCCACGGCACCGGCCACGGTCGCCGCCTTGCGGCCATCGCCCTTGCCGATGGTGTTGCCCAGCACGCCACCGACGATGGCACCGAGCACGGTACCGGCGGTGCTGTTGCCACCCTCGCGGCGCACCACCTGCTGGTCGTAGCACTGCTGCTGCGGCGCCTCGGTACGCACGATGGAATAGTTGGGATCCACGCGCAGCACATCCGCCCAGCCGTAATGCGTATTGTCGTCGCCCCCCTGGGGCGGCGGCGGCCCGTAACGATCCTGGGCGTGCGCGGCACCGAACATCAGGGTCAGCGCCAGGGCGGGGAGCAACATCTTGTTCATACGAACTCCGGACGGAGAGGTTCTCTGGACCCACTGCGGGGCCGTCGCATTCGAACAAATTCACACTGAATCGACGCTTAGAACACCGGCCCCGCACCCGGCCCGGCTTAGCGCTTGTTAAGATGCCCGGCCGATTCCCGTCCGGCGGCCCTGCCGGACGCCCGCCCCGTGGATGCACCGCCGATGCCGATTTCGCTCTACAACAGCCTGAACCGCCAGGTCGAACCGTTCGCACCGCTCGATCCCGAGCGGGTGACGATGTACCTGTGCGGCCCGACCGTGTACAGCTACGTGCATATCGGCAACGCCCGTGGCCCGGTGGTGTTCGACGTGCTGGTGCGGCTGCTGCGCCGGCATTACCCGAAGGTGGTCTACGCCCGGAACATCACCGACGTGGACGACAAGATCAACGCCGCCGCCCGGGAACAGGACGTGCCGATCTCGGCGATCACCGACCGCTTCACCGCCACCTACCGCGACGACATGGCCAAGCTGGGCATCGCCCCGCCGGACATCGAGCCGCGCGCCACCGCGCATATCGGCGAGATCGTCGCGATGATCCGGACGCTGATCGCCAACGGCCACGCCTACGAGGCGGAAGGTCATGTGCTGTTCGACGTCGCCTCCTATGCCGCCTACGGCGCGCTGTCCGGTCGCGATACCGAGGAGATGATCGCCGGCGCCCGCGTCGAGGTCGCCCCCTACAAGAAGAACCCGGTCGACTTCGTGCTGTGGAAGCCGTCCACGCCGGAGCTGCCTGGCTGGGACAGCCCCTGGGGGCGTGGCCGCCCCGGCTGGCATATCGAATGCTCGGCGATGAGCGCCGCCCACCTGGGCGAAACCATCGACATCCACGCCGGTGGCGTCGATCTGCAGTTCCCGCATCACGAGAACGAGATCGCCCAGTCCACCTGCGCCCACGGCGGCAAGGTGTTCGCCCGCTGGTGGCTGCACAACGGCATGCTCACCTTCGGCGGCCGCAAGATGTCCAAGTCGCTGGGCAACGTGCTGCATGTCCACCAACTGCTGCAGCAGCATCCACCTGAGGCGCTGCGCCTGCTGCTGATGCGCGGCCACTACCGCCAGCCACTGGACTGGTCCGATCAGGCGATCGCCCAGGCGGTCAGCACGCTGGATGGCTGGTACCGCGTGCTGCGTGACCTGGCCGACGTGACGGTGGAAGGTGAGCTTCCGGTGCCGGCGGCGGTCGAGGCCGCGCTGTGCGACGACCTCAACACCCCGCAGGCGCTGGCCGAGCTGGCCACGCTGGCCGATACCGCGCGCCAGGCCGGCACGCCGGAAGCCAAGGCCGCCCTGCTCGGCGGCGGCGCCCTGCTCGGCCTGCTGCAGCAGGACCCCGAGGCCTGGTTCCGCAAGGGGGCCGACGCGGTGGATGGCGCCCGTGTCGAGGCGCTGCTGGAAGAACGCAAGGCGGCTCGCGCCGCGAAGGACTTCGCCCGCGCCGACGCGATCCGTGCCGAACTGACCGCGATGGGCGTGGTGATCGAGGACGGCGCCCAGGGCACGCGCTGGAGCGTCGCCAAGGCGTGATCTATGTAGGAGCGCACCCGGTGCGCGAATGCTCTTTCGCGGCGTGAAGAAAAGCCATCGCGCACCGGGTGCGCTCCTACGGCGGTGGGTCGCTTCGCGCCGGCGCGGGGGCGATAATGGTGGGATGACTGAAACGACCGCTACCGCCCACGACGCCCAGCAGCAGATCGCCGAGGAGTTCGCCTTCTTCAGCGACTGGACCGAGCGTTACCAGTACCTGATCGACCTCGGCAAGCAGCTGCCGGCGTTCCCCGAGGCATCGAAGACCGACGAGTGGCGCGTGCATGGCTGCCAGTCAATGGTCTGGCTGGTGCCGAGCGGCGATGCGGCGAAGATGCACTTCAACGCAGCCAGCGACTCGGCCATCGTCTCGGGCCTGCTCGCGTTGCTGCTGCGGGTGTACTCCGACCGTTCCGCGGCGGACATCGTGGCGACCGAGCCGGAGTTCATCCAGGCGATCGGCCTGGCCAAGCACCTCTCGCCGACGCGCTCCAACGGCCTGGCCGCCACGCTCGCGAAGATCAAGAGCTACGCCGCGGCCGCGCTCGGCTGACCCCTTGTAGGAGCCCGCTCGCGGGCGATGCCTTTCGCTCTGGATCAACATCAAAACCAAAAGCAGCGCCCGCGAGCGGGCTCCTACAGTTTGGCGAGGATGGTTTCGGACACGGGCCGGTCAGTCTCCCGGCGTTCCGAGTAACGATCCACCAGCTGGGCCGCATGCGGACGCAACAGCACAGTGAAACGCACCAGCTCCTCCATCACGTCGACGATGCGGTCGTAGTAGGCCGAGGGCTTCATCCGCCCGGCCTCGTCGAACTCCTGCCAGGCCTTGGCCACGCTGGACTGGTTGGGGATGGTGAACATGCGCATCCAGCGCCCGAGCAGGCGCAGCGTGTTCACCGCGTTGAACGACTGCGAACCGCCGGACACCTGCATCACCGCCAGCGTGCGGCCCTGGGTCGGGCGGATCGCGCCGATCGACAGCGGCAGGTGGTCGATCTGCGCCTTCATCACCCCGGTGACCTGCCCGTGCCGCTCCGGGCTGCACCACACCTGCCCTTCCGACCATTGCGAGAGCTCGCGCAGCTCCTGCACCGCAGGATGCGCGTCGGCGCCCGCCTGGTCCGGAAGCGGCAGGTCGGACGGATCGAAGATGCGCGTCTCGGCGCCGAAGAAGCGCAGCAGGCGCGCGGCCTCTTCCACGGCCAGCCGGGAATACGAGCGCTCGCGCAATGAGCCGTACAGCAGCAGGATGCGCGGCGGCGGTTCGCCCAGGCCGAGGCCTTCGGCCGGGCGACGATGGGCATAGCGCGCGTCCAGCGCCGGCAGATGGTCCGGATCGACCAGCGTGCGCTGCCGGCTCATCCTTCCGCTCCCACCTGAACGCCGAACCACCCCTGCATCGCCCGCGCCGCATGCACCAGCAGCAGCAGCACCGGCACCTCCACCAGCGGACCGATCACCGCCGCGAATGCCACCTTGGAGGCCAGCCCGAACGCGGCGATCGCCACCGCGATGGCCAGCTCGAAGTTGTTGCCGGCGGCGGTGAACGCGACCGCCGTGGTGCGCGGGTAATCCGCGCCGACCCAGCGCGCCATCACGAAGCTCACCCCGAACATCACCACGAAATAGACCACCAGCGGCAGCGCCACCCGCAGCACATCGCCCGGCAACGCCAGCAGCTCGCCGCCCTTCAGGCTGAACATGGCGACGATGGTGAACAGCAGCGCGGCCAGGGTCAGCGGCCCGATCCGCGGCAGGAAGCGCTCGTTGAACCAGGTCGCGCCACGGCGACGGATCAGCACGCGGCGACTTAGCCAGCCTGCCGCGAACGGGATGCCGAGATAGATCAGCACCGCCCCGGCAATCGTGGTGAAGGCCACCGGCACCACCTGCCCGGCCAGCCCGAACCACGGCGGCAGCACCGACAGGAAGAACCAGGCGTAGGCACCGAAGGTGAGCAGCTGGAAGATCGCGTTGAACGCCACCAGCCCGGCGACGTACTGGTTGTCGCCGCCAGCCAGCTGGTTCCACACGATCACCATCGCGATGCAGCGGGCCAGCCCGATCAGGATCAGCCCGGTCATGTACTCGGGCCGGTCGCGCAGGAAGATCACCGCCAGCGCAAACATCAGCACCGGGCCGATCACCCAGTTCTGCAGCAGCGACAGCCACAGCAGATGGCGGTCGGCGAACACGCGATGCAGCTCCTCGTAGCGGACCCGCGCCAGCGGCGGATACATCATCAGCACCAGGCCGATGGCGATGGGGATATTGGTGCTGCCGATGCTGAGCCGGTCCAGTGCCGCCGGCAGGCCAGGGAATAACGCCCCCAGCATCACGCCCAGTGCCATCGCGGCGAAGATCCACAGGGTCAGGTAGCGATCGAGGAACGAGAGGCGCAGGCGCGGACTCGGGGTGGCGGCGGTCATCATGTTGCCTTGGGGAGATGGTGAGCGGTCAGCCGACGCGGCGGCCCTGGGCGTCGAGCACGGCTTCGCCGTCTTCCTTGACGAAAGCACCGCGTGGACGCACCGGCAGCAGATCGAGCACGCGCTCGGAGGGACGGCACAGCGCCACGCCCAGCGGCGATACGACGAGCGGGCGATTGATCAGGATCGGGTGGGCAACCATCGCATCGAGCAGCGCATCGTCCGACAGCGAGGTATCGCCCAGGCCCAGCTCGGCATACGGCGTGCCCTTTTCGCGGATCAGGGCGCGCAACGGTTCACCGGTGCGCGCCGCCAACTGGGCAAGCAACGCGCGGCTGGGCGGCGTCTTGAGATACTCGATGACATGCGGTTCGAAGCCGCAGTGGCGGATCAGCGCCAGCGTGTTGCGCGAGGTGCCGCAATCGGGGTTGTGGTAGATCACCACGTCGACCGGAGCCGCTGCCGCGCTGGCGCCCTCGGCATGTCCGATGTGCTGAATCTGCGCACGCAACGATTCACGCTCCAGCCCCGCCAATGGCAGCGCGATGAATGCGCGGATGCGATGGGCCAGCAGGCGGAAGGCGGTGTGGAAAGCTTGCTCGCGCTGCTCGGGCGTGCCGGTGACGGCCGCCGGGTCTTCTATACCCCAGTGCGCCGTCATAGGATGTCCCGGCCAGATCGGGCAGACCTCGCCCGCGGCGTTGTCGCAGACGGTGAACACGAAATCCATCACCGGTGCATCGGCACCAGCGAACTCGTCGATGCTCTTCGAGCGTAGCCCCTCGACGGGATGACCGAGCTCGCGCAGCAACCCGAGTGCAAGCGGATGCACCTCGCCCTTCGGCTGGCTGCCGGCGGAAAACGCACGGAAGCGGCCGCCGCCTAGCTGGTTCAGCAGGCTCTCGGCAAGGATCGAGCGGGCCGAGTTGCCGGTGCAGAGAAAAAGGACGTTGAAGACGCGCTCGCTCATGGTTTCGCCTTGGCGGGTGGGCAGCAGGCCAGGTCGGCCAGCAGCGGGGTACACAGTTCGGGGTGGGCGCTGCAGCAGTCGCGCGCCAGGAACACCATCAACGCGCGCAGCGCGTCGAGACGCGCGCGATAGATGATCGAGCGGCCCTGCCGCTCGGTCGCCACCAGAGCGGCCCGCGCCAGCACGGCGAGATGGGCGGACATGGTGTTCTGCGGCACGTCCAACGCGCTGGCCACGTCACCGGCCGCCAGGCCGCGCGGCTCGTGGCTGACCAGCAGGCGGAACACCGCCAGCCGGGTCGGCTGGGCCAGGGCGGCCAGGGCAGCAAGGGCGACACTTTCTTCCATATATCCAGAATTATCGATATTTCATCGTCGCGCAAGCCCCGGAACGACGAAGCCCCGCCGGGGCGGGGCTTCGCACGGACCTCCAGGCAGTGCCTCGAGGTCAGTCGCCCATCTGCTTCTGCAGATGCTCGCGACGCTCCTGCGCATCGAGCGACAGGGTGGCGATCGGACGGGCGTCGAGACGGTCGACGCCGATCTCCTCGTCGGTCTCCTCGCAGTAGCCGTAGCGGCCCTCCTCGATCCGGCGCAGCGCCTTGTCGATCTTGGAGATCAGCTTGCGGTAGCGATCGCGCGTGCGCAGTTCCAGCGAGTTCTCGGTCTCGCGGGTGGCGCGCTCGGCCTCGTCGCCGACGTCGCGGACTTCGTCGCGGAGGTTCTCCATGGTCTGGCGCGACTCCTCGACGAGCTGGTCGCGCCAGTCGCGGAGCTTGTTGCGGAAGTACGCCAGCTGCCGCGGGCTCATGTACTCCTCGTCGGCGGAGGGACGGTAGCCCTTGGGCAGGTCGATGGTGACGCTGGCAGGCAGCGCGTAGCGCCCGTCTTCCTTCGTCACGCCATGGTCGTTGTTGGCTGCAGCTTTATTCATTGAGGACGGCTGGGACTTCTGTTTCTTGGGAGGAGAGTGACTAATGGTAGCGGTTGCCACCTTCGGCGTCGCGATCGAGGTGGCACTGGCTACCTTGCCTGCTGGCGCCGGCGCTGCCTTTGGCGCAGCCGGAGCCGGCTTGGCGACCACCTGCGCAGGCTTGGCCGGAGCCGTCTTGACGGGAGCCGTCTTGACGGGAGCCGCCTTGGCCACCGCCTTCTTGGCAGCCTTCGGCGCGACCGCCTTCTTCGGCACCGGCGCGGGTTTCAAAGCCTTCTTTACCGGGGCCTTCTTGGCCACGGCCGGTTTGGCGACCACCTTCCTGGCAGGTGCCTTGGCCGGCACCTTCTTCGCGACGGCCTGCTTTGCCGCGACCTTCTTCACCGCAGCCTTCTTGGCGGCCACCTTCTTCGCAGGTGCCTTCTTGGCAGGTGCCTTCTTGGCGGCTGCAGGCTTGGGCGCCACCTTCTTCGCGACCGGCTTCTTCGGCACAGGCTTCTTGGCTGCGACCTTGGTTTTCCCGGCTGCGGGCTTGGCGATGGTCCGGGACGCACCACGCGATGTGGCTGCGACGGGCTTTGCCTTCCCTGTCTTGGTGGACTTCGCCGTGGCCGCAGGCTTGTTCTTCTGCGCCTTGCTGGCGGTCGAACTACGCGTGGTTTTCGCCATTTCCCTTCACCATTTTGGCCGTGGCGGCCGGGTGTTATAGCCCATGTGCCTTACACCAGCAAGCGAGCTTTCTGGAATACTGGGGCATTACAAACCGCCAGCCGCTTCGGCCGCGTGAAGTGCCTTGACCCGATTCCTGCTTCTTTTGCTCCGCCTGTACAAACGCTGGCTCAGCCCCCTGCTGGGACAACGCTGTCGCTTCTACCCCAGTTGCTCGGATTATGCACGGATTGCGGTGGCCCGCTTCGGGCCGTTGCGCGGGAGCATCCTCGCCGCGTGGCGTATTGTCCGCTGCCAGCCGTTGTGCTGCGGTGGCGAGGATCCGGTGCCGGAGACGTTCGAGCTGCGCCGATGCCGCCACGAGGCCCCCACGGGCACCGACGACTCCCGCCCTGCCCGCTGAGCGCACATCCATACCGCGAAGATGCCCGAATCAGCCGCCACGCCTCTCCACCCGCCATCCCGGCAATCACCGGGACCGTGCTGCTGATGTCCCCGACCGCCTGGCACTACCAGGACGGCCAGCGTGCCGTGGGACCGGTCGAGGAGGATGTCATCCGGCGACGCCTGAGCGAGGGCCGGATGCAGGCCGGCACCCTCGTGTGGTGCGAGGGCATGTCCGGCTGGGCACCGGTCGAACAGACACTGTTCGCCGCCGAGGTGCCTCTCCGGATCACACCGGCCGCGGCATCCGCACAAGCGTCGGTTCGAGTGAATCCGGCCGTGGCCTGGCTGATCGCCTGCCTGCCGTTTGCCCTGTTGCTGCTGTCGCCAGTGCCGGGCTCCGGACTGATTGGCATGGTGGCCTATATCGCGCTGGCGCTGCATGACCGGCGGCAACTGCAACGCGCGGGTCGCCCGTTGCTTCATGCCGGGTGGTGGCTGATCCTGCTCGGTGGCGTGGGTGCGCCGATCTATCTGTCCCTGCGCGCGGGGATGCTCGGCGACCGGCGGGACTACGTGCTGGTCAGCCTGCTTGCGATTGCTATGTTCTTCTTGTTCGCGCTGCAGGGCGGCATGCCGGCCTGAATCCCGCTGCGATCGCGAGTTCAGATCAACGCGGGCCGCTGCCGAAGCCGCCGGGGACGCCCTTGCTGGCGTAGGCCACCGCATCGTGCGGATGCAGGCTTTCCTGGTGCTCCACTCGCACGTGGAAGTCGGCCAGGCGATCGTCGGTCTCGAGAGCCCGCTGGATCCGGCGCGCGGCATCCTCGCAGAACATCAGGTTGCCGCCGTTGGCGAGCGCGAAAGCCTGTTCGTCCTCGCGCTTCACCGCGGTCTGCACCGGCGTGCCGAGTGCACCTTCCACACGATCAAGGGTATCGAGCAGATCGAACGACACGCCGTCGTTCAGCCGCACCAGCAGCCGCGCGACGCTGCGCTGGGCGTGCGGGGTGGCGACGATACCCTGCTCGCTACCGAGCCAGGCCACCACGGCCGCATGGTCGATCGGTTGGTCGGCGGCGAAATCCTGGGTGAAGCGCTCCTGGATCAGCTGCCGCGACAGGGCCGCCGAGGCCGGGCAGGTCGACGAATAGACCACCTCGGTGCCCAGCTCCAGCGCGAAACCGTCCGGCCCCAAGCTGGCCTCGACCGACACCGGGTAGCTGCGCCAGCCGCTGTTGCCACTGCGCAGCGCAGCCCGGCGCACCAGCGCATCGAAGCGGATGCTCAGGCGCGCGCGGTCGGAGAGATCCTTGTGCGACTCGAGAAAGGCCTGCAGAAGACCTTCCAACCCCTTCGCGCTGAGCGGCTCGCTGCCGCCGAGATGGCGATCGACCAGCAGATACAGGCGCGACATGTGGATGCCGCGCTGGTCCGGCCGCGTAAGGTTGACGAAGGCGCCGACCTGGGCGCTGGCACGCTGCACCTCGCCATCGCCGACATCGAAGCGGACCGGCACCTCGATGCCATCCATGCCGACCCAGTCGAGCGCACCGGCCAGGTGCGGCTGGGCCTGATGGGCGACATCGGGCATCAGGCGGGCGGTGTTTTCGTGACTGTGCATGGGAGACATCCTGGAACGGGCTGCGAGCGCACTCGCGTGGAACTGTCAATGTAGGGGCGGGATCGCCCGTCGCAACAGTTGCGCCGGGGAAACGCTGCGTCCTGCGGCCGGCGCCGACTCAGCCTTCGCTGCGGCGCCAGTGGCGTGCGGCACGCCAAGCCGCCAGGGTCAGCCCGAAGCCGTTGCCCGGCAGGCCGCGCTGCAGCGTTGCCAGCGGATCGCCAGCACGCGCCGCTGCCTTCGCCAACCGGATCGACTCGCGAGCCTCCAGCGTACGGAACATGCCGAGCGGGCCCGCTAGTCCCATTGCCTCGCGCCACGCCGCGGTGAGGTCGGCGAGCTGTGCGCGCAATGCCTGGTCGCGCGCCTCGCCTGGCGCGCGCAGATCGGCACGCGACAGGCCGAAACGGGCCAGCCGTGCCATGGGCAACGGCAACCGGTCGCGCTCGGCATCGTCCTGCAGTCGACGCAGGGCATGGCACAGGTGCGCCAGCACGGCCACGCGACCCGCTCGCCGCGGATCGGCATCGATGCCGAACCACCATGCGGTCTCCAGTGCGGCCAAAGCGCCGTGCAGGGGCTCGGCGGCAACCAGCTGCGCACCGAAATCGGCCGCGGTACCCGCCTCCAGCTGCGCGATCGCCGCGCGCACCGGCGCCAGCCACAGCTCGGCCGGCAATGCCTGCGCGCGCTCGTCGTCGAACAGCACCTGGGTCAGCGGATGACGCCCGCCGCCCTGCGCCGCCCCGGCCAGTTCCTCGGCCCACCAGTTGAGCTTGACCGCCGCCACCTGCGGCTCGCGGATGCCGTACGCGGCGGCCAGCAGCTCCTGCTCGAGCGCGGCCAGCGCGATGTGCCCGGCATGACGATGCGGATCGACGAACACCAGCGCCACGCGCTGCTGCGGCTGCACCGCCAGCCACTTGTCGACATAGCTCTGCAGCGGACCGTGCGGCGCGTCGCTCATGCGGAGACCTCCGGCGCCAGCAGGCGGAGAAGCTGCCCGGGGTGGTCGATCACCGCGTCCGCCTGCCATGTGTCCGGATCGCCGCCGTCGAGGTAACCCCAGCGCACGGCCACGGTATAGAGGCCAGCGGCGGCCCCGGCCTGCACGTCGCGGCGATCGTCGCCGACGAACAGGCTGCGCGACGGGTCGATCCCCGCGGTATCGCAGGCCAGCCGCACCGGGGCCGGGTCGGGCTTCTTCACCGGCAAAGTATCCCCGGACACCACCGCTGCCGCGCGCGCGGACCAGCCGATCCGATCGAGCAGCGGATCGGTGAGGAAGCCGGGCTTGTTGGTCACCACGCCCCAGCGGATGCCCCTTTGCTCCAGCGTACCGAGCAATGCCTCGATGCCATCGAAGGCGTGCGTGTCCTCCGCCATGGCCTGTTCGTAGAGCGCCAGGTAACGCGGCACCAGCGCCTCGACCCCCGCCTCGCCTCGATCACCGAACGCGCAGCGCAGGATCGCCCGCGAACCGCGCGAGACGACCGCACGCACGATCGCGAAATCCGGTGGAGCGACCTCCTCTTCCACACACTGGCGCACCAGCGCGGCGTAGAGGTCCGGTGCACTGTCCAGCAGGGTGCCGTCGAGGTCGAACAGCACGCCCTCGACGCGGTCGGGCAAGGTGTTCATGCCGGCTTGCGTGCGCACAGCAGGTAGTTCACGGCGGTGATGCGGCTCAGCCACGCTTTGCGGCTGAGTGGGTTGTAGCCGAGCCCGGAGACGTCCTCCAGCTCCAGCCCGGCGTGGCGTAGCAGCCGCGCCAGCTCCGACGGCTTGAGGAACTGCGCGTAGTGATGGGTGCCGCGAGGCAGCATGCGCATCAGGAATTCCGCGCCCAGGATCGCCGCGCCAAAGGCGACCGGCGTGCGGTTGAGGGTGGACATGAACAGCATGCCGCCGGGCTTGAGCATCGCCGCCAGATCGTTGACCAGCGCCTCCGGATCCGGCACGTGCTCGATCATCTCCATGCAGCACACCGCGTCGAAGCCGGCCGGCTCGGTCGCCGCCAGTTCCGCCGAGGACTGCACGCGGTAGTCGACCGCGAGGTTCGACTCGTACAGGTGCAACCGGGCGATCCCGATGACCCGCTCACCCAGGTCGATGCCGGTGACCTGCGCGCCGGCCGCCGCCAGCGCCTCGCTGAGCAGGCCGCCGCCGCAGCCCACGTCGGCCACCTTCGCGCCCTTCAGGGCGACGCGATCGGCGACGTAGGCGGCGCGCACCGGATTCAGGTCGTGCAGCGGACGCGATTCGCCGTCCGGATCCCACCAGCGGTCGGCCAGCTTGTCGAAGCGGGCGATCTCCTCGGGGCTGACGTTGGCGTGCGTGGTCGGCATGGTGATGACTCCCGGCGTGCGCTCAGCGCGCCTGCCACTCGTGGATGGTGACGTCCCAGCCGCCACTGGTGCGGGCCGGGTCGCGGTCGACGATCGCCTGCGCGGCGGCGAGATCGTCGGCATGGATCAGGTAGGCGCCGCCGCTCTTGTCGGCGAATGGCCCCGAGCGCTCCAGCACGCCCTGCGCGCGCAGCGCCTCGAGGAACGCGCGGTGGGCCTCGATCGCCGCCGGATCGACCACCGGACGGCGCTTGAGCAGGACGAGATACACCGGCTTGGGGCTCATACCGCGGCAATCCGCTCGCGCCACTGGCGGGTACGGGCCAGCATGGCCTCCAGATCCATTCCGACCAACTCGCGCCCGGCCAGCTTGCGGCGGCCGGCGATCCACACGTCGGTGACCTGATGGCGACCGGTGGCATAGACCAGCTGCGAGGCGACGTGGAACAGCGGCTGGGTCTCCAGGTCGCTCAGCCGCACCGCGGCGAGGTCGGCCTGCTTGCCCGGCTCGATCGAACCGATCTGCTCCTCCAGCCCCATCGCGCGGGCGGCGTTGAGCGTGCCGGCCCGCAGCGCCGAGGCAGCGTCGAACGCGGCCGCGTCCTGCGCCACCGCCTTGGCCAGGATCGCCGCGGTGCGCATCTCGCCGAACATGTCCAGGTCGTTGTTCGAGGCGCAGCCGTCGGTGGCGATCGCCAGGTTCACGCCGGCGCGGCGAAACTTCTCCGCCGGGCAGAAGCCCGAGGCCAGCTTGAGGTTCGACTCCGGGCAGTGCACCACCGAGACGCCGGCCTCCGCGCAGGCGGCAATCTCGCCATCGGTCGCCTGGGTCATGTGCACGGCGATCAGGCGATCGTTGACCAGCCCCAGCTTCTGCATGCGCTGGAACGGACGCAGGCCGCTCTTCTTCTTTTCCTCCTCCACCTCGTGCGCGGTCTCGTGCAGGTGCAGGTGGACCGGGATGTCGAGCTGGTCGGCCAGCACGCGGATGCGCTCGAAGCTGGCGTCGGACACGGTGTACGGTGCATGCGGCGCGAACGCGGTACCGACCAGCGGGTCGCCGAGGAAGCTGTCGTGCACCTCGCCGGCGCGCTCGAAGTACTCGTCCTGGGTCTTCGCCCAGGCGGTGGGGAATTCGATCACCGGCAGGCCGACCAGGGCGCGGAAGCCCAGCTTGCGGTAAGTCGCACCGATCGCATCGGGGAAGAAGTAGTTTTCGTTGGCGCAGGTGGTGCCGCCGCGCAGCATCTCGGCCACCGCCAGCTCGACGCCGTCGCGCACGAACTCCGGCCCGATCACCTTCGCCTCGGCCGGCCAGATGTGCTCCTGCAGCCAGGTCATCAGCGGCAGGTCGTCGGCCAGGCCGCGCAGCAGGGTCATCGGGTTGTGCGTGTGGCTGTTGACCAGCCCGGGGATCAGCGCATGCTCGCCGAGCTCCACCCGCTCGCGCGGCGCATAGGCGGCACGCGCCTCGGCGATCGGCAGCAGCGCCACGATGCGGTCGGCATCCACCACCACGGCGTGCTGCTCCAGCACCACCGCATGCGGCTCCACCGGTACCACCCAGCGGGCCTCGATCACCAGGTCGACGGATTGCGGGGGCGTGACACTCATCTTCACCTCACTGTGCGGGATGGGCAGGCGGCCATGGCCTGCGCGCTTGATGCAAAACGGTTCGATGCAAAAACGAGAAAGGGCGGTACCTCGCGGCCCCCGCCCCTCTCGTCGATCACCTGGCGGGATCGAACGGCTTACTTGCCGACGCGGCTGACGTACTCGCCGGTGCGGGTGTCGACCTTGATCACCTCGTCGGTGCCCACGAACAGCGGCACGCGGACCACGGCGCCGGTCTCCAGGGTGGCCGGCTTGCCGCCGCCGCCGGAGGTGTCGCCACGGACCCCCGGATCGGTCTCGGTGATCTTCAGCTCGACGAAGTTCGGCGGCTGAACGGCGATGACCTCGCCGTTGAACAGGGTCACCACGCACTCCTCCTCGCCCTTCAGCCACTTGGCGGCGTCGCCCACGCCGACCTTGTTGGCCTGGTGCTGCTCGAAGGTCTCCTGCTGCATGAAGTGCCAGAACTCGCCGTCGGAGTAGAGGAACTGCATGTCGGTGTCGACCACGTCGGCGACTTCGAACGAGTCGGACGACTTCATCGTCTGCTCGGTGGTGCGCCCGGTCTTCAGGTTGCGGATGAAGATGCGGGTGAACGCCTGGCCCTTGCCGGGCTTGATGAAGTCGGCGTCGGTGATGACCCACGGGTCGTTGTTGTGGAGGATCTTCATCCCCTTCTTGACGTCGTTCAGACCAGCGGTGGCCATGCAGTGCGCTCCAATCGAAGAATCCGCCCGTACGAGCGGCTAAAATGATCAATCACCCGGGCTTACGCCCGATACAAGGCCGTACATGATAACCGCAAGCCCCGGCACCCGCATAACCCCGGCCGGCGACTGGCGCCAGCAGTGGCGCGATGCCGTCACCGACCCGCGCGAGCTGCTCGCCCTGCTGGGGCTGGAGCATCTGGTCGACCGGCTGCCGGAGGCGGACGCCGGGTTCGCCCTGCGCGTGCCCAGGGCATTCATGGCCCGCATGCTGCCGGGGGACGCCCATGACCCGCTGCTGCTCCAGGTGCTGCCGCAATTGGCAGAGCTGGACCGGGTGGAGGGTTACGCCACCGACGCGGTAGGCGACCTGGCCGCCCGCGAGGCGCAGGGCGTGCTGCACAAATACCAGGGCCGCGCCCTGTTGATCGCCAGCGGCAGTTGCGCGATCAACTGCCGCTACTGCTTCCGGCGGCACTTTCCCTACGGCGAGGAAATGGCGGCCGCGGGTCAATGGCGCCAGGCACTGGACCATCTCCGGCGCGACCCGGGGATCACCGAGCTGATTCTCTCCGGCGGGGATCCGCTGGCACTGTCCACCCGCAAGCTGATCGAGCTGACGGACGGCCTGGCGGACCTCCCCCAGGTCACCCGCCTGCGCCTGCACACCCGCCTGCCGGTGGTGCTACCCGACCGGATCGACGGGCCACTGGTCGAGTGGCTCTCCGCCCTGCCGCTGCAGAAGGTGGTCGTGCTGCATGCCAACCACGCGCGGGAGATCGACCACGGCGTGGCCGAGGCCTGCAGACGGTTGCGCGAGGCGGGGTGCACCCTGCTCAACCAGGCCGTGCTGCTGCGGGGGATCAACGATCACGCCGGCACGCTGGCCGAGCTCTCCGAGGCGCTGTTCGCCATCGGCGCGCTCCCCTACTACCTGCACCAGCTCGACCGGGTACAGGGCGCCGCCCATTTCGAAGTGGACGACGCAAGGGCGCTCGCCCTGATGGACGACCTGCGCGGCGGCCTTCCCGGCTATCTGGTGCCGCGACTGGTTCGCGAGGTGCCCGGCGCACCCTCGAAGCTTCCATTGTGAGCACCCGGTCGCCACACCATGGCCTCGTCCCGCTGGCGGCCACTGCGGGAATCCGTTACAACCGTGGGGAGTGCGCCAGGATTGGCGCGCGTCGGTCGCAGCCGGCCGGCGCCTCCCCGAACCGACCGATGTGTCCATGAAAAAAGATTCCGTGATCAAGATCCTGTTCGTCGAGGCCTCGGTGGAGGACGCCGAACAGATCATCAGTCTGCTCCGCAATGGCGGCATCGCCGTGCGACCGGCGCGAGCGACCAACCCGGAGGAAATCCAGGCTGCGCTGGACGAACTGATCCCGGACATCGTGCTGTACGACCCGGCGCCGGCAAAGCTGCCGCTGCGCGACGTGGCACAGCAACTGGAGGCACATGGCCGCGACCTGTCGCTGGTCGTGCTGGTGGCCCAGGTGGACAACCAGACGGTCGCCGACCTGTTCAACACCGGCGTGCGCGGCATCGCCATCCGCAGCCAGCCGCGGCAGATGATGACCGTCCTGCAACGCGAGCACGAGGCGCTGCAGACACGCCGCCAGGTGCGCCTGCTGGAGGCCGCGCTCCGGGAATCCGAGCGTCGCGCCGACGCCCTGCTCGACTCGTCGACGGACCCCATCGCCTTCGTTCACGACGGCATGCACGTACGCGCCAACAAGGCGTACCTGGAAACCTTCGGCTACGACGATTTCGACGACCTGCTCTGCCTGCCGGTACTCGACCTGATCAGCAGCGCCGACGCCGAGCCTTTCAAGAACCTGCTGCGCAGCCACGCCCGCAACGAAAAGGCCGCGGCGCACATCGATCTTCAGGCGCGTCGCTCCGACGGCAGCAACTTCCAGGCGACGGTCGAGTTCGCCCACGCCACGTTCGAGGGCGAGCCCTGCCTGCAGATCGTGTTCCGACGCCAGCAGATCGATCCGCAGCTGATCCAGCAGCTGCATCGCGACCCGGTCACCGGTCTGTACAACCGTGCACGCACGCTGGAGAGCATCGACGATGCGGTCGCCGCCGCCGCCAAGGGCACCAAGGGGCAGAGCCTGCTGCTGATCGAGCCGGACAACTGGCAGTCGCTGCTCGACAGCGTGGGCATGGGCAAGGCCGACGAGCTGATGGCGGCCTTCGCCAATCGCGTCACCGTCAGCGTCGGCGACGACGATGTGGCCGGCCTGCTGTCCGAGCACACCATCGGCGTGATCCTGCGCAACCGCAATGACGAATCGGTCAAGCAGTGGATCAGCGACCTGCAGGCGCGTATCGCCAGCGAGATCTTCGACCTCGGCTCGCAGTCGATCGCGGTCTCCGCCAGCGTCGGCGGAAGCCTGCTCGGCGAGAAGAACGCGAACGCCGAGCTGCTGCTCAACCAGGCCGGACAGGCACTGCGCAACGCGCTCAGCCAGGGCGGCGGCAAGGTCGAGCTGCACGATCCGGCCGCCCGCGAAAAGGCCGACGCCGAGCGCGATCGCTACTGGCTGCAGTTGCTCCAGCACGCCCTCGCCAACAACGGCTTCGTGCTCTACCACCAGCACACCATCAGCCTGCAGGACGCCGAGGGCGAGTATTCGGAAATCCTGTTGCGCATGAACGGACCGCAGGGCGAGGTCCTGCCCGGCTTCTTCATGCCGATCGCGGAAAAGCACGGCCTGACCACTTCGATCGACCGCTGGGTCCTGGCCAAGGCCATCGAGACGCTGCGCGCCCGCGACGGCCAAGGCATCAAGACCACGTTCTTCGTGAAACTCACCGCCGACTCCATCCAGGACGGCACCCTGCTGGCCTGGCTTGGCGAACAGCTGCGCAAGGCCGGCCTCAAGAACGGCCAGATCGTGCTCGAGATGACCGAGAGCAAGGTGGTGACGCTGCTGCGCCCGGCACAGGAATTCGTCACCGGCTGGAAGAAACTCGGGGGTCGCTTCGCACTGGAGCAGTTCGGCTCCGGGCTCAACTCGTTCCAGTTGCTCAACCACGTCGACGCGGATTACCTGAAGATCGACCGGTCCTACATGGCACAGCTGCCCCAGCACCCGGAAAACCAGAAAAAGATCGCCGAGATCTGCCACCACGCGCGCGAGCTCAAGCGGTTCACCGTCGCCGAGTGGGTGGAGGACGCCAGCAGCACTTCGCTGTTGTTCGCCTGCGGCGTGGACTTCGTGCAGGGCAACTTCCTGCAGGAACCGCAACGCCTGGTCGACTGAAGCCCTCCGGCCCCGGCGCCTTTCGGAACACACGAAAAAGCCGCGGAGGCATGCCTCCGCGGCTTTTCGTCTCGCCCTGCGTGAGCGGTCTTACTCGGCGGACTTCGCGGCCTTCGCAGCGGCAGCCGCGGCGATGTCTTCCTTGATGCGCGCAGCCTTGCCCTCGAGATTGCGCAGATAGTAGAGCTTGGCGCCACGCACCTTGCCCTTGCGCTTGACCTGCACCGACTCGATGGTCGGGCTGTGCGCCTGGAACACGCGCTCCACGCCGGTGCCGTGCGAGATCTTGCGCACGGTAAAGGCCGAATGCAGACCGCGGCTGCGCTTGGCGATGACGACGCCCTCGAACGCCTGCACGCGCTCGCGGTTACCTTCCTTCACCTTGACGTTGACCACCACCGTGTCGCCGGGGCCGAATTCCGGCAGCTGGCGGGTGATCTGCTCGGATTCGAACTGTTCGATGATCTTGTTCATGGCAACACCTGTGTCGATTCAATTACCGCGGTCTGCGACGGCCGCTTCGTGGTGCCGCAGATAGTCGCGGCGGAATTCTTCCAACAGCACGGCGGACTCTGCATCGAGGTTCCGTCGCGCCAGCAGATCGGGACGTCGCAACCAGGTCCGTCCCAGCGACTGCTTGAGGCGCCAGCGGCGGATGGCCGCATGATCGCCAGACAACAGCACCGCCGGCACGTCACCCAGTGCGTCATGCACCGGTTTCGTGTAGTGCGGACAATCCAGCAGGCCGTCCGAGAACGAATCCTGCTGCGCCGACTGCGCGTCGTTCAACGCGCCGTCCTGCAAGCGACCCACCGCGTCGATGACCACCGCGGCGCCCAGCTCGCCGCCGGACAGCACATAATCGCCGATGGAAAGCTCCTCGTCGACCTCGTGCGCCAGCAGACGCTCGTCCACTCCTTCATAACGTCCGCAGAGCAGGGCGATCCGCGGCATTTTCGCCAGCGACACCACCCGGTCCTGCGTCAGCCGCGCTCCCTGCGGACTGAGGTAAATCACATGCACCGGCTCCGGTGCCGCCTCACGCACCGCCTTCAAGGCGGCCCGCAAGGGCTCGATCAGCATCACCATCCCGGGTCCGCCGCCGCAGGTGCGGCCGTCCACGGTACGGTAATTGTCGGTGGCGAAGTCGCGCGGGTTCCAGGTTTCCACCTGCAGCAGCTCCCGCTGCTGCGCGCGTCCCACGACACCGACCGCGGCGCACTGGCGCATGAAGTCGGGAAACAGCGTGACGACGTCGATGCGCATCAGGATCCTCCGGTCGGCGGCCAGCGTGGCGCGGGCTTCAGAACTCGGGATCCCAGTCCACCACCATGCGCCCGGCTTCCAGATCCACCGAACGCACGTAACTGCCCTGGATGAAGGGAACCAGCCGCTCGCGCTCGCCGTCCCTAACCACCACCACGTCGTTGGCTCCGGTCGCGAACAGGTGACTGACCCGCCCCAGCGCCACGCCTTCGGTGGTGACGACCTCAAGCCCTTCGAGGTCGACCCAGTAGTACTCGTCCTTGCCGGGTGGCGGCAGCAGTTCGCGGGCGACATGGATGTCCTTGCCCACCAGCGCCGCGGCCTGCTCGCGGGTGTCCACGTTGGGCAGGTGGCAGATCAGCCCCTTGCCTTGCGGACGCCCCTTGATACCCGACACCTCGACCACTTCGCCCGGCGCCGTGGAGAGCTGCCAGGGCTGGTAGTCGAAAATCCGCGTGCGGGGCTCGGACCAGGATTCGATCTTGAGCCAGCCCTGCACCCCGTACAGCCCGACGATGCGTCCCATCAGGACGCGCCGACCGGCTTCAGCCATGCTCAGGCAGCCTGCTGCTTGCCGGCTTCCTTGACCAGGGCGGCGACCTTGTCGGTCAGCTGCGCACCCTTGCCCACCCACTCGTTGACGCGCTCGACGTTGAGCTCGAGACGCTTGTCCTTGCCGGACGCGACCGGGTTGTAGAAGCCCACGTTCTCGATGCTGCGGCCGTCGCGCTTGTTGCGCTGATCGGTCACGACGATGTGGTAGAACGGACGGCCCTTGGCGCCACCGCGCGAAAGACGAATCTTGACCATAGTAAAAGCTCCAGAGATGCCGGAATCGCCGGCCGCACGCACGAGACCGTGCGCGGTAAACGCGGCATTTTAGCCGGTTTCAGGGAAAAAGGAAGACCCGCGGAGAGCCCTCCCGAAAGCTTACGCGCCCGGGTCAGCGCATCGGCGGCAGGCCACCGCCCATTCCGCCCATGCCCTTCATGGCGCCGCGCATCTGCCGCAGCAGGCCCTTGCTGCCGCCCTTGGCCAGCTTGGACATCATCTTTTCCATCTGCATGTACTGCTTGAGCAGGCGGTTGACATCGGCCGGCTGGGTGCCGGAACCCCGGGCCACGCGGGCGCGGCGCGAGCCGTTCAGCAGATCGGGATGGCGGCGCTCCTTCTTGGTCATCGACTGGATGATCGCGACCATCTTCTTGAGCTCGCCGTCGTTGACCTTCGACTTCACGTTGTCCGGCACGCTGGCCATGCCCGGCAGCTTGTCCATCAGGCCGGCCAGGCCGCCCATGTTGGACATCTGCTCGAGCTGGTCCCGCATGTCGTTCAGGTCGAAGCGCTTGCCCTTCATCACCTTGGTGGCGAGCTTCTGCGCCTTTTCATGGTCGACCTTGCGCTCGACCTCCTCGACCAGCGACAGCACGTCGCCCATGCCGAGGATGCGCTGTGCCACGCGGTCCGGGTGGAACGGTTCCAGCGCATCGGACTTCTCGCCGGCGCCGAGGAACTTGATCGGCCGGCCGGTGACATAGCGCACCGACAGCGCCGCACCGCCGCGGGCGTCACCATCGGTCTTGGTCAGCACCACGCCGGTGAGCGGCAGCGCCTCGGCGAAGGCCTTGGCGGTGTTGGCCGCGTCCTGGCCGGTCATCGCGTCGACCACGAACAGGGTCTCTACCGGGGTGATCGCGGCGTGGAGCGCCTTGATCTCGTCCATCATCGCCTGGTCGACGCTGAGGCGGCCGGCGGTGTCCACCAGCAGCACGTCGATCACTTCGCGGCGGGCCGCGGCGATCGCGTTCTTCGCGATGTCGACCGGGCTCTGGCCCGCCTCGGACGGGAAGAAGCTCACGCCGACCTGTTCGGCCAGCGTGCGCAACTGCTCGATCGCCGCCGGACGGTAGACGTCGCAGCTGACCACCATCACCCGCTTCTTCTTGCGTTCGGTCAGGAAGCGGGCCAGCTTGCCCACCGTGGTGGTCTTGCCAGCGCCCTGCAGGCCGGCCATCAGCACCACCGCCGGTGGCGTCTGGGCGAGGTTGAGCTCGGTGTTGACCGTGCCCATCACCGCGGTCAGCTCGTCGCTGACCACCTTCACCAGCGCCTGGCCCGGCGACAGGCTCTTGAGCACCTCCTGGCCGACCGCGCGCACCTTGACCCGCTCGATCAGCGCCTGCACCACCGGCAGGGCGACGTCGGCCTCGAGCAGGGCGATGCGCACCTCGCGCAGCGACTCGCGGATGTTCTCCTCGGTCAGGCGACCGCGACCGCGCAGGCGGTTGACGGTGGAGGAGAGGCGTTGGCTGAGCGACTCGAACATGCAGGGCAAACCAGGGTGGAAAGCGTCCGATTATAGCCAACCGCCCGGCATCCGGCAGGATCGTCCGCCGCACCCCTGCCCGAGCCGCGGATGGCTGTGCGACACTGCCCGGCCATGATCCTTTCCGCGCTCAACCTGCTGGCCGTCGCCCTCTACCTGATCGCCACGGCCGCGCTCGCCTGGCCGCTGCTCGGGGAGGGCCGGCCTCCCGGGGGACGCATGCCGCTGGTGGTGGCCGCCGCCGCCGTCCTGCTGCACGCCACGGCGCTGCTGAGCATGCACCGCGGCGCGCTGGACCTGCACTTCTTCGCCGCACTGTCGCTGGTCGCCTGCGTGGTGTCGGCACTGACCCTGCTGGTGAACCTGACCCGGCCGGTCGCGATACTGGGCGTGGCGGTGTTTCCCCTTTCGGCCCTGCTGGTGGCCATCGACGGCTTCGTCGCGCCGCCGACCGTTCCCACACCGATGGACTGGCAGATCAAGCTGCACGTGACCATCGCCCTGCTCGCCTTCAGCGTGCTGTCGATCGCCGCGGTGCTGGCGATCGGCCTGGCGGTGCAGGAGCGCGGCCTGCGCCACCGCCAGTTCGGGCCCTGGCTGCGCGCGCTGCCGCCGCTGACCCTGACCGAGTCGCTGCTGTTCCAGCTGATCGGCGCCGGCTTCGCTCTGCTGACCCTGACCCTGGTCACCGGTGCGCTGTTCGTCGACAACCTGTTCGGCCAGCACCTGGTGCACAAGACGGTGCTGTCGATCCTCGCCTGGCTGGTGTTCGGCGCACTGCTGTTCGGCCGCTGGCGCTACGGCTGGCGCGGCCGTCGCGCGGTTAACCTCACGCTGTCCGGCACCGCACTGCTGGTGCTGGCCTTCTTCGGCACCAAGGCCGTGCTCGAACTGGTCCTTCATCGCAGCATGTAGCGGAGTGGAGGGGAAATGGAAGCCGCGCAGTTCGTCCTGACCCTCTCCTGCGCCGACCGCCCCGGCATCGTGGGCGCCGTCTCCAGCCACCTGGCCGCCCAGGGCAGCAACATCCTCGAGGCGCAGCAGTTCGGCGACGCGCAGACCGGGCAGTTCTTCATGCGCCTGGTGTTTCACCCCTGCACCGCCGACGTGGCCGCAGACGACCTGCGCGCCGGTTTCAAGGTGGTCGCCCAGCGCTTCGACATGCAGTGGACGCTGCGTCTGCGCGACCAGCGCCGCCGCGTGCTGCTGATGGTGTCGAAGTTCGACCACTGCCTGGCCGACCTGCTGTACCGCTGGCGGATCGGCGAACTGCCGATGGACATCGTCGGCATCATCGCCAACCACCCGCGCGAGACCTACCGCCACCTGGATTTCGACGCCATCCCGTTCCACTACCTGCCGGTCGACCGCGCCGACAAGGCGACACAGGAAGCACAGGTGTGGGCGGTGATCGAGCAGTCCGGAGCCGAGCTGGTGGTACTCGCCCGCTACATGCAGGTGCTGTCGGACGAGCTGGCCGGCAAGCTCGCCGGCCGCTGCATCAACATCCACCACTCGTTCCTGCCCGGCTTCAAGGGCGCCCGGCCGTACCACCAGGCGCACCGGCGCGGGGTCAAGCTGATCGGTGCCACCGCGCACTTCGTCACCGCCGACCTCGACGAAGGCCCGATCATCGAGCAGGACATCGAGCGGGTCAGCCACAGCAACACCCCGGAGGACATGATCCGCATCGGCCGCGACATCGAGCGCCGGGTGCTGGCGCGCACCCTGCGGCTGGTGCTGGACGACCGGGTACTGGTCGACGGTCACAAGACGGTGGTGTTCGCACCGTAGGAGCGCACCCTGTGCGCGACCGCGTGATGCATCGACGCGACGAGGTCGCGCACAGGGTGCGCTCCTACATAGGCCTCAGCGGCAGGCGTCGATGGCTTCGGACAGGCGCTCCACGCCCACCACCTCCATCTCGCCCACCCGGCCCTTCTTCGGCGCATTGGCCTTCGGCACGATGGCGCGGCGGAAGCCGTGCGTCGCCGCCTCCTTCAGCCGCTCCTCGCCATTCGGCACCGGGCGGATCTCGCCGGACAGGCCGACCTCGCCGAAGGCGATGGTCTTGTCCGGCAGCGGCCGGTCCCGCAGCGAGGACAGCACCGCCAGCAGTACCGGCAGGTCGGCCGCGGTTTCCTGCACGCGGATGCCGCCGACCACGTTGACGAACACGTCCTGGTCGTACGCCGCGACGCCGCCGTGCCTATGCAGCACCGCCAGCAGCATGGCCAGCCGGTTCTGCTCCAGGCCCAGCGCCACGCGGCGCGGGTTGCCGAGCGAACTCTGGTCGACCAGCGCCTGCACTTCCACCAGCAGCGGCCGGGTGCCCTCGCGGGTGACCATCACCGCGCTGCCCGGCGTCGGCCCGCTGTGCGCGGAGAGGAAGATCGCCGACGGGTTCGGCACCTCGCGCAGGCCCTTCTCGCTCATCGCGAACACGCCCAGCTCGTTGACCGCGCCGAAGCGGTTCTTGAACGCGCGCAGCACGCGGAAGCGGCTACCGGACTCGCCCTCGAAATACAGCACCGCATCGACCATGTGCTCGAGCACGCGCGGGCCGGCGATGCCGCCCTCCTTGGTGACGTGGCCGACGAGGAACACGGACGTGCCGGTCTCCTTGGCGAAGCGGGTGAGCTTGGCCGCCGACTCGCGCACCTGGCTTACCGAGCCCGGCGCGGCGGTGAGCAGCTCGGTCCAGATGGTCTGGATCGAATCGATCACCAGCACCCGCGGCCGGCTGGCGACGGCCTGTTCCAGGATGCGCTCGATGCAGGTCTCGGCCAGGCCGTGCAGCGGCGCCAGCGGCAGGTCCAGCCGCTGCGCGCGGGCCGCCACCTGGGCCAGCGATTCCTCGCCCGACACGTAGACGCTGGGCAGCTGGCTGCCGAGCGTGCCCAGCATCTGCAGCAGCAGGGTGGACTTGCCGATGCCCGGATCGCCGCCGATCAGCACCACCGAACCGTCGACCAGGCCGCCGCCCAGCACCCGGTCCAGCTCGCCGATGCCGGTGAGCGTGCGCGATTCGGCGGTCACCGCCACCTCGGTCAGCGGCGTCACCTTCGTCGCCCCCGCCGCCCTGCCCGCGTAGCCGCCACGCGCCGCACCGGCCGACTTCACCGCCGGCTGCAGCACGATCTCGCTGAGCGTGTTCCATACCCCGCACTCGACGCACTGCCCCTGCCACTTGGAGTGCTCGGCACCGCATTCGGTGCAGACATAGGCGGTCTTGGCCTTGGCCATGAAGATTCCGAAGCGTGTATGGGTCAGGGTGAGCAGCTTAGCGGGCGGGCGTCGCGTGCCGCGAGACGATATCTGTCGATCGGGCTTCGGCGGGCTCGCGCACAGGGTGCGCTCCTACAGCCATAGTCGCGGTGGGAGCGCACCCTGTGCGCGAACTTGCCAACGCCGGCAACCACTGGAGACGACGCTCAGCCCTCGTCCTCGACAAACAGCACGCGTCGGGTCATGCCGCAGGTGAGGTCATAGCTGATCGTGCCGGCCTGGGCCGCAACGGCTTCCACGGGAAGCTCCGGCCCCCACAGGGTGACGCGGTCGCCGACGCGGGCGGCCGGCGCCTCGCGCAGGTCCAGCGTGATCAGGTCCATCGACACGCGGCCGACCAGCGGCACGCGGCGGTCGCCGACCAGCACCGGCGTGCCGGCCACCGCGCTGCGCGGATAGCCGTCGCCGTAGCCGATCGCCGCCACGCCGACCGGCATATCCTCCGGGCAGGTCCAGGTGCCGTTGTAGCCCAGCCGTTCACCGGCGCGGATCCGGTTGATCGCGATCAGCCGGGTGGACAGCGTCATCGCCGGGCGATAGCCGAAATCGCCGCCGCTCTTGCCGTCGACCACCGACAGGCCGTACAGCAGACCGCCGGTGCGGACCCAGTCCGCACGCGCCTCGGGCCAGCCCAGCAGGCCGGCGGAATTGGCCAGCGAGCGCGGGCCGTCGAGACCGGCCGTGGCGGCGTTGAAACGCTCGATCTGGGCGCGGGTTACCGTACCGCCGAACACCTCGGACTCGGCGAAATGGGTGAGCAGGCCGATCTGCGGGTCGATGCCGGGCATCGCCGCCAGCTGCGCATGGACGGCGGCGACCCGCTCCGGCGCGAAGCCCAGCCGGTGCATGCCGCTGTCGACCTTGATCCACACCCGCAGCCTTCCACGGCGCGGCGATGCCTCGGCCAGCCATGCGAGCTGGGCTTCGTGGTGGATCACCGCGTCCAGGTCCAGCCGCTGCATCTCGGCGATGTCGCCCGGCTGATCCGGCCCGGAAAGCACGGCGATACGCTGGCGGTGGCCCGCCGCACGCAGGCGCAGGCCATCCCCCAGTGCCGCGACGGCGAAGGCCTCGGCCTGCCCGTCCAGCGCCCGCGCCACCCGCTCCAGCCCGTGGCCGTAGGCGTCGGCCTTGACCACCGCCATGACCCGGGACGGCGCCGCGGTGCGCTGGATCAGCGCCAGGTTGTGGCGCAGCGCGCCGAGGTGGATGGTGGCGACGGTGGTGCGACTCATGGGCGTGGATCGACAGGCAGCGACGCCTGCCTGCCAGGGGCGGATACCCCGGCAGAACGCGCCGGAAAAAAGAAGCTCACTCGAACGCGCCGACGAAGGAATCCGGCGCGTAGTTCTCGAACTTGGTGTAGTGGCCGAGGAAGGTCAGCTTCACCGTGTCGGTCGGACCGTTACGCTGCTTGCCGATGATGATCTCGGCCAGGCCTTTGTCCGGCGACTCCTTGTTGTAGTACTCGTCGCGGTAGATGAACATGATCACGTCGGCGTCCTGCTCGATGGCGCCCGACTCGCGCAGGTCGGACATCATCGGACGCTTGTCCGCGCGCTGCTCCAGCGAACGGTTCAACTGGGAAAGGGCGATCACCGGCACATTCAGCTCCTTGGCGAGGCCCTTGAGTGAACGCGAGATTTCTGAAATCTCGGTGGCGCGGTTCTCCTTGTTTCCGGGCACCTGCATCAGCTGCAGGTAGTCGATCACGATCAGGCCCAGGCCACCGTGTTCGCGATGCAAGCGGCGGGCGCGCGAGCGCAGTTCCACCGGCGACAGGCCGGGGGTGTCGTCGATGAAGATCTTCGCCTCGGAGAGGATCGCGATGGCGTTGGTGACGCGCGGCCAGTCTTCTTCTTCCAGGTCACCGTTGCGCAGGTGCTGGGCATGGATGCGACCGATCGAGGAGATCAGGCGCAGCGCCAGCTGCGAGGACGACATTTCCATCGAGAAGATCACCACCGCCTTCTTGCCGCGCAGTGCGGCAGCCTCGGCGATGTTCACCGAGAACGCGGTCTTGCCCATCGAGGGACGCGCCGCGACGATGATCAGGTCCGACGGCTGCAGGCCCGAGGTGAGCTCGTCCAGGTCGTTGAAGCCGGTGGAGATACCGGTGAGCTGGCCGCGGTTCTGGTAGCGCTCGTGCAGCAGGCGGAAGGCATCCTTCACCGCCTCGCGCATGGACACCGAATCCTTCTTGCCGCGCGAGCCGGACTCGGCGATCTTGAACACGCGCTGCTCGGCGCTTTCCAGCACTTCCTGCACGCTCTTGCCGTCCGGCAGGTAGCCGTCCTCGCTGATCGAGACGCCGGCGTCGATCAGCTGCCGCAGGATCGATTTCTCGCGCACGATGTCCGCGTAGGCGCCGATGTTGGCCGCGCTGGGCGTGGTGTTGGCCAGCTCGGCCAGGTAGCTGGCGCCACCGACCATCTCGGCCAGGCCGTTCGCCTCGAACCAGTCACCCAGGGTCACCGCGTCGCAGGGCATGCCCTTGTTCGCCAGCTCGGTGATGGCGCGCCAGATCAGGCGGTGGTCCTTGCGGTAGAAATCGCCCTCGGACAGGCGGTCGGCGACCTTGTCCAGCGCGTCGGGCGCCAGCATCAGGCCGCCCAGCACCGCCTGCTCGGCGTCGATGGAGTGCGGCGGCACGCGCAGCGACTCGATGCTGGGCGCGCGCTCGCCTTTGCGCTCGGAAACGAAGGACATGGAGCGATACCTCACAAGGGAACGGCCGCGCGGGTGACGCGCGCAGGCGAAGGGTACTGACGAACCAGCATACGCGGGCGCGTCGCGCGGAACGAGACAACAACTCTGTGGTCAGCTTGTGGATAAGCTGTGGCCAGCCGTGGATAACCCGGCCCGGCAACGCCCGCCATCCAGCGGCCACCAACGAAAACGGGCGCCTCGCGGCGCCCGTTTCCAAACCCGGGAAGGGGGTTGGCTTACTTCTCGCCGACCACGATCACCTTGACGGTGGTCTGGATGTCGGCGTGGAGCGACACCACGACCTCGTACTCGCCGGTGTTGCGGATCGGGCCTTCGCCCTGGATCACTTCGTTCTTGTGCACGTCGTGGCCGGCCGCCTGCAGGGCGTCGGCGATCTCGCGCGGACCGACCGAGCCGTACAGCTTGCCCTCGGGGCTGGCATTGGCTTCGATGGTCACCTCGACGCCTTCCAGCTTGGCCTTGCGGCCTTCGGCGCCCGACAGCTGCGAGGCAGCCTTGGCTTCGTACTCGGCACGACGCTTCTCGAAGGCTTCGAGGTTGGCGGCGGTGACCGGCACGGCCTTGCCCTGCGGCAGCAGGTAGTTACGGCCATAACCCGGCTTCACGCTGACCTTGTCGCCCAGGTTGCCGAGGTTGCGGACTTTCTCGAGAAGAATCAGTTCCATGGTTTTTTCCTTTCGTTAGCACCGGTGTGGCCCGGCGCAGCCGTGGACGGTTGTCCGAAGAGTGAGCGCCCGCGCGCCGGACCGGAGCCCGGCACGCGGGATACGACTTAGACGTCGTGGTTGTCGGTGTACGGCAGCAGGGCCAGGAAACGGGCGCGCTTGATCGCGGTCGCCAGCTGACGCTGGTAGCGCGCCTTGGTGCCGGTGATGCGGCTCGGCACGATCTTGCCGTTCTCGGTGACGTACTGGCGCAGCGTGTTGAGATCCTTGTAGTCGATCTCCTTCACCTTTTCGGCGGTGAAGCGGCAGAACTTGCGGCGGCGGAAGAACTTGGACATGGCTTGTGTGCTCCTGATCAGTCGTCGCTGTCGCGATCGTTGTCGCGGCTGCCGCGGCGGTCGTCGCCGTCGTTGTCGTCGTCACGGCGACGCGAACCCTTGGCGTCGTCCTTTTCCTTCGACTTCAGGATGAAGGACGGCTCGGTGTCGGCCTCGTCGCGGCGGATGCACAGGTGGCGCAGCACGGCGTCGTTGAAGCGGAAGCCCGACTCGAGCTCGTTCAGCGCGTTCTGGGTGACCTCGATGTTCAGCAGCACGTAGTGCGCCTTGGCCAAGTCGACGATCGGGTACGCCAGCTGGCGGCGGCCCCAGTCCTCGAGGCGGTGGATCTTGCCGCCGTCGGCCTCGATCAGCGCCTTGTAGCGCTCGATCATCGCCGGCACCTGCTCGCTCTGGTCAGGGTGGACCAGGAACACAACTTCGTAATGACGCAGGGTCATTGTTGGGTAACTCCTTGTGGATGCAGCCTTTTTCAGGCCTGGCAGCCTCCCGTCGGTGCGGTGAGGCAAGGTTCCGTCCGGAGCCTTTGCGCTCTGGACAGAAGCGGAATTGTACGGCGCGCCCGGTGGCGACCGCAAGCGATTGATTCGAGGGGAAACGGCGGCAAGCCGCCGGGGCCGGTCAGCCGACCGTGAAGCTCTCGCCGCAGCCGCACTCGCCGGTGGCGTTGGGGTTGTGGAAGACGAAGCTGGCGTTGAGCCCCTGACGCTGGAAGTCGATCACGGTGCCGTCGACCAGCGGCAGGCTCTTGGCGTCGACCACCACCGACAGGCCGTCGATCTCGATCACCTGGTCGTCGGCCGCCACCGCGTCGGCCAGATCGACCACGTAGGCGAAGCCGGAGCAGCCGGTGCGCTTGACGCCGAAACGCACGCCCGGCGCCGTCGGCGTCTGGTCGAGAAAGTGGCGCATGCGCTGGCTGGCAGCGGGGGTGATGGAAATCGTCATGGCGTGCAACCGTTTACGTGGCGACCGGCAAAGGCTCGCGGGTCCGTCGGAACCTACATTATCATGCGGGTTTGGCCGGTTCCGATCCCGTCGGCATCCCGCCCGGCCATCTCTTCCCACAGTTCATGCGTCCAGATGCGGCGCGGCAGCAGGAGTTTCAATCCATGGCGTTGGTCAGCGCGACGGTGTGCAGCGTGAAGCAGGCCCTTTCCGGCCAGGTCGAGGCCGGCCGGAAGGTGACCGTGCGCGGCTGGGTGCGGACGATCCGCGAATCCAAGGGTGGCCTGTCCTTCGTCAACGTCACCGACGGCTCCTGCTTCGACCCGATCCAGGCCGTGGTCACCGACCAGGTGGCCAACTACGAGACCGACGTGAAGCGCCTGACCACCGGCGCCGGCCTGATCGTCACCGGCACCCTGGTGCCGTCGCAGGGCAAGGGCCAACGCTTCGAGATCCAGGCCGAGACGGTGGAGGTCACCGGTTTCGTCGACGATCCGCTGACCTACCCGATCCAGCCCAAGCCGCACACCATGGAGTTCCTGCGCGAAGTCGCGCACCTGCGACCGCGCACCAACCTGTTCGGTGCAGTGACCCGCGTGCGCCACACGATGATGACGGCGATCCACCGCTGGCTCACCGAACAGGGCTTCTTCTGGATCAACACCCCGATCATCACCACCTCCGACGCCGAAGGCGCCGGCGACATGTTCCGCCTGTCCACCCTGGACCTGGCCAACCTGCCGCGCCTGCCGGACGGCAAGATCGACTTCCGCAAGGACTTCTTCGGTCGCGAGGCCTTCCTCACCGTGTCCGGCCAGCTCAACGTCGAGGCCTACTGCCTGGCGATGAGCAAGGTCTACACCTTCGGCCCGACCTTCCGTGCGGAGAACTCCAATACCCCGCGCCACCTGGCCGAGTTCTGGATGGTGGAGCCGGAGATCGCCTTCGCCGACCTCGCCGCCGACGCCGACTGCGCCGAGGGTTTCCTCAAGGCGATCTTCAAGGCGGTGCTGGAAGAGCGTGCCGACGACATGGCGTTCTTCGCCGAGCGCGTGCTGCCGGAGGCCATCTCGCGCCTGGAGAACTTCATCGCCCAGCCGTTCGAGCGCATCGACTACACCGACGCGATCGAGATCCTGAAGAAGGCCGACCAGAAGTTCGAGTTCCCGGTCGCCTGGGGCGTAGACCTGCAGACCGAGCACGAGCGGCACCTGGCCGAGAAACATATCGGCCGTCCCGTGGTCGTGATGAACTACCCCGAGGCGATCAAGGCCTTCTACATGCGCCTGAACGACGACGAGAAGACCGTGGCGGCGATGGACGTGCTGGCCCCCGGCATCGGCGAGATCATCGGCGGCAGCCAGCGCGAGGAGCGCCTGGATTACCTCGACACGCGCATGGCCAAGTTCGGCCTGGATGCCGAAACCTACGGCTGGTACCGCGACCTGCGCCGCTACGGCACGGTGCCGCACGCCGGCTTCGGCCTCGGCTTCGAGCGCCTGCTGGTCTATGTCTGCGGCCTGTCCAACATCCGCGACGCCATCCCCTATCCCCGTGTGGCCGGTTCGGCCGAGTTCTGACCTTCGCGAGTCCCCAAGCATGCGCGTGCTGCTGAAAATTCCCGCCCTGCTCGTCGCCCTCGGCCTGTGCTTGGCCCTCGGCGCGTGCCACAGCGCCAAGGTATTCGTGCCGCCGAACCTGCGCCCGCCGACCGACACCGGCGACGCGCTGAAGCTGGCCCAGCAGCACCTGCAGGACGCCACGCCCTGCTGCACCAGTTTCGCGGACTTTTCGTACGGCACCCTGCTGCCCTGGCGGCCGAAGAAATTCCAGCTTGGCCCGAACAGCCCGGTGGCCAATCTCAACGGTGTGCGCAGCCACTTCCTCGCGTTCAAGCTGCCGCCGGACCTGAAGATGCCCTACCGCGTGGCGATCAAGTCTGAATTGAACGGCCGCTGGCTGCACTCGGCCTACCTGTTCGCCCCGACCACGGTCGTGCTCGACGAGGCGTTCCAGCCGATCGAAGGCAAGGACATTCCGCTGTGCGAATACATGGGCTGGAGCAAGTCCAGCACCGGCGCATTCGGCAGCACCACGATCGACAACCCGAAGGCCCGCTACCTGGTGATCTATTCCTCGTCCGACCAGCAGTCCGGCAACACCTACTGGGAGCAGTCGCCCGCGGCCTTCTCGGCCGAGGCACCGGTCAACATGACGTCCAAGGGAAGCTTCAAGATTCCGCACGGGCCCGACGGCACGATCTGGGTCGGGCTGATGAACGATGGCTACAAGACTGCGGTCGACCAGGCCGTGTGTGGCGAGGCGCCCAAGGGCGACGGTCTGCTCAAGACGCTGAGCACGCTGCCCAGCCACTGGACCGGGAGTGCCCCCTGATGCCGTTGGGCCTCCTCTACCTGGTTCTGCTGCTGGCCGGTGTGGCCAGCTTCCTGCTGCACTACGTGGCACTGGGCCGGCTGGCCAGCCGCCTGCGCCAGCAGCATCCGGACAAATGGAAAATCATCGCGCAGGACGAGCGGGGGCTCGCAGTCAGCACGCCGATGCGCTGGATGCGCCTGCAGAATGCGCTGCGCTCGCCGGTGATGCCCGCACTGGAGGATCCCGTGCTCAACCGCTGGCGGCGGTTGTGGCGAATCCTCCCCCTGCTAGCCTGGGCCTTCCTGATCGCCGCTTTCGCACTGCGCTGGATCACTCGCTGACCGCACCCGGAGGCATCCGATGCATCTGAGCCTGGAAGGACGACACGCACTGGTGTGCGGGGCCTCGCAGGGTATCGGGCGTGCCACGGCGGTCGAACTGGCCCAACTGGGAGCACGCGTGAGTCTGCTGGCACGTTCGGCAGACACGCTCGAAGCCCTGGCGCAATCCCTGCCCTGCCAGCACGGCCAGCAGCATGACTGGCGCGCCGTGGACATGGCCGACACCGCGGCGCTGGCGGAGGCCGCCACGGCACTCGTATCGGCCGGCCCGGTGCACATCCTGGTCAACAACACCGGCGGCCCGCCCGGTGGCAGCGCGCATCAAGCGGATCGCGCCGCGTACGAGGCCGCCTTCCGGCAACATGTGCTGGCCGCGCAGACGCTGTTGCAGGCGGTGCTGCCCGGCATGCGCGCGGAAGGCTACGGTCGCCTGGTCAACGTGATCTCCACTTCGGTGAAAGAGCCGATCCCCGGCCTGGGCGTGTCCAACACCATCCGCGCGGCCATGGCCGGCTGGGCCAAGACGCTGGCCGGGGAGCTCGCCGCCGACGGCATTACCGTGAACAACGTGCTGCCCGGCTACACCCGCACGGCACGTCTGGACGGCCTGCTTGCCGCGAAGGCCGCCGCGTCGGGCCGCCCGCTCGAGGAGATCGCCGACGAGCTGGCCGCGTCGGTGCCGGCACGCCGCTTCGGCGAGGCCTCGGAGGTGGCGGCCATGGTCGCTTTTCTTTGCACGCCTGCCGCTGCGTACATCAACGGCACCAGCATCCCGGTCGATGGCGGCCGAACCCGCGCGCTGAACTGACGCCATGCCGGAAGGCCCCGAGATCCGTCGCGCCGCCGATGCACTGGCCAAGGCCGTGGCCGGCGAACCGCTGGTGCAGGCCTGGTTCGCACCTCCGGCGCTGAAGCGCCACGAGAAAAAGCTGGTCGGCCGCCGCATTGAGGCCATCACCCCGCACGGCAAAGCCCTGCTCACCCGTTTCGACAACGGCCTCACGCTCTATTCGCACAACCAGCTCTACGGCGTCTGGCGCGTGGCCGGCGCCGGCGAGCGGCCGGCCACCGGGCGCAGCCTGAAGGTGGCGCTGGAGACGTCGCGCAAGGCGATCCTGCTGTACAGCGCCACCGACATCGAGATGTGGCCGACCGCACAGGTGCACGAGCATCCGTTCCTGCAGCGGCTCGGACCGGACGCGCTCGATGCCTCGCTCGAGACAGGCACCGTCGAAGCAAGGCTGCGCGATCCGCGCTTCGCCCGGCGCCGGCTCGGCGCACTGCTGCTGGACCAGGCCTTCATCGCCGGACTGGGCAATTACCTGCGTGTGGAGATCCTGTGGGAGGCCGGACTGGACCACGACCGCCGCCCCTGTGACCTGGACGACACCGAGCGTGCCCTGCTGGCCGGGGCGATTCTCGATCTGCCGCGCCGCTCGTACCGCACCCGCGGCCGTCGCGGCGCCGGGCACCTGCAGGACACGCCGTTCCGCTTCCGCGCATACGGGCGCGCCGGCGAAGCCTGCGAGCGCTGCCTCACGCCGATCGAGAAGTCGATGGTGGCCAGCCGACCGTTCTACGCCTGCCCGCACTGCCAGCGCTGAGCACACGGCCGGCTCGGGTTACCATGGCGGTCCATGCGCAGGGCGTTCCGCCTTTCGGCGCGCCCGCCCAGGAATATCCATGAGTCGCAATCCGTTGCAGGACCTGATCGACAGCAACCGGCGCTGGTCGGCCAACGTCCGCGAGGAAGACCCCGCCTTTTTCGAACGGCTGGCCGGGCAGCAGTCGCCCAAGTACCTGTGGATCGGCTGTTCCGATTCGCGCGTACCGGCCACCCAGATCGTCGACCTGCCGCCGGGAGAGATCTTCGTCCAGCGCAACGTCGCCAACGTGGTCTCGCACACCGACCTGAACTGTCTGAGCACGATCCAGTTCGCCGTCGACGTGCTGAAGGTCGAGCACATCATCGTGGTCGGCCACTACGGCTGCGGTGGCGTGCAGGCGGTGCTGGACCAGCGCCGGATGGGCCTGGTCGACAACTGGCTGCGGCATGTCGGTGACGTCGCGCAGAAGCACAACGACATGCTCGCCGGACTCCAGAACATGATCGACCGCAACGTTCGCCTGTGCGAGCTCAATGCGCTCGAGCAGGTGGTGAACGTGTGCCACACCACGATGGTGATGGACGCCTGGGAACGCGGCCAGAACCTGACCGTGCACGCCTGGTGCTACAGCCTCACCAATGGCCACATGAACGACCTCGGCGTGCACATCCGCAGCCACGAGGCGCTCTGGCCCACCTACCACGACGCCCTGGAGCGCCTGACGCAGCGGGTCGGCGAGCCGGCTTGAGCCGGCGCAATCAGGCCGCGTCGAGGCAACCGCGCAGGAGTTCGCCGATCAGCACCTGCACTGGTGCGGCGAGCTCCGGGCGGTACTCCAGCGTGTCCTCGTCCATGTAGTTGCACTGCGCCAGCTCCAGCTGGACCGCCTGCACTCCCTCGGCCGGACGCCCGTACTGCCGGGTGATGTAGCCGCCCTTGAAGCGCCCGTTCACGACATGGGTGTAGGTGTCCTGGGCCGCCAGCCGGTCGGCGAGGCGCTGCTGCAGCGCCTCGCCGCAACTCGCCCCGTCGGCAGTACCCAGGTTGAAGTCCGGCAGGCGCCCGTCGAACAGCATCGGGACCACGCTGCGGATGGAGTGGCCTTCCCACAGCACGACGCGACCGTGCTCGGCCCTCAGCCGCGCGAGTTCGTGCTGCAGCGCCTGGTGATAGGGATGCCAGAACACATCGACGCGCCGGCCGATCTCGTCGGCATCGGGTTCGCTGCCATCCGGATAGAGCGATGCGCCATCGAAGCCGATGGTCGATACCAACCCGGTCTCGCGCCGCCCCGGATACAGCGCGTGGCCGTCGGCCGGGCGGTTGAGGTCCACCACGTAGCGCGACATCGCCGGGCGCAGCAGGCTTGCGCCCAACGCCTTGGCCAGCGGGGCATAGAGCTGGCCGACGTGCCAGTCGGTGTCGACCGAGCGCCGGGCCGATGGATGCATGCGTGCGGCGATGTCGTCGGGAATCGTGCTGCCGTCGTGCGGCAGGCTGATCAGCAGCGGCGCGGTACCGCGCTCGAGGGTGAAGGTCGGGATATCCATCGCATCAGTGTAACCGCCGTCACCCTTGCCACTCCCGTACCTGGGCCGCAGCGACTCGAACGCACGGCTCCCCGCGCCGTGGATCCGGGAAAGGAACGCTTGCGTCCATCAAATTACAGATGTAATTTCACTTCGAATTACATTCGTAATCCTTGAGGGCGAGTCGATGAACCCAGCGGTCCCGAGCATCACTGACGCCGAGAGCCAGGTCATGGCCGTGCTGTGGGAGCAGGCCCCGCGCAGCTCGGAGGAGATCGTCGCCGCACTGGCCGATACCGGCTGGCACGAGAAGACCATCCGCACCCTGCTCAACCGCCTGCTCGGCAAGCAGGCGGTGGCCGCCGACCGCGACGGGCGCCGCTACCTGTACCGGCCGCTGCTGAGCCGCGAGCAGTGGCAATCGCAGGAGAGCCGCAGCCTGCTCGACCGCGTGTTCGGCGGCCGCGTGGCGCCCCTGCTGGCGCACTTCAGCCGCCACGAAAAACTCAGCGAGAAAGACATCGCCGAGCTGCGTGCGCTGATCGACGCCATCGAGCGCAAGGAGCGCTGAGATGTCGGCCCTCCTGCTCGATATGACCCTCGGATTGCTGCTGGTACTGATCCTGCGCCGCCCGGTGCGGCGCCTGCTTGGCGCCGGCCCGGCTTTCACGCTGTGGCTGTGGCCGCCGATGCTCGCCGCCATGGCATGGCTGCCGATCCCGGCGATATCGGAGTACGCGCTGCCGCCGGTGCTGGTGCAGGCACGGCAGGCCACGGCCGCTGCGCTGGCGGCAAGTCCAAGCTCCCGCGAGATGGGGTTGCTGCTGTGGGGCACGGGCACCGCCCTGGCACTGCTGCGGCTCGTGGTCGTCTACGTCCGCCTGCGCCGCGAGGCCCGGCCAGCACCTGCCGCCCTGCAGGCCATGGTGGCCGCCGTGGCGCCGACGCTCGATCCACGGCGGCTGCGGGTCCACCCGATGGGGCCGGCCGTGCTGTGGGCTCCCCGCAGCCTCGTGCTGCTGCCGCCCGATTTCGCCCGTGATGGCGACCGCGACCGCGAGCGCATGCGCATGGTGCTGGCCCACGAATGCACCCACCTGCGCCGGCTCGATCCGCTGTGGACGCTGCTGGCGGAGATCCTGGCCGCCGTGCTGTGGTTCCACCCGCTGGCCTGGCTGGCCCTGCCCCGCTTCCGCCTCGATCAGGAACTGGCCTGCGACGAGCGCACCCTGCGCGCCCACGGTGCGGACGCCCCCGCTTATGCGCGCACCCTGCTTTCCAGCGCCGGCATGGATGCTGCGCCGGTGCTGATCCCCTGGCTCGCCGAGCCGCAGCTGAAGGAACGACTGACCATGATCCGACGCCACCGCACCCGCACCCCGCTTCGCGTCGCCGGCACGCTCGGCCTGGCACTGGCCGGCACCGGCCTCTCCCTGGCGGCACGAACCATGCCCCCGGCCCAGCCAGCGGCAGGCGCCTCGCAGGACCTGGCCTTCAACGCCCGCGTGCAGCCGCACTATCCGAAAGCCTCCATCGCGAACAGGGAGCAAGGCACGGTGATGCTCAAGATCCTGGTCAACCCGGACGGCTCGGTGAAGCAGGTGGATTACGACCCCAAGGCCAGCGACACCACGTCGGGCAACCTGATCGCCGCCGCCAGCGAGGCGGCCATGCAATGGCACTTCATCCCGGCCATGCGCGGCGGCCACGCCATCGAGAGCTACGCCCGGGTTCCGGTCAACTTTTCGCTGGACCGATTACCCACGCCCGTCAGCAAGGCCGAAGCCGAGAAAAAGGCTTCGGAATATGCAAAAAAGCACTGATTTGAAAGTGTTTTGATGGCTTTGGTAGGCTCATGCCATCCGGGTATGGGCCTACCGCATGATGCCGCTCACCAACGCCTCGCCAAATCACCCCGCACGGCCATCCGGTCGCTGGGTGCTCGCTGCGCTCGCATGCCTTGCGCTGGCGGCCTGCTCCAGCGCGCCGCACCGCCGTGAACCGACCTTCAAGGCCTCCCATTCCGACCTCGCCGACCTGCCCGCCCGTGCGCCTTCGGCGGCCACGGCGCAGGTCGCCAACGACGTGCTGTTCCGCGCGATGGCACTGGTCGGCACGCCCTACAAATGGGGTGGCAACACGCCGGAATCCGGCTTCGACTGCAGCGGCCTGGTCGACTACATCTACCGCCACGCCGCGGACATCCTGCTGCCGCACAGCTCGCGCGAGATGGCCGCGATGGACGGGCGCAAGATCCGGCACATGACCGACCTGGCCAGCGGCGACCTGGTGTTCTTCGGCAGCCGCGGCGGCATCAGCCACGTCGGCGTCTACGTCGGCAAGGGACGCTTCGTGCATGCACCGAACAGCGGCGGCACGGTGCGCCTGGACGACATCGACGGCCCGTACTGGCGCGACCACTTCGAGTTCGGAAAACGCCTGCTGGACTGACCGGGCACGTGTCGCTGAACAAAAAACGGCGCCCGAGGGCGCCGTTTTTTTGTTCATCCCGCAGATGGGGCGAGCTCAGTGGGCCGCGCCGCCCGGCGGATGCGCGTGACCGTGCTGGATCTCTTCCTCGGTGCCCTCGCGCACCTCGTTGACGGTGACGTCGAAGATGAGCGCCTTGCCGGCCATCGGGTGGTTCAGATCCACGTCCACCGTGGTCATGCCCACCTTCTGCACCACCACCACGCGATGGCCGCCCTGCTTGAGCGCCAGCGTCGTGGCCATGCCCGGCTTGAGCTTGTTCGCCTGCTGGAAGTACTTCTTCGGCACGCGCTGGGTCTGGCCCTCCTGGCGTTCACCGTAAGCTTCCGCCGGCGGCACCTCGACCTGGAACGACTCGCCTGCCTCGCGCTCTTCCAGCGCCTTCTCCAGCCCCGGGATCAACTGCCCGTGGCCGAGCAGAACCCACAGCGGCTCGTTGCCGTCCAGCGAGCTTTCCACCTTCTCGCCGTCCACCGTGAGGGTGTAGTGCAGCGAGATCACCTTGTCCTTGCCAGCCTTCATGTCGGTCTCTTTCGGGTCGTGCAAAGCGGGCGATTGTATCAGGCCTGCCCGCCGCCGAAGCGCACGCCCCGCACCTCCGGCCCGAGCCAGGCCAGCAGCGCCAGCAGCACCGCCACCGCAGCCATCCACGGCGCCATCACCATGGCGTAGTTGCCGCCGTGGGCCTCGGCCAGCCAGGCCTGCGCGTAGGCGGTACTGGCCGCCAGCAGGTTGCCGAGCTGGTAGGCGAAACCGGGCAGCGTACCGCGCACCTCGTCCGGCGACATCTCGTTGAGGTAGGACGGCACCACGCCCCAGGCCCCCTGCACCATCACCTGGATCAGGAACGCCCCCAGGCCAAGCAGCACCAGCGAGCCGCCGAAGGCCCACAACGGGATGCACGGCAGCGCCAGCAGGGCCGCCACCACCATCGCCCGCCGCCGCCCCACCCGCTCCGACCACGCGCCGAAGAACAGGCCGCCGACGATGGCACCGGCATTGAGCAGCATGGTCAGCAGGGTCACCTCGCCGGTACCCAGGTGCAGCTGCGACTTGAGGAAGGTCGGATACATGTCCTGCGAGCCGTGGCTGAACATGTTGAACGCCGCCATCAGCAGCATCATGTAGACCAGCCGCTTCCAGTGCCCGCGCATCGCATGCAGCACATGGCGGGGCTTCCCGGCCTGGCGGCGCGCCTCCCACACCGGCGACTCCGGCACCCTGGCGCGCAGGTACAGCACCAGCAGCGCAGGCAGCGCGCCAACGACGAACATCGCGCGCCAGCCGAAGCCGAACACCCCGAACACCAGCCAGTACGCCAGCGCGCCCAGGAAGTAGCCGCAGGGATAGCCGCTCTGCAGCAGACCGGACACCGCGCCGCGCGAGCCGGCCGGGATCGACTCCATCACCAGCGAGGCGCCGATGCCCCACTCGCCGCCCATCGCGATGCCGAACAGGAAGCGCAGCACCAGCAGCACGGTCAGCGAGGGCGCGAAGGCACAGGCCAGCTCCAGCACCGAAAACAGCAGCACGTCGACCATCAGCACGGGCCGACGGCCATAGCGGTCAGCCAGGCGGCCAAACAGCAGCGCCCCGATGGGCCGCGCCGCAAGCGTCAGCAGGATGCTGAAGGCGACCTCCTTCGTCGCGACCCCGAACTCCCCGGCAATGTTGCCGATCACGAAGACCAGCAGGAAGAAGTCGAAGGCGTCGAGGGTCCAGCCCAGAAAGCTGGCCAGCACCGTGTGCCGCTGGCGGGAATCAAGGGCGCGAAACGCGGCAACCAGGGACATGCTCGGCTCCTCGGCGGAAAGGCTGCCGAGGCTAGCATGTGCCCTCCGGACACCGTGGATTGACGCACGGCAACAAGCCCGGCCGCTTTGCGCTACACTTGTACGGTTCGTAGACGCCTCCGACTCCCTAACGGAGATTTCGGCGAGGGTTGAACCCTTGCCCATTTCCCCACCCCGGTAGCGCGCGCGACACCCGGCCAGCCCACCTTCCCCCGGTGCGCAGCCGCCGATGTTCATTTGCCTGGCGCGCGGTATCAGGGAGCGCGAAGGGCCACCTCAGGAGTTTCCATGTCCTTCGAATCGCTGGGCCTTGCGCCCGCGTTGCTGCGTGCGCTGACCGACCAGGGCTACGCCGAACCCACGCCGGTGCAGGCCGGCTCCATCCCGCTGGTGATCGCCGGTCACGACCTGCTGGCCGCCGCCCAGACCGGTACCGGCAAGACCGCCGCGTTCGCCCTGCCGGTGATCCACAAGCTGATCGACGCCGGCGCCCCGCAGACCCGTCGCCCGCGCGTGCTGGTGCTCACCCCGACCCGCGAGCTGGCCGCCCAGGTCAACGACAACTTCCGCGACTACGCCAAATACGTCCGCGTCGCCACCACCACCATCTTCGGCGGCGTCGGCATGGGGCCCCAGATCAACGCCCTGCGCCGCGGCGTGGACGTGGTGATCGCGACCCCGGGCCGGCTGATCGACCACATGCAGCAGCGCACGATCGACCTCGGCGGCATCGACACGCTGGTACTGGACGAGGCCGACCGCATGCTCGACATGGGCTTCCTGCCGGCGCTCAAGCGGGTGCTCTCGGCGCTGCCGAAGCAGCGCCAGACGCTGCTGTTCTCGGCGACCTTCGCCCCGGCGATCAAGGCGCTGGCCATGCAGTTCATGCGCGAGCCGAAGGAAGTCTCGGTGACCCCGCCGAACACCGTGGCGCCGCTGGTCAGCCACCACGTGCATCCGGTGGATGCGGCGCGCAAGCGCGACCTGCTGCTGCACGTGCTGGCCGGTGACAGCCGCCGCCAGACGCTGGTTTTCAGCCGCACCAAGCACGGCGCCGACAAGCTGGTGAAGTTCCTGGAGGTGTCCGGCGTGCGCTCCGCCGCGATCCACGGCAACAAGAGCCAGAACGCACGCACCCGTGCCCTGAGCGACTTCAAGAGCGGGCGGATCACCGTGCTGGTGGCCACCGACATCGCCGCCCGCGGCATCGACATCGACCAGCTGCCGATGGTGATCAATTTCGACCTGCCGATGGTCGCCGAGGACTACGTGCACCGCATCGGCCGCACCGGTCGCGCCGGCTCCACCGGCCTGGCGGTGTCGCTGGTCAGCCACGACGAGTCGGGCCTCCTGCGCGACATCCTCAAGCTGGTCAAGCAGGAGATCGCGATCGATCCGGTCGCCGGCTTCGAACCGTCGGCGCCGCTGCGGCTGGATCCGGGTGCGCCCAAGCCGGTGCAGGGCAATCAGCGCCAGGGTCGCCCGGGCAACCGGCCTTCGGGCCAGGGCAAGGCGAACCCGGGCCACCGTCCGCACGGTCACGTGCAGGCTGGCGCCGGCGGCGAACATGCCGCGGGCAATCGCACACGGCGTCGCCGCGGGCGTCCGGCGGCCAAGGCCTGAGATCGCCCCATCGCGTGGCGGCACGGCAACGTGCCGCCACTCCGTTCAATCCGGCGCGATCTTCGCCGTGAGCACGTGGTCTTCCCACACGCCGGCGATCTGCAGGTAGCGCCGCGCCAGTCCCTCTCGTTCGAACCCCAGCGAGGCCAGCAGCCGGCCGCTGCGCTCGTTGCGTGGAAGGTAGTTGGCCATCACCCGATGCAGGCCCAGCGTGTCGAAGGCCCAGTCCATCGCCGGCGCCAGCGCTTCACGCATCAATCCCCGGCCCTCATGCTCCGCCGCCAGGCCGTAGCCCAGCAGGCAGGCCTGGAAGGGACCTCGCACCACATTCGAGAAAGTGAAGCTGCCGAGCACTTCGCGCTCGTCCGGATCGAACATCAGGATCGGATAGGCGCGATCCTGCGCCACGCCGAGCATCCACTCCTCCAGCGTCCGCCGACTGTGGGCGGGTGTGTAGTAGGCCTCGTCGCGCAGAGGCTCCCACGGTGCCAGATGGTCGCGATTGGCCGTGCGATAGCGCCACAGCGCTTCGGCGTCGTCCGGCCTGGCGAGACGACAGGACAAGCGCGCCGTGCGCCAGGCGATTCCACCGCTCACGCCAGCCCGAGCGCCTGCGCATGATGGCGCATGTGGTCCTCGACGAAGGTGCTGATGAACCAGTAGCTGTGGTCGTAGCCAGGATGCCGGCGCAGCAGCAGCGCCTGCCCCGCTTCTGCACAGGCCTGGTCGAACAGCTCCGGCTTGAGCTGGCCCTCGAGGAATTTGTCCGCCTCGCCCTGGTCGATGAGGATCGTGCCCGGGAAGGTCTGCCGCGCGACCAGCTCACAGGCATCGTAGTCGGCCCAGGCTGCGCGGTCCTCGCCCAGATAACGCGGCAGCGCCTTGAGTCCCCACGGCACCTGGCTGGGCGCCACGATCGGCGCGAAAGCCGACACCGAGCGATAGCGATCCGGATGGCGCAGCGCGATGGTCAGCGCGCCGTGGCCCCCCATCGAGTGGCCGAAGACGCTGCTGTGGGTTGGGTCGACCGGAAAATGTCGCGCGACCAGCGCCGGCAGCTCCTCGACCACGTAGCTGTACATGCGGAACCGGGCGGCATAAGGCGCCTGCGTGGCATCGACGTAGAAGCCGGCCCCTTCGCCGAACTCCCAGTCGCCGGTCGCCCCATCGATGCCGGTGTCGCGCGGACTGGTGTCCGGCATCACCAGCACCATGCCGTACTGGGCGGCCAACCGTTGCGCGCCGGCCTTGATGGTGGCGGTTTCCTCGGTGCAGGTGAGACCGGCCAGGTAGTACAGCACCGGTCGCCGTCCCTGCACCGCCTGCGGGGGTTGGTACACGGCGAAGCGCATCGGCCCTCCGCACACGACCGAATCGTGCCGGTAGAAGCCCTGCACGCCGCCGAAGCATGCCTGCTCGGAAAGGGTCTCGAAGCCGCTCATCCTTGCCTCCTGAGGCCTGGCCAAACACCGATCATACCCCTGCCACCCGAACCGCCCCTTGCGGTCAACGCTCCTGGTCGGTGGGTCGCATCAGCAATTCGTTGATGTTCACGTGCGGCGGGCGGGTGACGCAGAACGCGATCGCCTCGGCCACGTCGTGCGACTGCAGCTGTCGCATGCTGTCGGCCCATGCGTTCAGCGCGTCCCTGGTCGCAGCGTGGCCGATGTGGTCGCGCAGCTCGGTCTCCACCACGCCCGGCTCGATCACGGTGACACGGATGCCGTGCCTGTAGACCTCGCGGCGCAGCGCCTCGGAGAACGCCACCACGCCGAACTTGGTCGCCGAGTAGGCGGCCGCGTTGGGGTTGGCGATGCGCCCGGCGGTGGAGGAGACGTTGACGATGTGACCATCGCCACGCGCGGTCATGCCGGCCAGCGCCGCCTGGGTCGAAGCGATCAGGCTGAGCACGTTGAGCTCCAGCATCCGGCGCCAGCGGCCGAGATCGGCCTCGGCCACCGGCTCCAGGTACATCACGCCGGCGTTGTTGACCAGGACGTCCAGACGTCCATAGTGTGCTTCGGTCTCGCGCACCACGCGCTGGGCCTCGTGCTCGTCGAGCAGATCCGCCTCCAGCACCAGCGGCTCGGCACCCAGCCCGGCGAGGGTTTCCGCCAGCTTTTCCAGCCGGTCGCGGCGGCGCGCGGTCACCGCGACCCGCGCCCCCTCCTCGGCCAACGCGATCGCCGTCGCTTCGCCGATACCCGAGGACGCCCCGGTCACCAGCGCCACCTTGCCCACCAGACGCTTCGCCATGCCTGAATCTCCTGTGCCTTGAACGTATTACCGCGCGGGCCGGCGGCCCGCGGACTGCTACAATAGCCGTCATTCTCCCGCACGCCGACCGGCGTGCCACCCCGAGGTTCCCCATGTCATCCCCGTCTTCCGACTCCGTACCGGCAGCCGCCGGCTTCACCGCGCTTGGCCTCGCACCGGACCTGCTGCGCGCCCTCGCCGATGTCGGCTACGAGTCGCCCTCGCCGATCCAGGCCGCCACCATCCCGCCGCTGATGGAAGGCCGCGACGTGCTCGGCCAGGCGCAGACCGGCACCGGCAAGACCGCCGCATTCGCCCTGCCGATCCTGTCGCGCATCGAGCTCAAGCCCGGCAAGCCGCAGGCGCTGGTGCTGGCGCCGACGCGCGAGCTGGCGATCCAGGTCGCCGAGGCATTCCAGCGCTACGCCACCTATCTGCCCGGCCTGCAGGTGCTGCCGATCTACGGCGGCCAGAGCTACGGCCCGCAGCTGCAGGCGCTGCGCCGCGGCGTGCAGATCGTGGTCGGTACTCCCGGCCGCGTGATCGACCACCTGGACAAGGGCACGCTGGACCTGTCGGAACTGAAGTACCTGGTGCTCGACGAGGCCGACGAGATGCTGCGCATGGGCTTCATCGACGACGTCACCAAGGTGCTCGAGGCGACCCCGCCGACCCGCCAGGTGGCGCTGTTCTCGGCCACCATGCCCACGGTGATCCGCAAGATCGCGCAGCAGCACCTGAAGGATCCGGTCGAGGTCACCATCAAGTCCTCCACCACCACCGCGGCCAACATCCGCCAGCGCTACTGGTTCGTCTCCGGCCTGCACAAGCTGGACGCGATGACGCGCATCCTGGAGGCCGAGCCGTTCGACGCGATGATCATCTTCGCGCGCACCAAGCAGGCCACCGAGGAGCTGGCCGAGAAGCTGTCCGCGCGCGGCTTCGCCGCGGCCGCGATCAACGGCGACATCGCCCAGCCGCAGCGCGAGCGGGTGATCCAGCAGCTCAAGGACGGCAAGCTCGACATCCTGGTCGCCACCGACGTGGCGGCGCGCGGCCTGGACGTGGAGCGCATCAGCCACGTCATGAACTACGACATCCCGTACGACACCGAGAGCTACGTGCATCGCATCGGCCGCACCGGCCGCGCGGGCCGCAACGGCGAGGCGATCCTGTTCGTCACCCCGCGCGAGAAGGGCATGCTGCGGGCGATCGAACGCGCCACGCGCCAGCCGATCGAGGAGATGAAGCTGCCCACCGTCGAGGCGGTGAACGATGTGCGCATCGGCAAGTTCAAGCAGCGCATCAGCGATACCCTGGCGCAGGGCGGCCTGGAGTTCTTCCAGCAGCTGATCGAGCAGTACGAGACCGAACACAACGTGCCGGCGATCGAGATCGCCGCCGCCCTGGCGCGGATCGCCCAGGGCGACCAGCCGCTGCTGCTGACTCCGCCGCCGAAGCGCGAGTTCGAGCCGCGCGAGCGGCCGGCCCGCGCCGAGCGCGAGCCGCGGGATGCACGCGACAGCCGTGGCCGCGACGGCGCACCGCGCGAAGGCTTCCGTCCCGCTGTGCGCGCCCACGTCACCGAGCCGGGCAAGCGCACCTACCGCATCGAAGTGGGCCACGAGCACGGCGTGAAGCCGGGCAACATCATCGGCGCCATCGCCAACGAGGCCGGCCTGGAAAGCAGCCACATGGGCCGACTGAGCATCCGCGGCGACTACAGTCTGATCGACCTGCCCGACGGCATGCCGAAAGACATCTTCGAGCACCTGAAGAAGGTCTGGGTGGTGCAGCGCCAGCTGCGCATCCACGAGTGGGACGGCCAGGACGACGGTGCCGCCGACCGTCCGCCGCCGCGCCGCAGCGGTCCGCGCCCGGGCGGCTTCAAGGGCAAGCCCCGGCCGGGCGGACACGGCAAGCCGCCGCGGCGTCATTCCTGACCCCTCCGACACCGCGCTCCGGCGCGGTGTTTTTTTGAATTGGGGACTCGTCGGTGACCGCCTGCGACCCGTAACATCGTGCGATGACCCGCGCCCGCCCTCCCGCATGAGCACCTCCCCGGATCCGCGCATGGCCGGCCTGTCCGCCTCCGAGCGCGAGCGGCTGCACGCCGCCGCCCGCGCCATCCGCGACGGCCAGCTCGACGCCGCCGACCAGTTGCTCGAGCAGCTGCACCGCCTGGTACCAAGGCAGGCCGAGGTACTCCGGCTGCAGGGCATCGCGGCCACCCGCCGCGGCCGCTTCGACGACGCCGTCGCCGTGCTGCGCAAGGGGCTGGCGCTGGCTCCGGACGACGCGCTGGCAATGAACGATCTGGCCAGCGCGCTGGCCCGGCGCGGCGAATCGGATGAAGCACTGACCGTCTGGCGACAGGCCTGCGTCGCCGCACCCGACTACCCGATGGCCTGGTTCAACCTCGGTCGCAACCTGCAGCAGCTCGGCGACAGCGAGGAAGCCGTGCGCGCGCTGGAACGCGCCGCCGTACTGGCGCCGGACCTGCTGCCCGCGCACATCCTGGCCGGCGACGCGCTGGTGCACCTGGGCCGCTTCGACGATGCCGCCGCGCACTACCGCGCCGCGCTCGCCGTCCATCCGTGCTGCGGCGACGCCTGGCGCGGACTGGGCAACATCAAGACGCGCCCGCTTTCGAGCGATGACATTGCAGCACTGCAGGCGCAGCTGGCGCGGCAGGACCTCGTCGACAGCGACCGCATCGCGATGGGCTTCGCGCTGGGCAAGGCGCTGGAGGACCATGGGCGCCATCCCGAGGCGTTCGCCGCGCTGGCCGAGGCCAACGCCCGCATGCGCCGGCTCGCGCCGTGGCAGGCGCCTGCCTTCAGCGCGCACGTGGCGCGGCTGGTCGAGGCCACGCGACACCTGCCCGCACCCGTCGATCCGGCGCTGGGCGAAGAGGTGATCTTCATCGTCGGGCTGCCGCGTTCGGGCTCCACGTTGTTCGAGCAGATCCTCGCCGCGCACCCGCAGGTCGAGGGCGCCAGCGAGCTGGACGATCTCGACGCGGTGATCGCCGAGGAGTCGAACCGGCGCCGTCAGCCCTTGCCGGCGTGGCTGGCCGCGGCGAGCGCCGGGGACTGGGCACGGCTCGGCCGCCGCTACCTGGAACGCACCGCGCGCTGGCGCACGCGACGGCCACGGCACACCGACAAGCTGCCTGAGAACTGGCTGCATGCCGGCCTGCTTGCCGCGATGCTGCCCGGCGCGCACATCGTCGATGTGCGGCGCGATGCCATGGAGGCCGGCTGGTCGTGCTTCAAGCAGCAGTTCTACCGGCTGCCGCACTTCGCCTGCGACCTGGCCGACATCGCTGCCTACACCCGCGACTACGAGCGGGCGATGGGCGACTGGCAGGCCGCCCGCCCGCGACGGGTGCGCATTCAGCGCTACGAGGCGTTGCTGGAGCGGCCGGAGGACGAGATCCGTGCCCTGCTCGACTTCTGCGGCCTGCCGTTCGACCCGGCCTGCCTCGACTACCACCGCGCCATGCGCAGCGTGCGCACGCCCAGCGCCTCGCAGGTGCGCCAGCCGCTGCGCAGCGACACCGCCCGCGCCGACCATTACGGCCCCCTGCTGGATCCGCTGCGCAAGGGGCTGGCCGCCCGCACCGGACCCTGAGCGCGCCGTTCGCACGGAGCAACAGTCTGTGCGCGGGGCCGGCCGCGCACTCGCCGCGATCAGCCCCCATCATGTAGCGCATGAACCATCTGCCCAGCCTGTACATCTCCCACGGCTCGCCGATGACGGCACTGCAGCCCGGCCTGACCGGCACGCGGCTGGCCGAGCTGGCCGCGGCGCTCCCGCGCCCGCGTGCCATTGTCGTGGCCAGTGCCCACTATCTGGCGCGGTCGCCGCTCGTCGGCGGTGCCGGACAACCGTCGACCGTGCACGATTTCGGCGGCTTCCCGCAGGAACTCTATGAATTGCAGTATCCCGCCCCCGGCGATCCCGGACTGGCTGCACGCATCGCGAACAGGCTCGACCAGGCCGGGCTTCCCGCACAGGTGGATCCGCAGCGCGGACTCGATCACGGCATATGGGTGCCGCTGCGACTGATGTACCCCAAGGCCGACATCCCGGTCGTGCCGCTGTCGATCCAGCCGATGCTCGGGCCGGCGCACCAGTACGCGCTGGGCCAGGCGCTTGCCGGGCTTGGTGGCGAGGGCGTGCTGCTGATCGGTTCCGGCTCGATCACCCACAACCTGCACGATTTCCGCGCTGGTTACGACGCTGACCACGAGGCCCCCTACGTACGCCCCTTCATCGAGTGGGTCGAACAGCGGCTCGCGCAGGGCGATACCGCCGCCCTGCTCGACTACCGCCGCCAGGCACCGTTCGCCGAGCGCGCCCATCCCACCGACGAACACCTGCTGCCGCTGTTCGTGGCGCACGGCGCCGCCGGCGAAGGCGCCCGGGCGCAGCGGCTGGATGCGGGCGTCGACCTGGGCTTCCTGGCCATGGACATCTACCGCTTCGACGCGGCGGCCTGATCAGCCGGCCGCGACCTTGTCGCCTGCGCTCACCTGCGCGCTGCCGGCGTGGCAGGTGAAGCGGAACACATAGTCCAGGCTGAAGGGCTCGGTACGGCTGTCCACCACATGGCTTTCGCCGTTGGCATCGGCCGACCAGTGGTTGATCTGCAACGGGGCGAACCGCCACTGCATCGCCGCGGCGCGGGTTGCCGCGAGGAACGGGCGACGTTCCGGCGCGGCCGCATCCGCATTGCCTGGCTGCACCTCGATCACGCGCCCATGGGTGTCGACGATCAGCCGGGCGATCACCTCCACCGCGGGCGGACACGCGGCCAGCTCGCCACCGGGATACGCCGGAGCCACCCGCGCCGCCACCGTCCCGCCACTGGAGACCTCACCCAGCGCCAGCTGGTAATGCACGGTGTCAGGCTGCTCGACCGCGTGCCAGGAAGCGGATCCTTCATGGGCCGGCGGCCGTGCGGGCTGCCTCGGCGACGAAGCGCATCCGCCCAGCGCCGTGATCAGGCCCGCCAGCAGGAGCCCACGCCCGGCCGACGGCCATCGACCGTCCCGCCTCGATCCGCCCTGAGCCATGCGACGCCTCCAGGATTACGCATGTAATTCGCACTGAAATTACACGCGTAATCCATTTGCCGCAAGCACCTCCCCCGGACCGCACTGATCGGATGGGTCGGCGATCAGGCGCTGCGCGGCAGTGGCGGCACGCCGGCGCCGCTTGGATCGATCCAGTCTTCCGGCGTCAGTGGCAGCAGCCCGTGCGCCACGCGCGCCTTGTCGCATTGCGCGCTGATCTCACCGAACTCCCACGACGGGGCCACCTCGCGGCACACCGAGGGACGCTGCGGGTAGATGCCGCAACTGGCCTGCACACCGACCTCGCCCTGCAAGGCCACGCAGCGCACGGCCTTCGCCTCGGTGCCACGCATGGCCAGGCGGTGCGGATCGAGCTTGGTGGTGAGCGCTTCGGGCACGGTACCGCCGAGGAACGACTCGGCCTCGGACCAGTGAAAAGCCACCCGGAAATAGGCGCAGCAGGCGCCGCAGGCGAGGCAGGGATGGACCATGGAGCGGACCGGGAAGGCGCACCCCTCGGCGCGCAGCCGGCGGATTCTATCCAGAGTCCCCGCTGTCGGAACATGGGTCGCCGACGTCTCGCAACGCGCCCTTTAGCCGGCGTTGCCGATCGCCCGGCGGGCGTCGCTCAAAGCGGCCCGGCGAAGGTGTTGCAGCTGGCCATGTCGCCGCTCTGGAAGCCGGTCCTGAACCACTTCACGCGCTGCGCCGAAGTGCCGTGGGTGAACGAGTCCGGCACCACCGTGCCGCGCGCCTCACGCTGCAGGGTGTCGTCACCGATCTGGCTGGCGGCGTTGAGAGCCGACTCGATGTCGCCCTGCTGCAGCCAGTTCAGCCGCTGCTGGCTGCGGTTCGCCCAGACGCCGGCGAAACAGTCCGCCTGCAGTTCCTGGCGCACCGACAGGCCGGTCGCTCCCTCCATCGCTGCCCCCTGGCGACGCGCCTGCTCGGTCTTGTCGAACACGCCGATCAGCTTCTGCACGTGATGCCCGACCTCGTGCGCGATCACGTAGGCGCGGGCGAAATCGCCGGCGGCGTGGAAGCGGTCCTGCAGCTCCTGGAAGAAGTCCAGGTCGAGGTAGACCTTCTGGTCGCCCGGGCAGTAGAACGGCCCGACCGCAGTCGACGCCGCACCGCAGGCGGTCTGCACGCTGCCGCGGAACAGGTGCAGCTTCGGCTGCACGTACCGGGCGTTGTGCTCGGCGAAGATCTGCCCCCAGGTGTCCTCGGTGGCGCCGAACACCCGGCAGACGAAATCGATCTGCTGGTTCGCCGGATTGTGGCAGTCCACTGCCGTGGTGGGCTGGATCTGGCCGCTGGTCTGCTGGGATCCGGTGCCCTCGCCGGACAGGAACGGCGTGATCAGGTCGCGCTTGAAGACCAGGCTGAGGATCACCAGCACCACCAGCCCGCCGAGCCCCAGCCGGCCGCCGCCGCGCGGGGAGAACCCGCCGCCACCGCCGCTGCCCTGCTCCACGTTGTCGCTCGAACGCCCCTTGCCCCAGTCCATCGCCCGCCCCGTTCTCGCATCGTTGGCGGCGACGATAGCCGCTTGCCACCACACTCGCCACGGCACCGGCTAATGTAGGCGGCTACACCCCTGATCGGACGCCGCACCAGCATGCTCGCTCAATTGCCCGCCCTCGTGACCTTTCTCAACGTCCTGCTGCTCTCCGCCACCGCGTTCGCGGTGGGCAAGGCCCGTGCCACATACGGCATCAAGGCGCCGGCCACGACCGGCCACGAGGGCTTCGAGCGCGCCTACCGCGTGCAGATGAACACGCTGGAGCAGACGGTGATGTTCCTGCCGGCGCTGTGGCTGGCCGCCACGCATGGCTTCGCCGGCTGGGCGGGCATCGCCGGGCTGGTGTGGATCGTCGGTCGCGTCTGGTACATGGCGGGTTATCTGCGCGACCCGGCCAAGCGCGAGGGCGGCTTCGCCGTGGGCATGCTGGCCTGGCTGGCAGTGCTGGTGCTCGCCGGCATCGGCGTGGTCCGGGCCATGCTGGCCGGCTGAGCCGCCGACTCTGCCTAGTCGGCCGCCGGCACCACCCGCAGGCGGCCGATGCGGGCTCCATCCATCGCCACCACCTCGAAGCGCCAACCGTCGGCGGTCACGCTGTCGCCCACCTCCGGCAGGCGGCCGAGGCGTTCGAGTACCAGCCCGGCCAGGGTGGAGAAACTGTCGTCCACCTGGAGACGCCGGCCCAGCAGCTGCTCGGCACGACGCACGTCCAGGCCAGCGTCGAGCAGCCAGGCACCGTCCTCGTCCTGGCTGGCCGACGGATCCCCGCCCAGCGCATCCGGGAACTCGCCGGCGATCACCTCCAGCACATCGCTGGGCGTGACCAGGCCGAGCAGGCTGCCGTATTCGTCCACCACCAGCGCCACCTGCAGCGGAGCACGCCGGAACTCCTCGATCAGGCGCAGCACGCTCAGCGACTCGAGCACCATCAGCGGCTTGCGCGCCACCGGCTCCAGCTCGATGCGACCGTGGTCGAGCAGGCAGCCGAGCAGGTCGCGGGTGGAAGCCACGCCCAGCAGTTCGTCCAGATCGTCGTGGGCCAGCGGCAGCCAGTCGTGGCCGGCCTCGGCCAGTTCGCGGCGCACGGTGTCGACGTCGTCGCGCGGATCGATCCAGCGGATCTCCGGCCGCGGAGTCATGATCGAGCGTACCGGGCGCTGGGCCAGGTCGAGCACGCCCTGCACCATGGAAAGCTCATCCTTGCCGAACACCGCCACTGCCGGCGCGTCCTCGTCCATGCCGGTGGACGGCTTGGCCGGCTCGCCATCCTCTTCCACGCCACCGGCGCCGAGCAGCCGCAGTACGGCCTGCGCGGTGCGGTCGCGCAGATGCCGCGCGCTGCCGAGCAGGCTGCGCTGGCGGTTGCGCCGCATGGTCTGGTTGAACACCTCGATCATGATCGAGAAGCCGATCGCCGCGTACAGGTAGCCCTTCGGGATGTGGAAGCCGAAGCCTTCGGCGACCAGGCTGAAGCCGATCATCAGCAGGAACGACAGGCACAGCACGATCACCGTCGGTCGCGCGTTGACGAAGGCAGTCAGCGGTTTGCTGGCACTGATCATCAGCACCATCGCGGCGACCACCGCGATCATCATCACCGACAGCTGATCGACCATGCCGACCGCGGTGATCACCGAGTCCAGGGAAAACACCGCGTCCAGCGCCACGATCTGCGCGACCACCAGCCAGAAGCGCGAAGGTGCGCGGCTGCCGTGCTCGCTGATGCCGCCGGACTCGAGCCGCTCGTGCAGCTCCAGTGTGGCCTTGAACAGCAGGAAGGCGCCGCCGAGCAGCAGGATGATGTCGCGCCAGGACAACGCGAAGCCGTGCCACTGGACAATCGGCGCGGTCAGCTTGACCAGCCAGCTCATCGCGCCGAGCAGCACCAGCCGCATGACCAGGGCGATCGCCAGGCCGCTCACCCGCGCCCGGTCGCGCTGCCCCGGCGGCAGCCGGTCGGCAAGGATCGCCACGAAGACGAGGTTGTCGATGCCCAGCACCACCTCCAGCACCAGCAGGGTGAGGAGGCCGGCCCAGGCGGTGGGGTCGGCAAGCCAGTCGAATGCGAACATGGGTAGCGCGAGGGCGCCCGGGTCCTCCGTGCTCAGGAAACCACACTATACAAGCAGGGCCGGATCGGCCATGACCGATGGCAGGGATTGCCGGAGCACGAGCCGTCCGGCTAGCTTGGCCGCGTCCATCGCCTCTCGGAACACCCCCATCGTGAATGCCGCCGCCGACGCACTGGCCGCACCACCGCCGTTGCCGCCCGCGACCCGCCCTGTCCACGCACCGGGCGTGGTCGAGGCGCTGGCGCTGCTGGTGCTGTATTTCTGCCTGCAGCTGGTGATCGGCTTCGGCGCCGCCTTCCTCGCCGGCCTGACCCTGGCGACCGCTCCGGGCGAGCATCCGGACAACCCGTTGCAGTCGGCGATGGCGAACCCCGACGTGCGCACGGCCGTGACCGCGGCCACCCTGCTGCTCGCCGCCGGCATCACCCTGTGGCTGGTGCACCGGCGCTGGCCGCGACAGTGGTCGGTGGCGGTGGCCTGGCAAGGTTTCGGTTTCACGCCCAGCGCCAACCCGGCGTTCTATGCCGCGGCGCTGGCGCTCGGTGTGGGGGTGCCGGTGTTCGGCGGCCTGCTGACCCACTGGCTGGCCGGGTCCCACCCGGTCACCCAGACCATCTCGCAGATGGGCCATGAGGCCGCGCTGCCGGGCCGAATCGCGCTGGCGGCGCTGGCCGTGACGCTGGGCCCACTGGTGGAGGAAACGATGTTCCGCGGCGTGCTGTTCTCCTCACTGCTGGATTTCCGGCAACGCATGTCGACCCGGCGCGACCTCGGCGGCACGCGCGTCGCCGCCGCCATGCTGCTGAGCGCCGCACTGTTCGCCACGGTGCACCTGCCCGACCTGGATTGGCATTGGTACGCCCTGCCCAATCTGGCCCTGCTCGGGCTGGGCTGCGCCTGGTTGCGCCTGCACTCCGGCTCGCTGTGGCCCGCAGTGCTCGCCCACGCCATCAACAACGCACTGGCCGTAGCCAGCTGGTTTCTCTTGCTTCACCCGGCCGCCTGAGCACCGGGCGAAGCCTCAGGCACCGAAGCGCGCCAGCAGTCGGGCGGTCTCGAATACCGGCAATCCCATCACGCCGGAGTAGCTGCCATCCAAGTGCTCGACCAGGGTCGCACCGCGTCCCTGTATGGCATAGGCGCCCGCCTTGCCGAAGGGCTCGGCGGTGGCGACGTAGGTGGCGATGGTGACCTCGTCCAGCTCGGCAAAGCGCACGCGTGACACGCACAGCTCGCTGTCCTCGTGCCGCTCGCCAACCAGCCACACCGCCGAGATCACCTCGTGCGTGCGTCCGGACAGCCGGCGCAACATGGCCGCGGCATCGGCGGCATCGGCCGGCTTGCCGAACACCTCGTCGTCCAGCACCACCTCGGTGTCGCTGCCGAGCACGACCGCCCCCGGATCGCCGACGCGAGCCAGCCCTGCCTGCGCCTTGTCGCGCGCGACCCGGCTGACGTAATGGCGGGGCGACTCTTCCGGCGAGCGCTGTTCGGGTATGTCCACGTGGACGACTTCGAAGGCGACGCCGATCTGCTCGAGCAGCTGGCGACGACGCGGCGATTGCGAGGCGAGATAGAGCATAGGTGGTCCGCATCGCCCGGAGGGCTCAGAGGGCAAGACCGTACCCGCAGAACTGCGTGTCGCGCACCCAGCCCAGCGATTCGTACAGCGCCTGCGCCGGCGCATTGTCCAGCGCGGTGGACAGACTCAGACTGGCTGCTCCGCGCGCCCGCGCCTGCGCCGCGGCCTCCTGCAACAGCGCCCGTCCGGCACCGCCGCGGCGCGCCGACGGAGCCACGAACAGATCGTTGAGCAGCCAGGTACGCACCGTGCGCACGGAGGAGAACAGGGGATAGAGCTGGGTGAAGCCGATCGCCTCGCCGTCCAGCTCGGCCAGCAGTACCAGCGACTCCTGCCGGGCCAGACGCTCGGCGAGGAAGTCGCGGGCCCGTGCCAGATCGGCCGGCTGGCGGTAGAACTGGCGGTAGGCGTCGAACAGCGGCGCCAGTCGATCGAGATCGTGGATGTCGGCGATACGTACAGAGAGAGTCATCGGCGGGAGGTCGTCGAGGAAACCGGCAGCATAGCCGCCCGGCGCCCGGCCGGCCTAGGCACGATGGTAGGGATGTCCGGCCACGATGGTGGTAGCCCGGTACAACTGTTCGGCCAGCACCAGCCGCACCAGCATGTGCGGCAGCGTCAACGGCCCCAGCGACCAGCGCTGGTCGGCCCGCGCCAGCACCTCGGGCGCGTGGCCGTCGGGTCCGCCGATCAGGAAGGCCAGGTCGCGACCGGCCATGCGCCATTGCTGAAGCTGGGCGGCGAGATCCTCGCTGGACCAGGTCCTGCCTCGGCCGTCGAGCGCGACCACGTGGGTGTCCCGACCGATCGCGGCGAGGATCGCCGCACCCTCGTCGAGGATCGCCTTCGCGTCGTCGCGGCCCTTGCCACGAGCACCGGGCTTGAGCTCCACCAACTCAAGCGGCAGCTCGTGCGAGAGTCGCTTGCGGTATTCGGCGAAGCCCTCGGCCACCCAGCCGGGCATGCGCTCACCGACGGCGATCAGCCGTGCGCGCATCGATGCGGGGAATCAGCCGACGCTGGCGGCGCCGGCATCGGGCTCACGATCGCCCACCGTCCACAGCCGCTCGAGCCCGTAGAACTCGCGGATGCGCGGCAGCATCACGTGGACGATCACGTCGCCGAGATCCACCAGCACCCACTCGGCCTCCTGCTCGCCTTCCACGCCCAGCGGCATCACACCGGCCTTCTTGGCGAACTTCACCACCTCGTCGGCGATCGACTTCACGTGCCGGGTCGAAGTGCCCGAGGCGACCACCAGCAGATCGGCGATCGAGGTGCGGCCGCGGACGTCGATCTCGCGGATGTCCTTGGCCTTCAGGTCCTCCAGCGCCTGCAGCACTTGCTGGCGCAGCCTGGAGGTGGAAACCGGCGTGTCGTTGCGGGCGGAATTAGCCAAGAGGAGAGGCCTCGGTACGGAGAGCAGCGCGGGATCGCGCGCCGCCATTATAGCGCCCCGTACCTGCCGGGATCGGCCTCGGCCCGGAATCGTCGGCCCCGGTGCGGTGCGGCTCGCCGGCACCCGCCCGGGGCCGGACGCGTCACATGCCGCCGCCGCTCATCGCGTCGTCGTGCTTCATCGAATCGTGCTTCATCGAATCGCCCTTCATGGCGTCGTGCTTCATCGAGTCGTGCTTCATCGAATCGCCCTTCATGGCGTCGTGCTTCATCGAATCGTGCTTCATCGAGTCGCCCTTCATGGCGTCGTGCTTCATCGAGTCGTGCTTCATCGAGTCACCCTTCATGGCGTCGTGCTTCATGCCGGTGTCCTGGGCCATGCTGTCCTGCGCGAGCGCAGCGCTGGCAAAGCCACCGGCGAGGCCGGCGAAAGCGAGACCGAGGGCGAGCTTGGCGAGAATTTTCATGCGGCGTTACTCCTGGAAAAGGGACGTGCGACCGTTGCCGCACACCTGCCTTTCGCCCGGAGCCGGCCGGTGGTTACATGCCGCCGACCGGGCGACGCGGACGCAGCAGGCGTCCCCCGCACAACGCATTCACCCCGATCACCAGACCCACGGCCAGGGCGTGCACGGCCAGGTCGGTCGCCGCCGCATCGAACTCGTGGCAGATCTCCAGCAGGCTGGCCGAACCGGCGGCACTGGCCACGCCGATCATCGCCGCGGTCAGCACCGGGCGCAGTGGATACGCGCGGCGCAGCCACACCACCAGCACCGCCGACAAGGGCAGCGAGAAGGCCAGGATGAACTCCAGGCAGCCGCGCGCACCGGCCATCGTGGCGACCACCGTATCCGGCGCCACCCAGCTGCGCAGGCAGCCCACACCACTGGCGCCGATCCACAGCAACGCCGGCGGCAGTACCAGCCAGGCACGCGATACCGGTCGTCCTGGTACGCCCAGCGAGAACGCCACCCAGCCGGCCACCAGCGCGGTGAGCACGGCACCGACGCCGGCCCAGGCCAGATCGGGCGCACCACGCCAGCGGGTCAGCATCGGCGTGAGCCCGTAATGCCAGACCAGCAGTGCGGCCATCGCGGTCAGCAACAGCGTCCAGCCCAGCGCCCGCCACAGCGGTGGGCGCAGGCGCCGGACCGGCGCCAGATCGGCACCCAGCGCGTGGATCAGCGACTGGTGGTTGGGCGCATCGGCCACGTCAGTGTTCTCCGTGGAGTCGGTTGCGCAGCGCCTTGAGAGCACGGTGCAGGTTTACCTTCAGGGCGCCGGTGGATCGCCCGGTCAAGGCCGACGCCTCGGCCAGCGTATGTTCGTGAAGCCCCAACTGCTCGACCGCCTCGCGCTGGCCCGGCGGCAGCGTAGCGATGGCCGCGCGCAACGCCGCCGCCCGCTCGGACTGCTCGGCGGCGTCGTTCGCCTGCCGCTCGTCGGCATGCTGTTCGACGGCCAGCGGCTCGTGCAGCTCGCGGCGACCGCGCCGACCGCTCTGGCGCAGACTGTCGATGGCCCGGCGACTGGCGATGGCCGAGAGCCAGGCATGGTACGAACGGGCCGGGTCGTAGGTGTGCCGGACACGATGGATGGTGATCAGGGTCTCCTGCACCACGTCGTCGAGCAGGTCGGCAGGCACACCCTGGCGTCGGGCCACTGCGCGGACCAGCCCGACCGATTCCCCCAGCACCCGCTCGTAGGCCACGCGGTCGCCCGTCTGCGCGGCCGCCATCCAGGCGGCGCGGCGCAGGTCGGCCTGCTGGTTGTCGCTGAGCGAAGAATCGTCCACGGCGCGGACGGCGTCCTGATACGAGGCAAGGCCGCCATCTACACCGATCACGAGGGCATTGGTCAAGATGGCGGACATGCACGGGCTCTTCGGGCGGATCTTCGTGCGATTCGCTGCATCGCCCCGCGCGGTTACCGCGTACAGCACCGGCGTAACCTGCCCTCCGGCCCGGACGAATGGCCGGAGTACCCGTCCTGTGCCGGAGAAGCGCCGCATGTCCTCAAACCAGGAAATCGTGATGATCGAGCGCCGCCGCCTGCTGCGGATGGCTCTGGCCGGTGGTGCGCTGGCGACGATCGCCGGGCTGGCCGCGGTCCCCCGCCTGTTCGCCCGCGAGCGCGGCCCTGCTGCCGGCACGAGCCCCGGCAGCGCCACCGAGGTGCGCCTGCAGTGCTTTGCCGACGACGGCCGCGCACTGGGGGCGTGCACCGTGCGGCGGGTCGTCCTGAGCGATGCCGAATGGCGCCGCCGGCTGTCACCGATGGCCTACTACGTGCTGCGCCAGGACGGTACCGAGCGCGCTTTCAGCGGCGACCACGAAAAGCCTGCGCGGCCCGGCCTGTTCCGCTGCGTCGGCTGCGCCACTGCGCTGTTCGATGCCGCCACCGAATTCGACTCTGGCACCGGCTGGCCCAGCTTCTGGCAGCCGATCGCCGCGTCCAACGTGATCGAGAAGCGCGATACCAGCTTCGGCATGGTCCGCACCGAAGTGCGCTGCGCCCGCTGCGACGGCCACCTCGGCCACGTCTTCGACGACGGCCCGCGGCCGACCGGGCTGCGCTACTGCATGAATTCGGTGGCGCTGAAGTTCGTGCCGCATGCGGCAGCCTGATTCTCCCGCATCGAGCCCGACGCCCTGACTGGACATGAGCCAAGGTCGTCCCGCTGCCCCTGCCGAATGTGTGGAGGGCAGAGATAGGGTGGTGTCATCCCCCATGTACCAGGCGTTTCTCCGCTGCCGCGATCACTTCATTCCCAGGGAACTGGCGAAAGAAAAAAGGCGGGCCTTGCGGCCCGCCTTTTTTGCTTTGCACTTGATGGTCGGGATCAGAACTTCTGCGTGTAGCCCACGTAGAAGTAACGGTCCAGATCCAGGTTCGGATCAACCGACGACGCGCTGTTGTAGCCCAGCTGGTTCGCCAGATAGTTCACCGAAGGCTGCTTGTTGAACACGTTGTTGATACCCACGCGGAACTGACCGTTCCACGGCGCATTCCAGCGGAACTGGACGTCGTTGAACGCCGTGGCACCGTGGCGGTTCGCACCCATGTAACCCCAGCTCGGGCTGGTGTAGTTGGGCTGGTTGCACTCGTTGGCGCTGTAGCAGACGTCCCGGATCGAGCTGTAGTAGCGGACGGTCCAGGTGGCACCGAAGTCACCCTTCGACCAGTCCAGCGACACGTTGGCGCGGTTGCGGTAGATCGGGTACTGACCCACCGACTCCTGCACCACGGCACCCGGCGAGCTCTGCTGCTCGTACTTGGACACGTAGCTGCCGCCCAATTGCGCGACGAGGCGACCGAACGAATACTCAGGCAGGCGGTAGCGGATCGAGTAGTCGTAGCCTTCCGTCTCGAGGTAACCCAGGTTCGCGTTGCCACGATTGAGGTTGACCACCTGGTGGGTGTCCGGGTCACGCGAGAACTGGCCACAGTACTGCTGCGAACCCTGCGAGTAGCACTGGTCAAGCACGTAGCCGGCGCTGATCGCGGAGATCAGGTTGCTGACTCGGATGCTGTACCAGTCCAGCGACATGTCCAGGCCGGGCACGTAATCCGGGCTGTACACCAGGCCCAGGGTACGGGTGATGGCCGTCTCCGGCTTCAGGTTGGCATTGCCAGCGCCTGCATTGAATGCGGTCAGGCCTTGCGCACCGTTCACGCTGGTGATCGTGCTCTTGTCCTGCTTGAGCTGACGGTAGCCGGCGGGCACGCCATCGGCCGTGCAGCGTGCTGCCACCTGGGCATTGGTCGCTGCAGCACCATAGACCGTATCGCACGGGTCGAGGAACGTGTCGAAGCTCTGCGAACCACCGCCGAAGGTATCGTCCAGCGTCGGGGCGCGGAAGCCCTCGGCGTAGTTGCCGCGCACCAGCAGGTCGTCGATCGGCCTCCAGCTGAATCCGTACTTGTTGTTGGTGGTGCTGCCGAAGTTGCTGTAGTGCGAGTAGCGACTGGCCACGTCGACGCTCAACGACTTGGCACCCGGCAGATCCTTCAGGATCGGCGCGTTGAACTCGACATAACCTTCGTTCACGCGGTAACGGCCGGCCGTGGAGTTGGCAGCCAGATCGGTGGTGTTGCCCGACTGGCTGGCGAGATCCGGGTACAGGTAACCCTTCTCCTGACGGCTCTCGATGCCAGCGGCGAAGCTGAACTCGCCGGCCGGCAGATTGAACAGACCGCCGGTGATGTTGGCGGTGGCCGAACGCTCGCTGGAGCCGTAGCGGGTGGTGGTAAGCGCGTTGATGAACTTGAGCGCGTCCGCGGTCGAGGCAGAGGGACCACCGGCGATGTCGAACGGCGTGCACTGACCTTGGTTGATGCTGGTGCCCAGCGGCAGCGGGTTGGTCGGAGTCCCGCACTGCACGACGCCATCGGCATTGAGGAACGACGGCCCCAACGCCAGCGCCATCGCTTGGCGGTTAAGGTTGCCCGAACCCGCCAGAGTGCCTTCGTTACGGTTGTAGGCGATGCCGGCATCCCAGTTCCACTCGTGCTCGCCGACGTTGAAATAACCCTCAAGACCGGCATCCAGATGCATCGTGTTGGTGTTGTTGCGAGTCTGGCGCGGCAACTCGACGGTGCGACGGTAGACCTGGAAGTTGGTACCCGGATACGGGTTGTAGTAGCTCTGGCCCGACAGCAGCACCGGATCGGTGAACGCGCCGGAGCTGAACGGATAACCGGCGATCTGCGAAAACGCGTGGCGCTGCGAGTACATCGCGGTGCCCTTGAACGTCACGTTGTCGGTGAGGTTGTAGGTGCCGTGCGTGAAGATCGAATTCAGCGTGGTCGGCGTGCGCTCGAGCATCTGGCTGGAGGCATTGAACGAGTCCGCGACGCGGCCATCCCAGTCGTGGTAGCTGGCCGGGTCATTGGACGGCGAGGCACCCACGCCATTGGCATGGTTCAGCACGATGTCGGTACCCGAGTTCGGATCGTACAACTCGCCCCACGGCCCCAGGAACAGGCGGTTCTCATGGTACGGACCGTCGTTGCCGTTGGTCAGCGCACGCTTGCTCGCCCACACCGGACCCTGCTTGTTGTAGGTGTAGTTGAAGACGATCGAGCCCTTCTCGTTGTTCTGGCCCAGTGTCAGGCTGTAGTTGGTGGTCTTGCCGTCACCCTTCTGGTTCACGCCATAGGTGCCGTCGAACTGGGCGCCCTGGAAGTGATCGTTGAGGATGAAGTTGATCACACCGGCGATCGCGTCGGAGCCGTAGACCGACGAGGCGCCGTCCTTCAGCACTTCGACGCGCTGGATCAGCGCGGCAGGAATGTTCGACACATCGGTGTAGCCGGCAACGCTGGTCGACCAGCGCTTACCGTTCACCAGCACCAGTACGCGCTGCGCACCGAGGTTGCGCATGTCAACGTAGGAGCCGCCCTGCTCGGAGTTGGAAGCCAGCACCGAGGCGCTGGTGAAGTCCGGGGTGCCGACCATCGACATGCGGCTGACGATGTCACCGACGGTGGTCAGGCCGGTCTTCTTGATGTCGTCCTGGGTCATCACGAATACCGGCTGCTGGGTCTCGATGTCGACACTCCGGATGCGCGAGCCGGTGACCGTGATGGTCTGAAGCTGCTGGGCCTTGGAAGCATCTGCCTTCTGATCGGTGGACGAGGCGTCCTGGGCAAACGCCGAGGTGGCGACCGCGCTCACGCCAATGGCCAGCGCAAACTTCACGGCGAGCGATAGCTTGTTGGATCCAATCTTCATGTAAAGCCAAACTCCTGCAATAAGTGCACGTCCCAAGCGAGGGACAAAAAAAGCATGGCGCGGCTTCGCAACGCGGGGCCGGGGCCAGTTAGATGACGCTCTTGTTATCCGCCTTCGTAGTCCGCGGAGCGGTTGGTCCGACGAACTGGGGGATGAAGGCGAAGCTTCGACTTAACCATGTGGTAACAATCGTGTCAAATGGCTGATGACGCTCTGCTACCGACATCAAAGTCGCAAGCAGTTATTCACCTACTTTGATGAAGCGCATCAGCTCACGCCCGCGCAAAGTTACCGTTGCCGTGCAGGCGCTCGCGTGGACAAGCTGCGGGCACGAATCCTCACCGCTCTTTCGACCCGGCACCTGACTGCATCATTTGAGGCATCGCCGCCTTCTCACTCGGGCACGCCTACTGCAAGCGGCGACCGCTCGGATCGTGACTGCGTACGCCGCAGCCCCGACTCCATCCGCCGCCTCACCTCAATGCAAGACTCAGGCAGAATCGACGCGCACGCCCAGCCGCAGATAGCCATGCTGCCCGACCGGGCCGCCATGATCGGGCAGGGAATCACCGGTCGCCCGGCCCACGTACCGCACCAACGGACCGCCCCCGATCACGGCCATCAGCAGCAGTGGCAGAGGCACCCCGGTCAGCGGGATCCCAAGCCGCAGCCGCAGGCCATCGATGCTCAGCACATCGACCAGGGTGTCAAGGGGGGAAAACTCCAGAAACGCGCCCAGGGCCAGCAGCGGGACCACGGTAGCCGCCACCAGCGCGCGACACTGCCACGTCGCTGCGTCCAGTTGCCTCATCACCGGCCGCTCACCGGTTGGCTACGCCATCACGTCAGGACAACGACCGGCCGACATCCCGTGGCACGCGTCAGCCCGGACTCCGCCGATAGACTTCAAGCCACCCTGGCACGTCGAACACCCCCTCCGGCAGCAGGTAGCGCGGCACCCGTCCCTCGGCGAGCAGCCGGCGGATGCGAGTGGCGGATATCTCCAGCGGCGTCACCTCCAGCTGCAACACGGAACCGGCTTCCCTGACGTACCAGTCACCGGCCGGATCGACCAGGCGCCCGGTGATCGCTGCGTCCAGGTCCGCCGGCCACGCGGCCTTGAACCCCGGCCGGGTGAACACGCCCAGGTGCGCCAGCTCGAACAGGCGTGACCATCGATGCCAGCTCGGCAGGCTTGCGAAGGCGTCGGCGCCCATCAGCAGCACCAGTGGGCGATCACCCTGCTCGGCACGCAGCGCCTCGAGCGTGTCCACGCTGTACGAAGGACCGTCACGCCCGAGTTCGCGCGGGTCCAGTTGCAGGCGGTCCTGGCCGGCCAGGGCGGCGCGCAGCAGGGCGACGCGCTGCTCTGCCGAGGCCACCGGCGGCGTGCGGTGTGGCGGCACGCCGGCAGGCATCAGCCGCACCTCGGCATCGAGCAGTTCGGAGGCTTCCCAGGCCACGCACAGGTGCCCGATGTGCACCGGGTCGAAGGTTCCGCCGAGGATCGCCAGCGGCTTCATGCCAGTGCCGCGGCGGAACGCGGCTCGGCCATCGCGGCGATCAGTCGCTCGGCTTCGCGCCACGCATCGCCCTGCTCGCGCCCCTTGGCGATGCGGTCGATGCGGGCGGCACGTGCCAGGCACTTCAGCCAGTGCTCGCGCGGCGCGCGGCGCAGCGCCTGGCGAAACAACTGCTCACGCGACTGCCACAGCCGCTCGGCCTTGGCCTGGGCGCCGAAGTCGCGCGCATTGGCCAGGCGCAGCGCGAGCTGCAGCTGGTTGACCACCCAGCCCATCAGCGGGATCAGGTCTTCACCCTCGGCACGCAGCCCGGCCAGCACGCGCAGCGCGCGACCGCCGTCTCCGGCCAGCGCCGCGTCGGTGAGCTTGAAGGCGTCGTAGCGGGCGCTGTCGGCAACCAGCTGCTCCATCTCGGCCGCATCGATGCGGCTCTTGCCGTCGTGCAGCACCACCAGCTTGTCGATCTCCTGCGCGGCGGCAAGCAGGTTACCCTCCACGCGCTGCGCCAGCAGGGCTGCCGCGTCGGGCGTGGCACTCAGCCCACGGGACGCCAGCCGCGCGCCGATCCAGCCGGCCCATTCATGCGGGCGCGGCGCGTTGAACACCACCATGGCGCCGGCCGCGTCGACCTTCTTGGTCCACGCGCCTTCGTGCTTGCTGCTCCACTCGGTGGCGGTGATCAGCAGGGTGACATCCGGCGGCAGGTCCTCGCAGAAGGCCCCAATGGCCTTGGCGCCTTCCACGCCGGGGCGGCCGGTGGGCAGGCGCAGATCGAGCAGGCGGCGCGTGGCGAACAGCGACAGGCCGGCCGCGGAACGGGCCAGGTCATCCCAGTCGAAATGCTGGCCAGCCTCGAGCACCTCGCGCTCGGTGTAGCCGAGCTCGCGCGCCCGTGCACGCGCCGCATCGGCCGCCTCCAGCACCAGCAGCTCCTCGCCCGCCAGCAGATAGACGCCCTGCAGCCGATCGGCCGCCAGCGTCTTTTGCCACTGGGCGGGTGCCAGCGGCATCGCGCTTAGGGCGTGGTACCGCCGCTGGCAGCGGCGGCATCGGCATGGCGGGCGGCCGCCTGCAGGCGGAACAGGATCGACTGCACCATGTCGTCGATCAGGCTGCGCTGGATCTCTTCCACCTGCGCCTGGTTGCCGATCGTGTTGGTGGCGTCGTAGCTGTATTCGCGCGACATCTGGATGCTCTGCTCCGGCAGCAGGACGGCCCCCGTCGCGTCGGCCACGCTGAACTTCACGGTGTACTGCACCGAGTACTCGGTGATGCGGGCACCGCCACTGATGCTGAGCATCTGCGTGCCGAAGCGAGCCACCGGCACGGCCAGTTCGGCGATACCCGGGCCGGAGGCATCCTCGATCGTGATGCCGGAATTGCGCAGGGCTCGCGCCAGGTTGCGCTGCAGGTCGCCGCCGCCGCTCATGGCGAGGTGAATGCGCTGCATCGACGGTGGCAGCGCCACGCTCTGGCGCAGATGGAATCCGCAGCCGGCCAGCAGCAGGACAGTGGCCAGCAGGGGCAACAGCTTCACGAGGCGGCTCATGGATTTCATCCTGCGACGATGTTGACGATCTTGCCAGGCACCACGATCACCTTGCGCACGGTCAGGCCCTCAAGATACGCGAGGACCTGCGGATGTGCGCGGGCCACCGCCTCGGCCTCGTCCTTGGACGCGCTGGCCGGTACCTCGATGGTGCCACGCAGCTTGCCGTTGACCTGCACCGCCAGGGTCAGCGAATCGCGCACCAAGGCGGACTCATCCACCGCCGGCCACGGCAGCGTCTCCAGCACGGTTTCCGGGTGGCCGAGCACCTGCCACAGCGCATGGCTCAGGTGAGGCGTGACCGGATTGAGCAGCAGCACCATCGCCTCCAGCGCCTCGTGGCGCACGGCGCGGCCCTGGTCGCTCATGTCGTTGAACTTGCCCAGTGCGTTGAGCAGCTCCATCAGCGCGGCGATCGCGGTGTTGAACGCGTGGCGGCGACCGAAATCGTCGCCGACCTTCTGGATCGTCTCGTGCAGCTGGCGGCGCAACGCCTTCTGGCCGGCATCGAGCGCGGCCGGATCGACCACCGGATGATCCGGCTGCGAGGCGTGCGTGGTGACTTCGCGCCAGAACCGGCGCAGGAAGCGGGCCATGCCTTCCACGCCCGCCTCGCTCCATTCCAGCGACTGCTCCGGCGGCGCGGCGAACATCGAGAACAGGCGCACCGTGTCGGCGCCGAACTTGCCGACCATCGACTGCGGATCGACGCCGTTGTTCTTCGACTTGGACATCTTCTCGGTGCCGCCGATCAGCACCGGCTGGCCATCGGCCTTCAGCAGCGCACCAACCACCCGCGCCTTGTCGTCACGCTGGATCTCGACGTCGGCCGGATTGATCCAGTCTTTCGAGCCGTCGGCGTTCTCGCGGTAGAAGGTCTCGGCGATCACCATGCCCTGGCACAGCAGGTTGGTGGCCGGCTCGTCCGACTGCACCAGGCCCGCGTCGCGCATCAGCTTGTGATAGAAGCGGAAGTACAGCAGGTGCAGGATCGCGTGCTCGATGCCACCGATGTACTGGTCCACCGGCAGCCAGTAGTTGGCGCGCCCATCGACCTGCTCGGCGGCGCCCGGCGAGGTGTAGCGGGCGTAGTACCAGCTCGACTCCATGAAGGTGTCGAAGGTGTCGGTCTCGCGCTCGGCCGCGCCGCCGCACTCCGGACAGGTGGTCTTGCGCCACTCCGGGTCGGCCTTGATCGGCGACTGCACGCCGCCGCCCTTCGAGTACACGTCCGCCACGTCCTCCGGCAGCAGCACCGGCAGCTGGTCTTCCGGCACCGGCAGGTCGCCGCACTTGGCGCAGCGGATCACCGGGATCGGGCAACCCCAGTAGCGCTGGCGGCTGACGCCCCAATCGCGCAGGCGGTAGTTCACCCGGCGCTCGCCCTTGCCGTCCTTGCCCAGCACCTCGGCGATGGTGTCGAAGGCTTGGCGGTAGTTCTTGCCGTCCAGCACGCCGGAATTCACCACGCGCATGTCGGCGCGGGTCTTGTCGCCGTACCACTCCTGCCAGCGCGTCGCGTCGTAGCTCTCGCCCTCGACCGCGATCACCTGGCGGATCGGCAGGCCGTACTTGCCGGCGAACTCGAAGTCGCGCTCGTCATGGCCCGGCACCGCCATCACCGCGCCGGTGCCGTAGCCCATCAGCACGAAGTTGGCCACCCACACCGGCACCTTGTCGCCGGTGACCGGGTGGATCGCGAACAGGCCGGTGGCCATGCCGCGCTTTTCCTGGGTTTCCAGCTCGGCCTCGGAGACGCCGCCCTGGCGCAGCTCGGCGAGGAACGCGGCCAGCGCGGGGTTGTTCCCAGCCGCCTTCAGCGCCAGCGGATGCTCGCCGGCGATCGAGACGAAGGTGACGCCCATCAGGGTGTCGGGACGCGTGGTGAACACGGTCAGCGGGTCGGCCTCGCCGTCCACCGCGAAATGGATCTCCAGGCCTTCGCTGCGACCGATCCAGTTGCGCTGCATGGTCTTCACCGCGTCCGGCCAGCCGGGCAACGTGTCCAGGCCGTCGAGCAGCTCCTGCGCGTAGTCGGTGATCTTCAGGAACCACTGCGGGATCTCGCGCTTCTCCACCAGCGCGCCGGTGCGCCAGCCGCGGCCGTCGATCACCTGCTCGTTGGCCAGCACGGTCTGGTCGACCGGATCCCAGTTCACCACGCTGTTCTTGCGGTAGGCGATGCCCTTCTTCATCAGGCGCACGAACATCCGCTGCTCGTGCACGTAGTAGTCGGGGCGGCAGGTGGCGAACTCGCGCGACCAGTCGATCGCGTAGCCCAGCGACTTGAGCTGGCCGCGCATGTGCTCGATGTTGGCGTAGGTCCACTTGGCCGGCGCGGTCTTGTTCTTGATCGCGGCGTTCTCGGCCGGCAGGCCGAACGCGTCCCAGCCCATCGGCTGCAGCACGTTCCTGCCCTGCATGCGCTGGAAGCGGCTGATCACGTCGCCGATGGTGTAGTTGCGCACATGGCCCATGTGCAGCGCGCCGGATGGGTACGGCAGCATCGAGAGGCAGTAGAACTTCGGACGGCTGGCATCCTCGGTCACCTCGTAGGCGCGCTCGGCGGCCCAGTACTGCTGCGCTGCCGCCTCCACCGCCTGCGGCCGGTAGGCGTTTTCGCCCGCCTCGGTGCCAGCGGAAGGGGAACCCTGTTCGTCGTTGTTCTGCATGTGTCCGGTGCCGTGGGTACGTGATGCGACGGGGCCTGTGGCCGATCCGAGCCGCCGTCGCGATAGCCGGCCAGCCTAGCCGAAGCGCCGACGGCTCGCCAAGCTGAAAACAGTGTGGGGGCGCTCAGCCTCCAGGGCAGCGGGCATCCCCGGCGGCGAGATCGCGGGCCGCCTGGGCCACCTGGTCGGCCAGCCGACCCAGTGCTTGCTGGTGACCCTGGACCAGCGCGTCATAACCGGCCCCCACCGGCTGGTTGAAGGTGCTGGCGCAGGCCAGGCTGCGTGAGGTGCTGTCGCCATCGATCAGGCGCAGGCTCCATCCGGCTTCCAGCAGGGCATAGCCGCCGGGCTGCGAGTCGAAACGGCGCACATCCACCTTGATCCGCACCACCGGCTCGCCCGGATGCGCCAGCCCGGACACGTCCGGATGGCCCAGCGCACCGGCGAGGTCGGCCGACAGCGCGCTGCGGATCTCGTCCGCCAGCGGCGCGATCCAGCGCTCACCCTGCAGCAGCGCCACGCCCTGCCCGCCCTGGCGCACGACCAGCTGCGGCTGGTCGTCCTGGGCGGGGATGCTCACCGGCAACAGCTCGAACGCCGGCCCGATGCCGCCCTGCCCGGATGCGGCGGAAGCCGGCGGCACCAGGGTGTAGTAATGCGTCGGCGCGGAGGCACAGGCACCGAGCGCCAGCGCGGCGCCCAGCGCCACGAGCCGGCCGGACAGGTTGCGCAGGCGCGTCATGGCTTGTTTCCTTGCTTGGAGGGTTGGGTCTCGTTCGCGGGTTTCGCCGGCGCGGGGTCGCTCTTGCGCCCGCGGATCAGCGCCTCCGGATGCGTGCCGAGGTAATCGCTGAACACCCGCAACGAGCGCGCCATGCGCTGCAGTTCCTGCAGCGTGCCCTGCAGGTTCTGCTGCAGTGGCGAATCCGGCGAGAGCGCATTGTCGGTCGTGCCCAGCGTCCGGCGCGCATCCTTCAGCGTGCCCTTGAACTCGGGCAGCACCTGGCCGTTGACCTGCTTGAGCGTGCCATCGAGGTCGGCAAGCGTCTGGTCCAGATGCTTGCCGATGCTGTCGAACGGGATCTTCTGCACCTTGTCCACGATCTCCGCGAGCTGCTCCTGCAGCTTGTCGAAGCTGCCCGGAGCGGTGGGGATCTGCAGCGGGCGGACCGTCGGGTCGAAGGCGACCTTAGGCGCCTTCGGCAGGAAATCCATCGCGATGTAGAGCTGGCCGGTCAGCAGGTTGCCGGTGCGCGCCTGCGCGCGCAGGCCATGGGCGACCAGCTTGCCCATGATCGGGGCCAGGTCGGGACTGCCGTTCTGCTCCTGCGCCTGGGCCACCAGCTTGTCGTAGGCACGACCAAGCCGCTGCGGATAGACCACGGCGCCCACGGTCACCGGGAAACTCTCACGCTTGGCGTCGTAGTCCATGGTGATCGACACCACCCGGCCGATGTTGATGCCGAGGAACTCCACCGGCGCGTCCACCGCCAGCCCGCGCAGCGACTGGTCGAAACGCATGCGGATGTACTGCGGCGGACCATCCGGCGGCGCCATCGCGGTGGCCTTGTCGTCGAACAGGCGGTAGGAGGCCCCCTGCTGCGCCGGGGTGGCGTCGTGCGGACCGGCCGGATCCTGGAACGCCACGCCACCGGCCAGCACGGTGGCCAGCGACTGGGTGTTCACCTTCAGGCCGTTCGCTCCCAGCGAGACATCCAGGCCACTGGCGTTCCAGAAGCGGGAGGACCGGGTGACGAACTGGTCGTAGGGACCGTCGATGAAGATGGTGAAGGTGACACCCTTGCCGTCCTTGTCCAGCTCGTAGGACGCCACGCGGCCCACCTGCACGCGGCGGAAGTACAGCGGCGAGCCGATGTCCAGCGAGCCGAGGTCCTCGGCATGCAGGACGAAGCTCTTGCCCGGCGCCCCGTAGGTGACCGCCGGCGGATTCTCCAGCCCCTTGAAGTCGTAACGCGTCTCGTCCGATGTGCCGACGTCGGCACCGATGAAGGCGCCGGACAGCAGCGTGTCGACCCCCGACACGCCCCCCAGGCCGATCCGCGGACGCACCACCCAGAAGCGGGTGTCGGCGCGGGCGAAGCCCTCGGCACTCTTGTCCAGCGCCACCTTGACCAGCACCTTGCTGCGATCCGGGCTGAGCCGGATGTGGGTGACCTTGCCGATCACCACGTTCTTGTACTTTACCGTGGTCTTGCCGGCGTCCAGACCCTCAGCGGACTGGAAACTGATGGTGATCGACGGCCCTGCCTGCATCCAGCTGTGCACCACCAGCGACAGCCCCACCACGGCGGCGAGGATCGGCACCAGCCAGATCAGCGAGGCACCCAGCCGGCGCCGGTGCACCACCGGCTGCGGCAACTCGTCGCCCGCAGGATTGGTTTCTTCAGTCATCGTTGTCCCTGTTGTCCCAGATCAGGCGCGGATCGAAACTCATCGATGCGAACATCGTCGCCACCACGGTCAGGCCGAAGTACACCACCCCCGGCAACGGCTCCACCTGGCTGAGTACGTTGAAACGCACCAGCGCGGTCAGCAGCGCCACCACGAACACGTCGAGCATCGACCAGTAGCCGATGAACTCGACCAGCCGGTAGAGCATGGTGCGCTGGCGCTGCGCCCACAGGCTGCGGCGCTGGACGGATACCAGCAGCGTCCCCAGCACCAGGAATTTGAGCATGGGCACCACGATGCTCGCCGTGAAGACGATGACCGCCAGGTCCGGCGAGCCCTTGACCCACAGTTCGACCACGCCGCTGAGAATGGTGTTGTCGTCCACGTCGCCCAGGCTCACCGTGCGCATGATCGGCAACAGGTTGGCCGGAAGATAGAAGATGAACGCGGTGATCAGCCACGCCCAGGTGCGGCTGGCACTGGCCGACTTGCGCCGGTGCAGGCGCGCGCCGCAGCGCGGGCAGGCCTGGTCGTGCACGTGGCCGTCGCGGCACACCAGGCCGCACACGTGGCAGCCGATCAGGCCCAGCTCGTCGGCCCGCGGCAGCGCGCTCACCGCGACCGCTCCCGCGTGACGTCCCACAGCTGGCGCAGGTCGACCGTGCCGAACACGGTGATCAGCAGCATCAGCGCACCGTAGGCGAAGATGCCGGGATCCGGCACCACCTGGAAATACACCCGCGCCTTGACGATGGCGACCATCGCGCCGAGCACGAACACCTCGCTCATCGTCCAGGGCCCGAGGTAATGCAGCACGATCATCGCGCTGCGGAAGCCCGGGCCGCGCTCGCCGCGCCGGGCGAACCAGAACACCCAGCCGAACAGCAGCATCTTCGCCATCGGGAAGAAGAACAGCGTGAGCGCGGCGAGCACCGCCACCACCTCGGCGTGCTGCTGCCACATCGTGACGATGGTGCCCCACAGCGTGGCGCTGCTCGGCCGGCCGTTGAGCTCGAGCGTCACGATCGGCCAGATGTTGGCCTGCACGAAGACCACCATCGCGGTGAAGGTGAGTGCCAGCAGCTGGTCCGGTCCGAGCCGCGCATGCCGCTCGAGGATGTTGTGGCAGCGCTCGCAGCAGGCCACCTCGCCCCGCGACAGCGGGCGCCGGCGATACACCGTGTCGCAGTGCTCGCAGATCAGCAGCCCTGCCGTGGTGGGTGGCGTGTTCGCGCCCATGCGTGTGGTGCCGTGTCCCGGGCTGGTCATCCATGGATTCTCGCAAATCTCGGCGCGTGGCGCTGAACCGGCTTCGACCGCACCGGCCGGTCGCCATGCCCTTGATATGCTGCCGTCCGGCCCAGATCTGGGGCGCCATTGACCACCGGAGCGACACCGTGACCGACACCGCCCACCCGCACGTCTTCGACGTCACCGAGAGCAACTTCGAGAGCGACGTACTGCAGGCCTCGCTCGACACCCCGGTGCTGGTGGACTTCTGGGCGACCTGGTGCGGTCCATGCCGCACCCTGGGCCCGATGCTCGAGAAGCTGGCAGCCGAGTTCAACGGCGCCTTCCGCCTCGGCAAGGTCGACGTGGACGCCAACCAGCAGCTGGCGGCGATGTTCGGCATCCGCTCCATTCCCACGGTGATGCTGGTCAAGGACGGGCAGATCCTCGACGGCTTCGCCGGCGCACTGCCGGAAGGCCAGCTGCGCGAGTTCCTGGCCCGCCACGTGCAGCCGCTCGACGGCGAGGCCGCCGACGCGGCTGACGAAGCCACCGCCCCCGCCGAGTCGCCGACCGAGGCGGTCAACCGCCTGCAGCAGGCGATCGCGGCGGCCCCCGACCAGCCGGAGCTGAAGCTCGACCTGGCGGTGGCGCTGATGCGCCTGGGCAACGTGGACGCCGCGCAGGCCGAGCTCGATGCCCTGCCCGCCAACCTCGCCACCGACACTCGCGCCGTGCGCCTGCGCCATCAGCTCGAGCTGGCCGGTGCCCTGGCTGGTGCGCCGACGATGGAGGCCCTGCGCCAGCGGGTAGCCGCCGATCCGACCGACTGGGAAGCGCGCGACCTGCTCGGCGTGCGCCTGCTGATCGAGGACGAGCCGGCGGCTGGGCTCGAGCAGTTCCTGGTCATCCTGGAGAAGGCCCGCGACTGGAACGACGGCGCTGCCAAGAAGCGCCTGATCGCCGCCTTCGCCACCCTCGACGACGCCGAACTCGTCGGCCGCTACCGGCGCCGCATGGCTTCGCTCTTGTTCTGACCAGATCAGCAAGACGCAACATACGCATGCGTATGCTCAGATAGACTGGCGGTCCTCTTCGCCAGCCGATGTTCTCGCATGCGTCCGAACACCTTCCGCCGCCTCATCAACCTGTGGCCCCCATTCCTGGCCAACAGCATCCGCGTGCAGTCGATCGCGCCGGACTGGAGCGAAGCGCGCGTGCTCCTTCGGCTGCGGCCATGGAACCGCAACTACGTGCGGACCCAGTTCGGCGGCAACCTGTTCGCGATGAGCGATCCGTTCTGGATGCTGCTGGCGATGCATCGGCTGGGGCGCGACTACCTCGTATGGGACAAGTCCGGCGCGATCGACTTCGTGGCGCCTGGCCGCGCCACCGTCCACGCGGCGTTCCGGATGCCGGACGCCGTGGTCGACGAGCTGCGCTCGGCGGCGGCCGGCGGCGACAAGGTGCTGCGCTGGTTCGAGACCGAGATCACCACCGCGAACGGCGAGGTGGTGGCGCGCGTCCGCAAGCAGCTCTATGTCCGCCTGAAGCCTGCCGTGCGCGAGCGCAACGCCGCGGCGGGCATGAACCCTCACCGGCGGGAGCAATTGCAGGACCGCTGAAAACGTCCTGAAAGAGTGGGGAGGGACAGTGGGGTAGCCGCAGGCAGGACGCCCCCTTCTCAAGCGATCCACCCCACATGATGAGTGCACACTCCGGTGCTCCTGCGCACCGTACCGTTCCCGTCCACGTCGAGCGCGCCGGCTTGCTGTCGCTGCTCGTCACCCTGCTGTGGGGCGTGGCGTGGATCGCCGGACTGATGCGCAGTGGCCTGGGCGAGCCGGACGAGGGTCGTTACGCCGAGGTCGCGCGGGAGATGCTCGCCAGCGGCGACTGGATCACGCCGCGCCTCGACGGCTTCCTGTTCTTCGACAAGCCTCCCCTGCACTACTGGGGAACGGCGGCTGCATACGCGCTGCTCGGCACCGAGCCCTGGGTGGCACGTCTGTGGGGTGCACTGGCCGGCCTGCTGGCGATCGCCGCTGTGGCCTGGGCCGGGTGGCGGGTGTGGGGGCGTGCGACCGGCTTCTATGCCGCGACGATCCTCGGCAGCAGCCTGCTGTTCGCGGTGAGCGCGCACGTGGGCACGCTGGACCTCGGCGTCGCCGCCTTCCTGGCACTGGGCATGGCCTGTTTCGTGGTGGCGCAGTTCGACCCGGCGTCGGCGTCCCACCGCACGGCGATCAACCTCGGAATGTGGGCGGCGCTGGCGTTGGCGGTGCTGTCCAAGGGACTGATCGGCGTGGTGCTGCCCGGCATGGTGCTGGCGGTGTACATGCTGTGGCAGCGCGACTGGCGCGTGCTCGGGCGCGTCTCGCTGCTGCCGGGCCTGGTCCTGCTGCTGGTGGTGTCGGCCCCGTGGTTCATCGAGGTGACGCGGCGGCACCCGGAGTTCTTCGATTACTTCTTCATCCGCGAACATTTCACGCGCTTCCTCACCTCGGCCGACAACCGCGGCAAGCCGCCCGGCTTCTTCCTCCCGGTGGTGCTGCTGGGACTGTTTCCATGGACCGCGCTGGTGCCGTTCACCCGCCTCGGCTGGCGGGCGATGTGGAGCGGCGCACCGGTGGATCGGCTGCTGCTGGCCTGGGTCGGCGTGGTGTTCGTGTTCTTCTCGATCTCGCATTCGCAGTTGCCGTTCTACATCCTGCCGCTGTTCCCCGCGGCCGCCCTGCTGCTCGGCCGCATCGCCGCCCGACTGCCGCATGAGGCGCTGGCGCGTCGCATGCGCGTGACCGCCTGGGCGGCCGCCATCGGCGCGGCCGCCGCGCTGGCCGCTGCGCTCATGCAGCGCCACCACCCGGCGCACGCAGGCATGCCGACCGCGCTCGGCGGACTGGCCGCGAGCCTGGCGATCATGGCGTTCGCGGCGGGCTACGCGACCCGCCGGCTGACCCGGCACCGCCATCACGATGCGGCGATGCATGCGCTGGCACTGGCCGGCATCGTCGGCTGGACGATCACCCTGCTGGCGTCGCAGGCCTGGGTCGGCCCACGCTCGGGCGAGCCGGTGGCGCGGCTGATGGCGCCGGCGCTCACCGTGGACACGCCGGTCTACATGGTCGGCGGCTTCGTCCGCGGCCTGCCGTTCTACCTGGAGCGCCCGGTGACCATCGTGGCGCAGGACCGCGACGACCTCACGCCCTTCATCGACTCCCGTCCCGGCGGCTATCTGCCGACGCTCGAAGCCTTCGAGGCGCGCTGGCGCACCTCCGCCCACGGCGTCGCCCTGGTTGACGCACACGCGATGGCGGTGCTGCAGCAACACCGGCTGCCGTACGTCTTGCTCGGCCGCCTGCCCACGGGTTTCGTCATCGCCCGCCAGCCTGCCCGGTGAGCGGGGTGCAGTCGCATGCAGGTCCGGCGTCGCCGGCCCCTGCGTCACCGTGGAACCGCCGCCTGGCCGGATGGCTGGCGCTGTGGTTCGGCGTGGCGCTGGTGGCGATCTTCCAGCACGGTCCGGTGCCGATGTACTCCACCCGCACCCTCGCGGTGGCGTGGGAGATGTGGCAGCGGCACAGCCTCCTGGTGCCCTACCTCAACGGAGCGCCCTACAGCGACAAGGCGCCGCTGCTGTTCTGGCTGATCCACGCCGGCTGGGCCGTCGTGGGTGTCGGCGACGGCTGGCCGCGCCTGCTCGAAGTGCTGCTCGGCGGGCTCCAGTTGCTGCTGTGCATCCGGCTCGCGCGGCGGCTGTTTCCGGCGCAGGCGGCGATCGCGTACGCCGCGCCGCTGCTGTTGATGAGCTTCAGCTACGCGTTCGAGTTCGGCCTGCAGTCGATGTACGAGGTGCTGCTCGCCGACTGCGTGCTGGCGGCGCTGCTGGCGCTGCGCCCCGGGCCCGGCGAGGTACGACCGAACCTGCCCGGCTTCGCCGCCGCCATGGCGCTCGGGCTGCTGGCCAAGGGTCCGGTGATGCTGCTGCATGCCGGCCTGCCCTGGCTGCTCGGCCCGCTGTGGCAGCCGTGGGCATCGCGCCATCGTGCACGCTGGTACGGCACCGGTGCGCTGGCGGTGCTGGCTGCGCTGGCCGTGCTGCTGGCCTGGGCACTGAGCGCCAGCGCTGTGGGCGGGGAGGTCTATCGACAGCAGTTGCTGTTCCACCAGACTGCCGGGCGGGTGGTCGACGCGTTCGCGCACCGGCAACCGATCTGGTGGTACCTGCCGGTGTTGCCGGTACTGGTGTTCCCGTTCGTGCTGTGGCCGCGCCCCTGGCTCGGCATCGCTGCCCTGCCGCTAGGTCGCGACGATGGCCTGCGCTTCCTCGCCGCCTGGCTGCTGCCGGTGCTGCTCGGCTTTTCGTTGGTCTCCGGCAAGCAGGCGTACTACCTGTTGCCCGAGTACGCCGGCTTCGCGCTGCTGCTGGCGGCGGCGCTGGCGTACGCCCCGTCGGGGAGCCCGCGTGGACTCGGGCCGTGGCCGCTGGCCCTGTTCACTCTGCTGCTGGGGATCGGGCTGCTGGCGCTGCCCACGCTGGTGGCACGCGGCGTGGCGCAGTCGCCGATGCTGCAGTCCTTCGCCACCCACAGCCGCGGCTTCGGCGGGCTGTTCGTGCTGCTGGCCGCGCTGCTCGCCACCCGCGGGGCAGAGCTGGAGAAGATCGTGCTCTCGGCCCTTGTCGGTGTGCTGGCGATCAACACCCTGTTCACCCTGACCTGGTGGCACGCCTTCGACCTGCGCGAGGCCTCCGTGGTGCTGGCGAAAGCCGAGGCGGAGCACCGGCCGATCTTCAACAACGAGGGCTACAACGGGCAGTTCACCTTCGCCGGGCGGCTGACCCTGCGGATCGACGAGGGCGCCGGCCCCGTGACGCTGCGCCAGTGGGCCGCTGCGCATCCGCAGGGCGTGGTGGTGACCTACCCGAAAACCGAGGCCGAAGCCCGCGCCTGCCCCGCGCTGCATGTGCAGCGATTCCGCGGGGTATGGCTGGCGATCCGGGCGGCGTCAGCGTACCTGCCACAGGCGACGACACCCTGCCCCTGAGGTCCAGCGTGGTCCTGCCCGCTCGTACGGAAGCGGAGAGTGCCCGCTGCTCCGCCTCCGGTGAAAACGCTGCGTGCGCGAGCATCCGGCATGGCGTACCCGACGAGCGACCGCTTCAGCCATTCTCCCGCTCGAAGCGGATCACCGCGTCCAGCTCGGCCTCCGCCCGTTGCACCGCCTTGCCGGCGGCCTGGTTCGCCAGCCAGCGCAGCAGCCCCAGGCGACGCAGCACGAGGTAGGCCATGCCGACCACAGCCAGCGAAACCACCGCCGACAGCACCAGCCAGGTCACGAACCCGGGACGGACGTGGTCCCACAGGCTCACGCCGGCACGGTCGCCCGCGTATTGCGCGAACATCAGCAGGGCGGGAATCCAGATCACGCTGCCCAGCACCGCGAACAGCGGCGCCTCCACCTTGACCCGCCAGGCGCGCAGATCGGCGATGCGCCGCTGGATCTCCAGCACCGGCGCGGCATAGTCGATGCCTTGGACCATCGCCAGCGTCCGCGCCGCAACGATCACCGCCAGCGTACCGAACACCTGCATGGCGATGCCGCAGGCCATGGAGCGCACGTCGCCCAGGTGACCGGACCAGAAGCTGATCCCCCACAGCATCAGCGCGATGCCCAGCGGAAGCTGCAGCATCAGGCCCCAGACCAGCGGCCGCAGTCGTCGCTGCACACGCTCCATACCGCTGTCGCGAAACAGCTGCAGATGCAGCGTCTGCTGCCGCGCCAGGCGCTGGTCCAGCGCCTGCCAGGCCAGCTTCATCTCATCCAGTTCCATGCTCACGCTCCGGTGGGGGCCGCGGCGGCCATCCGGCCGCGCAGCGTCTGCTTGATGCGGCCGATCTTGGTGGCCACGTTGGTTTCGGTGATGCCGAGGATCTCGGCGATCTCCGCGTAGGAGCGCTCGTCCAGGTACAGCACGATCAGTGCCCGGTTGAGCGGGTCGAGCCGGCCGATGAAGGCGTGCAGCTCGGCGATCCGCTCGTCCGGTTCGGGCGCCGGCTCGCCGGCCACGGTGTCGAGGTGGTGGGCATCAAGCGGCTCCAGCTTCGTGCGCCACGCCGCCTCGCCGCGACGCAGGTGCGAGATCGCCACGTTCAGCGCGACCCGGTACAGCCAGGTGGAGAACTTCGCGCGGGCCGGGTCGTAGCGGGCGAACGAGCGCCACGCCTGCAGGCCGATCTCCTGTGCCAGGTCGCGCCGGTCCTCGGCGTGCGGGGCGTAGATCGCCGCGACCTTGAGCACGATGCCCTGGTGCTCGTGGAGCAGGTGCTGGAAACGTTCGGGATCGGGACGGGTCATCGGCAAGGGTCGACAAGGGACTCGCAGGGATGATTCGCTAGCTCGGGAAAAAAATCACAGCCACCGGCCGCCATACAATCCGGGGCTGGCCTTTTCGGGGAACCTCCATGCGACCGCTGCGCGTCAAACGCTACGTACTCACCGGCCTGCTCACCTTCCTGCCGCTGTGGGTGACCTGGCTGGTGTTCAAGTTCGTGTTCGGCGTACTGGCCGGGGTCGGCGCGCCGATGGCCACCCTGGTGCGCCGCGCGCTCGGCCTGGCTGCTCCGGATGCGGCGGCGGCGCTGGACCACGGCTGGGTGCTGGCGATCATGGCGCTGGTGCTGACCCTGCTCGGGCTGTACACGGTGGGCTGGCTGGCCAGCCGCATGGTCGGCCGTCGCCTGATCGATGCCTTCGACGGCCTGCTCACCCGCATCCCGCTGGTGCAGACCATCTATGGCGGCACCAAGAAGCTGATGGCGGTGCTGCAGCAGAAACCCTCCAACACCCAGCGCGTGGTGCTGATCGACTTTCCCCGCCCCGGCATGAAGGTGGCCGGCTTCGTCACCCGGGTGATGACCGAGGAAGGCAGCGGTCGCGAGATGGCCGCGGTGTACATCCCGACCACGCCGAACCCCACCGGCGGCTATCTGGTGGTGGTGCCGGTGGACGAGCTCACGCCGACCGACTGGAGCATGGACCAGGCGATGGCCTTCATCATCTCCGGCGGTGCCGTGGCGCCGGATACCCTGCCCGCCAGCCGCACCCTTCCACGGTAGGAGCGCACCCTGTGCGCGACCTCGCAGTGGCAGCGCCACGGAACGCGATGACACCCATGCGCCACGGCTCCGCGAGTCGTCATTCCCGCGAGAACCGGAATGACGGTCTGGAAGGAGTGCCCCGCAGGAAGGCCTGTTCGTTTCATGAGCCGACACCAGGCGGTCGCGCACACGGTGCGCTCCTGCAGTCCAGCCGATATCGCTCTCATCCAGGACACCTCATGCCCCGACTGATCCTCGCCGGCCTGCTCGGCCTCGCCGCCCTGGGCGCCCATGCCACCGACTGGACCACGCCCGCGGAGGCGACGCACTTCCGCACCACGCCCAGCTATGCCGATACGGTCGCCTACCTCGAACGCCTGCGTCACGCCGCGCCGGATCGGCTGAAGCTGGTGACGTTCGGCACCACGCCAGAGGGCCGGCCGATGACCGCGGTGATCGCCAGCGGCGACGGCACGTTCGACCCGGCCGCCGCACGCGCCGCGCACAAGGCCGTGGTGCTGGTGCAGGCCGGCATCCATCCGGGCGAGATCGAGGGCAAGGACGCCGGCCTGATGCTGCTGCGCGATATCGCCGTCACCGGCCGGTGGCCGCACCTGCTCGACCACGTGGTGCTGGTGTTCATCCCGGTGTTCAGCGTGGACGGCCACGAGAACAGCTCGCCGTACCACCGCATCAACCAGAATGGCCCGGAAAGCCAGGGCTTCCGCGGCCAGTCGCAGTACCTCAACCTCAACCGCGACTACATCAAGGCGGACGCGCCGGAGATGCGCGCGTGGCTGAAGCTCTGGCAGCGCTGGCTGCCGGACTTCCTGATCGACGTCCACACCACCGACGGCGCCGACTACCCCTACGACCTGACCTGGTACACCGAGGACCCGCACAAGCTCGAACCCGGCGTCGCCGCGTGGCAGCAGGCGCTGATGGACCGGACGCTGCCGGCCTACGAGAAGCGCGGTCACCTCGCCTCGATCTACCTGGAATTCAAGGACGGCCGCGATCCGACCAAGGGTATCGAGAACTTCGGCTCCGGTCCTCGCTTCTCCACCGGCTACGCCGCGTTGCAGAACCGGCCCGCCCTGCTGATCGAAACGCACATGCTCAAGCCGTACGCGGTGCGCGTGCGCGCCGTCTACGACCTGGTGCAGCTGCTGCTGGCGCGGATCGACGCCGATCCGACATCCCTGCTGGCCGTCGATGCCGCCGCCGACGCGCGCGTGATCGCCCGGGCGGGCCAGCCCGACGCACGCGTGCCGCTCACCTTCAGGCTGTCGCCCGAATCCACGCCCTACACCTTCAGGGGCTACGCGTTCACCGTCACGCCCAGCGACATCTCGGGGGCGGGCTGGATCCACTACGACCCCGGCAAGCCGCGCACCTGGACCATCCCGAACTGGAACACGCTGCTGCCGGATCTTTCCGTCACGCCGCCGGCCGCCTACGCGGTGCCGGCGCAGTGGACGGCGGTGATCGACCGCCTCGCCGCCCACGGCGTCGCCATGCAGCGGCTCGACCACGCCGTCACGCTGACCGCGGGCGGCTACCAGCTCGACCATCCGGTCTGGGGCGCGTCGCCGTTCGAGGGCCATCACATGCTGCGCTCGGTGGACGTGACGCCGGCCACCCGCACCGTCACCCTGCCACCGGAGTCGGTGATCGTGCCGATGGACCAGCGTGCGGCCAACGTCGCCATCGAACTGCTGGAACCGCAGGCGCCCGACTCGCTGCTGCGCTGGGGCTGCCTGGATGCTGTGTTCGAGGCCAAGGAGTACGGCGAGCCCCGGGTGCTGGAGCAGCTCGCCCGCGACATGCTGGCCCGCGATCAGGCGCTGGCCACCGCGTTCCGCGACCGCCTCGCCACCGACCCGTCGTTCGCCGCCGATCCCCGTGCGCGGCTGGACTGGTTCTACCGCCGCTCGCCCTGGTATGCCGCGCAGGGCGTGGGCGCCTACCCCGTCCTCCGTCTCGACCCCACCCAGCTGCGCACGCTGCGCGGCGCCGACGCCCGATCGGACGCCTCCCCCACCCCTGACCTTTGACACTGTCTGGACCATGACTCTTGACCTAGCGTCGAAAGTCATGCCTGGCGGTCCGATGCCGCCGGGCCCGCCGCTTTCCGTTCCATCCGTATACGGATCATCCACAGAGGGAATCCCATGACCAAGCCGTTCCTGAAACCGCTGGCGCTCGGCGTCAGCCTCGCGCTCTCGCTCTCGGCCTGTGGCAAGCACGAGGACGCGGCCAAGCCTGCCGAAACCGCACCGGCCAAGGCCGCAACGGTCGCCAAGGCCGCCGCCCCGGCCGCGCCCAAGAGCGTGTTCGACGTCGGCGAACTGGGCCCGTCCAGCGAGGCGTGCCAGGACTTCAACACCTTCGTCAATGCCAAGTGGATCGCCGCCAACCCGATCCCGGCCGACCAGACCTCGTGGGGCTCGTTCAACGTGCTCTATGAAAAGAGCCTGGCCGACCAGCACCAGCTGGTCGAGGACGCCGCCAAGAACGCCGACAGCGCCAAGGCCGGCTCGATCGAGCAGAAGATCGGCTGGCTGTACTCCTCCGCGATGGACATGGATGCACGCAACAAGGCCGGCTTCGACCCGATCAAATCGGACCTGGCCGGGATCGACGCGCTGAAGTCGAACAAGGACCTGCCCGCCTGGCTCAACCAGTCCTTCGCCAAGGGGGATGGCGCGGTGTTCGGATTCGGCTCCGGCGCCGACTTCAAGGATGCCAAGATCCAGATCGGCTACGCAGAGCAGGGCGGTCTGGGCCTGCCCACCCCGGATTACTACAGCAACCCGAAGCAGAAGGATCTGCGCGACGCCTACGTGAAGTACCTCGCCAAGCTGTTCGAACTGACCGGTGACAAGCCGGCCGATGCGGCCAAGCAGGCCGACCTGGCGATGAAGTTCGAAACCGAGCTGGCCGCGCACTCGGTGCCGCGCGTGGAGATGCGCAAGCCGGAAAACCAGTATCACTTCGTGACGGTGAAGGAAGCGGACAAGGTCACCCCGCACTTCGACTGGAACGGCTTCTTCAAGGCGCAGGGCGTGACCGTCGACAAGGGCTTCTCGCTGTCGCAGCCGAAGTTCTTCGCCGAGTTCGACCAGTTGCTGGCCAAAGCCCCGCTGGCCGAGTGGAAAGCCTACCTCAAGGCCCGCACGATCTCCGGCGCCGCCTCCGCGCTGTCGCAGCCGTTCGTCGACGCGCAGTTCGACTTCTACGGCAAGACCCTGCGCGGCCAGCCGCAGCAGAAGCCGCAGTGGAAGCTGGCGCTGGGGTCGGTCAACGGCGCGATGGGCATGGCGCTGGGCGAACTGTACGTCGCCAAGTACTTCCCGCCGGAAGCCAAGGAGCGCGCGGAGAAGCTGGTCGACAACGTGCGCAATGCGCTGAAGACCCGCATCGAGAATCTCGACTGGATGAGCGCCGAGACCAAGGCCAAGGCGCTGGACAAGTGGTCCAAGTTCCTGCCGAAGATCGGCTACCCGGACAAGTTCCGCAGCTGGGACGGCCTGACCATCAGCAAGGGCGACTACTACGCCAACATGGAAGCGGCGGGCAAGTTCAACTACGACTACGACATCGCCAAGATCGGCAAGCCGACCGACCGCAAGGAATGGGGCATGACCCCGCAGACGGTCAACGCCTATTACAACCCGACCGACAACACGATCAACTTCCCGGCCGCGATCCTGCAGCCGCCGTTCTTCGATGCGAATGCCGATGACGCGATCAACTACGGCGGTATCGGTGCGGTGATCGGCCACGAGGCCAGCCACGGCTTCGACGACCAGGGCAGCCAGTTCGATGGCGACGGCAACAACGAGAACTGGTGGACCAAGGAAGACCGCGCCAAGTTCGACGCCCGCACCGACAAGCTGGTCAAGCAGTTCGACGCCTATGCGCCGATCCCCAGCCATCCGGACCTCCACGTCAACGGCAAGCTGACCCTGGGCGAGAACATCGCCGACCTGGGCGGCCTGAACATCGCCTACGACGCGCTGCAGACCGCGCTGAAGAACCACCCCGAGGAAGCCGGCAAGAAGATCGACGGCTACACCGAGGACCAGCGCTTCTTCCTCAACTGGGCCCGCGTGTGGCGTGGCTCGATCCGCGACAAGGCGCAGATGGTCTACCTCAACGCCGACCCGCATTCGCCGGAGAAATTCCGCGCGATCGGCGCGCCGTCGAACATGCCGGCGTTCGCCACCGCGTTCCAGTGCAAGCCGACCGATCCGATGGTCCGCTCCGGCGACCAGCAGGTGAAGATCTGGTAATCGCCCTTGCCGCCCCGTCATGCCGCCCACCGGCGGCATGACGGGGCGGTTGTCTTTTCCGGTCTCCGGACCGGCTCCCGTTTCCGCCAGAGAGATATCCATGTCCCATTCCTTCCTGAAGCCGACCGCGCTTGCGCTCGCACTCACCCTGTCCCTCACCGCGTGCGGCAAGCATGAGCAGGCTGCAACGCCGGCCCCGACCGCACCGGCCAAGGCCTCCACTGCAGCCACCGCTGCCGCAGCGCCTGCCACCAAGAGCGTGTTCGACGTGAGTGAACTCGGCCCGGCCAGCGAGGCCTGCCAGGACTTCAACACCTTCGTCAACGCCAAGTGGGTGGCCGCCAACCCGATTCCTTCCGACCGCACCCGCTGGGGCGCCTTCGACAAGCTGGCCGAGGACAGCCTCAACACCCAGCACGAGATCGTCGAGAACGCCGCCAAGAACGCCACCACCGCCCCGGCCGGCTCGATCGAGCAGAAGATCGGCTACCTGTACCAGTCCGGCATGGACGAGGCGGCCCGCGACAAGGCCGGCTTCGCTCCGATCAAGCCCAAGCTCGAGGCGATCGCCGGCCTGAAGAACGGCAAGGACGTGGCCGACTACCTGATGAAGAGCTTTGCCGACGGCGACCAGCAGGTGTTCGCGTTCGGCTCCGGTGCCGACTTCAAGCACGCCGAGACGCAGATCGGCTACACCTTCCAGAGCGGCCTGGGTCTGCCGACGAAGGACTACTACCTCGATCCGAAGCACGCCGAAGAGCGCAAGGCCTACCTCGACTACATCGCCAAGACGCTGCAGCTGACCGGCGTATCCGAGGCCGACGCGAAGAAGCAGGCCGACCAGGTGATGGCGTTCGAGACCGAGCTGGCCAAGGCGTCGCTGGCGCCGGTGGATCTGCGCGAGCCGTCGAACCAGTACCACTTCGTCAGCGTGAACGAGGCGGACAAGGTCACCCCGCACTTCCAGTGGGAGGAGTTCTTCAAGGACCAGGGCGTGACCATCGACAAGGGCTTCTCGCTGTCGCAGCCGGCGTTCTTCGCCGAGTTCGACAAGCTGCTGGCCAAGGCGCCGGTGTCGCAGTGGCAGGCCTACCTGCGCTTCCACGTGATCGACGACGCCTCGCCGTATCTCAGCACCGCGTTCCAGGACAACAAGTTCGACTTCTACGGCAAGACGCTGTCCGGCCAGCCGGAGCAGAAGCCGCTGTGGAAGCGCGTGCTGGGCACGGTGAACGGCGCGATGGGCATGGCGCTGGGCGAGCTGTACGTGAAGAAGGAGTTCACCCCCGAAGCCAAGGCCCGCGCGCAGGAGCTGGTCGACAACGTGCGCAACGCGCTGAAGGCGCGCATCGAGAACCTCGACTGGATGAGCGCCGAGACCAAGGAAAAGGCGATCGCCAAGTGGAACACCTTCCTGCCGAAGATCGGCTACCCGGACAAGTGGCGCAGCTGGGACGGCCTGAGCGTCACCCCGGACAACTTCTACGCCAACGTGATGGCGGCCGGTAAGTTCAACTACCGCTACGACATCGACAAGATCGGCAAGCCGACCGACCGCAAGGAGTGGGGCATGACCCCGCAGACGGTCAACGCCTACTACAACCCGACCGACAACACGATCAACTTCCCGGCCGCGATCCTGCAGCCGCCGTTCTTCGACGCCAAGGCGGACGACGCGATCAACTACGGCGGCATCGGCGCGGTGATCGGCCACGAGGCCAGCCACGGCTTCGACGACGAGGGCAGCCAGTTCGACGGCGCCGGCAACAACGTGAACTGGTGGACCAAGGACGACCGCGCCAAGTTCGACGCCCGCACCGACAAGCTGGTGGCGCAGTTCAACGCCTACACGCCGATCAAGGACAAGCCGGACGCGCACGTCAACGGCAAGCTGACCCTGGGCGAAAACATCGCCGACCTGGGCGGCCTGAACGTGGCCTACGACGCCCTGCAACAGGCGCTGAAGCAGCATCCGGAGGAAGCCGGCAAGAAGATCGACGGCTACACCGAGGACCAGCGCTTCTTCCTCAACTGGGCCCGCGTGTGGCGCGGCAACATCCGCGAGAAGGAAGCGCTGCTGCGCCTGAACACCGATCCGCACGCCCCGGCTTCGCTGCGTGCGATCGGTGCGCCGTCGAACATGCCGGCCTTCGCCACCGCGTTCCAGTGCAAGCCGACCGATCCGATGGTCCGCTCCGGCGACCAGCAGGTGAAGATCTGGTAAGACCCCCGCCGGGCAGCCGCCCGGCACGGTTGAGCCAACGGGCCCCGCACGCGAGTGCGGGGCCTTTTCTTTGCCATCATTGCGAATATTGTTGCAAATCATTCTCATTTAGATAACATGAGGACATCCGCGCACAGCCCGCCCCACGGTCGCCAGCGCATCACACCGCCCCGGTCTCCGATGCCTCCTCGAGGAGCTCATCGGAAGGTGACGCTTTGCCTGCAACAGCCGACCGGACCGGCGAACCGAAGCAACAAGGACATCGGCATGGCTTTCATCACCGCGCGCAAGCACACCCTTCCCACCGCCGCCGCCCTGCTCGCCGGCATGGCGGCCGCCCAGACCGCCGGCGCTGTCGACACCGACGCGCAGATCGCACAGGCCCGCACCCTGCCCGGCCTCAAGGTCGAGGCCAACCGCGCGCCGGACTATCGCGTCGATACGCTGTCCTCGCCCAAGTTCACCCAGCCGCTGCTGGACACGCCGCAGACCATCACCGTGATCAGCAAGGAGCTGCTGCAGGAACAGGGCGCGACCACGCTGACCGAGGCGCTGCGCAACAGCCCCGGCGTGGGCACGTTCTACGTCGGCGAGAACGGCTCGACCAGCACCGGCGACGCCATCTACATGCGCGGCTTCGACACCTCCGGCAGCATCTTCGTCGATGGTGTGCGCGACCTCGGCTCGATCTCGCGCGACGTGTTCAACATCGAGCAGGTCGAAGTGACCAAGGGACCGGACGGCACCGAGTACGGCCGCACCGCTCCCACCGGCGCGGTCAACCTGGTCAGCAAGCAGCCGGAGCTGGGCCAAGGCGTGACGGCCTCGGTCTCCTACGGCAGTGGCCAGCACAGGCGCAGCACCGCTGACTGGAATCAGCAGACCGGTGAGCATTCGGCCTTCCGCCTCAACGTGATGGGCCAGAACAGCGGCGTGCCGGGCCGCGACCGGGTGAAGAACGACCGCTGGGGCGTCGCGCCCTCGCTCGCCTTCGGCATCGGCACCCCGACCCGTGTCTATCTCGATGCGCTGCACGTGAAGCAGACCAACGTGCCGGATGGCGGCGTCTCCACCATCGGCCTGCCCGGCTACACCAGCCCGGACCCGTCCCGCCCCTTCATCGGTGACGCACCGAAGGTCGACCCGGGCAATTTCTACGGCACCTCGCAGGACCACGACGACGTCACCGCGGACATGTTCACCGCGATCGTGCAGCACGACGTCTCGCCGGACGTGGCGCTGAGCAACACCACCCGCTGGGGCCGCACCCGGCAGGACTACCTGCTGACCTCGTTCATGGCCTCGGCGGCGAACCTGCTCACCCCGGATCCGGCCGATCCGTCGACCTGGACCGTCGCCCGCAGCAACCCGACGTTCAAGCACCAGGCCAACCGCATCCTGGCCAACCAGACCAATGTCACCGCGCACTTCGACGGCGACACCGTGGCGCAGGACCTCAGCGCCGGCGTCGAGCTGTCGCAGGAGAAGGCCACCACGATCGGCATCGCCACGATCGACGGCAGCACCTGGCCGGCGGCCAATCTCTATCACCCCGATGCCGGCGTCGGCGGCCTGCGGTATGCACGCAACGGAGCCTACAGCTCCGGCAAGACCAACACCGTGGCGGCCTACCTGTTCGACACGTTGAAATTCGGCCAGCACTGGCAGGTCAACGCCGGCGCGCGACTGGACCGCTACAGCACCGACTTCTCCAGCATGGTGGTCTGTGGCGGACGTCGCGGCCCGGCCTGCGGCAGCCTGCCGGCGGGCAGCATCGTGCCCGGCGTGGATGCCCGCAAGCGCGGCACCCTGCCCAACTACAAACTCGGCGTGCTGTACAAGCCGACGACCAACAGCAGCATCTACCTCAACCTCGCACAGTCGCAGGAGCCGCCGGGCGGCAGCACGCTCACCCTGAGCGGTTCGGCCAACAGCCTGGACAACCCCAACCTCGATCCGCAGAAGGCCCGCACGATCGAGCTGGGCAGCAAGTGGAACCTGCTCGACGGCCGCCTGCTGGTCACCGGCGCGCTGTACCGCACCGCGGTGAGCAACGAGCTGGTGCAGGACCCGGTCGACACCTCGGTCTACTACCAGATCGGCAAAAAGCGGGTGCAGGGCGTGGAGCTGACCGCAGTCGGCGAAATCACCAGGAACTGGGCAGTCAGCGCCGGCCTCACCACGATGGACGCGACCGTGCAGAACGGCATCGCGGTGGCCGAAGACGGCTCCGATGCACTGGCCTACACCCCGAAGAGCGCGTTCACCGCGTGGACCACCTACCACCTGCCGTTCGGCCTGACCATCGGTGGCGGCGCGCGCTACTCGGGCAAGCTCAAGCGCGGCAGCGATGGCGCGATCGGCACGCCGGCCTACGCCGATGCCTACTGGGTGGTCGACGCGATGGCCAGCTACCCGGTGAGCAGGCACCTCGACCTGCAGTTGAACCTCTACAACCTGTTCGACCGCTCCTACGTCGCCGCGATCAACAAGAGCGGCTACCGCTATACCCCGGGGGCGCCGCGCTCGGCGATGCTGACCGTCAATTTCCGCTTCTGATCCGGACGAGGTTCCCATGCTTCTGCATCTTCCCGGCGTATTGAGCGCAGCGCAGGTCGACCCGTTGCGACAGGCGCTGGAAGCGGCCGACTGGACCGACGGTCGCGAGACCGTCGGTGCCCAGGGCGCCCGGGTCAAGCGCAACGAGCAGCTGCCGGACAGCTCGCCGCTGCGCCATGAACTGGGCGCAGTGGTGCAGGCGGCGCTGTCCCGGCATCCACTGTTCCATGCCGCCGCGCTGCCGGCGCGTCAATTGCCGCCCCGCTTCAACCGCTACCGGGGCGGCGGCGAGTACGGCTTCCATGTCGACGGTGCCGTGATGGCGCTGGCCGATGGCAGCCAGCTGCGCAGCGACGTGTCCTGCACGGTGTTCCTCAACGAACCGGAAGACTATGACGGCGGCGAGCTGGTGGTCAGCGACACCTACGGCGAGCACGCAGTGAAGCTGCCCGCAGGCGACGCCATCCTCTACCCGTCCAGCAGCCTGCATCGGGTCACCCCGGTCACCCGCGGCGCGCGACTGGCGGCCTTCTTCTGGATCCAGAGCCTGGTCCGCGACCTGGCGCACCGGCGCACCCTGCTGGAGCTGGACCAGGCCATCTCGCGACTGCGCGCGGCCGGCGGCGACGAGGTGGCGGTGCTGCAGCTCACCGGCGTCTACCACAACCTGCTGCGCGAGTGGTCGCAGACCTGATCGCACGCCGCTGTTCCCTGCGCGCGACAAGGGGCGGATAATCGACGCCCTTTATCGACACGCGGTTTTTCAATGTTCGTACCCGGTCAACGCTGGATCTCCACTGCCGAGCCGGAGCTCGGCCTCGGCACCGTGCTGCGCGTCCAGGGACGCAGCGTGCAGGTGCTGTTCGCCAAGGCCGGCGTGCTCAGGCCGTATGCGATGGAGTCCGCGCCACTGGTCCGCGCCGAATTCCGTCCCGGCCAGCGCATCGCCGGCAAGGGCATCTCCTTCCTGGTCGAGCGCGTGGACGTGCGCGAGGGTCTGCTGGTGTACCGCGGCGAGGGTCGCGAGATGGAGGAAGGTCAGCTCGACGACGAGCAGGCCGTAAGCCAGGCCGACGACCGCCTGATCGGCGGCCGCACCGATCCGGTATCCCATTTCGAGCAGCGCCTGGATGCGCTGCGCCGGCGCGCCGAGGCCCGCCGCTCGCCGAGCTGGGGGCTGGGTGCGGCGCGTGTCGGACTGGTCCCGCACCAGCTGCGCGTGGCCGGCATCGCCTCCGCGCGCCGGCCGCCCCGCGTGCTGCTGGCCGACGAAGTGGGCCTGGGCAAGACCATCGAGGCCGGCATGATCCTGGCCCGCCAGCTCGCCACTGGCCGCGCGTCGCGTGCACTGGTGCTGCTGCCGGACACGCTGGTGTACCAGTGGTTCGTCGAGCTGCTGCGCCGTTTCAACCTGAGCTTCGCGATCTACGACGAGGAGCGCTGCGAGGCGCTGGAGCAGTCCGAGCCGGGCAGCAACCCGTTCGAGGACGAGCAGCTGGTGATCGCCGACTTCGCTTTCCTGGAGTCCTCGCCCAAGCGCGCGCAGCAACTGCTCGACGCCGGCTGGGATCTGCTGGTGGTGGACGAAGCGCACCACCTGGAGTGGACCCCGGAAGCGGCCAGCCCGCGCTACACGCTGGTCGAGCAGCTCGCCGCGAAGACGCCGGGCGTGATCCTGCTCACCGCCACGCCGGAGCAGCTCGGTCGCAGCGGCCACTTCGCCCGCCTGCGCCTGCTCGACCCGCAGCGCTACAGCGACCTGGACGCCTACCTGGCCGAATCGGACGGCTTCCAGGCCCTGTCGCAGGTGGCCGACCGGCTGACCCAGGGCCAGCCGCTCACCGTGGAGGACCGCAGCCTGCTGGCCAGCGTGCTGGCCGACGATGCCGAGCTCACCGGCCAGCTCGCCGAGACCGTGGCACCCGAGCACGCCCGTGCCATCCTCGCCGCGCTGATCGACCGCCACGGCACCGGCCGCGCGATGTTCCGCAACCGCCGTGCCGGCATCGGCGGCTTCCCGCAGCGTGTACCGGCCTGGCACCTGATCGACGCGGACACGCTTGACGACAGTCGCCGCCAGGCGCTGCTGGCCGAGTTCCATGCCGACATCCAGCAGCCGCCGCCCGCGCTTACCCTGGACTATGCCGACGATCCGCGCCTGCAGGCCCTGGTCGATCTGCTGGAGGCGCACCCGCAGGCCAAGTTCCTGCTGATCTGCCGCAGCCAGGCCAAGGTGCTGGCGCTGGAAGAAGCCTTGCGCACGCGTACCGGCGCCGGCATTGCCCGTTTCCACGAAGGGCTGGGGATCGTGCAGCGCGACCGCAACGCGGCGTTCTTCGCCCAGCCCGACGGTGCGCGCCTGCTGCTGTGCTCGGAGATCGGCTCGGAGGGCCGCAATTTCCAGTTCGCCCACCATCTGGTGCTGTGGGACCTGCCACTGGATCCGGATCTGCTCGAGCAGCGCATCGGCCGACTGGACCGCATCGGCCAGCGTCACGACATCTCGATCCATGTGCTCGCCGTGGAGGGCAGCGCACAGCACGTGCTGGCGCGCTGGTACGACGAGGGCCTGGATGCGTTCCGCGTGAGTCCGTCCGACGGTCGTGAGCTGCTGCGACGCTATGGCGAGCCACTCGCCCGCCTGGCCGACGAGCACGCGCGCAGCGCCGATGGCCGCGACCAGGAACTGGACGTGCTGGTTGCCGAGACCCGCGCCAGCCATGAGGAGCTGGCCGCGCTGATCCGCGAGGGTCGCGACCACCTGCTGGAACTGGCCTCCAGCCGCGACCTGCACGCCGAGGAACTGGCCCAGGCGTTCCGCCGCGAGGATGTCGACCCGGCCCGCGATGCCTTCATCCAGCGCCTGCTCGAGCAGTTCGGCATCCACGCCGAGGAGCTGGGGCCGAAGGTGCTGCTGCTCGACCCGCAGTACCTGTCCACCGATGCCCTGCCCGGCTTCGCGGAAGGCCCGATCTCGGTCACCTTCGACCGCGACACCGCGCTGGCCCGCGAAGAGCTGCCGCTGCTGCGGCTGGACCATCCGCTGGTGCTCGGCGCGATGGACCTGGTGCTGTCCGGCGAACAGGGCAATGCCGCGTTCATGGTGGACGACGCGCTGGGGCCGCGCAGCGCCCTGCTGCAGGCGGTGTTCGTGCTGGAGTGCGTGGCCGACCGCGCACTCGACGCCGAACGCTTCCTGCCGGTGCTGCCGCTGCCGGTGACCATCGACACCCGGCTGGCCGAGCGGCCCGACTTCCAGCCCAGCGAGATCGCGTTGCGCAAGGCCGCCGACCGCAACATCGAGGTGGCTCGCTACCGCAAATTCCTCAACAAGCTGGTGCCGCCGATGCTGGAAAAGGCCGAAGCCGTCGCCACCGCGCAGGCGCAGGAACGGGTGGCCGAAGCCACGGCGCTGGCCGGCGAGACGCTGGACGCCGAACTGGCCCGGCTGCAGGCGTTGAGGGCGGTGAACCCGTCGATCAGCGCGGCCGAGATCGCCCTGGTGCAGGCCGAGCGCAACGCCCTGCTCGACGCGCTGCCCAAGGCCCGCCTGCGGCTGGATGCGGTGCGCTTCGTGGTCAGCGCGGACTTCCTCGCGCTGCGCTGAGCGGACTACCCCCGCACTACGAAAAAGGCGGCCACCCGGCCGCCTTTTTCGTGTCCCGGCGAAACCTCACCACATTAGCCGTCGCCGCGGTTTGATCGGCAGCTTGCCGCGCCAGTACTGGATCAGCACCCAGCCGCCGAGCATCCCGCCGAGATGGGCGAAGTGCGCCACGCCCGGCATCCAGCCGAATACGCCCGACAAAAGCTCCAGCCCGCCGTAGAGGATCACGAACAGCCAGGCCGGCATCGGGATCGGCAGCAGGATGAAGTAGACCTTCTCGTGCGGATAGAACATGCCGAAGGCGAGCAGCAGGCCGAAGATCGCCCCGGACGCGCCCACCGTCGGTGTCTGGAAGTCGTGCATGAACCAGCGCAGCACCACCAGCTGCAGCAGCGAGGACACCACCAGGCAGGTGAAGTAGTACACGGTGAACTGGCGCGAGCCGAACAGCCGCTCGATCTGGCTGCCGAACATGTACAGCGCCAGCATGTTGAACGCGATGTGGGCGAAGCCGCCGTGCAGGAACCCGCCGGTGACGATCTGCCACGGCTCGAAGTACCCGCTGCCCAGCGGCCACAGCGCCAGCCAGCCGGCGATGCCGGGCATCACCATCTGCAACAGGAAGATCGCCACGTTGGCGATCAGCAGGTTCCGGGTCACCGGGGCAAGCGAGAGGGGCATCGATGCGTTTCCAGTCGGGGGACGGGCGTGGCACGGACCGCGCCACGTCGCGGCGGTTCCGGACTCAGCCGACGAAACGCGCCGGCTGCAGGATCTCGATCCAGTAGCCGTCCGGATCCTTGATGAAGGCGATGTGCTTCATGCGCCCGTCGGAAAGGCGCTTCTGGAACGGCACCCCCAGCGCCTCGAAGCGCGCGCAGGCGGCATGCACATCCGGCACCGACACACACAGGTGGCCGAAGCCGCGCGGCTCGCCGTTGCCGTCGTGGTAGTGGAAATCCGGGTCGTCCTCGGTGCCGTGGTTGTAGGTCAGTTCGAGCACGCCGGGCTGGCCCAGCACCCACTCCAGCCGCTCGGCGTCGTCGTCGGGGATCGCCGCGCGATCGGCCCGCAGCATCAGGTAGTAGATGGTGAACTTCGCCTCCTCGAATACCTGCCGGTGCACCGGCGTGAAGCCGAGCACGCGCGTGTAGAAGTCCAGCGAGGCCGCGACGTCCTTCACCCGGATCATGGTGTGGTTGAACACATAGCCATGGGTGGCGGCCTCCGGCTGGGCGGTCACGCCGGGCAGGTCCAGCAGGGTCGACAACGGCATCGCAGGGGCTCCTCGGAAGTGACGGGTACAGACCGATGAGATGGGGGCCGGGCGACAGGGCACAACACCCCGGCACGCGCCGGGCACCTGCGACTCCCGGCCGCAGGCAAAAAGAAGCCGCCATGCGGCGGCCCTGTCGGATCATGCTTTGGATCGTGGCTCAGCTCTTGCCGGGCACCGGGCTGACATCGGCCAGCCCTTCGGGGCGGGCGGCACCGGCGAAGTGCCGGGCCCAGTAGGCATCGGCCAGGTTGTCCACGCGCACGGTCTGCCCGTGCGAGGGCGAGTGGATGAACCGGCCGTTGTCGAGATAGATGCCCACGTGCGAGATGCGACCGCGCCGGCCGGCGGTACGGAAGAACACCAGGTCGCCCGGCTGCATGTCCTTGCGGCTCACCTTGAACCCGGCCAGGAACTGGGCCGCAGCATTGGCCGGCAGGTTCATGCCGACGGCCTGGGCGAACACGTAGTGCACGAAGCCGCTGCAGTCGAAACCGGTCGACGGGGTCCGTCCGCCACGGACGTAGCGGATGTGGCGCAGGGTCATGGCCAGGCCGATCAGCGACTGGCGCAGGCTGGCCGCTTCCGTACCGGCGTTTCCTGACCGGGCCTCGCCGCTGGCGAGCAGTGCGGCCGGATCGGTCGGCAACACCGCCAGGGCCAGCTTCGAGGCCGGATCGGCCAGCGGCAACACCTGGGTCAGCGGAGCGACCACCGGGGTCATCGACGGTGTCGGGACGGCGGCGTCGGCGGCATGCACCGGAGCGGCGAACATGGCGATGGCCAGCGCAGCGAGCGCGGTCAACGGCTTGATCGTCATGCGGGACAGCCCCTCGCGGAAGGTCGGAATCCCGACCAGCGACACGCAGACCGGGGACAGCTGGCGAAAGCTATCAAAGCGGACCGGCGGGTTTGTTGGATTGAGGTTAACTAAACCCCGAAGGTCAGCATTCCCCCCGCGATTCGCGATGCGGATCGCTGAAACGTGACTCAGCCGGTCATGGCCGGCCGCGCACCGAAGATCGCGCTGCCGATGCGTACCTCGGTCGCTCCTTCGGCGATGGCCAGGGCAAAGTCGCCGCTCATGCCCATCGACAACCTCGGCAAATCGTGTCCCGCAGCCGCCATCGCATCGCGCAGCTCGCGCAGCTGCCGGAAGCAGCGGCGCACCTCGGTCTCGTCGTCGGTATGCGTGGCAATGGTCATCAGGCCGCCCACGCGCAGCGTATCGAAGCGACGCAATGCGGCCAGCAGGCCCGGCAGTGCCTCCGCGGCGAGCCCGTGCTTGCTCTCTTCCGGCGAGGTCTTCACCTGCACGAGGACGTCGATGGCGCGCCCCTCCAGCTGCAGGCGATGATCCAAAGCTTCGGCCAGCTCGATCCGGTCCAGCGTCTGCACCTCGTGTGCCAGGCGCGCGACATCCTTGGCCTTGTTGGTCTGCAGCGGACCGATGATCACCCACTCCAGCGCGCAATCGGCCAGCAGCGGCGCTTTCTCGCGCACTTCCTGCACGCGGTTCTCGCCGAAGCGGCGCTCGCCCAGGGCGAACGCCGCACGCACCGCCTCGGCGCCGAAGGTCTTGCTGACCGGCAGCACGCGCACCCCGGCCGGATCGCGGCCCGCCCCAAGGCAGGCCGCGTCGACCCGCGCGCGCACCGCCGCCAGGTTGGCGGCGAGCGCGACCGGATCGACCGTCCCCGACATGCTTACTTGCCCTGCTTCTCGTAGTGCCGGGCCACCACCTCGGCCACCACCATCGACACCTTCTTGCCGGTGGGAATGTGCAGGAACTCGTTCGGACCGTGCGCATTGGAGTGCGGACCGAGCACGCCGGTGATCAGGAACTGCGCCTGCGGGAACTTCTCGCCCAGCATGCCCATGAACGGGATCGAGCCGCCCTCGCCCATGTAGGCCGCCGGCGCACCGAAGTAGTGCTCGGAAGCCTCCTTCACCGCTTCGGCCAGCCACGTCGAGAGTTGCGGCGCGTTCCAGCCGCTGCCGTCCTTCTCCACCTTGAAGCTGACCTTGGCGCCGTACGGCGGGTCCTTCTCCAGCAGCTGCTTGACGAAGTCGCCGGCCTTCGAGCCGTTCAGCGTCGGCGGCACGCGCAGGCTGAGCTTCACCGCGGTCTTCGGACGCAGCACGTTGCCGGCGCTTTCCAGCGGCGGCATGCCGTCGACGCCGGTGACCGCCAGCTGCGGACGCCAGGTGCGGTTGAGCACCAGTTCGACCAGGTCGTCGGTGACCGGCTGCATGCCCTCGACGAACGGGAACTTGTCGTAGATCGCCGTGCCCAGCACCTCGGTGGAGTGGCGCGCCTGCTCGACGCGCTCGGCCGGGATGTCGACATAGAGCTCCTTCGGCACGATCCGGCCGGTGGCCGGATCCTCCAGTCGCGACAGCAGCTCGCGCAGGATGCGGAAGCTCGACGGCACCACGCCCGAGGCATCGCCCGAGTGCACGCCCTCTTCCAGCACCTGCACGGTCAGCTCGCCGCCGGTCATGCCGCGCAGCGAGGTGGTCAGCCACAGCTGGTCGTAGTTGCCGCAGCCCGAATCCAGGCAGACCACCAGCGACGGGTTGCCGATGCGGTCGGCGAGATGGTCGACGTAGTACGGCAGGTCGTAGCTGCCGGACTCCTCGCAGGCCTCGATCAGGATCACGCAGCGGCTGTGCGCGATGCCCTGCTCGCGCAGCGCCAGCAGCGCGGCGAGCGAGCCGAAGATCGCGTAGCCGTCGTCGGCACCGCCGCGGCCGTAGAGCCTGTCGCCCTTGATCACCGGCTTCCACGGACCGAGGTCGTCGGCCCAGCCGGTCATCTCCGGCTGCTTGTCCAGGTGGCCGTACAGCACCACGGTGTCGTCGCCCTCGCCCGGCACCTCGATGTAGATCAGCGGCGTCCGCCCCTCCAGCCGCACCACCTCCAGCGTGGCGCCGGGGAACGCGGCCAGCTTGCCGCGGGCCCAGCTCGACATCAGCTCGACGGCCTGGTCCATGTAGCCGTGGGCGACCCAGTCCTTGTCGAACATCGGCGACTTGTTGGGAATGCGGATGTACTCCACCAGCTGCGGCACGATCTCGTCGTCCCACAGGCCGCTGACGAAACGGGAAAGGCGGGTGGTATCCATCGGCAACTCCGTGATGCTGGCAAAGGTTGCCATTGTAACAGCGCCCACCCGGCGTCCTCCCGGGTCCGACACCGGGGTCGGGGCATGCCCACAGTCTCGGCCGGCCGGCTCCCGGGCCGAATGCGGTCCGCACCGGCATCGGCGCCGCCGCGGTTGCCGCACAGTGCTCCACGGCCCGATTCGGCCCCTGTCCCGCTTTCACGGAGGAAACGCCATGCTTCGCACCCTGCTCGCCGCCGCCCTTGCGCTGGCCATCACCCTGCCGGCCATCGCTGCCACCCCGGTCAACATCAACAAGGCCGATGCGGCCACCATCGCCAGCTCGCTCGACGGCGTGGGCGCGGCCAAGGCCAAGGCCATCGTGGCCTGGCGCGAGGCGCATGGTCCGTTCAAGACGCTGGACGACCTGGCCCAGGTGAAGGGCATGGGCCCGGCCACGCTCAAGCGCAACCAGCAGGCCATCCAGTTCAGCGGCAACGCCGCCGGCGCACCGGCCAAAGCCGCCAAGGTGAAGCACAAGGCCAGCGCCAAGTAATCCCCCCGAAGGAGTCCCCGACCCATGGATGGGGCGGCGCGGCGGGTCGCTGGCGACCCGCCGCGCTTGCGCTACACTCCGCCGCGCCCGATCCGGGCCCCGAGCGCCGTGCTTTCCATGATTCTTCCGCGTTACCGCATCGCCGCCTCCACCATTGGCGGTGCCGGCCAGGGCCTGTTCCTCGACGAAGCGGTTCGCGCCGGCAGCATCATCACCGCGCCCGACGCGATCGACCGCACCTGGCGCCACGCCGAACTGGAGAGCGATCCTGAGCTCGCCGCCCTGCGCCACGCCAGCGCACGCTGGTTCGAGGACCGCTACACGGTGTCGCCGGACTGGCCCGACGAGTGCTACGTCAACCACAGCTTCTCGCCCACCGGGCTTTGGCATCTGGGATTCATCTTCGCGCTGACCGACCTGCCGGCCGGCACCGAGGTGACCGTTGACTACCGACATCTGCTGCCGCCCGGCGAGGCGGAGGATTTTGTGGATTCGGTCACAGGTGAGAGAATCGTGGGCTTGGCCTGGGAGGACGCCCTGGCCTCAAGTACGCAAGCACTCAGCCGACTGCTGGATAGCCGTCGCTGAAAACCGAATGGCCATGTCCAACATCCCCACCATCGAAACGGCACGTCTGCGCCTGACCGCGCTCACCGAGCGGCACTTCGACGACTACGCCGCCATGCTGGCCGATCCGGAGAGCACCCGCTGGATCGGCGACGGCCAGCCACTGGACCGCACCAACGCCTGGCGCTCGCTGGCCATGCTGCTGGGCCACTGGCAATTGCGTGGCTGCGGCATGTGGGCGCTGGAGCTGAAGGAAACCGGTGAGTTCCTCGGTCGCGCCGGGCTGATGTACCCCGAGGGCTGGCCGGACCTGGAGATGGGCTGGATGCTCAAGCCCGAGCATCGCCACCACGGCTATGCCACCGAGGCCGGTGCCGCCATCCTCGACTTCGCCTGGAACACCCTGCACGCCAGGCGCGTGATCAGCCTGGTGCGCATCGGCAACGAAGCCTCCGACCGCGTCGCCGAGCGACTGGGCGGCGAGCACATCGAGGACATGGACTTCTACGGCAGCAACACGCACGTGTTCGCCTACTACCCACCGTTCCGCGAGCCCCGCCGCGCCTGGGCATGAACGCCGGCCCGGTCACGTTGCGCACGCTGCCGGCAGTGCCGGATCCCAGCGGCCACGCGGCCGGCATCGAACTGGCCTCGGCGGACCGCCACGGCCATGCCGCTTCGCCATGGCGGCTGCATCTCCAGCATCTCGGTCCCGGGATCCATTCCGCGTTTCGCGACGACGCCCCGACCCAGCTCGCACCCCTCGACGCACCGCTGACGCTGGACGCTGCCGACGGCCGGCAATTGCTGCGACTGCAGGTGGCAGGCCTGCACCCAGGACAGACACTGCATCTGCACGAGCCCACGCGCGTCGTCCGCCTGGAGGGCGGCCACCCTGAAGGCGCCGAACTGATCGCACGCCCGCTGCAGGGACCCATGCTGCTTCCCACGACCGGCCAGGGCTGGCTGGCCTGGCTGCTTGCCGGCCGCGCCACGGTGCAGTTGGGCACGTCGGACTGGGAGCTTGCCACCGACGTACCGGCCTGGCTTCCTTCCGGGACGGGCCAGCGCTTGCGGCTGGAGGGTGGGGGCGAGTTGCTGCTGGTGCGCTTCCGCACGATCCCGGCCGACTGAGCGACCGGGATCGTCGGCACTCAGCGCGTCGGCGAGAAGCCTCCACGGCGTGCGGGCACCAGCGACCCGGCCACCCGCGCCAGCGCGAAGACCCGCGCCGCGTGCATCCATCCGGTCACCGCGACCGTGACCTGGCTGATCGCCAGCGCGAGCAGGAAGCCGCCGAAGCCGATCGCCGGCGTGTGGGCGCGCCAGACCCCCAACGCCAGCGCGATCGCCAGACCGATGGCGCTGATCACCAGATAGCTCAGCAGGGTGCTCAGCGGGCGTCGCAGCAGCTGCATCACGCCACGGCCGAACGCGCGCGTGGCCGAACGCAACCCGAGATCGGCCACGAAGGCGGCACGGGAAGACTCGACGATCGCCTGCGCCAGCACGAACAGCACCAGCACCGTCCACTGCGCCGCGTGCGCGGCCGCATCGGCCTGCGACTGCAATACGTCGGCCTGTGCGTGTCGGCTTGCCGTCTTCATGGCAAAAGCGGACAACCCCAGCATCACCGCATACGGCAGCAGCGACCACAACATCAGGCGGAACATGCGGCCGTACTCGATCAGGCCGCTCTGCAGCAGGTGGCCGAAACCAAGCGCACGCCCCGCGCGGCCGGCCGCCACCACCATGCCGTGCAGCAGCGGCAGCAACACCACGGTCAGCGCCAGACCGGCCAATGCCGCGCCGCCGAGCCAGCCATCGTGGCGAACGAACTGCGCCAGCACGTCACCGAACATCATCGCGTGGAACGACTGCGCCCACTCCGGCACGCGCACCGAGTGATCGAGCAAATCGCCGAGCGCCTTCCACAACGGCAGCGCGACCGCGGCAGTGGGCAGCAGCAGCAGGACCACCCACAACAGCAGCAGGCGCCACTGCATGGCCGCGAACGGTGCGGCGGCGAGCGAGCCGAGGTCGACCCGGCGGGAGTTTTTCCAGGCCATCACAGGGTCCCCAGCAAGGAATACAGGTTCTGCAGCAGCGCCGCGGCATCGGCCGCCCAGCGCCGCGAGGCGGCGCCGTTGGCCTTGGTGGCATAGCTGTCGTTGAGCTTGTCGGCATCCAGGTAAACGGTGTGCTGCGGATCGAGTTCGGCCGAGACCACCCTAGTCGGCTTGGTCACCACGAACCGGGCCCAGCGCCGCTGGTCATTCCACGCGATGTCCTCGTGTCCTCCATCGGCATAGTTCAGTCGCAGCGTCTGCGGTGCCGACGCACCGTAGCGACGCACGGTCACGATGCTGCGCCAGGGATAAGGACCCTGCCCGTCCTTCGCCTCCGGATGCTGCTTCTTCCAGTCGGTCAGCTGTCGGTCGACCGTTTCGTCGCGGGCAGAGGCATCGTCCTCCGTACGCTTGCCGTCCTTCACGAAAGTGCCGGCCAGCGGCTCCACCCGTTCGGTGTCGATCGAGGTGACGGCGTCATCGACCCAGGCGGTGCCGTAGACGGTCTGGTCGAAGACCTGGTTCACGATCTCCGGCTTGCCGGAAACATCGATCAACGCAGCGCGCAGGTCGGCCACCGACGGGTGCCTGTAGCGCCAGCGCTTGTAGTACTCGCGGAACGCCTTCTCCATCACCGGCCTGCCGAGCCGCTCCTCCAGGTCGTGCATGGCGGTCGCCGTGCGCGAATACACGCTGCCGTAGCTCGAGGAGGAAAGACGATCCCAGGCGTTCTCGCCGATCGGGTCGGGCGGCTGACGAAGTCCGGCGGTGAGCCGCTCCATGGTGAAGCCGTCCATCTTCGGCACGATCCCCAGCCGCTTCATCAGCGGCGAGGCCAGGTCCAGCTCCTGCCCACGCTCTCGCAGCATGCGCTGGTCCCAGTACTCGTTCAGGCCCTCGTCGAGCATCGGCTCCTCGAACTCGTTGGAGGCCAGGATCCCGTAGAAATAGCCGTGACCGAACTCGTGGATCGTCACGAAATCCAGCAGTCCCTGGGTGAGCGTGCCCGGCTCGACCTCCTTGTAGCCCTCGGCGGTGAAGAAAGTCGGGTACTCCATGCCGCCGGCCTCGCCGGCGTTATAGGGCGGCACGACGGCCGTCAGCGTCTTGTAGGGGTAAGCGCCCAGCGTCTTCGAGAAATAGCCCAGCGAGTCGATGCTGGCCTTCAGCACCGGCCTGGCGCTGGCCACGTACTCGGGCGGGTAGATCACCCGCACCGCCACCTTCGGGCTGCCCGGCCCCTCGTAGGCGCCGTCCAGCGTCTGATACCCCTTGGCGGCGACCCAGGCGAAATCGTGCACGTCGCCCTGCACGTAGTGGTAGGTGGTCTTGCCGTCGGCGGTCTGCGGCTGGCCCTCAAGCTGGCCGACCGCACCGACGGTGTAATCCGAAGGCACCGTCAGCCGGACGTCATAGAGGCCGAAGTCGGCATAGAACTCGCTGTTGAAATGGAACTCGTGGCAGTTCCAGCGGACCTGGGTGGCACCCCGCTCGCCCGGCAGTTCCAGCACGCCGATCTTCGGAAACCACTGCCCCACCAGGTTGAAATCGCCGAACCAGCCGGTGCGCTCGACCACCCGCGGCAACTGGCTGAGGAAGTCGATGTCCAGGGTCAGCGTACCGCCCGCCGGCACCGGCTGGGCCAGGTCCACCCGGACCACAGTGTGGTCGGTCGCCGGACCGCCGTCCGGATGCACGAAGGCCCACTTCAGGTCGGTATCGGCCTGGCGCACGCTGCTCAGGTCGATCCAGCCCCACTGCCCCTTCTTCAGACTGGCGTTGCCGCGCGAGCTGCCGTGCGCAGTGAGCACCTCGCGCTCGGTGAAGAAGGTGCTGCCCTCATTGGCGAACGCGTTGAGGTACAGGTGCATGTAGATGCTGCGCACCTCGCGGTCGCTGCGGTTGCGCCACTGCAACTGCTCCTTGCCGTGTACCGCATGTTTCGCGGCATCCAGCTCGGCGTCGATGTGGTAGCTGACCACGCGGTCGGAGAGCGTCGGCTCGTTGCCGGTGCGCTCGCCTCCCCAGGCGTTCGGCCCACTCGGCGTACTGATTGCGGCGGCATCCGGAGAGGCCAGCGGGATCGGCACGTATGGCGCGGTGGAGGAAGCCGTCGCTGCGGGTATGTCGGCCGCAGGCGCCGTCGGCGCGGTCTGGCGGGCCAGTGCCCCAAACGGGCATGCCAGGACAAACAGGACGGGCAACCACCCGCCGGATCGGAACGAAGACCGCATGACTCCCCCTGTGGTACGGCAACGCCCCAGACTGGAACAATCAGGCGGCGGCGGCAAGACTGGGCGCGACGTGTCGCCTTTCCGGGGGTGCGCAGGGCATCATGTACGACTGCAACTACCGGCGGTGGACATTGTCGTAGCCCGCGCCGACTGTCCCCGCCCCAAGGTGTCCCATGCGCATCCTGATCGCCGAAGACGACCCTGCCATCGCCGCTGCCATCACCGATGCGCTGCGCCAGGGGGGGCATGCCGTCGATCACGTGGCCAACGGGGCGCAGGCGGATATCGCGCTGCGCGACGGCGCCCACGACCTGCTGGTGCTCGACCTGGGCCTGCCGGGCCTCGACGGCAGTGAGGTGCTGCATCGCCTGCGCCAGCGTGGCTCCGGCGTTCCGGTACTGGTGATCACGGCCCGGGAGGGCCTCAACGAGCGCGTGCGCGTGCTCGACCTCGGCGCCGACGACTACCTGGTGAAGCCCTTCGCCCTGGCCGAGTTCGAGGCCCGCGTGCGCGCCCTGCTGCGTCGCTCGGCGAGCAAGGGCAGCACCGAGGTCCGTATCGGACGGCTGCGCCTGGACCTGCCCGGCCATCGTGCCTGGATCGACGATTCGCCGCTGGAGCTGACCGCGCGCGAGTTCGGCCTGATCGAGGCGCTGGCCAGCCGTCCGGACCGCATCACCAACCGCGCCCAGCTGGTCGAGGCGCTGTGCAACTGGGACCAGGACCTCACCGACAACGGGCTGGACATCGCCATCCATCGCCTGCGCCGCAAGCTGCACGGCAGCGGCGCCAATGTGCGCACGGTGCGCGGCCTCGGCTATCTGCTCGAGGAAACGGCCGATGAGTGAGGCCTCCGGCCAGCGCCGCCCCAGCCTGCGGCGCCGGCTGCTGTTCATCCTGCTGTTGCCGATGCTGTTGCTGCTGGTCATCGACGCGGTGATCACCTATGGCGTGGCGCTCAACTACTCCAACCGCGTGCACGACGCGGATCTGGCCAACGACGTGCGCACGCTGGCGCAGATGTTCCGCTCCGGCGAGGTCTCCAGCGACCTGCCGCAGGAGGCTCGTTTCCTCATCGAATACGAGCCGGACGGCCACAACTACTACAACGTCCGCTCCAGCAAGCGCGGGCTGCTGGGCGGCAACGGCGACTTCGAGCAGCCGCCGCCGCCGGCGGCCGACGCCAGCCCGGAACTGTTCTACTCCCGCCTCGCCGGACGCCCCCTGCGCGGCGCGGCACTGAGCCTGCGCTCGCCTACTGATCCCTCCGACGTGCTCACGGTGACCATCGCCGAGACCCTGCGCGACCGCCAGCACCGTGCACGGCAGATCCTGCTGCTGGCCATTCCGCTGCAGACCTTCCTGATCCTCAGCGTGCTGTCGCTGGTCTGGCTGGGTGTGACGCGCGGACTGCGCATCCTGCATCCGCTGACCCGGCGCCTGGCAATGCGTGAACACGAGCTGGAGCCGATCACCGGGGCCGACGTCCCGGTGGAGATCCTGCCGCTCACCCGCACCATCGACGGCCTGTTCGAGCGCTTGCGCACGGTGCTGTCGCTGCAGGAGCGCTTCATCGCCGATGCCGCGCACCAGTTGCGCACGCCGCTGGCCGGGCTGCGCCTGCATGTCGACCGCGCCCGCGGCAGCAGCGACCCCGCGGTGGTGCGCGATGCGCTGGAGCACATCGAACAGCTGACCGAGCGCACCGCCCGCACCTCGACCCAACTGCTCGCGCTGACCCGTGCGCAGAGCCCGTGGAAGGAGCGCTCGACCACCGGCGACGTCGACCTCGCCAAACTGGTGCCCAGGGCCGTCGAAATGCGCATCCCCGAGGCGCTGCGAGCGGGGATCGACCTGGGCTACCAGGGCCCCGACCATCCGGCAGTGATCCACGGCGATGCTGCCGCGCTGCAGGAACTGCTGGACAACCTGATCGACAATATCCTGCGCTATGCCGGCGAGGGTGCGCGGGCCACCGTGAGCGTGCTGCCCTTGCCCGACCAGGGGGTGCTGCTGCAGGTGGAGGATTCCGGCCCCGGCGTCCCCCCGGAAGCGCTCGAGCGCCTCGGCGAGCGCTTCTTTCGGGTGGCGGGCACCCAGGCATCGGGCACCGGCCTGGGCCTGGCGATCGTGCAGCAGATCGCCCAGCAGCATGATGCGCGCCTCGGTTTTGGCGCGGCCGTCGGTGGCGGACTGAGGATCGGCCTGCAGTTCCCGTCGGCATCGAAAAGTTGATGAAACCCATATCGTGGAATCTTTCGCAATGACCCGCCCAGCGCTCCTCCCCGCCACGTTTTCCCCATTCTGCTGCGCCTCCGGCCCGGACCGGGCAAGCTCCCGGGTCGACACGATCCGGCGCTGACATGCGCTTCACCCATCGGTTTGCGCGCGCCACCCTGGCCGTTTCGATCGGCCTGCTGGCGGGCTGTGCCGGTATCGCCATGCCGAAGCTGGACGCGCCAGTCCCGGCTCGCTGGAACCACTCCGTGCCGCAGGCCTCGGCAATGCCGGTGGACCTGCGCGGCTGGTGGCGGGCCTTCCATGATCCCGCGCTCGACGCCCTGGTCGACACCGCGCTACGGGACAACCTGCAGGCGGCCGAGGCCACCGAGCGGCTGCTCGCCTCGCGCGAGCGCTTCCGCAGCGCCCGGGTCCAGTATCTGCCGCGCCTGCGCGCCAAGACCGAGGACGCGATCGATCCGGATGCCAGCGCCTCGTTCTTCGTCGCCGGCTTCGACGCCACCTGGGAACTGAACCTGTTCGGCCGCGGCACCGCGACGAACCGCCAGGCGAGCGGCGCCGTGGATGCCAGCGCGGCCGAGTTGCAGCGGATCCGGGTCAGCCTGGTCGGCGAGGTCGTGCGCGACTGGCTCGAGCTGCGCGCCGCCCAGCAGCGCGAGGCGACGCTCGATGCCATGCGCGACCTGCGCCGGCGCCTGTTGCAGCAGGCGCAGGTGCGCGTCCGGCTGCGGCTGGCCGCCCCGCAGGCCGAGGCCCAGGCCGAGGCGGACCTGGCCCAGGCCGAGGCCGCGCTGGCCGAGCCGCGTGGCGAGATCGACCACCTGTCCCAGCAACTGGCGGTGCTGCTGGGCCGCAATGAACCCGATCCCGCGTGGCTGAAGCCGGCGCCGGTGCCCTCGCTGGGCGAGCTTCGCATCGACCAGGCTCCGGCCGACCTGCTGCGCACGCGCCCGGAAATCGCCCGCGCCGAGGCCGAGGTGGTCCGGGCCGCCGGAGACGCCGGCATCGCCCGCGCCGACCTGTTGCCGCGGCTCGGACTGGGCGGCTCGCTGGTGTGGTCGACCAACCTCACCACCCACCGCCGCACCAGCGACAACGCCCTGCTCTCGGCCGGCCCGGCGATCGATATCCCGCTGTTCGACTGGGGTGCGCGCGAGGCCGAACTGCGCGCCAGCAAGCACGACCTGAAGGCAAGCGTGTATGCCTACCGCCAGGCGGTGCTCGAGGGCGTGGCCGAGGTGGAAACCTCGCTCGGTCAGCTCGAGCTCGAGCGCGAACGGCAGGCGGCCAGCGCGCGGGCGCACGCGGCACTGGCCCGTGCCGAGCAGGCCTCCGCCACTCGCGTGCAACTGCATCTGGCCGCGCCCGCCGAACAGATCGACAGCCAACTGGCGCTGGCACAGGCGTCGTTGGCGCTGGCCGAGGCGACCGCCGCACGCGACCTGGCCTTCGTGCGCCTGTACAAGGCGCTCGGCGGCGCGCCGCTGCCGGACGACGCGACGCCTGCCGCCGCCGATGGCAAGGAGCCGCGCTGATGGTCGCGCTGGCCCGCAAGACACTGATCTACGAGTGGCGGCGATTCCTGCCGGCGATCCTCGCCGTCGGCTTCGCCGGCCTGCTGCAGCTGCTGCAGGCAGCGCTGGTACTGGGCATCTTTTCCAGCGCCAGCGTGTACATCACCGGCTCCAGCGCCGACCTGTGGATCGGCTACCCCGGCACGCAGAGCGTGAGTCTGGGCCGGCCGATCGACCCGGACGTGGAAATGCGCCTGCGGATGGATCCGGCGGTGGCCCAGGTCGAACCCTTCTACTGGGTCGACGCCGACTGGCGCGGCGCCCATGACACCGGCGGCGAGTCGGTCTACGTCACCGGCATCGACACCCGCGCCGACGGGATGATGTTCTCGCAGGCCCTGCCACCGGCGCTGCGCGCCCGGCTGGCCGAACCCGATGCGGTGATCGTGGACCGCGCCGACCTCGACAAGCTGGGCGTGGCGGTCGGCGACACCGCGGTGATCAACGGCCACCGCGTGCGCGTGGTCGGCGTCAGCAGCGGGTTGCGTGCACTCGGCGGCGTCAACGTGGTGACCTCGCTGGACACCGCGCGCCAGCTCGACAACGACCCCACCGACCTCGGCCGCCCCACTTACCTGGTGGCCCGCCTGCGCGATCCGGCACAGGCCGACGCGGTGGCCGCGCGCCTGCGCGGCGACAGGGGTTTCGGCCCCTACGATGTGTGGACCGCGCGCAGCTTCGCGCGCCGCTCGGTGCTGTACTGGATGCTCGACACCGGTGCGGGCGCCGGCGTGGTGTTCCTGGCCGGCATCGTGTTCCTGGTCGGTGCGGTGATCACCAGCCAGACCCTGATGGCCGCGGTGGCCGGCTCGGTGCGCGAGTACGCCACCCTCAACGCGCTCGGCGTCGGCGTCGGCAACCTCCGCTGGGTGGTGCTGGAGCAGGCGTTCTGGGTCGGCGCGATCGGCCTGCTCGGCGCCACCGTGCTCGGCTTCCTGCTACTGGTGGCCGCGCGCAGCCAGGACGTGCCGGTGGTGCTGAACTTCCCGATCACCCTGCTGTGCGTGGTGCTGGCGATGGCCCTGGCCGCCGTCTCCGGCCTGGTGGCGATGCGCAGCCTGCGCCGCGCCGACCCGGCGAGTCTGCTGCGATGAACCGTCCCGCCCCCGTGACCGCCACCGCCCCCGCCGGCCCGGCCCTGCGCGCCGAAGGCATCGCCAAGGCCTTCGTCTCCGGCAAGGTGCGCACCCAGGTGCTGGACGGCCTCTCGCTGTCGATCGAGGCCGGCGAGCTGACCCTGATCTCCGGACCGTCCGGCTGCGGCAAGAGCACGCTGCTGGCGATCCTCAGCGGCCTGCAGAAGGTCGACGCCGGCCGCGTGATCGCGCTGGGCAGCGAGCTGGGCGGGCTGGACAGCCGCGCGCTGGAGCGCTTCCGCCTGCTGCACACCGGCTTCGTCTTCCAGGGTTTCAACCTGTTCCCCGCGCTCACCGGGCTGGAACAGGTGGAACTGCCGCTGCACTACCTGGGCCTGTCCAGCCGGCAGGCGCGCGAGCGCGCCACCCAGTCGCTGGACGAGGTCGGAATGACCCCGCGCATGCACCTGCGCCCCAGCGAGCTGTCCGGCGGCGAGAAGCAGCGCGTGGCGATCGCCCGCGCGCTGGCCAAGCAGCCCGAACTGCTGTTCGCCGACGAACCGACCAGCGCGCTGGACGCCGCCAACGGCCAGACCATCATCGACATCCTCCACCGGATCGCCCGCACCCACGGCACCACCGTGCTGTGCGTGAGCCATGATCCCCGCCTGATCCGTCACGCCGACCGCGTGCTGTCGATGGAGGATGGCCGCATCCTCAGCGACCGCCGCCCCGCGCCGCCGGCCGCGACGCCCGAAGGAACCGCGCCATGAAACCGCTGCGCCTCACCCTGCTCGTTCCCCTGTTGCTGGCGGCCGCCGGCTGCTCGCACGAGACCCCGCCGACGCCCGCCAGCGTCGCTCCCACCTATGCCGCCGTCGCCCGCGGCCGCATCGACGTCGAGGGCGGCTTGCTCAAGCTCGACGTGGCGCGCGAGGGCACCCTGACCGCGGTCGACGTCCACGAGGGCGACCGCGTGGCCAGGGGGCAGGTGCTGGCGACGCTGGACCCGGAGCCGGCCCGCCTGCAGCTGGAGGCAGCCGAGGCCGCACTGGCGCAGGCGAAGGCCCAGCGCGAGCTGATCGACGGCAAGCTGAAGACCAGCCAGGTCCAGGCCAAACGGCTGGCCGAAGCGGCCCAGGCCGGCGCCGGCGATGGCCAGAGCGCCGATGCCGCCGCGGCCGCCGTGCAGTCGCTGGTGGCCGAGCGCGCGGGCGCCGACGCGGCGGTGGCGATGGCCACCCAGAAGCGCGACGCGGCCCGCTACGAGCTGGGCCTGCGGACCCTGCGGGCACCGCTGGCGGCCCAGGTGGTCAAGGTCACCGCGCAGTCCGGCGCCAGCGTCTCGCCCGCCTCCGGCGCCCTGTTCACCCTGCTGCCGCTGACCCCGCCGATCGTGCGGGCGGAACTGAGCGAATCCTACGTCGACGCGGTGAAGGTCGGCATGGCGGCCACCGTCAGCACCGACGGCAGCGGTGCGGACCGCAGCTGGCCGGCCCACGTGCTGCGCATCGGCCGAGTGGTCGGCCCCTCGACGCTGGAGGACGATCCGCAGCAGCGGGCCAATCTGCGCACCGTGAACTGCGTCCTGGCCTTCGACCAGCCGCCGCCCGACGATGTGCGGGTGGGCCAGCGGGTGCTGGTCCGTTTCGGCCAACCGTCCAACCCCGCGAAAGTCCACTGAAAAGCGCACCCGGCAGGCTGTCAGCCCATGCGCAGGAATACCCCGTGATCCGACCGACCGATTTTCTCCTCGAAGGCGACCGCCGCGGCGTGCTGCTGATCCACGGCCTGACCGGCACGCCGATGGAGATGCGCCTGCTCGCCAAGGGCCTGAACAACGCCGGCTTCACCGTCTACGGCATGCAGCTGGCCGGCCACTGCGGCGATATCGACGACCTGCTCGCCACCGGCTGGCGGGACTGGTACGCCAGTGTGGAGGCCGCCGCCGACAAGCTGCTGGAGCGGGTCGACCACCTGTTCGTCGGCGGCCTGTCGATGGGCGCCCTGCTCTCGCTCAAGCTCGCCGCCGAGCGGCCGCGGCAGGTCGCCGGAGTCGGCGTATACGGCGCCACCTTCCGCTACGACGGCTGGAGCATCCCGTGGACGGCGAAGCTGTCGTTTCTGTTGCCGCTGGTGAAGAAGCTCGGCCTGGGCCGCCACCGCATGTTCGAGGAGCAGCCCCCCTACGGCCTGCGCGACGAGCGCCTGCGCAACCAGGTCGCCGCGGCGATGCGCTCGGGCGACAGCACCGTGGCCGGCCTGCTCGGCAATCCCTGGCACTCGCTGGCCGACCTGTACCAGCTGTCCAACCACGTGCGCGGCCTGCTGCCGAAGGTGACCTCGCCCTGCCTGGTCGCCCACGCCAGCGAGGACGACGTGGCCAGTGTGCGCAATGCCGAGGCCGTGCTGCGCGGCGTGAATGCGCCGACCGAGCTGCTGCTGCTGGACGACAGCTACCACATGATCACCATCGACAAGGAGCGCCGCACGCTGATCGAGCGGTCCGCGCGTTTCTTCGACGCCATCGTGGCCGGCCGCGACGCCGTCGCGGCGGCGGCCTGAGGTCGGCCGTGCCCCTGCTCACCGTCGCACTGTGGCTGTCCAACGCGTTGCTCGACACCGGCGGCCAGCTCGCCTTCAAGGCGGCGGCCGCCGACCCGGCGGCCGGCGACGGCGCGGCCCGCTGGAAATACATGGCGGCGCGCCCATGGCTATGGATCGGGATCGGCTGCTACGTATTCGAATTCCTGGTGTGGATCGCCTTCCTTTCCCTGGTACAGGCCTCGGAAGGCGTGCTGCTCGGCTCGATCAACATCGTGGTGATCATGGTTGCCGGCCGCTTCCTGTTCGGCGAAAAGCTCACCCGGCTGCGGGTCGCCGGCATCCTGCTGGTGAGCATCGGCGTAGCCGTGGTGGGGGCCGGCGCATGAAGCGCTTCTACCTGGTCGGCTTCGCCCTGCTGATGACGTTCGACACGTTCAACTTCATCTGCTTCAAGATGGCCGGCAACCATGCCCTGCCGGTCGAGGCCAGCGTGGCCTGGCTGCTGCGCCTGTCCAGCGAGCCCTGGGTCTACGGTGCAGTGGTGGGCTATCTGGGCGCGTTCTTCACCTGGATGACTCTGCTCAAGCACGCACCGATCGGTCCGGCCTTCGCCGCGTCGCACCTGGAGGTGGTCAGCGTGATGCTGCTGTCGGTGTGGCTGTTCCACGAGCCGCTCACGGCGACCAAGCTGATCGGCGCGACGGCGATCATCGCCGGGATCGTCTGCCTGGGCCTGGCCGAACGCGAGGAAGCGCCGCCCGACGCGGCGTGACCGCCATGCTCCGCCGGCTGCGCGAGATTCCCCCCACCGCCGGACTGCCCCTGCAGGCCGCCGACCTGCTGCCGCGGGGCGACGCGCTCACCGCGCGGCTGGCGGCGCAACTGGGAACGCCGCCGCTGCAGCTGGAATGCTCCGGCACCGCGGCCCTGCTGATTGCCCTGGCGACGCTGCGCGAGCGAGCGCCCGGCCGCGACGTGGTCGTGGTCCCCGCATTCACCTGTCCGCTGGTGGCCATTGCCGTGCACCGGCTGGGCCTGACCCTGCGCCTGTGCGACACCCGTCCGGACCACTGGGACATGGACCGCCGCGCGCTCGCCGAGCTTTGCGACGAGCGCACGCTGGCGATCGTCCCGACGCATCTCGCCGGCCTGGTCGCCGATCTCGACGCGCCCCTGGCGGTCGCCCGCGAACACGGCGCCTTCGTCATCGAGGATGCCGCGCAGGCGCTGGGTGCGCGCGACGGCGGCCACAGCGTGGGGTTGCGCGGCGACGTCGGCTTCTTCAGCCTCGCCGCCGGCAAGGGCCTGTCGATCTTCGAAGGCGGCCTGCTGGTGACGCGCGACGACGACCTGCGCCACGCCCTGTACGCCACCGCCGCACGCGACGTGCCAGCAAAGCCCGGCTGGGAGCTGCGGCGCAGCCTGGAGCTGCTCGGCCTGGCCGCGTTGTACCACCCGCTCGGGCTGCGGCTGGCCTACGGCATCCCGCTGCGCCGCGCGCTGCGCGAGGGCGATCCGGTCGCCGCGGTCGGCGACGATTTCCCGCCCGACATTCCGTTCCATCGCGTCGGGCGCTGGCGCCGCGGCGTCGGCTCGCGCGCCGCGACCCGGCTGCCGGCCTTCCTCGCCGCCAACCGCACGCGCGCGCTGGCGCGTGTCGCCCGGCTGCGCGCGCTGCCCGGCGTGACCGTGTTCGAGGAGGCCCCGCACACTACCGGCAGCTGGCCGTTCCTGATGTTGCTGATGCCCGACGCGCACCGGGCCCGCGCGGCGCTGGCCGCGCTGTGGACCTCCGGCCTCGGCGTGAGCCGGCTGTTCGTGCACGCGTTGCCCGACTACGTCTACCTCGCCGATCGCGTGCCGCACACGCCGACGCCGAACGCCACCGACTTCGCCGCACGGGCGATCACCATCAGCAACAGCCACTGGATGGACGACGCCTCGTTCGAGCACGTCGTCGCGGTGCTCGCCGCCATGCTCGGCTGAATGCCCCGGCATCCGTAAGCCCGGCCTAAGCCGGCGATAAGCCCGATCTAAGTGCCATCCCCGAGGCTGGCGTAGCCACTCCCGCGACCCTACCGCGGCGAGGTGGCCACATTGTCCACACGAGGAGTCCACCATGCGCAAACTCGCCGCTCTCGCCGCCAGCCTCGCCCTGTGCGGTGCAGGCTTCGCCGCCACCACGAAGGCTGCAGCGAAGATAGATATCGCCGCCGCGCGGACCATCGCGCTGCACGCCGTGCCCGGGAAGATCGTCAAGGAAGAACTGGAAACCGAGCGCGGCGGCAGCGGCCTGCGCTACTCGTTCGACATCCGCGCCAAAGGCGTCGTTCACGAAGTGGGCGTCGACGCGCGCGACGGCAAGCTGCTGGAGAACAGCATCGACGACGGCAAGGACTGAGCCCTCCGCCGATATCAGGACGTCGCGGCGCCCGCGATCGCGCGCAGCAGCTCCAGATTGAGCGCATGCTGCTGTGCCTGCCAACCGGCCAGCTCTGCTGCATCCACCACGGGCTGGTCGTCGATCGCGGCCAGCCGCCGCTTCCACCAGCTCTTGTAGCGGTAGGCGGAGATCTCGCCGGTGATGTCGCTGCCGACCAGGCCGCCGGCACGCAGGCTGTCGATCACGTCGATGGCGTGGGACAGCTGGAAGTGGCCCTGGTCCCAGTTGGTACGGGCCACGTCGGCGGCGAACACGTCCTTGTCGATCGACAGGTAGGCCGGCTGTGGCGCGGCGAGCTGCTCGTCGGCGAAGGCCCGGACCAGCGCGTCGGCATCGTCGAAGGCGTGGAACGCGTGGGCCAGCCCGGCGCGCGCCGCCCAGTCCACGTCCACGCCCACGCTCCAGTAGCTCAGGCGCCCCTCGCGCAGCGGCGTGCGGTAGTTCTCCCAGGCGTGGCCGGCGCCGATGTCGGACGAGCCGATGCCGACCACATGCACGTGGCTCACCGTCGGCAGCATCGCCACCCGGCGCACCCAGGAGCCGCAGTGCACGCCGAACGGATAGCGCATGTTGTCCGGATGGTTGTCCAGCACCACCACCTGGAACGGCGCAGCGGCGCGGACACGCTCGACCAGCGGCCAGGTCAGGTGGTGGAAATCGCCGCTGCCCAGCATCACCGTGCCGTGGGCGACCGGCAGGGTGTCGTCGAGCACGCTGCGGAAACGCTCCATGGTGCGCAACGAGCAACCGAAGCGCAGTGACTCCTGCCAGTGCTCCAGCGGGATCACCAGGCGCTGCGGCAGCGGCCCGACGGAACGGTCGATATCGAGGACGATGGGGCGGGTCATGCCGGGTCCATGGCCTTGGCCGGCTGTACCGGCTCGCTTTCGAAGTGGTGGGCGATGCGGCGGAACAGCGCGCGCAACAGCGGGTTGCGCACGTAGACCGCATGCCGGGTGATGCAGAAACGCGCACCGAGCTGGCGCTTGACCGCGGTGTCGGTCCAGCCGGCCACGTAATGGCTCAGCCCGCGGCGCCGCGCGTGCTCGAGGTTCTCCATCCAGCTGACGAAGTACAGGTTGTGCTCGCGTGAGGCCGGATAGGCGAGCCCGATGTACTTGTCCACCAGCTTGCCGGCGTACTCGTAACAGAGATTCCAGCCGATCAGCTCGTCGCCGGCGAAATAGGTGAACACCAGTCCGCCGCTGCCCGCATCGCGCAGCACCGCACGCAGGTAGTCGGCCGACAGGTGGTCGAAGTGGATCTCGCTCTGTGCGTAGACGTTCTCGTAGAGGGCGATGAAACGCTCCATCACGGTGTCGATCGCGAAGGCCGCGTCGCCGGTGCGCCAGATCTCGATGCGCAGGTCCGCGCGCGAGCGCAGCTTGCGTTTCATCTCCTTGCGACGGCTGCGCGAGAGGCGCGCGAGGTAATCCTCTTCACTGTCGAAATCGATCGGCACCCAGGCCAGCGCCATCCCCTCCAGCAGCACGCAGCCTTCCGCCTCCAGCGCACGCGCCAGCGCGGCCGAGCGCAGGTTGTCGGCCACGTCCAGCAGCGGCGATTCCGGGGCGATGTCCTTCACCACCATCAACGCGCAGTCGCGGCCGTAGCCGGACACCAGCTCGCCCGCCAGCGCCTCGGGCTCGGCGCCACGCGGCAACGGTGCGAACTCGGTGGCGGTGCAGCCGACGAAGCGGGTGCGCCAGCGCAGCAGGCGACCCCAGCGGGCATAGCCCGGCAGGGCCATCACCCGCTGGCGCAGCGCATCGTCCGCCGTGGTCAGCAGGTCGAACGGCGCCACGAAGGTGGGCATGCCCGACGGCGTGGTGGCGGCAACGAAGCCGTCCGGCGGATGGACGAGGAACTGCCGCAGCAGACTCTCCGGCTCCAGTTGGGCGAGATAGCTCATGGGCGTCGAGACGGCGCGCTGCCTCGCCTCAGGCGGCGCGCACCGCCAGCACGGCGTTGAGGCCGCCGAAGGCGAAGGAATTGCTGAGTGCCGCGCGTACCTTGAGAGCGCGTGGCTGGTTGGGCACATAGTCCAGGTCGCAGGCCGGATCGGCTACGTCGAGGTTGGCGGTCGGCGGCACCACGCCATCGCGCAGCGCACCGAGCACCGCGACCAGTTCCAGCGCGCCGGAAGCACCCAGCGCGTGGCCATGCATCGACTTGGTCGAGGACACCGCCAGCTTCGGCGCATGGGCGCCGAACACGGCATGGATGGCCCGCGTCTCGGTCGGATCGTTGGCCGGCGTGCCCGTGCCGTGGGCGTTGATGTAGTCGATGTCTTCGGGCGACAGGCCCGCGTCGGCCAGCGCCTGGGTCATCGCCGAACCGCTGCCGGCCGGATCGGGGGCGACGATATCGCCCGCGTCGGCACTCATGCCCACGCCGGCCAGCACACCGAGAATGTGCGCGCCCCGCGCCCGGGCGTGCGCCATCGACTCGAGCACGAAGACGCCGGCGCCCTCGCCCAGCACCAGGCCGCGGCGGTTGGCGCTGAACGGACGGCAGGTGTCGTCGGCCAGCACGCGCATGGCTTCCCACGCGCGCAGCGCGCCGTAGCTGAGGCAGGCTTCGGTACCGCCGGCCACGGCGACGTCGATCAGGCCGGCGCGGATCATCAGCGCGGCCTGGGCAATGGCGTGATTGGTGGACGCGCACGCACTGGCCACTGCGAACGACGGCCCGCGCAGGCCGTGCGCCATGCTGATCTGGCTCGCCGGTGCGTTGATCATCAGCCGCACGATGGTGAGCGGATGCAGGCGCGTGGCGTTTTCCGCGTAGAGGCGGCGGCTCTGCTCGTCCTGGGTGGTCTCGCCACCCACGCCGGTACCGACCACCACGCCGGTGCGGCCACCGAGACCGCCGGCGGCGAAATCCAGGCCGGACTGGACGATCGCCTCGTTCGCCGCGAACAGGGCGAACTGCGAGGCGCGATCGAGCATCGGCAGCGCGCGCTCACCGAAATGCGCGGCCGGATCGAAGCTCTCCGGCACCTGCGCGGCGATGCGCACGCGCAGGTCGGCGGCGCGCTCGTGGCGCAGCGGGCGGATGCCGCTTTGTCCCTCGCGCAACCCGGACCACAGGGCCTCGGCACCTTCACCGAAGGCGCTGATCGCGCCCATGCCGGTGATGGCGATGGCGCGGCTGTCGACTTCGGTCACTGCGCGCCGCCTTCCCCGCCGGCAGCCTGGGCGGCCACCACGGCATCGATCAGGTGCTGCACCGTGTCGGTGTCGAAGTTGGTGCCCTGGTCGGGGAAGTGGATGTCGAAGTGTTCCTCGATATCGAAGATCACCTCGATCGCGTCCAGCGACGCCACGCCCAGGTCCTTCAGGGTGGAATCGTTGCGGATGGTGGCCACGTCGATCTTCGCCTGCTTGGCGATGATCGCGAACACCTGGTCGCGGATGGCGTCGATGGATTGCGGCTCGGTCATGTCGAAAGCGTCCCTGGTTGGAATTACATCGAACGCTTCGCCTTGGTGATCAGCTGATCCAGCAGTGCGATGGCCAGGTCGATCTCCTCGTGGGTGATTTCCAGCGAGGGGGCGAAGGTGATGACGTTCTTGTACCAGCCGCCGACGTCGAGCACGAGTCCGATCTTCTTGCCGTTGTGCTCCAGGTCGCCGGCCAGGCCGATGTCGACCATGCGGTCGAGCAGCGCCTTGTTCGGGGTGAAGCCGTCGTCGGTGCAGATCTCGGCGCGCAGCGCCAGGCCCAGGCCGTCGACGTCGCCGATCTCCTTGTGCTTCTTCTGCAGGTCCTTCAGGCCCTCCAGGAAGTGCGCGCCCTTCTTCGGCACGGAGGTCTCGTAGTCCAGCTCGTAGCCCATCTTCATCACCTCCAGACCCAGCGAGGTGCCCAGCGGGTTGGAGTTGAAGGTGGAGTGGGTGGAGCCCGGCGGGAAGATGGTCGGGTTGATCATCTCCTCGCGCGCCCACAGGCCGGAGAGCGGGTTCAGGCCGTTGGTCAGGGCCTTGCCGAAGACCACCGCATCCGGCACCACGCCGAAGTGCTCGATCGACCACAGCTTGCCTGTGCGCCAGAAGCCCATCTGGATCTCGTCGACCACCATCAGGATGCCGTACTGGTCGAGCACCTTCTTCAGGCCCTTGAAGAAGCCCATCGGCGGGACGACGTAGCCGCCGGTGCCCTGGATCGGCTCGACGTAGAACGCGGCGTACTCGCACTGGCCGGTCTTCGGGTCCCACACGCCGTTGTATTCGGTCTCGAACAGGCGCGCGAACTGGTTCACGCAGTTCTCCGAATACTCTTCCGCGGTCATGCCCTTCGGGCGACGGAACGGATACGGGAACGGCAGGAACATCGCGCGCTCGCCGAAGTGGCCGAAGCGGCGGCGGTAGCGGTAGCTGGAGGTGATCGACGAGGCGCCCAGCGTGCGGCCGTGGTAACCGCCCTCGAAGGCGAACATCAGGCTCTTGCCGTTCTTGAAGTTGCGCACCAGCTTGAGCGAATCCTCGATCGCCTGCGCGCCGCCCACGTTGAAGTGCACGCGGCCGTCGAGGCCGAACTTCTTCTTGGCGTCCAGCGCGATCGTCTTGGCCAGCTCGATGCGGGTCTGGTGCAGGTACTGGCTGGCCACCTGCGGCAGCAGGTCGATCTGGTTCTTCAGCACGTTGTTGAGGCGCTGGTTGGCGTAACCGAAGTTGACCGCCGAGTACCACATCTGCAGGTCGAGGAACGGCGTACCTGCGGTGTCGTACATGTAGCTGCCGTTGCAGGTGCGGAAGATCTTCGGCGGGTCCACGTAGTGGACGGTGTCGCCGAAGGAGCTGTACTTGGCCTCGTCGGCGAGCAGCTGGGCGTCGTCGATCACCAGGCCGGCGTTCTTGTCGAAAGCGTTCATGAAATTACCGGGAAAAGAAGTGGGGATCAGGGGGTAACCACGGCGTCCTGCGTCGCCTCGGCGAGCAGGCTGCCGTCGAGCAGGCGGGGCAGGAAGTCGAGCGCGTCCTCGAAGCCGGTGATCGGCACGTAGGGGATGCCGGCGGCGCGGCAATGCTCGATCAGGCGGTGCTTGGCGAACACGAAGTCGACGCGGTCGGCGGCGCAGAAGTCCGAGGCGCCGTCGCCGATCAGCAAGGTGCGGGTGGTACCGGAGGCGCGGGCCTGAGCCACGCAGGCGCACTTGCAGGTGCCGCTGCGGCAGCCCTCGGCCTGGAACGGCGAGGTGAGCTGCCAGCGCTGCGGCGGCGTGCCCGGCGCCAGGTGGTTGGCGGCCAGCGGCAGGTCGTCCAGGCCGTAGCGGCCCAGGATCTTGTGGATGGCGTAGTCCAGGCCGTCGCTGACCACGCGGATCGGCACGCCCAGCTCGCGCGCCCTGGCCACGAAGCCGGGGAACGCGTGGTCGATCCACAGGTGGGAAAGATGGGTGTCGAGCTGCTCGCGCGTCATGTCGAGCAGGGCGACCTGCCCGCTCATGCACTCGCGCGAACCGATGCGGCCGGCGCGCCAGTCCTGCTCCAGCGCTTCCCAGCCGGGGCGGCCGTAGCGGTCGAGCAGCGAGTCGATCACGTCCTCGACGGAAATGGTGCCGTCGAAGTCACACAGGATGGTCCAACCGGAAACAGGCACAGGCGTCTTCACATTCGTAGGCATGGTGAAAGGCTAGGCAGGCAGTCTTTCCCCGTCCTTTCCCTTTCTTGCGATGGCCCGGATGTCATCGCTGGCACGCCTCGCGCGTTGACCGGAAAACCGGATCCCTGCCCGAAACCCCACGACGCCCATGCCATCGAGCGCCCGACTCCTCCTGTCCATCTCCCTGACGCTCACGATGCTTCCGCTTGCCGCCAGGGCCGGTGAGAGTACCGTGGTTGCGGTCGGTGTGGGAATGCAGCGCATGCCTGCATGGCCCGGTTCGCGGCACCAGCGCGAGGATCCGGTGCCCTACATCGATGTCGAACTGCCCGGGATCGGCAGCCTGTCCACGCTGGACGGGCTGGAGGTGGAGCTGCTGCACGGCCCCGCCCTGCGCGGCGGCTTCTACGGCAGCTACCAGTGGGGCCGCGAGCGCACCGACCTGGGCCCGCTCGGCGGCAAGGTGCCCAGCCTGGCGCCCCGCCTGAATGCCGGCGGTTACCTCGAGTGGCAGCTGAACAAGTCCGTGGACGTGGGGGCCAACCTCAGCCACGACACGGCCGGCGCCGGCGCCTACCTCAACCTGTATGCCGACACCGACCTGCCGTCGATCGGCCCGCTGGAGCAGGCGGCGAGCGTGCGCTGGTCGCTGATGAACGGCGCCGCGATGAACCGTTTCTTCGGCATCGGACCGGCCTCCGCCAGCGCGCTCGGCGTTCGCGCCTGGCGCCCCGGCGGTGGCAGCGAAATGGCCTCGCTGGAGTACGACCTGTACCTGCCGACCAGCAAGCACACCGGCCTGGCGCTCTCGGTGGTCTACGGACGCCTGCTCGGCGGCGCGGCAAACAGCCCGCTGGTGAGCCGCTTCGGGTCAGCCACGCAATGGACGCAATCGCTGGCCTTCATCTACCACCCGTGACGGCGGCGGCACCGCCACCACCATCAACGCGACCAGCAGATGCACGCCGGCGATCAGCCACCGGCTGCCGGCCACGTCGACCGTGTCCGCCGGCAACAGCGGATCGAGCACGCCATTGGCCAGGTTCCAGCCCCAGTGCAGGCCCACAGCGGCCCACAGCGTGCCGGCACGGCATAGCGCGGTGGCGTAGGCGACGCCCATGCAGAAGATCATCAGCCATTCGTTCGGCCCCCGCTCCAGCCGGTACAGGTGGTTGAGCACGAAATAGCCGGCCGAAAACGCGACGAAGACGAAGCCCCGATGCCAGGCGATACCCGCCGCGCGGTACCAGAACCCGCGCGACAGGATGTCCTCGGCGAGCGACGGCACGAACGTGGACAGCGCCAGCACCGGCAGGGCGGCGAGCAGCGTGTGGAAGCCGGCCGCGGACAGCGCCGGTCCGGTCGGCGCATAGATGCCGAGCCGCTCGCCGACCAGGATCGCCAGCGCGTTGGCGATCAGCGCCACCACCAGCCCGAATGCCAGCCATGCCAGCGACGAGGAGCGCCGGTCCAGCGCATAGGCGCCGTAGCCGCGCCAGCCCAGCCAGCGCGACAGCGGCCAGGCGGCCAGCACGCAGGCGATCATCAGCGCCGCCTGCAGCGGAAAACTGTGCAGCAGCCGCTGGCCGATCCCCTCGGCCGACTGGTACAGCACGAACAACATCGCGAACGCGATGACGGCCCGCCCCCGCGGTGCCTTCCTGTTCCCCATGAATGCCCCTTTCCCCTCCAAGGACGCGGCCCCCGCCGCCCGCGATCAGCGGTCGTCGCGCGTCCAGATGAAGCCGTCCTCCTCGCGCACCGGGAAGGTGGCGACCGGCTCGTAGGCCGGCGGGCAGGTCACCGCGCCGGTACGCAGGTCGAAGCGTGCGCCGTGGCGCACGCACTCGACCTCGAAACCATGCACCTCGCCGCCGGCCAGCTCGGCGCCGTCGTGGGTGCACACGTCCTCGATGGCGTAGAGGTCGCCGTCGATGTTGTAGACCGCGATCGCGGTGTCGCCGTCCCAGGCGATACGGAACTCGCCGGGCAGGATCTCGCTGCGGGTGCCCACCTTCACCCAGCCGGCGGGACCACTCATGCCAGCACCTCGGCCAGCGGCTTTTCCAGCACCTCGAAACGCAGGTCGTCGCGACGTGGGATCCCGAAGCGCTCGTCGCCATACGGGAACGGCTTGCTCTGCCCGGTGCGGGCGTAGCCACGACGCTCGTAGAAGGCGATCAGCTCCTCGCGCTGCACGATCACCGTCATGCGCATGCGGTCCACGCCCCAGCGCTCGCGCGCCACCCGTTCGGCCTCGGCGATCACCTGCTTGCCGATGCCACCGGTCTGCCGCGAGGGATCGACCGCGAACATGCCGAAATAGGCGGCGCCGTCCTGTTTCTCCAGGTGGCAGCACGACACCAGCGCGCCATCGAGTTCGGCCAGCAGCACCAGGCTGTCCGGACGGGCGATCGCCTCGCCGACGTCGCGGGCGTCGGTGCGCTGGCCGTCGAGCAGGTGGCTCTCGGTGGTCCAGCCGCGCAGGCCGGACTCGCCGCGGTAGGCCGATTCGACCAGGGCCACCACGGCCGGGATATCTGCCGCGGTGGCGGCACGAAAGGTGGGGACGGGGGAAGAACGCATGATCATCCGCCGATCATAATCCGGCCCTGTCCCCGGCCGCATGCTGCGATGCGGCCGGCGGCGGGGAGATACAGCCCAGGCCCGCCAGCGTGTCGCGCAGCGCGCGCTCCAGTGGCGTATAGCAGGTGTCGCCGAGGAAGCCGATCAGCTTGCGGTCGTCCAGCGCGATCGGCGTGCGCCACAGGTAGCGCATCCGTTGCAGCTCGCGCAGCGTGGTGTGGAATGGCGCAGCCAACGCCACCAGCCACCACGGGAAACGCCCCAGGCGCAGCGCCTCGTTGCCGGTCGCGCGGCGCACCGCATCGCACAGCTCGTGGCCATCGATGAAGCTGCCGCCGAAATGGAAGACCTCCCTATCGGCCAGCTCGCCCTCGCGATCGAGCAACCGTGCCGCCGTCTCCGCCACGTCGGGCAGGTAGGCCCAGGCGTGGCGATGATCGGGCGCGCCGGGGTAGTACAGCGTGCGCACCGGACGACCGGGCCGAACCACCCCCTGGGCGAACCAGTTGTTGCCGACCTGCGGCCCGAAGAAGTCACCGCAGCGCAGGATCAGCACCCGCGCCCCCTGCCCGACCGCTGCGGCCAGACGCCGTTCCAGCTCGACGCGGATCGCACCCTTGGCGGTGGACGGATGCTGCGGCGAGCTTTCGCTGAGGCGCGGAAATGCATCCGGCCCGAAGTTGTAGATCGTCCCCGGCAGCAGGATGCGCGCCCCCACCGCGCAGGCCGCGGCGATGGTGTTGTCCACCATCGGCAGCACCAGCCGCTGCCAGTCGCGATACCCGGGCGGGTTCACCGCATGCACGATCAGCTGTACGCCCTCGGCGGCGGCGCGCACGTCCTGCGCCTGCATCGCGTCGCCCACCCGCCAGTCCACTGCCGGGTCCGTTTCGCGCAGCGAGCGCACCAGCGCGCGCACCCGCCAGCCATGGCGCTTCAGCGCCGCCACCATCGCCTGTCCGATGCCACCGTTGGCCCCGACCACCAAAGCCGTCCGTTCGTTGCCCATGTCCCGCTCCCGTCTGGATGATGGAGACAGGTTGCGCTCCGGCCGGTTCGTTGAAAATTGCCTGATAGCTAACTTCTGCCATACAAATATGCATGGCCAACGACGATCCCGACTGGAACCTGCAGCGCTCCTTCCTCGCGGTGATGCACGAGGGCAGCCTGTCCGCTGCCGCCCGCGCCCTGGGCATGACCCAGCCGAGCCTGGGCCGGCACATCCGCGCACTGGAGGCACGCCTCGGCGTGAGTTTGTTCACCCGCTCGCCACAGGGGCTCACGCCCACCGATATGGCGCACGAGCTGCTGCCGCATGCGCAGGCGATGGCGTCCGCTTCGGCGGCGATGCGGCGCACGGCCAGTGCGGCACCCGGCGAGCTGCGCGGCACCGTGCGGATCAGCGCCAGCGAGGTGGTCGGCGGCGAGGTGCTGCCGGCGATGCTGGCGGACTTCCGCCAGCGCCATCCCGGCGTGGTGATCGAGCTGGTGCTGTCCAACGCCGCCGCCGACCTGCTGCGCAAGGATGTGGACCTCGCCGTGCGCATGGTGCAGCCCACCCAGCAGGCGCTGGTGGCACGCAAGGTCGGCACGATCGGGCTGGGACTGTATGCGCACCGCCGCTACCTGAAGGCGCACGGCACGCCGCAGCGGGTCGAGCAACTGGCCGAGCACGCGCTGATCGGTTTCGACCATGAACCGCCCTATGCCCGCGCCATGCGTCCGGCCGGGCTCACCGCGTACACGCGCGAGCAGTTCGCGCTGCGCACCGACAGCGACCTCGCCGCCCTGGCCGCACTGCGCGCGGGCTTCGGCATCGGCTTCTGCCAGGTGCCGCTGGCCGCGCGCGATCGCGCCCTGGTGGCCGTGTTGCCGGCGGCGATCGCGCTCACCCTGCCGACCTGGCTGGTGATGCACGAAGACCTGCGGCGCAGCCAGCGCCATCGCGCCGTGTTCGACTTCCTCGCCGAAGCCATGGCGCGCTACGCCACCGGGAACCAGTGACCTAGCCGCGCGCGACGAGCCCCGTCAGGCCTTTCCGGCACCGACCCTCAGCGTCGCCGGACCGGCGTGCGGATGACGGCACAGGTTGAACGCCGGGGCGAGCACCTCGCGACCGTCCGCATAGACCACCCGCAGGTCGTAGCGGCAGCGGCGGGAGCCATCGAGCGCCACACCGAGCTGCCGCCCCGGATGCACCGGACGGTCGGCCAGCGACAGCTGGCCCCAGGCCGATGTGCCGATCGGCGCGGCTTCTACCGCGACGATCGGCGAAGCGGCCGCGTTGACCACGCGCAGGTACTGGGTGGCCGCGACCGGCGCGGCAAACGGCACGGCGAACAGCAGGGCGATCAGGGTCTTGGACATGGGGATTCTCCACGACGGGCGCGCACGGCTCCGCGGCGCCGCGCTCATGCGGCACTCGATGCGCAGGGACAGGGGGGGAGGAACGGCGCCGGCGGCGGAGCGTGCGCCGGCGCGGGTGCCCTTGGCGGCAGGACGCGGCCGAGGGCGGAGCGATCAGCTCAGCTTGCGGGCGATCGCGAAGTACACCAGGTTGCCGATGCCGGTGGCGCCAGCGAGGACGGCGATCATGCCAGGGGTCAGTTCGTGCCAGTCGGACTGCTGGATCAGGGCGAAGCCGCCGGCCAGCGCCACCAGGATGATGCCCCAGCGCAGCGAGGCATGGCGGCGACGCACCTCCTCACCCTGCAGGATCGAGCGGATCAGCTCTTCCGAGCCGCCAGCGCCGACCATCTTCTGGCGGAAGCGGGCATCGACAACCGACTTGATCGCGTAGGTGATGCAGAGGAACAGGACAATGGGAATCAGGTTGCCGTCGATCATGGGGTGCTCCAGCGGTGGTTGGGTGACGGGGCCATAGATACGGGCATCCCGACGGCGGTTGCAGACCGGGGCTCATCCCTGCCGGAAGTCATGTCTGCCGGAAGGGATGCAACCGTCCAGCACATGCACGTATCCCAGGCCGGCATGGAAGCTAGCGTGCCATGACCGAAACCTCCGCCGACCCGCGCAGCGACGACCGCGCCCTGGTGCAAGCCGTGCTGGCCAACGCGCCGGGGGCCTTTGCGCGCCTGGTGCGCGAGTACCAGGGCCTGTGCTGGCACATCATCCAGCGCATGGTGCGCAACCCGGAGGACGCCCGCGAGCTGTGCCAGGACACCTTCCTCAAGGTGCACCAGCACCTGCACCAGTACCGCCACGAGAGCGCGCTTAAATCGTGGATCGGCCGCGTCGCCTACACCGTCGCCCTGCGCCACCTGGAGCGCAAGCGCATCGCCATTGTCGACAACGTGACGGGCGAGGACGGCGACCTCTCGCTGCTGGACTCCATCGGCGACGGCCGCGACCTTGAGGCCGACTGCGCCGACGAGGAGATGCACGGCCACCTGCTGGCCGCCATCGACACCCTGCCCCCGCTGCCACGCACCGTGCTCACGCTCTACCATCTGGACGAGCTGAGCATTCCCGAGATCGCCCAGGTCACCGGCCTGGCCGCCGGCACCATCAAGAGCCACCTGTTCCGCACGCGCCTGAAACTGCGCGAGACGCTGGAAACCCGGTTGGGAGTTCCGTCATGAGCAAGCATCGCGACATCGATTTCTTCGAACAGCCGGCCGCCGCCCGCGAGTGGCAGGCACAGGAAGCGGCACTGCAGGCCGCGCGCGAAGGGCGTGCCCCCGCCGACGCGCGCGAGGCCGCCTACCGGCGCATCGACGCCGCCGTCCGAGCCGACGATGCGATCGGCCTGCCCGCCGATTTCGCCGAACAGCTCGCCGCCAGGGCCGGCCCGGTCCCCACCGCCGCCACCGCCCCGGAAACCGGCTTCGAGAAACACCTGACCCGCCTGCTGCTGGCCGTGCTGGTGATCGCCGGCCTCGCCGTTGCGGTGCTCCAGGGCGGCAGCTGGTTCCAGGCCGATCCGGCCGCGTGGTCGGTGGCCGGCAATCCGTGGGTGCTGGCGTTGCTGGCTTGCCTGGGCGCGTCGCAGGGAGCGGAGTTGTTGCGGCGGCGGTTGGGCTGAGACGTCGCCACCTCGCGCCCAACCCAGGCGCCAGCGCGACCGGGGCTTTCAGGCCCGTCCGGTTTTTCCGACCAGCCTCCGCAACAGGAACAGCAGTCCGGTCCGGATGTAACGGTGGATCAGCAGCGCCACGAGCGCGAGGATCGAACCGACCACGCTCGGCAACACCCCGCCGAAGGTGTAGGCCATGCCCAGCACGAAGCCCAGCAGGTATTCGGCCCGGTAGATCGGAACCACCAGCGCGATGAGGAACAGCGATTCGAACATCGCGCCCGTTACTTGATCGTCGCCGCGCGTGAAGAACACCGACAGCAGCACGCCGAAGCACAAGGCGCCCAGAAAGCCGATCGTGGCGTCCCGGGACGACGCGCCAGCCTGCAAGACGACGCGCCGCTGCACGCGCCCCAGCAGGAACCACGTCATGCCCGGCAACACCAGCGCGCCCCATCCATTGGAGATGGCCGGCATGTCGGCGCGATCAAGAAAGTGATGACTGGGCACGCCACCATGGAGGTGCTGCCAGGCGAGGAAAGCCCACTCGGCGATAGCGACGCATGCCGTCGCGACGGTGCGCACGCGCGACAACGATGGGTTGTCCATGTCCCCTCCAAGGGCCTACGGCAGAAAATTCCCGACCACGCACCGCTCCACCTGCAGGTGACCAGGGACACCAGGATCATCGCGGTGGCGCATGCGCGAACCCAGTGCCGATCGTCACCGGACAAGAGGCCACCTCAATCCGACAAACTCAACGAGCGAGGCCGGCCCGCGCCGAGGCGGAGCGCCCGGCCGCCGATCATCCAGGGGGCGAGATCTGGGAACTCATCGGAAGTACCGAGCGGCCGCGGCCGCGAGCGTTCAAAGCCCGCGATGGTCTCGGGAGGTTCCTCGGAAAGGAATCTGGGTGCCCGCGAAGTGAGCAAAAGTGCACTCTGACCCCGGACTTCGCTCAGCCCATCGCGGCCCGGGCCGCCTCGGTCAACCACTGCATGGCACCGCGATAGGGGCCGGGGCCGTGGCTGATGCGGGCCACGCCGAGCTCGGCCAGGCGCGCGCGGCCGGGCACGCCGGGCATCACCATGATGTTGAGCGGCAGCGGCGAGGCGTCGGCCAGGCGCGCGATCAGCGAATCGGCGATCACGCCGGGCACGAACAGGCCGCTGGCTCCGGCGTCCGCATAAAGGCGGGCGCGCCGCAGGGCCTCTTCCACCATGGCCATGTCGTGCGCTTCGGCCGGCTTCTGGAAAAACACGTCGGTGCGCGCATTGATGAACAGCGGCACGCCGGCCGTGTCCGCCGCCTGGCGCGCGGCAGCGAGGCGCTCGGCCTGGTCGGCCGGGTCGCGCAGGCTGCCATCGGCCGGAAAGCTGTCTTCCAGGTTGCAACCGATGGCGCCCGCTTCGAGCGCGGCGGCCACGGTGGCGGCAACGTGTGCAGGCGTCTCGCCATAGCCGCTTTCCAGGTCGATGGTGACAGGGTGGGTGACCGCGGCGACGATCCGGCGCAGGTTGTCCAGGGCGAAGGAAAACGGCATCTGCTCGCCGTCGGCGAAACCGTTGGCGGCGGCCACCGACCAGCTGCCGGTGGCCACCGCGCCGGCGCCGGCCTCGGCGACGGCTCGCGCGCTGCCGGCATCCCAGGCGTTGAACAGCACCAGCGGCTGGCCGCTCACGTGCAGGGAATGAAACAGCTGGGCCTTCTCGTTCTGTGAGGTCACATCAAACTCCAGCGGGTTATCGGGGAAACTCGTTCAAGACGGACGGCGACGCGCGGTGCCGCCGTCTCGTGGCAACTACCGGCGCGTGCCCGAACCGTGGTGCGTACGGACGCCTTGCGGTGCCTGCTGCCACGGGTGGGCACGCGCCATGACGGCTCAGGCCTGTTGCGCGGCCTGGGCGGAGGCGTAGGCCTCCTTCAGTTTGGTTGCGCATTCGTCGCAGCACACCTCGACGACGGCGCCGCCGATGCGCACCTGGATAGCGGTGTCGTCCAGTTCGTAGTCGCAGGCAGCACAGGTTCGCTTGCTCATGTCGGATCTCCTTCAAAACGGGAAGAGAGACCTTCCAGCGCCGCCCCGCGCATGGGGGTCCGGGCAGGAAGGTGATCGACCCCGCGCGGGGTGGAGACAGTAGACCCCCGCGCGACTTCCGGCAGCTATCGAAAACTTTAGCGATCAGCGCCGCAGCGCGATCTGCCGGAACTCACTGGGCGTGCGTCCGTACATCTTCTGGAACGCCGCGGTGAAGTGGCTGTGGCTGGAGAAGCCCAGCTCCATGCCCAGCGCAGCCAGATCCTCGTAGTCGCGCAGCAGGTCCAGGGCGCGCGCCAGCCGCAGCCGCAGCTGGTAGCGGTACAGCGGCACGCCCTCCACCTGGTGGAAGCTCTGGGTGAGGTAGACCGCCGACACGCCGACTTCCGCCGCCACCTCGGCCAGCGTCCAGCGGCGCGCCAGGTCGCGCACCAGCACCAGCTTGGCGCGATCCACCAACCGCTGGCGCGCCTGGCTGGCGCCGGCCGCATGCGTGGTGCGCGGCGCCAGCGCGCGGTGCGCGAGCGTCAACGCCAGGCTCTCGCCTTCCAGCGGCTCGGCCACGCCCTCGCGCAACGAGTGACGCAGCAGGGCCACCAGCACCTGCGCGCGCGGGTCGATGCGCAAGCGCGTCTGGCGAAAGCGCAGCGGCTCGCCCGGTGCCAGCAGCTCGGCCGGGGCGATCTCGCGCAGCAGCACCTCGTCCAGCGTCATCGACAGGCTGGCATCGCCGCCCGGGTTCGGATGGCTGATCCGGTAGTCCTCGCCGGCGTTGAAGAACAGCACCTGGCTGGCGTCCGCCACCGCATCGTCAGCGTCGACATGGCGCACGTAGGTGCCGCGGTAGGGAAACACCAGATGCGTGCGGCTGGCGCGCTCGACCGCACTCTTGTGCCGGCAGCTGCCCGCGCAGACCACGTCGCGCAGCTCGACCATCGGCGTGCTGAGCAGCGTGTGGACCTGAAAATCGGGATGCTCCGCGGACATGCAGCGATTATGGCCAACGGGGAGCGGCCCGCGGGAGGAGTCCGCCTGCGAAACGTCCCGAACAGGGTGCAGCGCGCGCGTTCTCTGTGGCCGCGCTGAAAAATCGCCGCTGCCCCCGACCCGGTCTCCCGGACCTGGCCGAAAACGGAGCACCCTGCCCGTCGCGATGGACAGGGTGCTCCGGCACACGTGCCCAGGAGCGGTGAGCGAACCGCCGCGCCTTACTCCCCGTGGCAGCGCTCGTCGTCGTGGCCGAAGCCGTGGCCCCTACCGTGCGCGCGGGTGAAGCGCTGCGGCTGGTAGCCCGGCAGGTCCGCGTCGTCGAAACCGAACACGAAGAAGCGGTTGGGGTTGTCCACGCCCTGCGGGTAGACGTCGTCGGTCACTGTGGGGAGAAAGTCGTTGTCGTTGGCGACAAACAACGTGTGCACGCGGTGACCGTGGCGCATCACGTCGGGGCCGAACGCCACGCCCTCGATCTTGGCCGGGATCGCCTCGGGCGAGAACCCATGGGCGCCGAGCACCGCCACCAGGTCGAGGAAGTCCTGCTTGCTCACCGCCGCCGCGGCCAGCGCGTCCGCACCGCTGAGCTCGCTGACGTCCTGCGCGTGGCTGAGGTCGATGCGCATGAGGTGCTTGAAGCTGGCGCTGCTGCCGTCGCCCAGGCCCTTGCCGTCGCGCTCGTCCACCAGGAACGCGTGGTCGTTGATCGCCACGATCTCGCTCACGATGGTGTACTTGGGCTTGCTCGCACTGCCCACGTTGGTCAGCGGGTAGGCGTACTGACGCGTGCGCCCGGTCGCCAGGTCCAGCTGCACGATGCGCGTGGTGCCGGCCTTTTTGCCTCCGTCCTGCAGCAGCGGGCTCTGCATGATGCCGGTGAGCGTGCGGCCGTCCGGCGAAATCGCCAGGCCTTCCATGCCCTTGTTCGCCAGGCGGCCGCTGGTGTTGCCGTCGATCTCCGCATCGCCGGTGGGTGCGGCATGCGCCACGCCCAGCATCGCGGGCAGGCGGTAGGCCCTGGTGCGCACGCCGCTGCGGCGGTCGAAGCGGTAGAGGTAGGGGCCGTACTCGTCGGACACGTACACCGACTCGCCGTCGGCGCTCACCCGGATGCCTTCCGGGTCCAGCCGCGCGTTGAACGGCGAACTGGACGGCTGGCCCGGCGCGGCGTTGTCCGAGCGGCCGGTGAAGTAATGGCGGAACGGCCGGTTCAACGCGGGCCGGCCCTTGGGCAGGTTCACCGCGGCGCCGTCGCCGTAGTACAGCGGAAGCCGGTCGGCCAGCAGCGTGGTATCGCGCAGCCGCGGCGACAGCGTGAACGGCAGCGCCGCACCCGGCGCGCTCGGCTCCAGCGTCATGCGCAGCGTCTGGAAGCGGTCGATGTACGAGGTGGTGTCGTCCGACAGCGCGTCGTAGGCCACCGCGTTGGGGCCACGATCAGGCAGCGCGAGAAAGGTGTTGCAGCCGGCATAGGCCAGGCCCGAACCCAGACCACCGAGCACGTTGCCCGGCACGTTGTTCTCCAGCGGCCCGGACGTGCGATACGCCAGGTCACCGCCATGACCGTCGAGCTGGCCCGCGGCAATCAGGTCCACCCCGGCAAACGCCGGACCAGTCATCGCCAACCCAAGGGCCGCAAACAGGGCAACACGCGTGTATCGGATCATCGTGCGTCTCCGCTGGAGGGAAAGGTCCAGCGAGCGTGCATCGGGCGTGTGGCAGTGGGATGACCTTGGGGCTACGGGGTGAGAGGTCTGCTGAAAGGGGAGCGCGGGGGCTAGCCGACCCATGTTCGCCGGGCGGTTGGGGGCCGGGTCTTGGCTCCAATACAAAGTGCACTTTTGCACCCTGCTTCGCTTTCCAGCGGTGGGCCGCTTTCGGCCAGAAGCGGACGGTCAATTCTCGAGCTTAGCGACCCGCGGACGCGACGCCTGCCTAGTGGATTGGTTCGTGCGCGGAGTCGGAGAACTTCAGTTGAAAGAGACTGTGAGTTGGCCTGGTAACATGCCACGCGATAGAAAACGTTCCAGCGAGAGAGTTCTGCTGCAATTACTGAGGGACCACGTCGTCCTCCATTTTCCGGGAAGAATTCCCTCGCGCTGCAATGTACCCCTTCAAGTCCTCAGGAATCTTTTCTGAAAAGCCTGCCTCATGCGGATTCTTGGCTCCAGGAAAGATCGCGTTGGCACGCCGCCGGAGCTCAAGGATGTACCAGATCGACGCAGTGGAGACGATGGCGAATTCGATTTTGGATATATGAATGGCTTCTCCCTCTTTGAATCCGAGACCCGGCACCTTATCTACAAGTCGGAGGTCAGCGATACCGCCGCGATGAACGACGGCGTTCCTGACTTCCACGAGTTGAAGGATCGAATCTCGAACCTCTGTCGGAACCCCTCCCGACATCCCGACAGCGTCCAGCACGGATTCGAAGCGGCCTATACCTGACTTGAGAGGAGCGCCAATTCCCTTCTTTATCTCCTCCGCTATAAAACGTACCCGTTGATCAGCGGAAGATCGGAGCAATGACACAACATCTACTTTTCCTGCTTTCAATCCCGACACCATGGGCAGTTGGTCCCAGCGATCAGTGTCGGCCAGCACAGAGACAAGCAACGTGTCCACCACGACTTCCAATGCTGTGCAGAGACGAATGTATGCAAGGCTGTGAAGGTATGAGGTCAGGCCGCGCAAGTCACTAACCCCTCTCTTGACCGCCTCTGCATTCCGTTCCATGCGAAGTAACGAGCCATCGCCCCATGTGACTCCAGACCTCTTGGTCATATCCTTAGCGAGCTCTGGCGCTTTCGCAGTAAAGGGGCTTAGATCTATTGATGCCTCGCAAAACGTGACGAACGTAAACAACTCACCGATAGCTTCCTCGCCGTCAGCGAGTGCTTTCTCAAGTAGTTCAAATGTCTCAGCCATGCTGTTCCTCTGAAGCGATCAGGTATCCCGAAATATCCTATCAACCCCATCTGTAGCTCGAGACGTTCCTCGTGAGATTCGCAAGGTGCACCTGTTTACCCACCGAAACACTACTGGTCACTAAACCAATGCTCTCGGCCAGCTAGCTCGGAACCCGGCAAGACGTAGGCGCCAGGCGAAAGCAATTCAATTACTAGGTTCGACCGGCTGTGTCTAACGTCAGCTATGGGTCGAACTCTGCCCGTCGAGCTTGCCCGGGCGTCGCCGAGCCACATGGGCCGGTCCCGGCCAAAAAGCGGACGTCCAACTCCCTATCGCGGCGGCAACTCTAAACGGCGCACCCAATCACTGTGAGGTTCAGCGATGCTGCGGTCGGCCCTTGTCCGCCGAATCGGCGCGGACCGCATGAAAGCGACCGTCCGCACGTGCTGCCAGCAGCTTGACAGACTTCTCCAGCGGCATTCCGGGCATGCCGACCTCCTCGGTGACTGTCAGTTGCAATCGCTTATGGACGCGCGTGACCTTGATCTGGCAGCTGCTATGGAGTCCCTGGGTGACCAGAATGTCTTCGCCGACGCGAAGGTCCACGGTCATGGGCCCGGGCGACGAGGCTTTGATTTGGGTCCGGGTGCCGTTGCGGTGTGTGACTTCAACGAAATAGGGTGCGTCGGCGAATACCAGTTTTGCCGAGTCGGTTTGCGGGGTAGCGTTTTGGAGCCAGCAGACCATGCCTGCCCGAGCCGTTGGTGCGAGAAGGCTGGCTGCCACGACAAGAGCGGACATGGAAAGTTGTTTCATCATGGTGTCCACCCTTAGCGCTATTCCGAAGCCGTTGCCTGTGAAGGAGCCCGAATTTCGCGAATTTACCATGCTCGCTTATGGACATCGTGGGCGAAGAATACATCCGCCATCGTCCTCTTCGGGTCGGGAGCGGACCTTACGAATCCGACGGTAGCAGGCCATTTACCGCGAGCAACCGTGCCAGAACGTAGTGGCCGAAAGCCGCTAACTCGTCCTCGGATAGATCCAGAGAGGCAAGCTCTCCTCGCTCGTAATCCTTGAACGTCACGAAGACTTCGTGCTGCCACGGCCCCGGCTCTCCAGGCGCTTGATTCCTGACGTCGTCGAGGACGACTCGCAGGCGGCCATCCGACAGCCTCAACAGGCTGCAAGCGACTCCGCGCTCCCCCCTCTCCTTGTTGCCGCTATCCATGCCTCCTCCTTGTCTATCGGCATGCCTGGTATGGGCCGAAAGCCGACCTTTATGGCGAATTCTGCTCGGCCTGCTCCAGAAACAGACTCTGCAGATCACCCGACAGATCCCGGCCATCGCTGATCAAACGGAATCGACACTCCTCGCCGCCGAGCGGGCAGCTGCCGTCGATCACGCCGAGGACATTGGCGGTGGCATCGATGGTCACCTGACGGGTCAGCTCAAGCAGCACCTCGCGCTGATCGGCGGACAGGTCGCGGAAGACACTCAAGACGCGTCGCCAGTAGGGATCGGAGGCCCGATCGATGTCGGTGTCCAACAGCAGCTTGCGGTAGATGGCGTGGTTTTCCTCCACGACGGCCGCGTTGAGTTGCGATACGAAGTCGTGTGGGGTCATGACGCCTCCAGAGTTTCGCCGCTGCCTGCTCCGAAGCCGGGACCGGGTCCAGTGATCACCACATCTGCTTCGGGTTGAGGCAGGAGCTTAAGACAACCCGCCCGACAAGGCTCCCGGCCCTAGGCCGCGAACCGGCCAGCCCAGCTGCCCCAATCATCGCCGACGGATCTCATACGGGATCGGAGGTACGCCGAATCGACGCAGATGCATCAATCCGGCTCACGATCACCCGTCGGCGTTTGTGCCCGCACGATCCGCACGACCCGCCCGTAAACCACATTCACCAGCAGCTCCACGTCGCCGCCGGTGGTGCTGGCGAACATCACCACCACCGTGTCGATGTCCTTGTGATATCGCGCAATGCTCTGGTAGCCGGGCAGCCAGCCTTTGTGGCCGAAATCGTAGGTGGCCGCGTAGATGGCCTGCGCGTCCTTGCCCAGTAGCGTGCCGTCGTTCAGCGCGCGCAGGAACACGCCGACGTCCTGCGCCGTGGCGATCATCGAGCCGCCGGGGGTTTCGAAATCCAGCGCCTTCATGTCGGCATCGACGTGATAGTGGCGACCACTGGCCAGCTCGTCGAGGTTCACCTGGTGCATCGAGGTGAACGTGTGGGTGAGCCCCAGCGGCTGGAGGATCTGCTGCTCGATGTAGCGCTGGTGCGGGTAGCCGAGCACCCGGTCGAGAATGGCGCCGATCAGCAGGTAGTTGGTGTTGGAATATTCGCGCTTCGCATCGGGCGCGAAATCGGCGGGCTGGTCCAGCACCAGCTTCAGGGGGGCGTGGCGGTCGCCTTGTTGGTTGCCCCAGTCGAAGCCCTTGGCGTCGACGAAGTTGGGAATACCGCTGCGATGCTGCAGCAGCATGCGCAGGGTGATCCGATCCGCGTTGGCGATGTGCGCGGCCAGCTCCGGCAGGCGCTGCGCCACGGTGTCGTCCAGCGACAGCACGTGCTGGCTGACCAGCTTGGCGGTGGCCGCGGCGATGTAGAGCTTGCTGATGCTGGCGATCTTGAACAGCGCGTGTGGATCGGCCGGCACGCGGTGCGCGAAGTCCTTCCAGCCGGCGGCGTAGAAGCACGGCGGCTGGCCGGCCCGGTCGACGTAGACAATGACACCATCCAGCCCGTCGGCCACGGCATCGTCCACCTGCTGCTGCACGGTCGGCGGCAACGGCGCCAGCCACGCCTTGATGCCGGGCCAGGGCGGCAGCGTGATGGCGCAGACCAGCGCCACCAGCGGCATCACGATGCGCAGCACGCGGATGATCGGCTTGACGGGCCTCTTCATGCGGTGACGGCCTCCCCAGGCCCAGCGTCGCAAGAATTCACGACCTTACACCAGCCTGGCCCGCCCTGCCCGATCGGATCAGCCCGCCGGTCGCACGCCTGTGTTGGCTTCCAGCTGGTCCGCAAACGCGCGCTGGTAGGCCGGGCGCGCCTCGCCACGCGCGACGTAGGCAGCGAGGCTGGGGAATTCATCCAGCATGCCCGACGGCCGCGCCCGCAGCAGCACCGACACCATCATCAGGTCGCCCGCGCTGAACCCGCCATCCAGCCACTCGGCATCGCCCAGGCGGGTGGCGAGCTGGCCCAGGCGTTGGCGGATGCGCTCCTTCACCAGCGGCAGGCGCTCCGGTGTCCACGGCCGGTCGCCCTCCTGGAAGCGCGCGATGACCAGCTCCAGGATGCACGGCTCGACCGAATTGAGCGCGGCGAACATCCACATGACTGCGCGCGCCCGCGCGTCGGCGTCCGTGGGAAACAGGCCGGCATGCCGGTCGGCGATGTGGAACACGATCGCCCCGGTCTCGAACAGGGCCAGGTCGCCCTCCTCGTAGGTCGGGATCTGCCCGAACGGATGCAGCCGCAGATGCGCCGGCTCCTTCATCGCCTGGAACGACACGTAGCGCACGTCGTAGGGCAGGCCGGCTTCCTCCAGCGCCCAGCGCACGCGGGTGTCGCGCGCCAGGCCCATGCCGCCGTCCGGCGAGCGTTCGAAGGCGGTGATGGTGATGGTCATGGGGTGTTCCTCGGAATAGGTGGCGGGCGGCGATACGGACCGGTCATCGACAGGTGACGTTCCGCATCCGGCTCGCCGCCTGTCGAGGGAACGACGGGCGGTACCGGCGGGATTCGACATCCCCCTGCGCGCATCGCGCTCCGGTCGCACCCGCTTCCTCGACCCATCCGGGGTTCGGATGGCCCGCTAGAGCCGTCCGCTGCGGCAGTCCGCGACGTCCGCCGCCTTCACGTGGGTATAGGCGCGCAGCCGGGGCACCTCCGCCACCATGGCGTCCTGCTTCTGGCGCATGACGTCCAGCGCGTTGCAGAACCGGGGCGAACTGACCATCTTTTTCGCACCCTTCTCCACGCTTCGCGCACCGCCATCGGTGCCCATGTGCAACACGGAGTCGAACAGAAACCGCGGCACGGCGGTCCGGACGTATTTCTCGGCGCCGATCATGGACACGTCGACGACATCGAGGGCCGCCTTCCGATAGGCCAGGGTCGCCGCCTGCTGCGTAGCGTCGAGCGCGACCTTCTCGTCGCCCACCACCAGGCTTCCATCGGTGCCGATGTGTGCCGCCGGCTCGCCCTTGGGGCCATTCAGATCCAGGGGTTCGGCATGCGCCTTCAGGCGGTCGGCCTCGATCTCGCGGCGCGCGTCGCTCATGCAGCCGGCGAGCGAGAGGGCAACCAGCGCCATCCCCAGCACCCTTCGCATGACACGTCCCTGCATGGCTGTTCCCTCCTCGTTCGACTGGCGCGATATCGCGGAGCACGCCTTCGCAGTCCACGGCCACAGCAGCAACCGTTCGCTATCGAGCGTGCTTCCTGCGAAACCTAGACCCGTGGGCAGGAGCGGACAATGGGACTAACGACACAGGCCTCGGGTGAAGGTCGGCCCGCGGGACCGCCGCTGCGGTCACTCCGACCCGCGCGCTCCGCGCAACCAGGCCTGCGCAAATGCCTCGACACCGACCCGCGGCGGCACGGCCAGTCCGACCACCCGCACCCACGCATCCGCCCCCGCTTCATCGCCGCCAAGGACGCATCGCGCAACGTGGGCGGTGACGCGCGCTTGTCGCCCTGCTACTGAAGCACCGCCACCCCATAGCCCGGCAGGTCCAGCGTGCCGTCGTGGGAGCGGTCGGTCAGCACATCGCGTTTGCGGCCATCGAAGGAGACGGTCACCGGGGTGTCGGTGGTGTTGACGTACACGGTGCGACCGTTGACCACGCGGGCGATGACGCCATCGGGCGTGACGGGACCGCGTTCGATCGCCAGCTTCGCATAGAGCGAGCGGACCAGCGGACCGAGGAACGCCGCTTGCGATGCCGTGGCGAGATAGATCGCCTCGCCCTTGCCAAAGTGGTTGAGGGTGATCGCCGGGCTCTTTTGCGGGGTGTTTCCGAAGCTCGCCAGCACGCTTGCCGTGCCCGGCTCGAGCACTTCGTAGTAGCCGGCGGAACCGGTCAGTTCCTTTCCTTCGAAGCTCAGGGTGATCGGTTGTTTCGACCGGTAGAACGGATCGGTGCGCAGCCCGAAGACGTCGGCCAGACGTCCGGGCAGTGGCGTTTCGAACCACTTTCCGGTCCCGTCGACCTTGGCCGAATAGCCGGTCATGACGACGGTGCCACCCTGGGCGACATACCGCCGGATCGCGTTCGCCGTCGGCTCGTCCATCACGTAGGTGGCCGGCAGCAACACGAGTTTGTAGTTGTCGATCGGGTCGTGGGCGATGTCGATCACCGCCACATCGATGTTGTCCTTGAAAAAGGGCTGGAAGGCGGCCTTGAGCTGGTCGCTGTAGTTGTCGGTGAAGTACTGCCTCATGGTGTTCGGCCCGGGCGGCGGGTTGGTGATCCAGGCCGTCTCGTACGAATCCTCGATCGCGACCTGCGGCTGGCGCCGGCGCGGAAAGCCCATCGTCTGCAGCTGCTTGAACTCCTTGGCTATCCGGGCGAACTCACCGACCTTCCACGAGGGCCGGCCATCGTGGTCGAGCAGGCCGAACAGCGATTGCTCCTCGCCGCCGATGTGCGAGTTGAAGGTCCAGGCCAGGAACGTCTGGGCGTAATGGAGCAGCCCGAAATAGGCCCACATGCGCGAGCGGCCCGGCACGCCGTAGTCGCCACCGCCACCGGCGGTGAATTCGTTGAACCAGACCGGGGTGCGATGCCCGGCCTTGATCATCATGACGTCGAACGCGGCACCCAGCGGGTCGCGGGTATCGGGGTAGAAGCCTTCGGCTCCGTAGGTCGAATACCGGTTCCATGAACGCAGGTAATCGAAGCCCTTGGCCGGCGCGTTGGGCCACAGGTTGGAGACGGCGGGCAGATCGGGCGCGACGTGCTTGCGCACGTCATCGAGGTCGCCGAGGTCGGCAATGGTCATGTCGGACCAGAAGCGATGCAGGTCGAGGTTGCGTTCGTTCGGTCCCGGCCCCTCGCCATAGGGCAGCTCGACCTGGCTCCAGTCGTTTATCCGGCGCGACCAGCGCTGCGTCGCCCAGGCCTTGTTGAGCGCCGCGATCGTCCCGTAGCGCTGCTTGAGCCAGGCGACAAAGCGTGCACGATCGCCTTCCGAGTAGGACATCGGCGAGCTGCCCACCTCGTTGTCGTAGCCGACCGCCACCACCGCCGGGTTGTGCGCGTAGCGCGCGAGCATCTTCTCGGCGAGCTGCCGCACCAGACGCCGATAGTCCGGGTCGCTGATGTCGTCCCAGTAACGGGTGGCTGGATGGAGTCGCACGCCGTCCTGGTTGACGATATCGACGCCCGGGTATTTCCGATGCAGCCAGACCGGCGCCGGCAGGCCGGGAATGTCGAGAATCACCTTGATCCCGGCGGCGTGCATCTGGGCCAGGATCGCGTCGAACCAAGCGAACTCGAACTGGCCTTCGCGCGGCTCGAACGAGTCCCAGGACAGATCGCCCATGCGCACCATGGTGAAGCCGGCCTGCTTCATGATCGCGATGTCGTGCCTGATCTGTGCCGGGCTGCGGTCGATCGGCTGGTAACAGGTGCCGACGAACAACTGCCCTTCGCCCGTCGGGTCGGCATGACCGGCGGGACTTTGCGCCTGTGCCGGCTGCACGGAGGCAAACCCGGCACCCAGTGCAAGCGCGATCGCGATCTTCGCCGCCTGGTCGGTCGCATGCCTTTTCAGATTCATCGGTCGTCGTCCACGTCGAAGGAGAGTGCCGGCGTCGTGCCGTTGCGTACGCGCTCAGGCGAAGGTGATCTCGAACACGCTGGCGTGGCGGGTCGGCAGCGTCGCGGGGACATCGACGAGCAGCGCCTGCCCGGTCTGCCGAAAGGCGATGGCACCGTGATGACCGAGCAGCCGTACGTGTCGCACCGGTCGTCCGGAGTAAGGATTGCCGCTGGCCAGCGAGGCGATGGCGACGCTGCCCTCCGGCTCGCCGAGGGTGATCGCGAAAAGGCGATCGCCCTTGGTCGTGAAGCGGATGTCCCGGGCGGTGTAGGCGACCTGTTCCTTGAACATGCCCGCGGCCGCCTCGGTCGGCCCCTCGCCGTCGATCTTCCACGGCCGCGTGCCGTGGATGGCCTCCGCGTTGACCGCCATCCACGTCGTCAGCTCGGCGAGCAACTGCTCGGACTCGGGCGGCAGGCTGCCGTCGGCATGGAGCACGACATTGAGCAGCAGGTTGCCGTTCTTGCTGACGATGTCGGCCAGCATGGTCACGACCTCGTCCGCGGTCTTGTAGCGGTCGTTCTCGTTGAAGAACCAGTCGCCGTTCGAGGTATCGGTTTGCCAGGGCAGCGGGTTGATGCCCTTCAGCACGCCACGCTCGACGTCCTGCACCGCCCATTCCTTGTGGAATTCGCCCGACCCGGAATCCTTGCAGTTGTAGACCGCATCCAGCTTTCCGCTGCGGGCGATGCTGCTGTTGTAGAGATCGGCGACCAGCGAACGACCGATCGCACCGAACGGCAGCCCGCCGTCGGAATAGAGCAGGTCGGGTTGGTAGTGGTCGACGAGATCGCGAATCCGCCGATACCACGTCCGGTGGTAATCGGCATTGCTGGTGTACCAGCTGCCCGGCGTGTTGCGGAAGGGCTGGTCGCGATTGTCGTGGTAGAGGTCTTCGTAGCGAGGATCGGCGCCGTCATAGTCGATCCCGAGTTTCGGCCAGAACTGGTCGTACAGATGGTTCGGATACCACCAGCAATAGCTGGCACCGAGATGCTCGGACACGCCGAAGCGCAGGCCGCGCCGCGTCGCCGCTGCCTTCCAGGCACCGACGATGTCGCGCCTGGGCCCCATCGCTGCGGCGTTCCAGCGGTGATGTCGCGAATCCCACAGGTCGAAATTGTCGTGGTGCACGCCCATCGAGACGAAATACTTCGCCCCGGCGGCGGCATATTTCGCCATCAGCGCATCGGGATCGAACTTGTCGGCGGTCCACAGCGGGATGATGTCCTTGTAGCCGACCACCGAAGGGTGACCGTAGTTCTTGACGTGATGGTCGTAGTGGGGGTGCCCCGGCACGTACATGAAACGCGCGTACCAGTCGCCTTGCCGAGGCACGGCCTGCGGCCCCCAGTGCGCCCAGATGCCGAACTTGGCGTCCCGGAACCACTCGGGGGTCTGGTACGCCTTGAGCGACTCGACCGTTGGCTCGAAGCGACCGGGTACCGGCGCGGGTGTGTCCAGGTCGCCCCGCTCAGGGCGACCGGTTGCGCGCACCGGCATCCCGGAGGAAAGCGCTGCGGCGATCGACCCGATCGATGCCCCCAGAAAGTTTCGTCGGTTGAGCCTGACCATGGATTTCCTCCTGCCGATGATGGGCGGCAACGCTTGTCGTTCGAAGCAGGACCGAGCGACTCGGTGGCCACCTCGCTCATGCACTGCCGATGCACGTGTGCTGTCGATACCGCGGCGTGGTCGAATGCCGACCTGCGGAGCGGACGCAGCGCCACGTGGACGAGCCGGCCGCGGCTATCGATGCAGGCAAGGCAAGACCGCGTCGCCGGCAGGTGCGACGATGCAGGTCCAGTCCGTCACGCATGCGCCAGGGCGAGAGCGATGGCCATCGCGGCTGAGGTACGGCCCGGCGCAGATGCATCCCGCGCGGAGTGGATGCCGTGTCCGCAAGCCGGCTCACGCGATCCCGGTGCAACGGGTGGTCCGATCCCCATCGGCGTCATGGCAAGCAACACCTTCCTGTCGCCGCGAAAGCACGTAAATCGCGCATCCCGCTTCTCGCACGTGGGCTCACGCCAGAAAAGCGCGCCCGACCATTTCGGGAGCCATAGTGCCACCCCGCAATTAGTCTGATGATTACGAACTTTCCCATTCGGACTGATGCTTTTGCATGTGCACCTGCATCAGGCAGCGCCTGTGCATCGCGCAGGTGTGGAAAGCCTGGTCCGAAACGGCCTGCATGACGGATCGGATCGATCAATCCGCGATCCATGCGTTGTCCGCAATCGCTTTGACCGGGCAGCGCGCGCCGACATGGCATGCACGCCCCTCGCTTTCGCCGCAGGCTTGTTGGGTGCGACACAAGCCATCGGAGCGGACGTAGCGGGCGCCTCCAACGCAGGCCCGAATGTATCGGCGCTGCATGCCTGATGGACTGACTGCCATCATGCCGTGGCAGAGAAAGATGCCCCAGCCTTACTGGACATGTACGTGAGCGCCGACGCGCCCGTGATGTTTCGCCCCGCCCCCGATGCGCTCGCGACCTTCGCCCTCAAGCAGCCGGTACCACGGACGATCCTGGTTACCGCAAAACAGGACATCGTCGACGAAGTAAAACTTCCACCCGATCAGATTGGAAATCTCGACATCCACTCAGATGGCGAGGTCGGCTCGATCGACCTTCCCGCGGCGGACCGTGCAGGAGCGCCCCGCTGGCATAGCCCATGGTTCGGTCGATCCGCGCCGGCCTGAACCCAATCGACCTGGAACTGACTTCAGGACGCCTCATCCTTTGGTACGCGCGCCCTCATCCAATCCTGCGCAAAGACTTCCAGGCCCACCTTCGCCGGCACCACGAGCCCAAACGCCCGCACGAACGCATCCGCCGCCACGATGAACGCCTGCTTTGCCTGGTTCGTCGCCTGGCGTGCCTGCGCCTGCTGCTGGCGCAGCCGTACCAGGTGCGGCGACGGCGGTCCGGGGCGGACGAACTTCTGGTCGCGGCGCAGGGCATCGGCGACCTGGGTGGTGCTGACCGCGGCGCGATGCACGGCTTCCGCGGCCTTCAGCAGCGCGTGCAGCGCTTCGCGTTTCAGCGGCGTGTCGACCAGATCCGGCGGCAGGCCGGAGCTGTCGCCGGTGTCGAGGCGGGTCAGCACGTCGACGTAAGCAAAAGCCGGGAGATTGGACATTGGGCAACCGTTCTTGGGCGACGCGCCGGGCCGGAACGTCCGCTGGCATTATCCAGCTTCGGTAGACCGTGCACGGATGACGGCTGTCACTGGCGGACGAATCCCCGACACCGCAGCATGGCGACAACGAAAGGAATCGCATGAAACCCTCCGGACAAGCCGCAGGTCGAACGCGGCGACGCTTGATTGGCGTCCTGCTCATCGGTGCAGCCCTCATCGGCATACTCGCCTTTCGCCCCGATCGTGCGCTGCGGGTTGGCACTGCGGTGGTGAGCGAGGCGCTCTGCGGCGGCGTATTCGTCTCGGGCCGGGCACCGGATCGGGTTTTCGCCGAGGACATTGCCGCCAATCCGGGGCTCAAATTGATCCGGCGGCACCTGCACTACGCCATCGACTTCAAGCAGCACGCGGTCCATGCCAACTGGCTCGGCCTGTTTCGCAGCACGGCGTATTTCCAACCCGGTTACGGCTGCACGCTGGGCAGCCTGCCGGAGCACCGTCCGCCGCTCCAGCGCCCGACGGAAGCATCACCGGAACCAGCGATCGAACCCGGCTCCCCTGCCCTGCAGGCGGCGCTTGCGCGCGCGTTCGCGGAACCCTCCAGGCCGCCCTTCCGGCGCATCCACGCGATCGTGATCATGCGTGATGGCCGAATCATCGCCGAGCGCTACGCCAATGACGTGGGCGTGGACACGCCGTTGCTCGGCTTTTCGGTGAGCAAGTCGGTCACCAATGCCCTGGTCGGCATTCTCGTCCGCCAGCATCGCCTGGATGTCGAGCACCGGGCACCGGTGGCCGCGTGGGATCACGCCGACGATCCGCGCCACGCCATCACGCTCGACCAGTTGCTCCGCATGACCAGTGGACTCGATCTGACCGAGAGCGACACCGGGTTCGATCCCGTCTCGCGCATGTTGTTCCTGGAACGTGACATGGCCGGCTTCGCCGAACGGGCGAGGCTCAGGCACAAGCCCGGAGAGGTGTGGGAGTACACCAGCGGCAACACGCTGATCGCTTCCGCCATCATCCGCGACGCCGTTGGTGGCAAGGCCCAGGACGTGCTCCGCTTCGCCCGGGATGAACTGTTCAAGCCGGTCGGCATGCGCCACGTGGTGATCGAATTCGATGCGGCCGGCACGCCGATCGGTTCGACCCGCATCTACGCCTCCGCGCGCGACTGGGCACGTTTCGGCCAGCTCTACCTCGATGACGGCAAGGTGGGCGACAAGCGCATCCTGCCCCCAGGCTGGGTGGCCTACTCGACCCGGCGCACGCTGGACAGCGACTACGCGGCGGGGTTCTGGATCAACGCCAGCGACACCGCCAATGCGCGATGGCGCGTCCGTCACGGTATGCCTGCCGATACGTTCTACGCTTCGGGACTCAACGGCCAGCGCATCGTGGTGGTGCCCTCGCAGCACCTGGTGATCGCCCGCCTGGGCAGCACGATCGACCCACCCAACTACGACATGCCGGGACTGGCGCGCCTGGTCAGCGACGTGATCGCCGCGACCGGCAACACGCCTCCGGCTCCTTGAGGGAATCTCGACACTTCGGTCAAGCAAGCGAGAGTTCTAAGCGCGCCTCGATCGGGAGCGCCGGTCGTGCGCTGACTTTTGCGCGATGGAAAGCAAAGACGCTGGATGACCGGCATTCGCCTTTTTAGTGCGCCCACGGCTTTCGCCGGGATGACGAAGCTGGGAGCCATCGCCCCGACTCGGAGGCGATGGCTCTGATCGGCACAGGGCCTGCGCTCAGAACCCCGGCGGCCGCTCTCCCGCCACCGCGACCTTCGCCTCCAGCGCGCGGCCGACGCGGCCGAGCGTGCCTTCCTCGAACAGGCGGCCGACCAGGGTGACGCCGTAGGGGACGCGGTGCGGCTTGGCCAGCATGGGTTGCGGGTGGGCCGGGTTGGGCGCCCAGTCGCTGCGCACCTGGCTCACCTCGACGAAACCGGTGCGCAGGGTCAGTGAGGGCTGGCCGGTCATGTTGGAGATCACCATCATCTCGTCGCGCAGCGAAGGCACCAGCAGCAGGTCCACCTCGCCCATCACCCGCTCCATCTCCCTGGCCACCCGGCGGCGCAGGCGATCGGCCTGGACGAAGTCCACGGCGGAGAGGAAGCGCGATTCGCGGAACAGGTTCGGCCATGCGTCCGGGGTCTGCTCGCGCATCGTGTCGGCCTCGCCGGAGAGCGTCAGCTCTTCGAACGCGGCGGCGGCCTCGGCGAACAGCAGCAGGTTGAGGTCATCGTACGGCCAGTCGGGCAGCGACACCTCGGTCGGCACCAGGCCGAGCGAGCGCAGCTGCTCGAGCGCTGCGCGATCCAGATCGGTGGCCGGCGCTTCCTTCAGCCAGCCGGGCAAGTAGCCCACCTTCAGGCCCTTGATCGGGGCGCCCGCGTCGTAGTCGAAGTGCGCCGCCACGCTGGCGCTGTCGCCCGGGTCGGTGCCGTGGATGGCGTGCAGCACCAGCATGGTGTCTTCCACCGAGCGGGTGATCGGACCGAGCTTGTCCATCGTCCAGCACAGCGTCATCGCGCCGGTGCGCGGCACGCGGCCGTAGGTGGGGCGCAAGCCGGTGGTGCCGCAGCGCATGCAGGGGCTGATGATGCTGCCCTGGGTCTCGCTGCCGATGGCGAACGCCACCAGGCCGGCCGCCGTGGCCGAGGCCGGGCCGGCGCTGGAGCCGGAGGAGCCCTCCTGCGGCAACCACGGGTTCATGGTCTGGCCGCCGAACCAGATGTCGTTGAGCGCCAGCGCGCCCAGGCTGAGCTTGGCCACCAGCACCGCACCGGCTTCGTTGAGTTTGCGGGTGACCGCGCCGTCGTCCTTCGGCACGCGATGCTTGAACGGCTCGGCGCCGTAGGTGGTGGCGATGCCGGCGGTGTCGAGCAGGTCCTTCGCACCCCACGGGATGCCGTGCAGCGGGCCGCGGTACTTGCCGGCGGCGATCTCCCTGTCCGCCTGCGCGGCCTGCTTCAGCGCGTGCTCCTCGCACAGCGTGATCACGCAGCGCAGCTGCGGGTCGAAGCGCTTCAGGCGATCGAGGTAGATCTTGGTCAAGCGCGTGGACGTGAGCTTGCGCGTGCGGATCCACGCGCCGAGCTGGGCGACCGAGGCGAAGGCGATGTCCTCGTCCTTGGCCGGCAGCGGGGTCACGGCCACTTTCGACGGCATGAAGCGGTCGTGCGCGGGACCGACATGGGCGCGCCCCATCGCCGGGAACCACGTGGTAGCCGGCGCCAGCCCTTCTTCCAGCGCCACCTTGCGCGGGCCGGTGCGACGCTCCAGCAGGCCGGCGAGCGAGGTCGGCCAGTTGGCCACCGCCATGGCGCGCTGCGGCTCGGTCATCGTCACCTGCATCAGCTTTTCCGCCTCGGCGAAGGTCGCCGTGCTCAGCTTCGGCCCCACCGGCGGCGCCGTGTTGAACGCCCCCGGCGAACCGGGCGGCGGGGTCGTCGGCGTGGCCGGCGGGTTCTCGCCGGTCTGGGCGATGGCACCACCGGCCACCACGGCACCGAGCAGGCCCAGCGGTGCCTGGGTCAGGAAATCGCGACGCGTCTTCATGGTTCTCCCCCGATGCGCCCCGAGCGGGAGCGCGTTGCTGACGAATCCGGTGAGGGCCTGGGCCCCGCGTTCCGAACGTTTCGGAACGACACCCCACTGTGAACGAGCCCCCGGCGTGCGCACAACCCGACTAAGGTGAAGTGGCCGGTCGCAGCAGTTCCTTGCGACCGGTTCACGCGGCATCGGGATGGTCGCAGCCGGCCAGCGGCCCGCGGGGGGGAACGGACGCGCAAACCGCAATCCGCTACAACACCCTCGCGGATCGGTGTCGATGTCCGATCCTCCGGTTCGTCGTACGTGCAGACCACCCCAAAAGGATCTCCCATGAAATACCTCGGCCTGGCCTACTTCACCCCCGAAAAATTCGCCGCCCTGTCGCCCGACGCCGTTAAAGCCATCGTCAGCCAGTGCCCGGCGCTGGACGAGAAGATGCGCGCCACCGGCAAGGTGCTGGTCTCCGCCTCGCTGGGCGACCTGGAGCACTGGCGCACGCTGCGCCCGCGAGCCGGCAAGACGCAGATCACCGACGGCCCCTACATCGAATCGAAGGAAGTGGTCGGCGGCCTGTTCATCATCGAGGCGGACAGCCAGGAGGAAGCGCTGCGCATCGCCGCAATGCACCCGGCCGCGCAGATAGGCGAGGAAGGCGATTGGGCGGTCGAGTTGATTCCGTTGGATTTCTATCTGGTGCCGTGAGGGCCATCACCCCATACGCAGGCTTTTTGTCCGCCCTGACGGCATGAGCTCGGGAAGCGACCGGATGGACTGTCCCGGGGACGATGGCCTCACCCCGGTATCTTGCCGAGGGCGCATCGACGGCCCGCGTTGTCATCCCACGCCCCCGGAAGTCGCGGGGTGGACGATACGACATGACCAGGCGACTCTTTGACCATGCCCGAAGAACACGCCCCAAAGCCCTTTCTGGCCGGATTCACGAGCCTTCTGAAGGCCGTTGCCTTGTTCGCTCTCGGTGGGCCGCTTTGCATCTGGTTGGTGGGAGCCGGCTTGAATGTCGTATCGACGGGCACACTTCCGACAATTCAGGGCATGGCCTTGATCGCGCCTGTCTTCACCCTCGGTGCTCCGCCTGCGTCGGCTACTGGCGCCGTGGCCTGGCTGATCCGTGACCGCCTCGGGGTCTGGCCCGGGAGTGGCGTATGCGGACTGGCGGGGGCTGCGGCGGGAACCGTGCCGCTTGTCATCATGCCCCACAGCCCGCTCCCTCTATCGTCGGTCGTGGCGCTGGGGTCGGCCCCCGGTGGCATGGCCGGCATGATCTGTGGTCTTTTCTATCTTCTACTGCATCGCCGAGCAGGGAACCGGTTGGGCATGCCGCGTGATGGTCGGGATCGTCCATACAACGAACATCGCTGGTAAACCCGCTGCAAGGACCGTGACCATGCAAGACATCATCTGGAACCGCGCCTGCCTGGACTTCGGCGGCCCCTCACCGGCCGAAGGAGACCGGGCGCTGGCCGCGCTGCTGCAAGCCCACGGCCGGGTCATGAGCGGGGGTGTCGTTCACGCACTGGAATCGCTCAGTGTCGAAGAGCTCTCCGAGGCCATCGTAGGCTTTCGCTACTTCGGACTGCCGCGGGCCGCAGAGGTGCTCGCGCAGGCCTGGGACGATTCGGAAGAATGCGAGGATCGGCTGGACCGCATGTACGAAGCGGCGATCCCGGACGACGGCGCCATCGAGCTTGCCTTCCGGTTAAAGCTCACGGCCTGCCCTTCGGCTTTTGCTCCAGCATGATCGCGACCATCGTTTAAGCCAAAATCCGGCAACGCGAAACCGCCAGGCATCGGTGCCCCCAAGAATGCGGCGGAGGAAATTAAGCAGCCCGTCTTTGACCGCTACCGCCAAGCCCGATGGTGGCCACGCAAAAGCCCTTCTCGCCAGCGAGCGTTGCGCGCGGATATGGCGGCTTGGGACATAGAACGTGAAGACCTTTCGCTGGATGCGCCGGCTGGTAGTCGGATCGGCACTCTGCATGTTGCTGGCTGGTGCCGCGATCTGGTTCGCTGGCGATCTGCTTATCCATCCCGTCCCTGCGGGGATCGGACCACCGCCAAGCGATCTCCCCGCACGCCCGGTGGTATTCGGCAGCGACTCCGGCTCGATGATCCACGGCTGGTTCGTTCCCGGCCGGGGCATCGGTGCGGTGCTGCTGCTCCATGGCGTGCGCGCCAATCGCCTGAGCATGCTGGACCGTGCGCGCTTCCTGCACCAGGCGGGCTATTCGGTGTTGCTGATCGACTTCCAGGCCTCGGGTGAAAGTCCGGGCCGGGCGATCACCTTCGGCTACCTGGAAGCGCGCGACGCGCAGGCAGCCGTCGCGGAGCTGAGGAAGCTGGCGCCCGGGCAACCGATCGGCCTCATTGGCACCTCGATGGGTGGAGCCGCCGCCCTGCTGGCGCAGCCGCGGCTGCAGGTCGACGCGATGGTGCTGGAACAGGTTTACCCCACCCTGGCGCAGGCACTCGACGACCGTATGCGCTTGTATGGCGGCGTGATAGGCGCATGGCTTGAGCCGCTGCTGGCGATGACGGTGAAGCCGCATCTCGGCCTGTCCATGCAACAGATGCGCCCCATCGATCACGTCCGCAAGCTGGGCGTGCCCAAGCTGCTTGTTGCCGGTTCCGCCGATCGGCGCACCACCCTCGACGAATCGCTGGCGATGTACCGCGCCGCGGCCAGCCCCAAGCAGCTATGGGTGGTCCCCGGCGCCCGGCACATGGACCTGGACCGCTATGCGGGGCCGGCATACCGCGCGCACATCCTCGCGTTCCTGCAATTCTGGTTGCGGCATGATGGCAAGCACGCGACGAGAAACCAGGGATGAAAGCGGCCGTGACGACATCGAACAACGAAGCGGCGATGACGAGGGTCTGGGAACTCAAGAGCGACGCGGTCAATGACTACGCGCCGCTGGTCTTTGCCAGTAACGAGGAAGTCGCATCCGGGATGTTCGACACGTCCGGGACTCCGCTTGCCTGGCCAAGCCGCCCCAAGGTCGAGGTGTTTGTCGAGCCCGGGAAGAGGAAACCCAAGCCGTTGGCCGATGTCAGCGCGCTGACGCCGGGCGCACTGGCCATGAGCGACAAGGCCAAGGCGGCGATGGGACCCTTCCTGTCCGCTTTCGGCCAGTTCCTGGCCATGGACTGCGGTGAAGAAACGCGCTGGTTCTACAACGTGACGAACCTGATTCCCTGCATCGATGAGAGCCGGTCAACCAAGCGACCCAGTGGATCCATCGTGAAGGAAGCATTCTTCGAGCATGCAGTACCGGTCGAACCCGCCGTGTTCAAGGATCCGCTGACGGCGGCCGCGTCCCTCTATGTCAACGATGCAGGCAAGGCGGCCCTGGAGAAGATCGTCGCGGAGGCAGCCCTTATGGGCGTTGCTTTCGTCGAGCCGGGGCCTCCACCCAAGAAGCCTCGGCCACGGTCCTGATCGGGGAACAGGTAGCGACCCGGCCCAGTTGGATGGGCGGTTCGCCTCAGCCCTCGAGCAGCCGCCCCACATCCGCATCCTTCTCCGCCCACAGCGTGTTGATCCACGCCTGGAAGCGCTCGCGGAAGGCGGCGTCGTTCTCGTAGTCGCCGCGCAGGGCCGGGTCGATGACACGCTGGCGGATATGCACGCGGATGTCGCGCACGCGGCCGGCGATGAGGTCCATCATCGAGCCGGCGCCGTGGGCGTAGACGATGGTGACATCGACGATGGCGTGCAGGCCCTCACCCATCGCATCCAGCACGAAGGCGACGCCGCCGGCCTTGGGCCGCAGCAGGTGAGCGTACGGCGCGCCCTGGGCGTCGTGCTTGGCGCGGGTGAAGCGCGTGCCCTCGACGAAGTTCATCACCGACACCGGCATGTGGCGGAATTTCTCGCACGCCTTGCGGGTGGTCTCGCGGTCCTTGCCGGCCAGCTCGGGATGCCGGGCCAGTTCCTCGCGCGAGTGGCGCTTCATGAAGGGGAAATCCAGCGCCCACCAGGCCGGCCCGAGCAGCGGCACCCAGATCAGCTGGCTCTTGAGGAAGAATCGCAGGAACGGGATGCGGCGGTTGAACACCTTCTGCAGCACCGGGATGTCGACCCAGCTCTGGTGGTTGCACAGCACCAGGTAGTTGCCGTCGCGCTTGAGGCCTTCCAGCCCCTCCACCTGCCAGCGGGTGCGGGTGAACAGGTCGAACAGCGCGCTGTTGACGCCGATCCAGCTCTCGGCGAGCGCCACCAGCACCCGCGACATCGCCACGCGCGCGGCATGGATCGGCAGCAGCAGCTTGACGAAGGTGAGCGCGAACAACGGCAGCACGTGGACGATCGTGTTGACGATCAGCAGGGCGATGGCGAGCGGGATGCGCAGGAAGGCGGGGAGCGAGGCGAGCATAGGGTGACCGTCGTGGAATGGGTGACAGCGTAGCGCGGCGGCGGGTGGGTGGTTTGATTGGGGTCAGGTGGCGGGGCGGGGTTGGCGTGGTTACACCCGGCGCTACCGTCTCAAGCGGCCTCGGCACTTGAATCCCGGACTCCACGATTAATGCCGAAAGCCCCACGCTCGTCATCCCAGCGGAAGCTGGGATGACGGTGAGGGCCATGGAGCTCGAGAGAACCCGGAGCATCCGGCGAAGCGGACGCCGAACCCCAGCCCCCTCACATCAAAAGCTTGCGCACCTTCCCCAGCGCCTCGATGAACGCATCCACTTCCTCGCGCGTGTTGTAGAACGCCAGCGAGGCGCGCAGCGTGGCGGGGACGCCGAAGAACTGCATCAGCGGGTGGGCGCAGTGGTGGCCCGAGCGCACGGCCACGCCCTGCAGGTCGAGCAGGGTGGCCAGATCCGTTGCCTGGGCGCCGTCGACCAGGAACGAGATCACCGGCTCCTTCTCCGCCGCCTCGCCGAAGATGCGCACGCCGGGCACCTCGCGCAGGCGCTCGGTGGCGTAGGCCAGCAGCTGTTGCTCGTGGGCGTGGATCGCCTCGAAACCGAGCGACTGGTAATAGTCGATCGCCGCACTGAGGCCGACGAAGCCGGCGATGTTCGGCGTGCCGGCCTCGAACTTGTGCGGCGGCTCGGCGAAGGTGGTGCCGTCGAAGCGCACCTCGCGGATCATCTCGCCGCCGCCGAAGAACGGCGGCATCGCGGCCAGGTGTTCCTTCTTCGCCCACAGTGCACCGGTGCCGGTGGGCGAGAGCATCTTGTGGCCGGTGAGCGCGTAGAAATCGCAGCCCAGCGCCTGCACGTCGACCGGGCGATGCGGCACCGCCTGCGAGCCGTCGACCAGCAGCGGGATGCCGCGCTTGCGGCACTCGCGGGCGATCTCGCGGATGGGGTTCACCGTGCCGAGCACGTTGGAGACGTGGGTGACGCAGGCCAGCTTCACCTCCGGCGTGAGCAGCTCGACGAAGCGCTCGACGATCAGCTCGCCGCGCTCGTTGATCGGCGCGGCCTTCACGGTGGCGCCGGCGCGTTGGGCCACCAGCTGCCACGGCACGATGTTGGCGTGGTGCTCCATCACCGTGGTGAGGATCGCGTCGCCCGGTTGCAGGCGCGGCAGCGCGAAGCTGTAGGCGACCAGGTTGGTGGCCTGGGTGGTGCCGGAGGTGAGCACCAGCTCATTGCGCGACGTGGCATTGATGAAGGCGGCGAGCTTGTCGCGCGCGCCTTCGTAGGCGCTGGTCGCCTCCTCGCCGAGGAAGTGCACGGCGCGCGAGACGTTGGCGTTGTATTCGCGGTAGTAGCGGTCCACCGCCTCGATCACCGCCGCCGGCTTCTGGCTGGTGTTGGCGTTGTCGAAGTACACCAGCGACTTGCCGTGCACCGAGCGCGACAGCAGCGGGAAATCGGCGCGGATGCGCTGGACGTCGAGAGCGGCCGCGCTGGTTTGCATGTTCATCTCCAAAATCCTGTCATGGCCGCCCTGTAGGAGCGCACCCTGTGCGCGAACGCCCTTTGCTTGGAACACCAGAAGCGGTCGCGCACAGGGTGCGCTCCTACGGGTTCTTTCGCATTACGCGGGAAGCCTCGCCTCCAGCAGGCTGGCGAGATGCTCGCGCAGCGCCTCGTTCGGCAGGTCGTCCAGCACGGCGCGGCAGAACGCGGCGGTGAGCATGGCGCGCGCCTGCGCCTCGGGAATGCCGCGCGAGCGCAGGTAGAACAGCGCGCGCGGATCGAGCTGGCCGACGGTGGCGCCGTGCGCAGCCTTCACCTCATCGGCGTGGATCTCCAGCTCGGGCTTGGTGTCGATCTCGGCGTTGGCGGACAGCAGCAGGTTCTTGTTGCTGAGGCTGGCGTCGGTGCCGTCGGCACCCGGCGCCACGTAGATCGCGCCACGGAACACGCCGCGCGCGCGGCCGTCGGCGACGCCGCGCCACAGGGCCTCGGACGAGGAGTTGCGCGCGGTATGGCGCACCAGCATCTGCGTGTCCGCATGCTGGCGACCATGCAGCACGAAGGCGCCGCGCGTTTCCAGCCGCGCGCCATCGCCGGTCACGTCGGCCTGCAGTTCGTGGCGGCTCAGCGCACCGCCCAGCTCCAGCGCGTGCAGGGTGGCATGCGCACCGGCGCGCAGCTGCATGCCGGTGCGACGCACCAGCACGCTGCCCTCGGCGGCCGACTGCAGGATCACGTGCTGCAGCCGCGCCCGCTCGCCCAGCGAGATATCGGTGACCGCGGTGCCCAGGTGGGCATGCTCGCCGTGGCCCAGGTGATGCTCGACGAGGATGAGCGAAGCGCCCTCGCCCAGCTCGATCACCTGGCGCAGGTGCCACATCGCGTCGCCTTCGGACGCCGCGCCGACGAGGCACAGGTGCACCGGCACCTCGATCCGCGCGCCCGGCGCCACGCGCAGCACCACGCCCTCGGCGGCGAAGGCCGCGTTGAGCTGGGCGAACGCGTCGCCGGCCTCGCGGTAGGCGCGCGCCAGCGCGAAGCGCAATGGCTCGGCGTCGGTGGCCAACGCCTGCGACAGCAGCTGCAGGCTCAGGCCGGCCGGCAACGCGTCCAACGCGGAGAGATCGGCGCGCAGCGCGCCGTTGACGAACACCAGGCGCGGGCCGTCGACACCCGGCAGCGCCAGTGCCGCTGCATCGATCGCCCGCGTGGCGGCCGCCGCATCGCCGATGGCGTAGCGGCGCTGGCCCAGCGCGCGCAGCGCGGTGTACTTGAATGCTTCCACGCGCGTGTCCGGCAGGCCGGCGGCGAGGAAGGCGTCGAGGTTCTCGCGGCGCGCCGCGTCCAGCCAGGCGATGCCGCTGACCGGCAGCGCCGCCTCGCGCTGCGCCTCGACGAACGGAACGAGGGCCGCGGCCTGGCTCATGCCGAGGCTCCGGCCGGTTCGTCGCGCAGCCAGGCGTAGCCCTGCGCCTCGAGCTTGAGCGCCAGACTCTTGTCGCCGCTCTCCACGATGCGGCCGTCGGCCAGCACGTGCACGAAGTCCGGCTGGATGTAGTCGAGCAGGCGCTGGTAGTGGGTGATCATCAGCACCGCGCGCTCGGGCGAGCGCTGCGCGTTGACGCCGGCGGCGACCTGCTTGAGCGCGTCGATGTCCAGCCCCGAGTCGGTCTCGTCGAGGATCGCCAGCTTCGGCTCCAGCACCGCCATTTGGAAGATCTCGTTGCGCTTCTTCTCGCCGCCGGAGAAGCCCTCGTTGACGGCGCGATGCAGCAGCTCGTCGGAGATCTGCATGTCCTTGAGCTTCTCGCGCACGAGCTTGAGGAAGGCCATGGAATCCAGTTCCTTCTCGCCGCGCGCCTTGCGCTGCGCGTTGAGCGCGGTGCGCAGGAAGTAGGTGTTGTTCACGCCGGGGATTTCCACCGGGTACTGGAACGCCAGGAACACGCCGGCGGCGGCGCGCGCTTCCGGCTCCATCGCCAGCAGGTCGACACCGTTGAAGCTGACCGAGCCTGCGGTGACCTCGTAGCCCTCGCGCCCGGACAGCACGTTGCCCAGGGTGGACTTGCCGGCGCCGTTCGGGCCCATGATGGCGTGCACCTCGCCCGGCTTCACGGTGAGGCTGAGGCCCTTGAGGATTTCCTTGCCTTCGACGCGGGCGTGGAGGTTTTCGATGATCAGCATGGCTTGGGTTTTCGCAGTAATGGCGTCAGGGCGTATGGGGGACGACGAACGGGTGGCTGACCAGGTCGGCGCAGGGCGCGCTGTCCTGTTCGCCGTAGGCGTCGCCGCGCAGGTAGTCGCACAGACGGGCGGTTCGTTCGCGTTCGAGACTGGCCTGGTAGAGCGCGTAGGCCGCCGGATAGGCGGTGCCGCGATCGGGGCCTTGGGAATTGGCGAAGCGGGCGGCGAGGTCCGCATCGCGATAGCTCAGCCAGGCCCGCTGTGCCTTGCGCAGCTTCGCGATCATCTCCGGATACGCGGCCCACTTCTTGAGCACGGCCCGGTAGGTCGCGTTGAGCTCCTTGTCGGCGGTCCCACTGACCTGGCCGGCGCACCGGGTCATGTCGTACTGGGTGGTGGCCTTGGCGCAGAACTGCGCCACCACTGCGCCATCGGCCGGCGGCTGGTCGGCGTGAACCGGGGCGCACAGCAGGCCGGCAAGGACGAGCAGCGCGGCAAGTGCGACATACCTCATCCGACCGCTCCTTCCAGCGACACCTCCAGCAGTTTCTTCGCCTCCACCGCGAATTCCATCGGCAGCTCGCGGAAGACCTGCTTGCAGAAGCCGTCGACGATCATCGACACGGCGTCTTCCTCGCCGATGCCGCGGCTGCGGCAGTAGAACAACTGGTCGTCGGAGATCTTCGACGTCGTCGCCTCGTGCTCGACGATGGCGGTCGGGTTCTTCACTTCCATGTAGGGGAAGGTGTGCGCGCCGCACTGCTTGCCGATCAAGAGGCTGTCGCACTGGGTGTAGTTGCGCGCGTTCTCGGCGCCCTTCTCCACCTTCACCAGGCCGCGGTAGCTGTTGGAGCTTCGGCCGGCGGAGATGCCCTTGGAGACGATCTTCGACTTGGTGTCGCGGCCGAGGTGGATCATCTTGGTGCCGGTGTCGGCCTGCTGGTGGTGATGGGTCAGCGCGACGGAGTAGAACTCGCCGACCGCGCGGTCGCCACGCAGCAAGCAGCTGGGGTATTTCCAGGTGATCGCCGAGCCGGTTTCGACCTGGGTCCAGCTGATCTTGGAGTCGTGGCCACGGCAGTCGCCGCGCTTGGTGACGAAGTTGTAGATGCCGCCGACGCCGTTCTCGTCGCCGGGGTACCAGTTCTGCACGGTGGAGTACTTGATGGTGGCGCGCTCCAGCGCGACCAGCTCCACCACCGCGGCGTGCAGCTGGTTCTCGTCGCGCTGCGGCGCGGTGCAGCCTTCCAGGTAGGAGACGTGGGCGTCGTCCTCGCAGATGATCAGCGTGCGCTCGAACTGCCCGGTGTTCATCGCGTTGATGCGGAAGTACGTGCTGAGCTCCATCGGGCAGCGCACGCCCTTGGGCACGAACACGAACGAGCCGTCGGAGAACACCGCCGAGTTGAGGGCGGCGAAGTAGTTGTCGCCCACCGGCACCACGGAGCCGAGGTACTGCTGCACCAGCTCGGGATGCTCGCGGATCGCCTCGCTGATCGAGCAGAAGATCACGCCGGCCTCGGCCAGTTCCTTGCGGAAGGTGGTGCCGACCGAGACCGAGTCGAACACCGCGTCCACCGCCACGCCGGCCAGCTTGGCGCGCTCGTGTAGCGGCACGCCGAGCTTCTCGTAGGTTTCCAGCAGTTTGGGGTCGACCTCGTCCAGCGACTTCGGTGCCTTTTTCGGCGCGGCGTAGTAGCTGATCGCCTGGTAGTCCACCGCCGGCACCTTGAGCTTGGCCCAGTCCGGCGTCGGCATGGTGAGCCAGTGGCGGTAGGCCTTCAGGCGCCACTCGGTCATCCACTCCGGCTCGCCCTTGCGCGCGGACAGCGCGCGCACGACGTCCTCGTTCAGGCCCGGCGGCAGGTAGTCGGTCTCGATGTCGGTGACGAAGCCGGCGGCGTAGCGACGGCCGAGCGCCTCGATGACCTCGGCGTTCTCCACCGGCGCGGTGGTCTCGGTGTGTTCGCTGCTCATGCGGTGGTCCTGCCCTTGATCTCGCTGATGGCGATGGTCGCCAGCGCCGGCGTGGCCGGCGGTCGAAGCATGTCGGCCAGGCTCACGCCGCGCAGGGCGTCGTCGAGCACCTGGTTGATCCGCCGCCAGCTGCCGCGCACGCCGCACTGCGACTCGCGCTCGCACTGGCCGTCGGTGCCGCACTCGGTCATGCCGATGCGCCCTTCCATCGCCTCGACGATCTCGCCCAGGTTGATCTCGCCGGCCGGGCGCGCGAGGCGATAGCCGCCGTTGACGCCGCGGAACGACTCGACCAGGCCGGCGTGCCCGAGCGACTTCAGCAGCTTGCTCACCGTCGGCAGCTCCAGATGCGCCTCGTCGGCGATCTGCGCCGTGCTGAGCACGTCGTCGGGATGCGCGGCGATGCAGGTCATCACCACGGTGGCGTAATCGGTGAGGCGGCTGACGCGGAGCATGACGGGGGGATTCCGACAAATCAGACCAAAATGGTACGGATTAAGGCCGCAACGGTCAATCCGGACACGTCGTCGCAATCCCGATTGCACCATGTGCGGGCAAAGCTTCGCACCGCTTCCGAGCGCAGCGAGCCCGACCACACCCCCATAGGGCCGCTCATGCCAGGCGAAAGCGCCGTTTCCCGGCATCGGCCGTGGGACGACGAGCACTGGCACGCAATCTGCTGTGCTGCAACAGAACCAGTCGCGAGGGGAAGCGCACGTCATGAAGTGGATTACCGCCATCATCAAACCGTTCAAGCTCGACGAAGTGCGCGAGGCGCTGGCCGAGGCCGGCGTGCAGGGGATGACCGTGACCGAGGTGAAGGGCTTCGGCCGCCAGCACGGCCACACCGAGCTTTACCGCGGCGCCGAGTACGTGGTGGACTTCCTGCCCAAGCTGAAGATCGAGATCGCCGTCGCCGACGACCAGGCCGAGCGCGCGATCGAGGCGATCGGCACCGCCGCCCGCACCGGCAAGGTCGGCGACGGCAAGATCATGGTGTTCGACCTCGAGCAGGTGATCCGCATCCGCACGCAGGAGGTCGACGCCGATGCGCTCTGACCGCCTGCTCGCCCTGCGCCGCCCGGCGGCGTTCCTCGGCGGCCTGCTGTTCGCCCTCCCCGTCTTCGCGCAGGGCGCCACGCCCAAGCTCGACAGCGGCGACACCGCCTGGATGCTGACCGCCTCCATGCTGGTGCTGCTGATGACGATTCCCGGCCTGGCGCTGTTCTACGGCGGCATGGTGCGCGCCAAGAACCTGCTGTCGGTGTTGATGCAGTGCTTCGCGATCACCGCGCTGGTGACCGTGCTGTGGATGGTCTACGGCTACTCGCTGGCGTTCAGCACCGAGGGCATGCACGCCGGCCAGGTCGACCTGCACTCCATCGTCGGCGGGCTGGACCGCTTCATGCTCGCCGGGCTCAAGCCCGACTCGCTGTACAACACGGTGCCGGAAAGCGTGTTCGTGATGTTCCAGCTCACGTTCGCGATCATCACACCGGCGCTGATCATCGGCGCCTTCGCCGAACGCATGAAGTTCAGCGCGCTGCTGTGGTTCAGCGGGCTGTGGCTGACCTTCGTCTACCTGCCGATGGCGCACATGGTGTGGGGCGGCCCCGGCTCGCTGCTGGGCGACCTCGGCGTGCTGGACTTCGCCGGTGGCACCGTGGTGCACATCAACGCCGGCATCGCCGGCCTGGTGGCGTGCCTGGTGATCGGCAAGCGCAAGGGCTACCCGACTACGCCGATGCCGCCGCACAACCTGGGTTACACGGTGATCGGCGCCAGCCTGCTGTGGTTGGGCTGGTTCGGCTTCAACGCCGGCTCGGCGGTGGCCTCCAACGGCAGTGCTGGCATGGCCATGCTGGTGACCCAGATCGCCACCGCCGGCGCGGTGATCGGCTGGACCGCGGTGGAGTGGCTCGTGCACAAGCGGCCCAGCGTGCTCGGCGCGGTGTCCGGCGCGGTGGCCGGGCTGGTCGCGGTGACGCCGGCCTCGGGCACCTGCGGCCCCGGCGGCGCGCTGGTACTGGGCCTGATCGCCGGCGCGGTGTGCTTCTTCACCGCGACCAAGCTGAAGAACAAGCTGGGCTACGACGACTCGCTGGACGTGTTCGGCGTGCACGCCATTGCCGGCATCATCGGCGGCCTGCTCACCGGCCCGCTGGCGGCGGCGACGCTGGGCGGCTTCGGCAATGTCACTTCACTGGGCGGCCAGCTGTGGATCCAGGCCAAGGGCGTGGGCTTCACCATCGTGTGGAGTGCGGTGCTGAGCTACGCGATCCTGAAGATCCTGGACATCGCCATCGGCCTGCGCGTGGATGCCGAGCAGGAGCAGATCGGCCTGGATCTCTCGCAGCACGAAGAGAAGGGTTACAACTTCTGATCGATCCGATGCTGGGCGGCCGGGCGGCCGCCCAGCATCGGCCGGATGCTTCGGACACGGTGCGGTCTAGCCGCCGAAGCGAGCGACGAAGTCGCCTGCCGGTATGGGTTGGCCAAGGTGATGGCCCTGGCCGAAATCGCAGCCCATCCCCGCCAGCAACGCCTGGGTTGCCGGATCCTCGATACCCTCGGCCACGGTCACCAGATCGAGATGGTGGGCCATGTCGATGATTGCGCGCATCAACTTGGCGCCACGCGCATCGCCCTCGAGCCCGCGCACCAGCGAGATGTCGATCTTCAGCTCGGTCGCCTGGAATTTGCGCAGGTAGGCGATGCTGGCATAGCCGGTGCCGAAGTCATCGATCGCGACGCCGAGGCCACGATCGCGCAGGCGGCGAAGCACGCGCACGGTCTGCTCCAGGTCGTTCACCAGCGCCGTCTCGGTCACCTCGGCGACGATACGCTCGGGCGCGATGCCCCAGATCTCCAGTGCACCGGTCAGCTTCTCGACCAGCCCGGGCTGGTCGAACACCCGCGGTGAGAGGTTGATCGAGAACTTCATCCCCACCGACGAGCGCAGCTGTGCCACATGCCGCAGGGTGGCGTTGATGCTCCAATGAGTGAGCGGCCCGATCAGTCCGCTCTGCTCGGCGAACGGCACGAAATCCGCGGGCGAGATACCCACCCGGCCGCCACCCGCCGGCCAGCGCGCGAGCGATTCGGCCCCCACCACCCCGCCGCCCTGCAGATCGAGGATCGGCTGCAGGAACACCGCCAGCCGGTTGCCCTCGATGGCATCGTGAAGCTCACCGTAGCGCACCACCACCGGATCGCTGGCGCCGTCATGGATCGCGTGCTGCTCACCCAGCCGCAGCGCTTCGTCCAGTGCCGCGTCCGCTCGCAACAGGACCGCCTCGGGACCGTCGCCATGGTCTGGATACAGTGCGATACCCATGACCGGCCGGGCCCGCCAGGGCTCGCCCCGCCCGACCACCGGCTGCTCGAACACCTGCATCAGCCGGGTCACCGCCAACAATGCATGCTGGGCATTGCGCATGCCCGGAAGCAGCAGGGCGAAGCGGTCCTCGCCGATCTGCAGCGCCGTGTCCAGCGGACGCAGCACGTCGGCAATCAGCCTCAGCACCTGCTCGACTGCCGCGTCACCGGCGGCGTAGCCGAACCGCAGCCGCCGCTCGCGCAGCCCCTCGACCTGGAGCACGACCGCAGCTATGCGATCCTCTCCCGCGAGCGCCAGGATCGCGGCTTCGAAAGCCGACCGCAGCGCATCCCGATTCAGCAAGCAGTGGCTCCCCGCACGCCCCGGTCGGCGCCTCCCTGCAGGAAGAGGTCGGCGGTATCGATGCCGTACTCGCCCGGCGCCAGGCCCCGGCGGATGTGGACCTGCGGCTTGCCCTCGGGCTGGTTCATCAGGTCCATCACCTGGAAGGTGGTCAGCGCCAGCTTGTCCGGCGTACTCAGGATCACCACCCGCGGCGTCAGCCGGCGCGCCTGGTTCTGCGCCAGCACCACTGCGACCTCGCCGGTGGTCAGCTCGACCATCGAGCCGGTGGGGTAGACGCCCAGGCAGACCTGGAACTGCTCGACCAGCTCGGCCTGGAACTGGGTTCCCTTGGCCGCGTAGATCGCGCGCAGGGCCTGGTGGCGGGACACCGCCGGCCGGTAGGTGTGCTCGCTGATCATCGAATGGTAGGCGTCGATGATCGACAGCATGCGACCGGCCAGCGGAATCTCCACGCCGGCCAGCCCGGCCGGGTAGCCCTGGCCGTCGTGTCGCTCGTGGTGGGTGCGGACGATGTCGATCACGTCGGCATCGCGCAGCTCAGATGCATGGAGGATATCCAGGCCGTGGGCCACGTGCTGGCGGATCTGCTCCATCTCTTCCGCGCTCGGCCTGCCGGGGTGCGTCAGCAACTCCGCCGGCACCCGCGCCTTGCCCACGTCCATCAGCAGACCGCCTGCGGCGAGGCTGACGATGGTCTCTTCGGCGAAGCCCATGTGCCGGCCGAACAGCGCGGCCAGCACGCTGCAGTGGATGGCGTGGTTGTAGGAATAACTGTCGCGGCGGCGCAGGCCCTCGACCCAGAAGAACGCATCGGCGCTGCGCAGCACGCTGGCGACCAGTGGGCGCACGGCCTGCTCGACGCTTTCCACCGGCAGCTCGCGCCCCTGCATCACGTCGTCGAAGACCCGGTCGACCAGGGTAGACGCCTGCTCCATCGCCTCGCGGGCGCGCGGCAGTTCCTCGGCGAAGTCCACCTCGTCGCGATAGCCGATGCGTGCCTGGAAGCGAGCCTCGGGCAGCTCGGTGCGGTTGAGGATCTTCAGCGGGACGTTGTCGATAATCACCTGCCGGCGTGCATCGACGTAGACGAAACGGCAAAGTTCGCGGAGCTTGTCGATGTCCTCCAGCGAACGCACCTCCAGCCCCTGCAACGGGAACGGGGTCTGCTCCCACGGCAGATCGAGCCGCGAGACGTACATGCCGAGCTTGACATCGGCGACGTCGATGCAGCGTTCTTCCAGTTCAAACGCCATGACGTACACCGCGGGCGAGCCCGTGCCGCGGACCGGCCCCGCGGCGCGGACCGTCCACGTTGCCCGACGATGTCGTCGCGCGCGCGACGGTCACCGGGAGACGTAGTCCGGACAAATGCGACGACAAGACCAGATGCATCGAGCTCAAAGGCAGGAATTCCCCTCGGCTGGCCGGCCTGCATCACCCGGGCGCTACGGCCGCCGTCCGCCTAAGGTGGCCCACAATGCGCGCCGGTTCAAGCGGTAACGCGGCGTCGGGAAAAATCAGTTCGAGCAGAGACTTGCCGGTGATCGGCAGGAAAACGGTTTCGCAACGCCGGCGCCTCCCCGGCTTCCGCGGACGGGCGCTGACGCTAGACTGGCATTTTTCGCCCGGGCCTCGCCGCCGATGACCTCCACCGAACGCGCCAACGAACGCCTCGCCTGGCTGCGCCGCACGCTCGGCGACGACCGCCTCACGCTGGAGAGCGCATCGTCCGACGCCAGCTTCCGCAGCTACTGGCGTACCCGCCACGACGGCCGCAGCTGGATCGTGATGGATTCGCCACCGGCCCTGGAGGATCCGGCGCCGTGGCTGGCGATCGGACGCCGCCTTGCCGACGCCGGCCTGCATGTGCCCGCGGTGCATGAAGCCGACCTCGCGCAGGGCTTCCTGCTGATCGAGGATCTCGGCACCCGTACCTACCTGCCGGAATTGAACGAAGGCTCGGTCGAACAGCTCTACGGTGCCGCGCTCGACGCGCTGCTGCGCATCCAGACCCGCATGGGTACCACGGACCTGGCCCACTACGACCGTGCGTTCCTGGCCCGCGAGCTGGCGATCCTGCCGGAATGGTTTCTCGGCCGGCACCTGGGCGTGACGCCCGACGACGATGAGCTGGAAACGCTGGAGGAAGCCTTCGGCGTGCTGCTGGACAGCGCGCTGGCGCAGCCGACCGTGTTCGTGCACCGCGACTTCCACAGCCGCAACCTGCTGGTGATCGACGACGACACGCCGCTGGCCAGCCCCGGCATCATCGATTTCCAGGGCGCGTTGGCCGGCCCGATCGCCTACGACCTCGCCTCGCTGCTGCGCGACTGCTACATCGCCTGGCCGCGCGAGCGCGTCGAGGCCTGGGTCGAGGCCTATCGCGAGCGCCTGCACGGCGCCGGGCTGATCGACGACGAGGTCGATACCGCCACCTTCCTGCGCTGGTTCGACCTGATCGGCCTGCAGCGTCACCTGAAGGTGCTGGGCATCTTCTGCCGGCTCGCCTACCGCGACGGCAAGCGCGGCTACCTGGCCGACCTGCCCCGCGTATCCGACTACGTGATCGACATCGCCGGCAGCTACCCCGAACTGCAGCCGATGGCCGACCTGCTGGCGCGACACGTCGGCGATCGCGACCTCACCACCCATCCGGTACCCGCATGAGGCATGCGCTGATCTTCGCCGCGGGCCTGGGCGAACGCATGCGCCCGCTCACCGACCGCACCCCCAAACCCCTGCTCGCGGTCGGCGGCAAGCCGCTGATCGTATGGCACCTGGAAAAGCTGGCGGCGCTCGGCGTGCACTATGTGGTGATCAACACCTCGCACCTGGCCGACCAGTTTCCCGAGGCGCTCGGTGACGGCGCGCGCTGGGGCCTGCGCATCCGCTACGCGTACGAGGGAGCGACGCCGCTGGAGACCGGCGGCGGCATGCTCAACGCACTGCCGCTGCTGGGGCCGGAACCGTTCCTGGCGATCAACGGCGACATCTGGGCCGACCTCGATCTCGCCCGCCTGCCCGCCGAGCCGCGCGGCGTGGCGCACCTGGTGATGGTGGACAACCCGCCCCACCATCCGGGGGGCGACTTTCACCTGGACGCCGACGGACACCTGCATGCCCGGGGCGAACCGCGCCTCACCTTTGCCGGCGTGGGGGTCTATCGCCGGGAGGTGCTCGATGGCTGGCAGGAGCATGCATCGACGACCCTGCCCGGCCAGCCGCCGCGCTTCCCGCTCGCGCCCCTGCTGCGCACCGCGATGGCCCGCGCCGCAGTGGACGGCATGCATCATCGCGGGCACTGGACCGACGTAGGCACGCCCGAGCGTCTGGCCGAGCTCGAGCGGGCCTTGTTCCCAGGCAGCCGCTAGGGCAATCGCGTCGTCGTTGCCGCCGCCGGGTAGCCGGCGGCCTGGATCGCCCGCACCGCCGCAGGCATCGCGCCCTCCCGGCCGGGTCGGACCGTCGCGGACATGCCTGCGTCCTGCACGGCCCGCACCGCGGCCGGCATCGGCGGCAGGCCCTGGGCAGCAGGCGTCGCCAGGCCAACTGGTGCCGCGCTTGCGGCCGACTCGTTGGCGGCAGAGCGCGACTCGACCACCGTCGGCGTCGACGGCGCGGTCACCGTCATCGCCGGCGCCACCGGCGAGGCGGCAAGCGAAGCGGCGATGGCCGGGGCGGCATCCGCCGTCGGCTGGGCCGAAGCGGCCGCTGCCGGCGCGCTGTCGGCCCCTTCCGGGGACTTGGCTGCCTCGGCCGCCTCGTGCGTCATCACGATGATGCTGATGCGCCGATTGATCGCCGCGCCGGGATCGTTCTTGTCGAACGGCACCGAATCGGCCAGGCCGACCACACGGGCGATCTTGCCGTTCTGCAGGCCACCCTCGATCAGTGCCCGTCGCGCGGCATTGGCGCGATCGGCGGAAAGCTCCCAGTTGCTGTAGTCGCGGCCGTTCGAATACGGCGCGTCGTCGGTGTGGCCGGAGATGCTGATCGGGTTCGGCACCTTGTTGATGAAACTGGCCAGCTCGTGAAGGATGTCGACGGTGTAGTCCTTCAGTCGCGCGCTGCCGAGATCGAACATCGGGCGGTTCTGCTTGTCCACGATCTGGATGCGCAGACCTTCGGAAGTGATGTCCAGCAGCAACTGGTCCTTGAACGGCGCCAGCGCCTGGCTCTTCTGGATGGCCGCATTGAGCTGCTGCATCAGGTCTTCCAGGCGCGCCTTTTCCTGCGCCTTGGCGAGCTTCTCCAGGTCCTCCTTGGAGGTCTGCGGCTTGGCATACCGGCGCTCGTTGCCCGGGCCCTTCGGAATGTCCATCGCACCGCCGAGCTTGATCATGCTGTCGCTGGCGCCGCCGGCGCCCACCTGCCCCGGTGGTGCGACCGTGGCCTGGCCCTGCTGCATGCTCGGGTTGTTGAAGTATTCGGCGATCGCCGCCTTCTGCTGCTTGGTGCCCTGGCCGAGCAGCCACATGACCAGAAAGAACGCCATCATCGCCGTCACGAAGTCGGCATAGGCGACTTTCCAGGCCCCACCGTGGTGTCCGCCGCTGATCCGCTTGATCTTGCGGACGACGATGACCGGTTCGCCCTGGTCCTCGCTCATGCCGCAGCGCCCTTGAGGTGCAGCTCGAGATCCTGGAAGCTCGGGCGGGACTGCGACGACAGCGACTTGCGCGCGAACTCCACCGCCACCTTGGGGTTGTAGCCGCGCAAGTTGGCGATCAGCGCCACCTTCACGCACTCGAACGCCTTGCTGTCCTCCTTCACCTTCGACTCCATCGCCTGCGCCAGCGGACCGATGAAGCCGTAGGCCAGCAGGATGCCGAGGAAGGTGCCGACCAGCGCGGCGGCGATGTGCTCGCCGATGGCGGAGGTGTCGCCACCGTTGAGCGAGCCCATCGTGATCACGATGCCGAGCACTGCCGCCACGATGCCGAAGCCGGGCATCGCGTCGGCCATCTTGGCCACCGCGTGCGCCGGGGCCTCGGCTTCGTGATGGTGGGTTTCCAGCTCGTAGTCGAGCAGCGGCTCGAGTTCGTGCGCGTTCATGCTGCCGCTGACCATCAGGCGCAGGCAATCGGTGATGAAATCGACGAGATGGTGCTCGCGGATCAACCGCGGATACTTGGTGAAGATCGGACTCTCTTCCGGGTTCTCGATGTGCGACTCGAGTGCCAGCAGGCCTTCCTTCCGCGCCACGCTGAAGATGTCGTAGAGCAGCGAGAGCAGGTCCACGTAGTCCTGCTTCTTGTATTTGGGTCCCTTGATAAGGCCGATGGCATCCTGGATCGATGCCTTGACGATCTTCGACGGATTGGCGCTGAGGAACGCGCCCAGCGCCCCGCCACCGATGATCAACAGCTCGTAGGGTTGCCACAGCGCGGCGAGATGTCCGTGGGACAGCACGAAACCGCCCACCACGGCGATAATCACGACCAGGGCACCGACGACGACAAGCATGTTCCATTCCGCCTTTGATTGAAGATGCCGTGACCCCGGCACCTTCCGTTTATCGGCGGACCTTTCGGCAAGTTGAGGCTTTTCGTGCGAACGGTTGCATGAACGTGCGCACAAAAGAAAAGCCCGGCATGAGCCGGGCTTTTCCGTTGCGGACCGCTGCGCCGATCAGGGACGGCGGGCCAGCTCCGGGTTCTCCTTGGTGACCGGCATCAGGTCCTTCTTCGACACGCCCAGCCACAGCAGGATCGGGCTGGCGACGAAGATCGAGGACAGCGTGCCGACCACGATGCCGATCAGCATCGTCACCGCGAAACCCTCCACCGCCGGGCCGCCGATGAAGTACAGCGCGGCCATGGTGATGCCAGTGAAAAGCGAAGTGATGATGGTTCGCGACAACGTGGTGTTGATCGAGCGGTTGAGGATCTCCTCCGGCTCGGCCTTGCGCGCGGAGCGGAACAGCTCGCGGATACGGTCGAACACCACCACCTTGTCGTTGATCGAGTAGCCGATCACCGCCAGCACCGAGGCCAGCACCGTCAGGTCGAACTCGCGCTGCACCAGGGCGATCACGCCCAGGGTGACCAGCACGTCATGCACCTCGGTGACCAGCGCGGCGATCGCGAAGCGCCGCTCGAATCGCATCCACAGGTACAGGCCGATACCGATGATCACGAAGATCGCCGCCACCGAACCGTCGCTCTTCACCTCGTCGCCCACGGCGGAGGTGACGAAGCTGTGGCTGGTCATGGTCACGCCGGGTGTCTCGGCCTTCAGCGCAGCGAGCACGTCGTTGGCCACCTTGTCGGCGGCGGCGGAGCTGGTCGCGCCGGTCTTGTCCGCGGCGGCGTCGGCGGTGTCCTCCTTGGCCTGCAGGCGGATCGACATCTGCCGCGAACCACCCAGGCTCTGCACCAGCGGGCTCTCGAAGCCGTGCTTCTGCAGCGCCGCGCGCACCTGGCCTACGTCGGTCGGCTGCGGATAGCTCACTTCCACCGAGATACCGCCGGTGAAGTCCAGCGCGTAGTTCAGGCCCTTGGTGAAGATCAGCCCGACCGACGCGATCATCAGCAGCACGGCCAGACCGATCGTGTACTTGCGGATGCCGAGGAAGTTGACGTTGGCGTTGTGATTGAAGATTTCCATGAACCATTCCTTCAAGGGATCCCGGCCATGGATGGCCGGTCGCGCCGCGGACCCGTCCGCTGCGCGGAGCCCGGTACGGACAGGTGCCGGACCGGACGAGTCGCCGGCCGCCCGGGACGGGCGGCCGGCGGCACAACAACTACACCGACAGCGTCTTGAGCTTGCGGTTGCCGTGGATCAGCGCGGTGATGGCATGGGTCACCGTGACCGAGGTGAACATCGAGGTCAGGATGCCGATCAGCAGCGTGACGCCGAAGCCGCGGATCGGACCCGAGCCCATCGTGGTCAGTGCCAGCGCGGCGATCAGGTGGGTGACGTTGGCATCGAGAATCGTTGCCCAGGCCTTCTCGTAGCCAGCGCGGATCGAGGCGTGCGGCGTCGAGCCGTTGCGCAGCTCTTCGCGTATGCGCTCGCAGATCAGCACGTTGGCGTCGATTGCCATGCCGAGGGTCAGCACGATACCGGCGATGCCCGGCATGGTCAGGGTCACGCCGATAAGCGACATCACCGCGACCAGGATCACCAGGTTGAAGAACAGCGCGATGTCCGCCACCAGGCCGAACAGCTTGTAGTAGATCGCCGCGGCCAGCAGCACCAGCGCCAGGCCCAGCATCACCGCCTTGAAGCCCTTGTTGATGTTGTCCTGGCCCAGACTCGGGCTCAGTGCCGACTCCGACACGATGTCCACCGGCGCGGCCAGCGAGCCGCCCTTGAGCAGCAGCGCCAGCTCGGAGGCTTCCTTCGGGCTGCCCAGGCCGGTGGTCTGGAAGTTCTTGCCGAACACGCCGTCGATGCGCGCGTCGCTGATCACTTCCTCGGTAACGCGCGGCGTACGCACTTCCTTGCCGTCGACGGTCTTGGTGTCGTACGTGGTCTCCACGTAGACCACCGCCATCGGCTTGCCGACGTTGTTGGTGGTGAAGTCCAGCATCCGCTTGGCGCCGGCCGCGGTCAGCGTGACATTCACCGTCGGCGTGCCGCTCTGCGGGTCGGTGCCGGAGGTGGCATTGGCCAGCTGGTCGCCGCTGACGATGAGCTGCTTGGCCACCAGCACCGGCTGGTGCGTACCGCGCATGTAGTACAGGCGCGCATTCGGCGGCACGTTGCCGGTCTTCGCGGCATCCACGGCCTGCGGATCCCCCGGATAACCGATGCCGGGGTGGTATTCCAGCGTGGCCACCGCGCCGATCACCTTCTTCGCCTCGGCCGGGTTCTGCATGCCGGCCAGCTCGACCACGATCTGGTTCTCGCCCTGCTGCTGGATCACCGGCTCGGACACACCCAGCGCGTTGACGCGGTTGCGCAACGTGCTGACGTTCTGCTTGATCGCCCCCAGCGCGATCTCCTGCAGCTTCTGCGGCTTGACCGCGGCGTTGAGCATGAAGCGGTCGCCACTGCTGTCGCCGTTGTTGACGTTGAGGTCGGGATACTCGCTGGCGATGTCGCTGGCCGCCGCGTTGCGGTCGGCATCCGAGCGCAGCGCGATGTTGATGCCGTTGCCGCGCCCCTTGGCGCGCGTCACCGACTCGTAGCGGATGTTCTTCTGCCGCAGCAGACTGCGGATGTCATCCGCGTAGCGCTCCTCCTGCTGGTCGATCACGCTGTTCTGGTCGACCGCCATCAGGAAGTGCACGCCACCCTGCAGATCCAGGCCCAGCGGCATCGACTTGGCGTGGATCGCGCGCAGCCAGGCCGGCACGGTCGGCGCCAGGTTCAGCGCGACGGTGTAGTTGTTGTTGTCGCCGAGCGCGGCCTTGATCACGTCGGAGGCCTTGGCCTGCACGTCCGCGTTCGAGAAGTTGGCCACCAGGTGATCGCCGTCGATCGCCAGTCCGGTGTAGGCGATCTTCTGCGCGGCCAGGGCGTCGGCCACCTTCTGCTGCACGCTGGCATCCAGCGGCGCGCCGTGGTTCGCCTGCACCTGCACCGCCGGCACCGGCGGGAAGGCGTTGGGCAGCGCGTAGATGATGCCGAACACCAAAGCCAGCGCGACCAGCGCGTATTTCCAGCGGGGGAAATCACTCATGCCTTGCATCCATCAAAGCCACCTGCGGCGGCGGCGGTAACGTAGAAACGGACGCGGCGCGCCCCAGGGGCGCGCCGCGCTTGTCGTCAGGAGGCCTTCAGCGAGCCCTTGGGCAGCACCTGGGAGATCGAGCCCTTCTGCACGCGCACCTTGACGTTGGGCGCGATCTCGACGGTGAGGAAGGCCTCGCCCACCTCTTCCACCCGGCCGGCGATGCCGCCGTTGGTGACCACTTCGTCGCCCTTGGCCAGCGCCGAGACCATCTGGCGGTGCTCCTTCTGGCGCTTCATCTGCGGGCGGATCATCAGGAAGTACATCACGCCGAACAGGACGATCAGCGGCAGGAAGGTCAGCAGCGGGTTCGCGGCCTGGCCGGCGGCCGGTGCGGCCTGGGCGATCACGGAGGTCATGGCAAAACTCATCTGTTTGTCCCGTAAGTGACGGCGCCAGCTGCTGTTTCCGCTGAACGCCCGATAAAAGATCCCGGATTATGCCATGCCCCCCGGGGGGCTGCACCGGAACCGGCCGACAGCCCCTCGCCGCCGGCATGCCGCTCCATGGAGCGCCAGCGGCACCGTTTGGTTCCCCGCCGGCGCGCCGGTCAGGCCTTCGCGCCCTGGCGCAGCGCGTAGAAGCGGGCGGTGAAATCGTCCAGCGTGCCGGCCTCGATCGCCCCGCGCAGCCCGGCCATCAGCCGCTGGTAGTGCCGCAGGTTGTGCATCGTGGCCAGCTGGCTGGCGAGGATCTCGTTGCAGCGATCCAGGTGGCGCAGGTAGGCGCGGCTGAAGCCGTTGGCGCAGGCGTAGCAGTCGCAGCCTTCCTCGATCACCCGGGTGTCGTCGGCGAACCTGGCATTGCGGATGCGCAGCGTGCCCTCGGGCACGAACAGGAAGCCATTGCGGGCGTTGCGGGTGGGCATCACGCAGTCGAACATGTCGATACCGCGGCGTACCGCCTCGACGATGTCCTCCGGCCGGCCCACGCCCATCAGGTAGCGCGGCTTGTCCGCCGGCAGCAGCGAGACGGTGAAATCCAGCGTGTGGTTGCGTTCGGCCTCCGGCTCGCCGACCGCCAGGCCACCGACCGCGTAGCCGTCGAAGCCGATGTTCACCAGCCCCTCGGCCGAACGCCGCCGCAGCGGTTCGTACACGCTGCCCTGCACGATGCCGAACAGATTGTTGGGATTCTTCAACTCGTCGAAGGCACGGCGCGAGCGCTCGGCCCAGCGCAGGCTCAGCTCCATCGAGTCGCTGGCCACTTTCTCGGTGGCCGGGTAAGGCGTGCACTCGTCGAAGATCATTGCGATGTCCGAGTCCAGCACGGTCTGGATCTTCATCGAGACTTCCGGCGACAGGAACACCTTGGAGCCGTCCACCGGCGAGGCGAAGGTCACGCCCTCCTCGGCCAGCTTGCGCTTGTGCGCCAGCGAGAACACCTGGAAACCGCCCGAATCGGTGAGAATCGGCTTGTTCCAGCCGATGAACTTGTGCAGCCCGCCGAACTTCTCGACGATCTCCAGCCCGGGGCGCAGGAACAGGTGGAAGGTGTTGCCGAGGATGATCTCGGCACCCACGTCGACGATGTCCCGCGGGGTCATCGCCTTGACCGAACCATAGGTACCCACCGGCATGAACGCCGGGGTCTGCACCGTGCCGCGCGCGAAGGTCAGCTGCCCGCGACGGGCCGCGCCGTCGGTGGCCTTGAGATCGAAAGTCAGGGAAGTCATCCGGCGCATTGTAGCCGGGCCGGGAGCCGCTCCGCCCGGTGCTGCCGGCGCGGCCGGCTATACTTGTCGGCCCACACGGCAAGCACAGGCGTCACATGCGCGAGGAACACGTCCGGGAACTGGTCGACCTGCTCGAACTGGAACGGCTCGAAGACAATCTGTTCCGCGGCCAGAGCCGGGACATCGGCACCCGCTTCGTGTTCGGCGGCCAGGTGCTGGGCCAGGCGCTGTCCGCCGCCCAGCGCACGGTGGATCCGCGTCGCGAGGCGCACTCGCTGCATGCCTATTTCCTGCGCGCCGGCGACATCGAGGCGCCGATCGTCTACAGCGTCGAGCGCACCCGCGACGGCGGCACGTTCTCCTCGCGCCGGGTGGTGGCGATCCAGCACGGCCAGCCGATCCTGAACGGCTCGATCTCGTTCCAGGAGCCGGAAAAGGGCTTCGAGCACCAGACGTCGATGCCCGAGGTGCCGTCCCCCGAGGACGTGGAGCCGATGCGTCATCTGTCGCCGGAGGAACTGGCCAAGCTGCCGGTGAAGCTGCAGCGCTGGCTGGGCATCGACGGCCCGTTCGAGTTCCGCCAGGTGTGGCCGCGCGACGACCTGCACCCTGTCAAGCGCCCGCCGATCCAGCACATCTGGTTCCGCCTGACCGCGCCGATCAGCGACGCGGCGATCCTGCATCGCGCCCTGCTCGCCTACGCCTCGGATTTCCACCTGATCGGCACGGCCACCCTGCCGCACGGCATCTCCTACATGACCCACAACGTGCAGATGGCCAGCCTCGACCATGCTCTGTGGTTCCACCGCCCGTTCCGTGTGGACGAGTGGCTGCTGTACTCGTTCGACAGCCCCACGGCGCAGGGCGCGCGCGGACTGGCCCGCGGCCAGATCTTCAGCCGCGACGGCCGCCTTATCGCCTCCACCGCGCAGGAAGGCCTGATCCGCCTGCGCGAAGGCTGAGCGGGACATCACCATGCGCCAGCTCTTCACCTCGCCCCACCAGGCCAACATCGACCGCCTCGTCGCCCTGCTCAGGGAACAGGGCATCGAATGCTCGGTACAGAACGTCTCGCGCTGGAACAAGCGCGCCCACCAGCGCTTCAGCTACCAGCAGCAGCGCGAGGGCCGCGAACAGTGGCCACAGGTGTGGGTGACCCATGCCGACGACTACACCCGTGCGCGCGAACTGCTGAAGGAGATCGGCCTGGAGCCGGTGATCCGCCATGGCGACGTGCTGGCCGAGGCGCGCAACCCCTCGCCGGTGGCCCAGCGCCGCGACACGGTGACCCGGGTGCGCCGGATCGTGCTGCTGGCGGTAGCCGGCGCCTTCCTGCTGGTGATGCTGCGTTACATGGGGCTGATCTGAGGCCGATGCCGGCCGCCTGACGGCCCCCCGGCGCCTAGCCGGGGCGTCCCGGCCGAACCCGCCGCCCGGGCGGTTGATCCGCATGCCGCGACGCGGCATAGAATCGAGCCATGCGCTCCGAACGCGTCCGCCTGTTCCAGACCCTGCCCCATGCCTGCGGCTATTTCGCCGAGCGCACGGCGCAGAACCTGGTCATCGACCCGGCTGCCCCGCAGCTGGACCAGCTGTATGGGCCGGCGCTGGAGCGCGGCTTCCGCCGGGCGGGCGGGCATCTCTACTACCCCAGTTGCCCGCAGTGCCAGGCCTGCACGCCCTGCCGCATCGACGTCGAGGGCTTCCGGCCGGACCGCGCGCAGAAGCGCTGCCTGCGCCGCAACGCGGATCTGGCCATCACCGAATCGATCCCGGGCTACAACGCCGAGCGCCACGCCCTGTACGAGCGCTACCTGCGCACCCGTCACGCCGGCGGCGGCATGGACGAGGCCGAGGCCAGCGACTTCCGCCGCTTCCTCACCGCGCCGTGGAGCCCGACCCTGTTCCTGGAGTTTCGCCAAGGCGCGCGGCTGCTCGGCGTGGCGGTGACCGACGTCTGCCTGACCGGCATCTCGGCCGTCTATACGTTTTTCGATCCCGAGGAGACCGCGCGCAGCCTGGGTACCTTCGCCATCCTGCAACAGGTGGACTTGGCGCGCCGGCGCGGCATCCCCTGGCTGTACCTGGGCTTCTGGATCGAAGGCCATCCGAAGATGGACTACAAGCGGCGATTCCGCCCGCTGCAGATCCGCGGGCCGGACGGCTGGAAGCCGATGGCCGAAGGCAGCGCGTCGTAGGAGCTCACCCTGTGAGCGACCGTCGTATCGACGCGGCATGCGGTCGCGCACGGGGTGCGCTCCTACAGAAGGTGCGCGGTTTCGATCGTCTATGCGCCGGAGCATCACAAGTGCCGCTTCCGTCCGTTGCAGATCCGCGGCTCGGACAGGTACGAGGAGCCGAGCGAGACCGCGGCTATCGGCGCGCGGGGGGCTACGGATAGGGAAACAACTTGACCAGCGGCACCGAGATGCCATCGTCGCCCATCACGCGACAGTGCGTGCGGTCGAGCTGGCGCGGATCGTCCAGCCCGCAGCTGTGCGCGATGATGCCCACCTCGTGCATCACGTTGCGCGCATAGTTGGCCACCTTGTCACGCTTGTCCATCACCACCAGCCCGCGCTGCAGCTTCGGGTTCTGCGTGGTGATGCCGGTCGGGCAGGTGTTGCGGTTGCACTGCAGCGACTGGATGCAACCCAGCGACAGCATGAAACCGCGCGCCGAATTGACGAAGTCCGCGCCCATTGCCAGCGCCCAGGCCACGTCGTAGGCGGTGATGCACTTGCCCGAGCAGATCACCTTGATGCGCTCGCGCAGTCCACGCGCGATCAGCGTATTGACCAGTTCCGGCAACGCTTCGCGCAGCGGCAGGCCGACGCCTTCCATCAGGGTCTGCGGCGCCGCGCCGGTGCCGCCCTCGGCGCCGTCGACGATGATGAAATCCGGCGCGCTCTCGATGCCTCGACGATCGACCTCGTCGCACAGCTGCTCGATCCACGCCATGCCGCCGAACACTGCCTTGAAACCGGTCGGCTTGCCGGTGAGCTCGCGGATGTGCGCGGTGGCGTCCATCAGCTCGGCGACGTTGCCAATGTCCAGGTGGCGATTCGGGCTCTGCGAATCGGTGCCGACCGGGATGCCGCGGATCGCGGCGATCTCCGGCGTCACCTTGGCCGCCGGCAGCAGGCCGCCCATGCCGGGCTTGGCACCCTGGCCGAGCTTGATCGAGACCATCTTCACCTGCTCGTGGGCGCACACCGCCCTGAGCTTGTCGTCGTCCAGCTTGCCGTCCGGCGTACGCACGCCGTACTTGGCCGTGCCGATCTCGAAGACGATGTCGCAGCCGCCCTCCAGGTGGTACGGCGCCAGCCCACCCTCGCCGGTATCCATCCAGATGCCGGCCTGCGCCGCACCCTGCGACAGCGCACGCACCGCTGGCGCCGACAGCGCGCCGAAGCTCATCGCCGAGATGTTGAAGAAGGCCGCATGGTCATAGGGCTCGCGGGCGTAGGGACCGATCCGCAGCGGCTTCGGCTTGACGTGGCGATCGCCGAGCGCGGGAAACGGTGCGTTGACGAAGAACGGCTCGCCCTCGGCGTGCAGGTCGCGGGTGGAGCCGAACGCGTTGGTGTTCTCCGCGTTCTTCGCCGCGCGGTACACCCACACCCGCTCGGCGCGGTTGAACGGCAACTCCTCGCGGTCGCTGGAATACAGGTACTGACGGAAGAACTCGCCCAGGCGCAGGAAGCCGTAGCGGAAGTGTCCGATCACCGGGAAGTTGCGCAACACCGAATTGGACGTCTGGTTGCGGTCGACAAACCAGGTCACCAGCACCACCAGCACCGCAGCCACCAGCAGCAGCAGGGTCAGCGCGGCGAACACCTCCACCACCACGACCAGCCAATGTGCGAATCCAGACGTCTCCATCCCTGCCTCCGTTGTCTTGCGTGGGTTTGCGCGGGGTGCGCGCGATCAGTCCTGCGGCAGCTCCACCTTGAGTGCCGCGGCGGCGCGGATCGCCTTGGCCTTGGCCGCCTCGATGCTCTCGTCGCGGGCCAGCGTCACCGCCATGCGCCGGCGCCCCTTCACCGCCGGCTTGCCGAAGATGCGCAGCTGGGTGTCCGGCTCGGCCAGCGCCTCGGCCACGCCGAAGTACTGCGGCGCCACGCCCTCGCCTTCCACCAGCTTCGCGCAGGAGGCGGACGGACCGAGCTGGCGGATCACCGGCACCGGCAGGCCGAGGATGGCCCGTGCATGCAGCGCGAACTCGGACAGGTCCTGCGAGACCAGGGTGACCAGGCCGGTGTCGTGCGGCCGCGGACTCACCTCGGAGAAGATCACCGCGTCGCCCCTGACGAAGAATTCCACGCCGAACACGCCCCAGCCGCCCAGCGCTGCGGTAATCGCTTCGGCCTGCCGCTGCGCATCGGCCAGCGCGGCCTCGCTCATCGGCTGCGGCTGCCAGGACTCGCGGTAGTCGCCGTCTTCCTGGCGGTGGCCGATCGGCGCGCAGAAACTGGTGCCGTCGCGGTGGCGCACGGTCAGCAGGGTGATCTCGTAGTCGAAATCGACGAAGCCCTCGACAATCACCCGACCCTTGCCGGCGCGGCCGCCGGACTGCGCGTAGTCCCAGGCGGCCTGCAGCTGCGAGGCGTCGCGCACCACGCTCTGGCCCTTGCCGGACGAGCTCATCACCGGCTTGATCACGAACGGGAAGCCGAGCGCGTCGGCCGCGGCGCGGTACTGCGCCTCGTCGTCGCAGAAGCGGTAACGGGAGGTCGGCAGCTGCAGCTCTTCGGCAGCCAGCCGGCGGATACCTTCGCGGTCCATCGTCAGCCACGCCGCGCGTGCGGTCGGGATCACCTTCAGCCCGCCCTGCTCCAGTTCCACCAGGGTCGGTGTGTGGATCGCCTCGATCTCCGGCACCACCAGGTCCGGCTGCTCCTGCTCGATCACCGCACGCAGGGCCGCACCGTCGAGCATGTCGATCACGTGGCTGCGATGCGCCACCTGCATCGCCGGCGCATCGGCGTAGCGGTCCACCGCGATCACCTCCACCGCGAAGCGCTGCAGTTCGATCGCCACCTCCTTGCCCAACTCGCCGGACCCGAGCAGGAGCACGCGCAGCGCGCGGCGGGAGAGAGGTGTACCGAACGGCTTCATGGGCAGGGCTCTAGCTGGGGATAACGCTCCATTCTAGATGCCTGTCGCTTCCGCGACGGTATAGGCCTCCCGGGACAATGCCGGCACCCGCACCAGGCTGCGAGCGGAGATCTTTCCGGAGAGGCACTTGAAATAGATATCTTTTTGATATCAAATTCCCCTAAACCAAGGGAGACAGGTGTCATGAACGAGCGTCAGGGATTTTCCGTAGCAGGCATACCGTTCGTGGTGGTGTGCCTGGTACTGGCTGGTTTCGGCATCAGCCAGCTGATCGGCCTGAAGGATGGCGGCGCCCCGGGGACGCCGCTGTTCGTGGGCGTTGGACTGCTGGTGCTGGACGGCTTGCTGGTCAGGGGTTTCTTCCAGGTCGCGCCGAACGAGGGCCAGGTGCTGCAGCTGTTCGGCAAGTACGCCGGCACGGTGCGCGACGAGGGCCTGCGCTGGACCAACCCGTTCTACAGCCGCCGCCGTGTCTCGCTGCGCGTGCGCAACTTCGAGAGCGGCAAGCTGAAGGTCAACGACAACGACGGCAATCCGATCGAGATCGCCGCGGTGGTGGTGTGGCAGGTGCTGGACACGGCCGAGGCGGTGTTCTGCGTGGACGACTACGAGAACTTCGTGCACATCCAGAGCGAGTCGGCGCTGCGCCAGATGGCGCAGAACTACCCATACGATGCGCACGACGACAACAAGCCCTCGCTGCGCAGCCACGGCGAGGTGATCAACAACCACCTGCGCGACGAGATCCAGGCGCGGCTGGAGAAGGCCGGCGTGCAGGTGATCGAGGCGCGCATCAGCCATCTGGCCTACGCGCAGGAGATCGCCCAGGCGATGCTGCAGCGCCAGCAGGCCAACGCGATCGTCGCCGCACGCGAGCGCATCGTCGAGGGCGCCGTGGGCATGGTGGCGATGGCGCTGGACAAGCTGCGCGAACAGGGCGTGGTGGAGCTGGACGAGGAGCGCAAGGCGGCCATGGTCAGCAACCTGCTGGTGGTGCTGTGCGGCGACCGCGCGACCCAGCCGGTGGTCAACGCCGGCAGCCTCTACAACTGATCGACGGAGCCAACCATGTACGCCATTGCCATCTTCATCGTCCTGTTCGTCGCTGCGGCGGCTTCGCGGCGCCATCGCGCCCGCTGAAGGCGCATGGCAGCGGAAAAAAAAGCCTATCCCCTGCGGATCAGCGCAACCGTGCTCGAAGCGGTGCAGCGCTGGTCCGAGGACGAGCTGCGCAGCGTCAACGCGCAGATCGAGTACCTGCTGCGCGATGCGCTGCGCAAGGCCGGCCGGCTCAAGCCGGCCAAGCCCGATCCGGTGGACGACGACGAATAGGGAGATTCCTGTGCAAAACCGAATGATGCAGGCTTGCCTGCTGCTGGTCGCCATGTTGGCGGGCGCCCCGGCCCACGCCAGGGCCGATGACCCCGCCACACTGTGCCGCACCCGGAGTGCAGCCGTGCTCAAGGCGCTGCGCAGCGGTCGCTACGCCGATGCCACCCGGCATTTCGATGCGCGCATGTCCGCCGCCCTGCCCGCTTCGAAGCTGGCCGAGGTATGGAGCACGATGCTGCCGGCCAAGGTCGGCGCGTTCGTGTCGGACGGATCGCCGAGCGTGACCCAGGCCGGGGGCATGCCGGTGGTGCAGACTCCGCTGCATTTCGCGCAGGGCGCGCTGATGATGCGGGTCGCCTGCCAGGCGGACGGCAGCATCGGCGGCCTGTTCTTCGCGCCACTGCCCGTAGAAGCCGATGCGGCGCCCGCCGCCGCCCCGCCGCACGGCATCCGCGAGGTGGCGGTGGACGTGCCCTCGCCGCCCGGCAAGCTGCCGGGCGTGCTTACCCTTCCGGCGGGCAAGGGACCGTTCCCGGCCGCCGTGCTGGTGGCCGGCTCCGGTCCGAACGACATGGACGAGACGATCGGCCCGAACAAGCCACTGCGCGACATCGCGCTCGGGCTGGCCGAAGCCGGCATCGCCACCCTCCGTTACGACAAGCGCACCCATGCCTACGGACCGCAACTGGCCGACCAGCCGATCACCATCGACCAGGAAGTGACCGACGACGCATTGGCCGCACTGCACCAGCTGCGCACGCTGCCGCATGTCGATCCCTCGCGCATCTTCGTGGTCGGCCACAGTCTGGGAGCGCTCATGGCACCGCGTATCACGCAGCGGGACGGCCATCTCGCCGGTGCGGTACTGCTGGCCGCCCCCGAGCGCATGAACCTGGAGCTGGTGACGCGCCAGATGCGCTACATCGAGAGCCTTGGCGGCGCCTACGCGGCGGCCGGCAAGCAGATCCCCGCGGTGGAAGCCGCGCGCGATGCGATCGCCAGGGCCGACCCCGGGCACCCGCCCCAGGGCCTGTTCTTCCATGCTCCGGCCGCCTACTGGCTCAGCCTGCGCGACTACGATGCGATCGACACGGCCCGCGCCCTGCACCTGCCACTGCTGGTGCTGCAGGGACTGGCCGACTACCAGGTCGGGCCGGATTTCGCACGCTGGCAGCAGGCGTTCCACGGCAGCCATCGCGTGAGCCTGCACGGTTACCCGGGGCTCAGCCACCTGTTCATGCCGGCAGGCGCGCCACCTTCGCCGGCCGACTACGGCAAAGCCGGACACGTCGATCCGGGAGTGATCCACGACATCGCGGCGTGGATGCTCGCCCGGCACGCCGTGCGCTGACGCGCCCGGCATTGACCCGACGTCAGCGCGCGGCCAGACCCGCGGCGTGCAGATCCGGAAGGGTCAGCACTTTCGCCGGCCCCTCGGCCCCCTGCACCAGCAGACGATCGCCGGCACGCGCGATCGAATCGACTTCGCCCAGACCGTCGTCCGCCCCCAGCCGCTGCAGCGGCGACCCGGTGCGGGCGTCATAGACCACCAGCTCGTGCGACGACCGGTCCGCCACCAGCAGCCAGTCGCGCTGGGCGTCCTGCCAGCGGACCAGCCGGTTCACCTGCACACCATCGCGCGATGGCGCGTCGGCCGGGCCGGCTGACGCCAGCCAGAGCCCGGCCAGCACCGCCAGGGCGGCCAGCGCGGGCATCAGAGCGCTGCGCCATGGGCGCGCGGTCGGGAGCGGGTGGGCAAGTGCGGCCATGGCGCAAGCGTGCGCCATCCCGGTGACAGGGCGATGACGGTCAGGACCGCCCGGACAGGCTCAACGAGCGGCCCAGCGCGATCCAGCCGACCACGAAACCGATCCCGCCCAACGGAGTGATCGCGCCGAACCAGCGCGGCGCACCGAGGGCCATCGCGTAGAGACTGCCGCTGAACAGCACGATGCCGATCGCGAAGGCCACTTCTGCGATGCGCCCCGCGCGCCCGCGTCCGGCATACATGGCCAGCGCCAGCGCGAGCGCATGCCACATCTGGTATTCCACCGCGGTGTGCCACCAGCCCATCGCCGCGGCGTCGAGCCGGCCACGCAGGGCATGCGCACCGAATGCGCCCAGCAGCACACCGCCACCGCCAGCGAGCGCCGGCCACCAAGCGACGCCGCGGGCGACAGGATGTCGCAGGCTCCTGCGTTTTCCGGCGTCGTGCGGGTCAGTGCTCATGGGCTGGCGTATGCTGGAAAGATGACGACCTCCGATTCTCGCACGAAGCCATCCGCGCTCTTTCGCTGGCTGCTCCTGTCGATGCTCATCGCCACGACCGCGCTGCTCGCCGGCTGCCAGCACGACGAACCCCTGCCGTTCCGGCTGACCCAGGTGACCGGGCACATGCCCGACCTCGAGTTCCACCTGATCAACGACGAGGGCAAGCCGGTGACGGCGGCGGACTACCGCGGCAAGGTCAACCTGCTGTATTTCGGCTACACCCATTGCCCGGACGTCTGCCCGCTGACGCTGGCGCACCTGCACGTGGTGATGCAGCGGCTGGGCCCGCTCGCCGACGGCGCGCGCATCCTGTTCGTGTCGGTCGATCCGACCCGCGACACGCCAGCGGTGATGCATGCCTACGTCAACGCGTTCGACAAGCGCGCGGTCGGCCTGACCGGCACTCCCGGCGACGTCGAGGCGCTGGTCAAGCGCTACCGCGCCTCGTTCAGCCGCGAGCCCGCCCAGGGCGACGGCAACTACGAGGTCAGCCACAGTTCGGCCATCTACATCTTCGATGCCCAGGGCCATGCCCGCCTGCTCGCCACCCCGGCGGACTCGCAGGACAGCCTGGTCCACGACCTGCATCTGCTGCTTGCCCCCGGAGTGAAATCATGAAGGCACGCCCCTACGCCGCCCTGATCGCCGGCCTGCTCCTGGCCGGTGCCGCCCATGCCGACCAGGCCTCGCAGATCCGTGCCGAACATGCCTGGATCCGCGTCATGCCCGCCGGGCTGCCGGCCGGCGGCTACGTCACGCTGCACAACGGTGGTGACGAAGCGGCCACGCTGACCGGTGCCAGCAGCGCCGACTACGGCCACGTGATGCTGCACGAGAGCACCACCGAGGGCGGCATGGGCCGGATGAAGATGATCGACAAGCTGACGATCCCCGCCCACGGCGAGGTCGCCCTGGCGCCGGGCGGCTACCACCTCATGCTGATGCACGGCTCGGCCGCGGTGCGGGCCGGAGCGCAGGTGCCGGTCACCCTGCAGTTCGCGGACGGCTCGAAAACCACCGTGCAGTTCCTCGCGCGCCCGGCCAATGCGGTCGACGCCGGTCCGGACGCGGCGACCGGCCACGAGCACTGAACCACCAGTGGGATCAGCCCGCCGAACGTGCCGCGCGGGCCGCCGCCGCGCGCCGGCGCTGGCCGCTCTCGCGACGGATACGCCCGCTGCGTGACAGCCGCAGCCACTGCTGCAGGGCGAGCAGCCCGCCGATCGACTCGATGATCGCCGCGGGCACCCACATGATCACGCCACCGATCAGCTGACCGGTGAGCACGTTGAAGGTGAAGGCGCGCCCGCAGATCTCGAAGATCGGATACAGGTCGGTCTTGGAGAACGTGACGATGGCGCCCGCGACGATCTGCGGCGTCATCGTGATAGCGGGCGAGAGCACGCGCATGCCCGGGATCATCCGGCCCGGCGGTCGCGGCCGATGGTCGAGCACCAGCCACCAGTAGATCAGCCCGCTGATCACCATCGACCAGTTCATGAAGCGGTAGACGCGCCAGTCGAGCATCGCCAGCGTCTGCATGTGCGGGATCAGCCAGACCAGGATGAAGGCGACGAAGGTCAGCGTGGCGACGGTGGGATTGAGCAGCACCGCCGCCACCAGCCGCACCGGCCAGGCCCGCGCCAGCCGGCGCAGCCATACCCGCGCCGGCAACGGCACGCCGGCACGCAGCACGCTGCCCGGGTAGGCCGCGATGATCAGCAGCGGCGCCAGATGATGCAGCAGCACCTGCTGGATGCGGTGCATGAAGAACTCGTGCTCCGCGTAGTAATCGAAATACGTGTGCAGCGAGGCGTAGACCATCGCCATGCCGATCCAGAACGTCAGCTGGCGCGACTTCGGCACCACCAGCCGCCGCGCGCCGCGCAGGTAGAGCGCGCAGGCCAGCGCGAACGTGGCGAGGAAGACCCAGGAGAACTCCCAGGGCACGAGCCATTTGAGCACTATCGACATCACGCGTCCGGTCCCGGCCGGCCTCCGGCCAAGCCCGTCAGCTTAGCGAGCCCGCCCGCGGCGCTGGCGCGACAGATTGCCACCCTCATGCCCGTCGGCGCCGATTGCGACGGGTGCGGCGCCAACCGTAGAGCAACCCGAGCAGCGTCACCAGCGCCGGCATCACCACGATGTTGATGAACTTCACCCTGAGGCCGAGCGCGTCGATCTCCGCGTTGAGCTGGTGCTGCACGTCGCGCAGTTCCTTGCTGATCGCCAGCTTGCGCTGCAGGAACTGCTCGATCTCGCGCTTCTGCTCGGCCGATGCCTGCCCCTCGCGCGAGCCGCGTGCGGGCTGCAGTTCGTCCAGCCGGCTGCGCGTCTCGGCCAGTTCCCGCTCGAGCTCCTGCTTCTTGAGCAGGAACTTCTGGTCGGCTGCGTTCTGCAGGGCCTGCACGCGGGTGAACGGCCGCTGCGAGGTCGAACGTCCGCGGATCGACAGCAGCGCCGAGGATCCACTGAGGTTGTCCACCAGGTTGGCGATGAAGTCGCCATTGCTGGCGAACGCGTTCAGCATGGGCTGGCCAAGGAAGCTCTGGGTGTCCACCCACAGGCGGTCGCTGAGCAGGTCCGTGTCGGCGACCAGGATCACCTCGGCATCGGGCACCGATGCGGCCAGTTGACCCGCGGCGTGCCGCTCCGGAAAGGCCGTGGCGAACGGTCCACGCAGGCGTGCGGCCAGGACGTAGCGGGTATTGTCCGGCGTGTAGCCGCGCAGCAGCAGCGAGGGATCGCTACTGGCCTCGAGCACCCGCTGCACCGGCACCACGTGCGCTTCGGCGCTGGTCTGCAGCAGGGGAATCAGCCGCGTGGTGGCGTCCTGCGCCAGGTCGAAATACCCGGCCGAGGACACGTCCACCTGCTGCAGGCTGGCGGTTACCGCGTCATTGCGGTTGAGCTCCTGCGCACCGAGTCCAAGCATCGCAGGATGGCTGAAGCTGGTGTCGCCCAGCTCGATCTTCAGCGCACGCGAGCGGTCCAGCACCACCTTGTGGTCGTCGTAGACCACGCCCCAGGCCTTGAACAGCCGTGGCAGGTCGGAGTTGTGGTCGTCGGTGACGCCGGTGGATGCGTCAACGAACGGCGCGTTGTCCAGCTCGGCATCAGGATCGACGAACACCACCAGGTGGCCACCCCCCAGCACGTACTGGTCCAGCGCGTACTGCGCATCGTCGGACAGGTGCTTCGGGTGCACCAGCAGCAGGACTTTCAGGCTTCCATCCACGTGCTTGAGCGTGGTCGGGTCGATCGTCTGCACCGAGAACAGCTGCCGCAGCTGGGCCAGCACGGTCCAGGCCGGCTCGCCGATCACCGGGTTGCCGGCGATCGGCAGCGAACTGATCAGCCCGATCTTCGGCTTGCTGGTCTCGTTGAGCTCGTACAGCAGCTTGGCGATGTCGTATTCGAGGAAGGTCTCGCGCGCCGGATCGAAAAACGGCACCGAGAGGGTCTTGCCGCCCGCGCCGTCGGGCGCGGCATCGGCCGGCAGCGTCGTACCGACCAGGCCAAAGAACACCCGCTCCCCGTTGCTGCCGCCGCTGAGCGGAGTGAGCCCGTTGCCCTCGGCACTGGCCTCGTCGTCCGAATAGGGCACCGGGTCGACGATCTGCAGGCGCAGCTTGCCGGAGGAGCGAGCCACCATTTCCTGCAGCATCTCGCGCACCCGTTGCTCGTAGCTCCGCAGCTGCGGCAGGTCGCGTGCGGCGTGCTCGGAGAAGTACAGCGTCAACCGTAGCGGTCGGTGCAGGGTGCCGACGATCTGTACCGTGCCGGGAGACAGCGTGTAGAGACCGTCGGCGGTCAGGTCCACCCGCGGCACGTGCACCCAGCGGCTCAGGGCGAGCGTGAGCGCCACGAACAGCACGATCAGGGCCGCGAGCGCGAGGCGCAGGCGGCCGCGTCGGGATGGCGATCGGCGCGACATGCTCAGCGACTCCGCCGCAGGTCGAGCAGCAGCGCGCCGGCGGACAGCCAGGCCACGATGCTGAGTACAAAGTAGGCCAGATCGCGCACGTCCAGCACGCCACGGGCGATCGCCTCGAAATGGCGCAGCAGGCTCAGGTGCGCCACCGCGTTCACCAGACGCCGCGGCAGCGCCTCCTGGAAGAAATCCACGACCTGGGCCTGACCGGCGAGCAGCAGCAGCACGCACACCAGCGCGCTCAGGATGAATGCCACCACCTGGCTCTGGGTCACCGTCGAGAGGCATGCCCCGATGGCGAGGAACGCGCCGGCCATCAGCCAGCTGCCGAGGTAGCCGGCCAGGATCACCCCGTTGTCCGGATGACCCAGGTAATTCACCGTGAGCCAGATCGGAAAGGTCAGCGCCAGCGCCAGCCCGACGAACAGCCAGGCGGCGAGGAACTTGCCCAGCATCGCCTGCCACAGCCGCACCGGCAGGGTCAGCAGCAGCTCCAGGGTTCCCGCCTTGGCCTCCTCCGCCCACAGCCGCATCGATACCGCCGGCACCAGGATCAGGTACAGCCACGGATGCATGGCGAAGAACGGCTGCAGATCGGCCTGGCGACGCTCGTAGAAATCGCCGGCATAGAACGTCAGGATCCCGGCCAGCGCCAGGAAGATCACCAGGAACACGTACGCCACCGGAGTGACGAAATAGCTGCGCAGCTCGCGCCGCACGATGGCTTGCAGCGGACTCACGACTGCACCTCCGGCGCCGTGGTGATCTGCCGGAACACCTCGTCCAGGCGACCGCGCTCGAGCTGGATTTCGGACACCTCCAGGCCCTGTGCCCGCAGCAGTTGTTCCACCGGCTCGAGAATCCGCTCGCCCGGCCGCGGGAATGCGGTGATGCGCCCGTCGAGCGGGTCGACCTCGATCGCCGCCACCTGCGGCAGGCGACCGAGCATTTCCTGGGAGACGGCGCTGCCCGGCGCGCTGAAGGACACGGCCCCGTGGTACCGCGACCGGGCCTCCAGCTCCGCCGGCGTGGCATCGGCCAGCAGCCGGCCGCGCGCGATGATCACCACCCGGTTGCACAGCGCGTGCACCTCCTCCAGCAGGTGGGTGGACACCAGGATCGTGCGCTCGCGCGCCATCGCGTCGATCAACTGGCGCACGGCGTGCTTCTGGTTGGGGTCCAGGCCGTCGGTGGGCTCGTCCAGCATGAGTACCGGCGGATCGTGCAGGATCGCCTGGGCCAGCCCCACACGCCGGCGCAGGCCCTTGGACAGGGTGTCGATGCACTGGTCGAGCACCTCTTCGAGCTGGAGTCGCCCCACCACCTCCTCGAAGCGGCGGCGGCCGACCACGCCCTTCAGCCCGCGCATGCGCGCGATGAACACCAGGAACTCGCGCACCGTCAGTTCGCCGTAGCTGGGCGCACCTTCGGGCAGGTAGCCAAGCGCGCGCTTGGCGGCGATTGGATCGGCCTGCACGTCATGCCCGCACACCCGCGCGGTGCCCGAGGTCGGCGTGAGGAACCCGGAGATCATGCGCATCGCGGTGGTCTTGCCGGCGCCGTTCGGGCCGAGCAGGCCGAGTACCTGCCCGGGCTCGGCACGGATGCTCAGGGCGTCGACCGCGGTGAACCTGCCGTAGCGTCGGGTGAGCTGGTCGGTCTCGATCATCGAAGGGCCAGGAAGCGAGCGGTTGCGCCCCGTGCCCCGGACAATCCGATGGCAGGTTCGCGTAGCGGATCAATGTAGCGCAAGCACGGCCGCGGACGAAAAGATCGCCGACGGCAACGCGGACAACAAAAAACCCCGTCCGCGAACGGACGGGGTTTCTCTGACCGGCAACGCGCGGATCAGTTCGACGCGGCGCTGGACGAGTCCGCCGGCGCGGCGGCGGTCGACGACGAGGCCGGGGCGGCGGCGCTGCCCGAGGCGGCCGGCGCGTCGAGGCTCGGCGGCTGCATGCCGGCTTCCTGCTCCGGGGTCTGCTCCGGCGCGTCGCTCAGCGGCAGGTACACGTCGTAACGCGCGTACTGCGTGATGTTGTTGTCGGTGTCGATCTTCTCCGGACGGGCCAGGATGTCGTAGAAGCGGTTCACCACGGTGTCGTACTTGTAGCCGTGGGTCTGCGCGTACGCTTCCAGCTCGTCGCGGGTCTGCGGCACGCCGGCGTAGGTGCCGTTCCACTCGCCCTTCAGCGCCGGGCCACCGGCCAGCATGGTGGCGCGGACGTCCTGGTCGATGATCAGGCGACCGTACTTGTCGTTGCTGCCCGGGGTGTTGGCGGCCACGTCGGCCGGCGCGGCGGCGGACGAGGACGAGGCCGGGGCGGCCGCACTGCCGGCGGCGGCCGGAGCGGCGTTCGGCAGCTGCGGCTGGGCCGCAGCGGTCAGGTCGTGGCTCTGGCCGGCCACGGTGATCGTGGTCGTGTCGATCGGCAGCGCGATATCGAAGGTGAAGGTCTGGTCACCGTAGTTGCTGACCACGAGGATGCGCGGACCGGTGACGTTGACACCCAGCTTCTTGGCGGTGTCGGTGAGCAGCTTGACCGCGTCGTTGGTGGTCTCGTTCAGCGCATCCAGGCCGCCCTTGCGATCGATCTGGGTCGACACCATCAGCACCGGGGTCGGCTTGGTCTGCACGATGTAGGGAATGAGGTCGGAGTAGTCGACGTTCTTCACCGAGGCCATCATGTTCTGCAGCCCGCTCAGGCTGTACTCGATGAACGCGTCGGGCGCACCGTGGATGTACAGGTTGGAGTAGCGGTCGATCAGGTTCCAGCCGTACTGCACGTCGTAGGCCCAGTTCACGCGGGTCAGCTTGTGCGTGCGGCCTTCGCGCGACATGTCGAGGGTGAAGTGCTTGTCGGCACCGCGCCAGTCGTTGTCCAGGTTCCAGACGATCTTGGCGTTGTTCACCGCGGCGTTGATGTTCGCGAAGCCCGGCTCCGCGCTGGCCACGGTCAGCTTGCCGTCGCCGGCCTTCTTCGGATCGCCGGTCCAGTCGATCTCGGCGCCCGGGCCGTAGGCCTTGCCGGCGAACTGGTACTTGATGCTCGGATCGCTGCCGTTCAACTCGGCGTAGTCCGGGAAACGACGGAAATTGTTCAGCACGTCATAGACCTGACGAATGTCCTTGCCGATGACCAGCGACCTCTCCACATGGCCGCTGCCAGGCATCGCAATGCCCACCACCACGGCCAGTACGGCCACGATGACCAGGGCCATAAGTAATTCAAGAACACGCATCATTCCAGGGTTCTCCGAGCGTCTCTACGCAGCACTTGAAAGCATTGCCGTCTCCGCCAAGAAGACTTCCCGGGAAACCGGCCGTGGGGGGGAGGCATATGCCGAAGCGACGGATGTTACTTGCTCGCGCGGAGGAACGCCATCCGCACCCGCAACACTCGTTCCATGGCCGAAAATGAGGCGCAGCGGGCCTCCGCGGCCCATGCCCGGACCGCCAACATGCGTCGCCGAATGGACGGCCGGACGCCCGAACCGCTCAGACGATGCCCAGCTCCAGCGCCTTCAACACCGCCCGGGTGCGGTCGCGCACGCCCAGCTTGGAAAGGATGTTGGACACGTGGTTCTTCACCGTGCCCTCGGCCACCTTCAGCGAGTTGGCGATCTCCTTGTTGGAGTAGCCGCCGGAGAGCAGGCGGAGGATCTCGGTCTCGCGCTCGGTCAGCGGGTCCGGCTGCTCCAGGCTGGTGAACTGGTTCTGGATCCGACCGACCCCCGCCAGCAGGCGCTGGGTCACCATCGGCGCCACCAGCGAACCGCCGGCGGCCACCGTCCGTACGGCCTCGACCAGCTGCTCCAGCGACACGTCCTTGAGCAGGTAGCCGCGCGCACCGGCCTTCAGGCCCTGCAGCACCAGCTGGTCGTCGTCGAAGGTGGTCAGGATGATGGTCGGCGGCAGTTCATTGCGCGCCGACAGTGCCTGCAGCACCTCCAGCCCGCTCATGTTGGGCATGCGCAGGTCCAGCAGCACCACGTCCGGCTTGATCCGGGGAATCTCCAGCACCGCCTGGGCACCGTCGGCGCACTCGGCCACCACGCGGATGTCCTCGGCCAGGTCCAGCAGCGAGCGCACGCCCTGGCGCACCAGGTTCTGGTCGTCAACGAGACAGACGGAAATCATTGCGGATCCTCAACGCGTGGATGACGATGCCGGACCGCTCCCGCGGATCGGCGCTGCTGGCGTACCACGGCCCCTGGCCGGAAGCATTCTGGCACGGCACTGCGGGACAAAGGCACGACCGGCTCACGGCAGGCTCAGGGCCGGTGGTTCGAAGCGGCTGGGCGCATGGGCGATGGCGCTGGCCTCGCCCAGCGGCAGGCGCACGGTCAGCGAAAAACCCTGCATCGGGGTCGTGTCCACCATCACGCTGCCACCGAACTCAGCCAGGCGCTCGCGCATGCCGCTCATGCCGTTGCCGGGGGAGTAGTTGCTGGCGCCCCGACCATCGTCGCGGGCGTGCAGGCCGAGCATGCCGTCCTCGGCGTAGGCGAAGTGCAGCCAGAGGTTGCGTGCCCCGGCGTGACGCGCGGTGTTGGTGATGATTTCCTGCGCACAGCGCAGCAGCACCTGCGCGCGGCGCGGATCCTCCACACTGAAACGCGGCGGCGTCTGCACGTGCACGGCCAGTCCCGGCACGCCTTCGATCAGGCTGCGCAGGGCCTGGGTCAGGTCGACCGCATCGTCCTGGCGCAACTCGCTGACCGCCTCGCGCACGTCCGAGAGCAGATGTTTGGCCGTGGCCTGGGCCTTGCGCACGTGCTCCCCGGCCTTGGCGTCGGCCAGATGGCTGGCGACCTCGAGGTTGAGGCTGAGGGCGGTGAGATGGTGGCCGATCAGGTCGTGCAGTTCGCGGGCGATGCGCATGCGCTCGGCGATGCGGGTGGACTCGGCCAGCAGCGCCCGGGTCGCGCGCAGTTCGGAATTGAGCCGGCGCTGTACCTCACGCTCCTCGGCCTGCTGGGTCGCCACGGTCGAAGTGATGAACACCAGCGCGGACAGGCCCAGGTACATGCAGACCTGCATGATCGCCATGCCGACCGTCCAGCCCTGGTAGCTCGCGATCACCGGGATCAGCAGCAGGTTCTGCCCCAGCATCCAGACCAGACCGGCGACCACCGGCAGGTGCCATGGCAGAAGTACGGCGATCACCAGCATCAGCATCGCCGACAATCCGCTCTGGCTGAACCAACCCACCGCCACCGCGGCCAGCGTGATCAGGGTGACCAGCAACAGCTTGGTCGCGGACTGACGGGTGCGTCCCGGCTCGAGCTGGCTGGGCCGGGTGAGCAGGACGTAGGCGACCCCGTAGACCAGGTAGGAAACGACCCATCCCGACAGCTTCGGGTTGCTCCACCACCACACGTTGGCCTGCCCCAGTCCCCAGTTGCCCGGCCACAGCGGCAGGCTGACACACAGGTACGTGAACAGCCCCGTGTAACGGAGCACGCGTATATGGTTGAACTGGAACCAGGGCATGCCCCGCATCATAGGCCGCGCCCGGCCCACTGCAATGCGCGGGAAGTCATGCCGTCGCCGCATTTACAACCGCTTTACATTGATGCGGCGGGCGTGTGGGGGGCTGCGCCCCGTGTCATAATGCGCCGCCCTGCCCGCCGACCGGCGCGGCAATCGATTCGACACCCAAGCGGAGCAACGAATGGCCCTTGCCATCCGCGACGTGCGCGAGCACGACCTGGATGCCGTGCTGGCACTGAACAACACCGCCGGCCGCTCCATCCTCGCCATCGACGCGACGCAACTGCGCTACTTCTACGACCACGCGGACTACTTCCGCGTCGCCGAGATCGACGGCCAGATCGCCGGCTTCCTGATCGCCATGCGCGAGGGCGGCGCCTACGGCAGCCCGAACTATCGCTGGTTCTCCGGACGCTACCCGCAGTTCGTCTACATCGACCGCATCGTCATCGCCAACGCCTTCCGCCGCCACGGCCTGGGACGCATCTTCTACTGCGACGTCATCAGCTATGCCGAGGTGCGGGTGCCGCTGCTGGCCTGCGAGGTGTTCCTGGAGCCGCGCGACGACGTGGTGGTGCTGTTCCATGGCACCTACGGCTTCCAGGAAGTCGGCCAGCAGCGCATGGGCGAGGACGGTCCGCAGGTGAGCCTGCTGGCCCGCGAGCTGCCCAGCTTCGGCTACGTGCGCGACACCTACCTGGAACACGGCGGGCTGCCGGACGTTCCCTGGCTGGCCGAACGCCTGGCCCGCCCCTCTCAATCACCTGCATGAACGCCAAGATGGAAACCTCCGACGCCTGCGACCTGCGCTTCGGCCAGGTCGGCATCGCCTGCGTGCGCGTGCGCCGACCCGACGCCGCGGCGCTGTGCGACGAACTGGAGCGCCGCGTGCGCTCCGCGCCGCAACTGTTCTCCCGCGCTGCGGTAGTGCTCGACCTCAGTCACCTGCTGGACCTTCCCGACGACGGCACGGTCGATGCCCTGCTCGAAGCCGTGCGCAGTGCCGGCATGCTGCCGGTCGGCCTGGCCTACGGCACCAGCGAGACCGAGGCACTGGCGACCCGCATGGGCTTGCCGCTGATCGCCAAGTTCCGCGCCGCCTACGAGCCGGAACACGGCAACGTGGCGCCGCCGGCCACCGCCGAACCGTCCCGCCCGGCGCCCGCGGCCAGCGCGCCCGCCCAGGTCGCACCGGCGGCACCTCCGGGGCTGGGCGCGCAGCACCACGAAGGCGCCGTCCGCTCGGGCCAGCAGGTCTACGCCCGCGACCGCGACCTGATCGTCACCGGCGCCATCGCCAACGGCGCCGAGGTGATCGCCGACGGCAACATCCACATCTACGGCGGTCTGCGCGGTCGCGCCATGGCCGGCGCCCAGGGCGACGAGAAGGCGCGCATCTACGTGTCCGATTTCCGCGCCGAACTGGTGGCGATCGCCGGCCATTACCGCGTGTTTGAACAGATCCCCAAGGATCTGGAGGGCCAGTCTGTGCAATGCTGGCTCGATGGTGAAAAATTGATGATCGCGCGGCTCTGAATCGGGCACGGCGATCCACTACAACAAGAATGAATTCCCGGGAGATGAACCCTTGACTGCTCAGATCATCGTTGTCACGTCCGGCAAAGGCGGCGTCGGCAAGACCACCACCAGCGCCTCGCTGGCTACCGGCCTGGCCATGGCCGGCAAGAAAGTCGCGGTGATCGACTTCGACGTCGGCCTGCGCAACCTCGACCTGATCATGGGCTGCGAGCGCCGCGTGGTGTACGACTTCGTCAACGTGGTGCACGGCGAGGCGACGCTGAAGCAGGCGCTGATCAAGGACAAGCGCCACGACAACCTGTTCGTGCTGGCCGCCAGCCAGACCCGCGACAAGGACGCGCTGACCCAGGAAGGCGTGGAGAAGGTGCTCGAAGGCCTGTCCGAGGACGGCTTCGACTACGTGGTGTGCGACTCCCCGGCCGGTATCGAGAAGGGCGCGCACCTGGCGATGTACTTCGCCGACCAGGCGGTGGTGGTGGTCAATCCCGAGGTGTCCTCGGTGCGCGACTCGGATCGCATCCTCGGCCTGCTGGCGAGCAAGACCCGCCGCGCCGAGCGCGGCGACGGCGCGATCACCCAGCACCTGCTGCTGACCCGCTACAACCCGACCCGCGTGGCCGCGCAGGAAATGCTCAGCGTGAAGGACGTCGAGGAAATCCTCGGCATCAGCGTGATCGGCGTGATCCCCGAGTCGGAGAACGTGCTGGCCGCGTCCAACGCCGGCGTGCCGGTGATCCTCGACGACAACTCGATCGCCGGCCAGGCCTACGGCGACACCGTGGCGCGCATCCTCGGCGAGGAACGGCCGCTGCGCTTCACCGAAGTGACCAAGAAGGGCTTCTTCCAGCGCGTGTTCGGGAGCTGATCGGCATGGGTATCCTCGATTTCCTCAAGCGCAAGCCCGAAGCCAGCGCCAGCGTCGCCAAGGAGCGCCTGCGCATCATCGTCGCCCAGGAGCGTTCCACCCGGGGCGCGCCGGATTACCTGCCGATGATGCGCAACGAGCTGCTCGAGGTGATCAAGAAGTACGTGCAGGTCGACATCGAGGCGATCTCGATCAACCTCGAGCACGACAGCGGCCACGAAGTGCTCGAGCTGTCCGTGGCCCTGCCCGACGGCAAGCCCGGCCCCGCGGCCTGATCCGACCCGTCGCCCGGTCCTGCCGGGCGCGTTACTCCCGATGCATCCCGAACATCCCGCTCCCGACCCCGGCAGCGTGCTGCGCCTGGCCGACATCGGCGAGGACGCTCCGCGCTCGCTGCTCGCCCGTTTCGGCCTCATGCTCGCGCCGGTCGCCGACGGCGAGCCGATCCCCGGCAGCTTCTGGGGCGACGAGGAGGCCGGCATCATCGGCACCACCGTCTACGCCCGTGGAGACACGCCGGTGCACTCGCTGCTGCACGAGGCCGGCCACCTGATCGTGCTGCCGGCCGAGCGGCGCGCCGGGGTGCATACCGACGCCACCGATTCGGTCGAGGAAGAGGACGCCACCTGCTACCTGCAGATCGTGCTCGCCGACGCCCTGCCCGGCGTCGGGCGCGACCGGCTGATGGCCGACATGGATGCCTGGGGCTATACCTTCCGCCTCGGCTCGTCGCGCGCGTGGTTCGAGCGTGACGCCGAGAACGCGCGCCGCTTCCTGCTCGATCGCGGCCTGCCGGTCGACCTGCGCGGCTGAGCCCGGCGCCGCCTCAGAGCTCGAAGCGGTACGACAGCTTGACCAGCAACTGCTCGCTGTCGCGCAGGTTGAAGCTCTGGCGGAACTGCGAACCGGCCTCTTCGTAGCGCGGGTCGAGCAGGTAGCCGCCGCGCGCGTAGACCACGTAAAGGTCGGACAGCGGCGCCAGCTCGTAGCGGTAGCGCACCTGGAACCCCAGGTTGCGCACGCTGAAATCGTCGACCGGATCGTTCGTGCGCAGGGCGCGGGTATCCGGCATCACGCGGTAGGCGCCGCGCAGGCGCGCATCCAGACCCAGCGCCTGCAGCTTCACCCGCAGCTCCTGGTGACCGCTGATGTTCCAGTTCACCCCCGCGTCGAGCAGGATCGAGTGGCTGTCGAAGCTGCCGATCAGGTTGTCGTGCTGCCACACCAGCCAGCCGGGCTGGAACTTGTAGTCCGGCCCTCCGAAGAAGCTCAATTCGTCGCTGAAGAAATAGGTCGGCTCGAACATCACCTCGTAACCGATCCGGCGCATGCCGGCGAAATCGCTGCCGGCGGCGGTCAGCTCGCTCTTCCAGGCCCAGTCGCCCTTGCGCGGGCTGGTGCGCTGCCAGTCCAGCACGTGGACCGCCGGCGTGCGCAGCACGCCGTGGCCACGGGTGAGCAGGTCGTCGTAGGCCGGCGTGTTGAGGTTGAGCTGGATGTCTTCCTCGCCGCCATCGCGCAGCTGGCTCTGGCGGATGATCCGCAGTTGCCGCTCCAGCTTGACGCCGCGGTCGTCGTCGATGCCGATGACGCGGAAGCGCCAGCGATGCGAGGCATACCTCGAGTCCGCCGGCAGGTTGCTGTAGCGACGCTGCACTTCCCAGTGCAGGTAGTTCAGGCTGTTGCGCGGCAGGTAGCCGAAGTCGTTGATGTCCAGCTTGTCGTCGAAGTGCATGGCCAGCCACTGCTGGGTCCAGCGCTCGTTCATCTCGTACTCGACCACGCTGGTAGCGCCCACGCCGGTGACCAGATGGCCCTGTTGGTCGATGTGGCTACCGACCACGTTGCTGGTGACGGTGAGCTTGTCGTTCGGCTGCCAGCGGTGGTCGATGCCGACCACGTTGGCCTGGCGGTCGAGGAACGGCCGATCCACGCGGGTGGCCAGCAGGCCCAGCGCCTGCGTGCCGAAATCGTGTTCCACCCGCAGCGCCGCGAAGCTGCGTCCGGCATCGCCGCTCTCCTGTGCCGCCAGCACGCCGTACTGCGTGGCGCCGACGCTGCCGTTGAGCTTCACCGCACCAGCCACGTCGGCCGTGCCGTTGCCGTCGTCCGACGGACCGCCCACGCGACGGGTATAGATCAGCTGGCTGTTGTCGATCAGCAGGCTGAAATCGAAGATGCCCTGGTTCTCGGTGAAGAACGGCCGCTTGTCGGTGAAGAAGGTTTCCTCGGCACCGAAGTTCACCACCAGGTCGTCGCTCTCGACCTGGCCGAAATCCGGATTGATGGTGGCGGTGAGCTGGGTCTGCCCGTTCGGCTTCCAGAAGATGTCCGCACCGGCGTTGCCGTGGTTGCGCCCGGCCACCTGGTCGCGCACGCCGACCACGTACGGCGTGACCGCCAGCAGCGGCTGGTTGTAGGCAGGCAGCGTCACCGGGGTGAAGTCGGACAGGAAACGGGCCCGGGTGAAGCTGGCCACCGGCCAGGCATCGCGTTCGCCGGTGGCGCCGATCACCCGGTCCAGGTACATGTGCACGGTGCGCTCGCCGCCATCGGCCGCCTTCATCGGCGCGATGTACCAGGGAATGAGCATCTCCACGCTCCAGCCCTGGGCGTCCTCGCTAACCGCATGCTTCCAGTTGCCGTCCCAGTCGTTGTTGAACGTGGTCTCGCCGGTGATCACTCCATCGTCGATGTCGTTGCTCAGGGTGACGGTGAAGTCGTAGCCGGTGCGGCCATCCCCGTTGAAATCGATCATCAGGTTGACCCGGTCCACCTGGGCGTTCTCGTCGCGGCGGATCCGCTGCCGGGTGCGCGGCACGCCGGGCGGCTGGGTGCAGCGGAAGGCGATCGCCAGACCCTTCGGCGTGGACAGCACCCACGCCTCGGTCGGCAGGCTGCCCGGCTCGCCGTTGAGCGGCTGCACCTTGCGGAAATCGGTGATGTGCTTCGCACCGCGCCACTCGCCCGGATCGATGTGGCCGTCGATGCGTACCGCCAGTGCGGGCGCGGCAAAGCCGAGCAGCGCCAGCGCCACGAGGGCGCGCGAACGAAGGTTGGCCGGCACGAGTCGTCGGGCGGTCAGGGTCATGGCGTCGCGGGGAGCGGGGGATCCAGCCTGCGAGGCTAGGCAATGTGTGGCGGGCCGCCGACTGGAGAAAGTCACGACATCCCCGGTGTCCGCGGACACTCCCCCGGCAATTGCTCAACGCGGCTCGGCGATCTGTGCCTGCAGTTCCACGTCGCGCGGTGGTGGCGAAGGCGGCTCCTCGCGCAGGGTCACGTGATACCAGCGCCAGGCGAGCCAGCCGATCGCCGTGAGCACGCAGCTGCCGAGCGCCAGCGGCAGCAGGCTGGTGGACAGCAGCGGCGACAGCACGCCGGCCACGCCCGCGTTGAGCAGCAGACTGACGAAGGCCTGCACCGAGGAGGCACCGCCGCGACGATGCGGAAAGCGATCCAGCAGCAGCAGTGTCAGCGTGGGGAACGCGAGCTGCACGCCGATGCCATGCAGCACCAGCGGCAGCATCGACCAGGGCAGCACGCCGCGCGGCGCCAACAGCCCACCCGCCAGATGCAGCACGCACGCCGCCCCCATCGAGGCGTAGCCGAGGTTCACCGTGAAAGCCACGCTGTGCCGCTCGGCCAGGCGCCCGGACAGCCAGGCGCCGAATACCAGACCCACGACCACCGGCAGGAACAGCCACGGAAACCCCTGCGCCGACAGATGCAGCAGCTCGCGCACGATGCGCGGCGCCGAGGCAATGAACAGGAACAGGCCGCAGAAGTTGATGGTGCTGGAGATCAGCAAGGGCAGGAACGGCCGGTCGCGCCCGAACGACAGGTAGGTCGCCACCAGCTCGCGCGGAACGAACGCGGTCCGGCTCGCCGGAGGGTGGGTTTCCCCGAGCAGCGCGATCAACGCCATCGCCATGAACACGGTGAACGCGGTGAGCAGCCAGAAGATGCCGTGCCAGCCGTCCAGCCACAGCAGCTGCGCGCCGACCATCGGCGCGATCACCGGCGCGACGCCGAAGATCATCATTACCCGCGACATCAGTCTCTGCGCGGCGGCCCCCTGCAGCGAGTCGCGCACCACCGCGCGCCCTACCACCAGGCCGGCGCCGGCACAGGCGCCCTGCAGGGCACGGCAGCCGAGCAGCATGGCGAACGAGGTCGACAGCGCCGCACCGGCGGAGGCCAGCGCGTACAGCAGCATGCCGCCGACGATCACCGGCTTGCGCCCGATCGCATCGGAGATCGCGCCGTGGAACAGGCTCATCGCACCGTACGTCACCAGGTACACGCTGATCAGCTGCTGCAGCGCGGTGTCGTCCACGGCGAAATGGCCACCGATCAGCGGAAACGCCGGGAACACCGCGTCGATCGAGAACGGGCCGATCATCGACAACCCCGCCAGCAGCCACGGCAGGCTGCGCGGAACGGTGGGGGCGGCATCGGTCATGGGGCGACAGGCGGGTATCGGCGGGGGCGGCCAGCATATCGCCTGCAGGCCCGCGCTTGACCGGTCCGACCGCCTGTTTGCTAACATCGTGGGACGCAAGGGAGATGGCATGCCTCCCCGAACCGCCGCAAGGCTGATGATGCCTGGTCGAACCCCTCGCGGGGTGGCCGGGCATTTTTTCGGGCGATCCCCGAAGATGCCCGCCGCACCCGCTCCACCTTTACTGGAATCCGGATGCGCATGGATCTGATCTCATTGCTGGCCGTCGGCTTCGGTGCCTTCTTCGGCGCCGTGCTGCGCTGGGCCCTGGGCCTGCTGCTCAACCCGCTGTTCCCCACCCTGCCGCTGGGCACGCTAAGCGCGAACCTGCTCGGCGGCCTGCTGATGGGCATCGCGATGGGCGTGTTCGCGCAATATGGCGCGCTTTCGCCGGCGACCCGGCTGTTCATCGGCACCGGCTTCCTCGGCGGACTCACCACTTTCTCCACCTTCTCGAGCGAGACCATCACCCTGCTGCTGCGCCAGCAGTACGCCTGGATGGTGGCGATCGTCAGCGCCCACCTGTTCGGCACCCTGGCCATGACCGTGGCGGGCCTCAGCCTCGTGCGCGTGCTGACGCGCTGACATGGATACCCCGGAGGGCAACACGATGAACGGCTACTCGCTGCGCTTCTACATGCACGAGAACCAGAAGCACCACGGCAAGCTGCTGTACGAATGGCTGCTGGAAGCGGCACGCAAGCATGGCGTACACGGTGGCTCGGCGTTCAAGGCGATCGCCGGCTACGGGCGGCACGGCCGGATCCACGAGGCGACGTTCTTCGAGTGCGCCGGCGAGCAGACCGTGCTGGTCGAGTTCCTGGTCAGTGCGGCCGAGGCCGAGACGCTGACCGCCCTGGTGCGCGAGGACAGGGCGCCGTTGTTCTGGGCCCGCTTCCCGGCCGAGTTCGGGGTGACCGGCACGGACTGACCGGGACGCCGCCGTCACGGTCAGCCGATGTAGCATCGGCCCTGCGCAGGCGCCCGCAGCGGCGCTTCGCCCGACCGCGAAGGAGGTGCCGATGAGTTCCGACTCGCTGCGGCAGAAGGCCGAGCAGTTGCTGGCCCTTGCCGATATCCGCATCGACGGCAACCGACCCTGCGACCTGCAGGTGCATGACGACCGGCTTTACGCACGGGTGTTTTCGCACGGCTCGCTGGGCCTGGGCGAGGCCTACATGGACGGCTGGTGGGACGCGGCCGACCTGCCCGGCTTTTTTTCCCGCATCCTGGCCGCGCAGCTCGACCAGGAGCTGAAGACGCTCGACACCCTGCTCGCCCACCTCAAGGCCCGCTTTCTCAACCTGCAGCGTGGCGAGCATGCCTACGAGGTGGCCGAGACCCACTACAACCTCGGCAACGACCTGTTCCGCGCCATGCTCGGCCGGCGGCTGGTCTACTCCTGCGGCTACTGGGCGCACGCGGACAACCTCGACGACGCGCAGGCCGCCAAGCTCGACCTGGTCTGCCGCAAACTGCATCTGCAGCCCGGCCAGCGCGTGCTCGACATCGGCTGCGGCTGGGGCGAGGCGCTGAAGTTCGCCGCCGAGCATTACGGCGTGGAAGGCGTGGGCATCACCGTCTCCCACGAGCAGGCCGGGTATGCCCGGGAGTTGTGTGCAGGGCTCCCGATCGAGATCCGTCTGCAGGACTACCGCGAGGTCGACGAACGCTTCGACGCGGTCTACTCCATCGGCATGTTCGAGCACGTCGGCGGGCGCAACTACCGCACCTACTTCGACACGGTGCGCCGCTGCCTGCGGCCGGGAGGGCTGTCGCTGCTGCACACCATCGGCAGCAACGGCGCACCGGCGCAGACCGATCCGTGGATCGAGAAATACATCTTCCCCAATTCGATGATCCCCGCCGCCAGCCAGGTCACCGCGGCGCTGGAAGGCCTGTTCGTGGTGGAGGACTGGCACAATTTCGGCACGGACTACGACCGCACGCTCACCGCCTGGCGGGAGAACTTCGACCGCGCCTGGCCGGAACTGGCGGCGCGCTACGACGAACGCTTCCGCCGCATGTGGCACTTCTACCTGGCCTGCTCCGCCGCGGTCTTCCGCAGCCGGCGCAACCAGCTGTGGCAGCTGGTGCTCAGTCCCGACGGCGTCCCCGGCGGCTACCGGTCGCCGCGCTGAGCGCGCCTTTGGTCGATCTTGCGGGCCGTGGGCCGACGCGGGATAGTCCCCGCACGCTCCGGGGGAGATATCCAATGAACAAGCTTGCCGCCCTGCTGGCAGCCTTGCTGCTGCCGTTCGCCGCCGCCGCGCAGAGCGCGCCGCCGGCCAGCTACTACAGTCATGCCGGCCACGACGACGTGCTCTCCGGCGGGGTGAAGATGATCCCGATCACCACCCCGCTCGGGAAATTCCGGGTGTGGACCAAGCGCGTGGGCAACAACCCGAAGCTTGCGCTGCTGTTGCTGCACGGCGGCCCCGGCATGACCCACGAGTACTTCGAGGCCTTTGACAGCTACCTGCCGGCAGCGGGCATCGAATACATCTACTACGACCAGCTCGGCTCGGCCTACTCGGACCAGCCCAAGGGCCCGGGCACCGACGCGCTGTGGCAGACCGACCGCTTCGTCGAGGAAGTCGAGCAGGTGCGCAAGGCGCTGCACCTGGACAGGAACAACTTCTGCCTGCTCGGCCATTCCTGGGGCGGCATCCTGGCGATGGAGTACGCACTGAAGTACCAGCAGCACCTGAAGTGCCTGGTTATCTCCAACATGGTCGACTCGATCCCCGAGTACAACGACTACGCCAGGCACGTGCTCGAGCCGGCGATGGATCCGAAGCAGCTGGCCGAAGTGAAGGCGATGGAGGCGGAACACCGCACCGACGACCCGCGCTACATGCAGATCCTGACCACCATGCACTACGAGAAGCATGTGCTGCGCATGCCGCAGGCGCAGTGGCCCGAGCCGGTGACCCGCGCGTTCGGCCACGTCAACAGCCACATCTACACGCTGATGCAGGGCCCCAGCGAGCTGGGCGCCAGCGGCGTGCTGGAACACTGGGACCGCAGCAAGGACCTGCACAGGATCACCGTGCCCACGCTGGTGATCGCCGGCAGGTTCGACACCATGAACCCCGATTACATGGCCCATATGGCCAGGAAACTGCCCAGGGGCCAGCTGCTGCTGTGCCCGAAGGGCAGCCACATGTCGATGTACGACGATCAGCAGACCTACTTCACCGGCCTGGTGAAATTCCTCGAAAGCGTGGAGAACCGCTGACCGCCGATCGCTCCGGCGGCCCGGTGAGCCGTTTTGCCAGCGGTTGCCGGCCACTGGCATAGTCGTCGCGTCGGTCCGGTCCATCGTCCGGACTTTGGGAAGGGGGTATCCGGCATGGAGCAAAACCACTTCGGGCGTCTGCGCGCGCTGGCCCACCTGGGCGCCGGGCGCAGCGCGGCCTTCCGCTACGTTGCGCTGGCCGTCTCCTGGCTGGTGCTGTGGCGGTTGTCCGCGCTGATGCAGTACGACCCGCATGCCAGCCTGTGGTTTCCTCCCGCAGGGCTCTCCCTGGCTGCCCTGCTGGTGATGGGCTGGCGTGCGCTGCCGGTGCTGGTGCCCTGCGCGATCGCCGTCACGTTCTGGATCGACCGGATCTACGGCACCCACTTCCCCACGCGGGAGCTGCTGGCATCCGGCGTGCTGTTCGCCACCGTGCACTGCCTGTCCTACGGACTGGGAGCGCTGGTCATGCGGCGGACCATCCGACGCAACGCCAGTCCGTCGACGCCGACCGTGGTGACCACCTTCCTGCTGGTCAGCGCACTGGCGTCGCTGTGCGCCACCGTGCTCGGCATCCGCGCCCTGGAGGCCACCGGCATGATCGCGCCGTCGACGCCGTCGCTGTGGCTGCCGTGGTGGATCGGCGACCTGGCCGGCGCGCTCGTGCTCACGCCGCTGTTCGTTGGCCTGCTCAGCTGGCGCTATCCGCAGATCGAACCCTGGCTTGGCGGCCTTTCGTTTCTGCCGCAGAGCCGTGGCAGCGGCTCCTACGCCGGCAAGCTCGCCCTGGAGATCCTGGCGGTGGTCGCGGTGTTGGCGGCCGACGCGTATTTCCACTCGCCGGAAACCGCTTTCGCGATGTTTTTCCTGATCCTGCCGCAGATGTGGGTGGTCTACACCGAGAGCCCGTTCCGCGGTGCCCTGAGTATCGCCCTGGTGAGCACCGCGATCGCCGTGCTGGTGGCGCTGTTCGGCATCACCCGCGACGCCCTGGTCTACCAGTTCGCGATCTGCGTGATCGCGGCCAGCGCCTACTTCGGCTTCGCCGTACCGGCACTGGTGGCGCAGAACCGCCACCTCAGCGAGCTGGCCTCCACCGACGGCCTGACCGGCGCGGCCACCAAGACGCACTTCTTCGAATGCAGCGAGCGCGAACTGGCCGACTCGCGCAGCCAGGGCCTGCCGGTTTCGCTGCTGGTGATGGACATCGATCGGTTCAAGGCGATCAACGACGGCTACGGCCACGCCGCCGGCGACCAGATCCTGCTGAACCTGGTCCGCACGTTGCGCCACCAGTTGCGCCAGTCCGACCTGATCGGCCGCTTTGGTGGTGACGAGTTCATGGTGCTGCTGCCCGGGCTGGCGCTGGATCGCGCCGAAGCCACCGCCGAGCGGCTGCGGCGGGCGCTGACCGAACTGCGCATGCCGGGGCCGGACCTCGGTCTCTCGGTCAGCTTCGGCGTGGCCGCGATCGGCGACGGCGAGAGCATCATGGAGGCCTTCCGCCGCGCCGACGAGCGCCTGCTCGCGGCCAAGCGGAGCCCGCGCGCCGCCGACGAAACCGTCACCTGACATCCGGGCCGCTTGCGCAGTGTCGCCGGCGACCGTACGGTCTCGGCATGATCAAGCCCCTTTCCCCGACCGATGCCGCCGCCCGACTCGACGAATTGTGGTCGCCACGGGTGCTCGCCGAAGTGGACGATGCCTACGTCAAAGTCGCCAAGGTGCAGGGCACCCTGGCCTGGCACAGCCATGCCGACGAGGACGAGCTGTTCTACGTGCTCAAGGGCGCGCTGCGGATCGAGCTGGAGGATGGCGTGGTCGAACTCGGCGAAGGCCAGATGTGCGTGGTACCCAAGGGTGTGCGGCACAACCCGGTCGCCGAGCAGGAGTGCCACCTGCTGCTGATCGAGCGCAAGTCGACCCGGCATACCGGCGACGAGGTCACCGGGCTCACCCGATCGATCGACGAGCAGCGGCGACCGCTTTGAATATCCTCGCCCGGTTCCGGCACCTTGGCGCCGGCGTGCTGGTCGCAGTCGCGCTGCTTTTTCCGGCCGGCGCCCTCGCCCACCCGGCGCTGTGGGTGGTGAGGGATGCCGATACCACGATCTACCTGTTCGGCACGGTGCACCTGCTGCCCGGCAACACGCCCTGGCACTACCCGGCCCTGGACCGGGCGCTTGCCAGCAGCGACACCCTGGTGGTGGAGATCACCGACGACAGTCCGGCCAACATCACCGCCCTGGTGCTGCGGCTGGGCATGGATCCCGCGCATCCGCTGTCCTCGCTGCTGTCGACCGGCGACTATCACCGGCTGGAGCGCGCCGCCCGGCTGGCCGGCCTGCCCGGCGTGGGCACGCTCGACGTGATGCGCCCGTGGCTGGCTGCACTGACCATCGCCATGGCCCCGCTGGCCAAGGCCGGGCTGGATCCGCAGCAAGGGGTCGACCACCTGCTGCGCGACGAGATGACCAGGGCCGGCAAGCCCGTGCGCGCGCTGGAGACCGCCGAGGAGCAGATCCGTTTCCTCGCCGACATGCCCAGCGCGCTGCAACTGGACATGCTGCGCCAGACGCTGCGCGAGACCGACTCCTCGAAGCTCGAATTCAAGCAGCTGGTCGAGGCCTGGGAGCGGGGCGACGTCGAGGCCATCGCGCGACTCGAGAACAGCCTGATGAAGCGCGAGACCCCGGCGCTCTACCAACGCCTGCTGGTGACGCGCAACGCGACCTGGGCAGCGAAGATCAGGGCGATGCTCGACACGCCCGGCACCGTCTTCATCGCGGTCGGGGCCGCGCATCTGGCCGGGCCGGACAGCGTGCAGGCCCAGCTGCAGAAACTGGGCATCAACAGCACCCGCGTCCCGGCTCCCTGACGCCCCCACACGCACCTCGCGGTAGGAGCCCGCTCGCGGACGATGCCTTCGATCAGGCGCAGAAGCATCGCCCGCGAGCGGGCTCCTACAACGACGGCGGCGGGGGAAGCAGCCCAGCGCGCTCCGCGGCGCGCACCAGCCAGCCGGCGATGCGCTCGCCCCACGCGCGCTGGCCGTCCTCGTCGGCGATCAGGTCCTGCCGCACTTCCAGTTCCACGTGCGGCAGGCCGCGCTGCTCGCCATAAGCGGGGATCGCATAGTCCGTCGCGTCGCTGACCGCATAGGGCTGGTTGTCGCCCACGCACCAGCCGTCGGCCCGCATCACCTCCAGCAGCGGCCGTGCCAGCCGCGCATCGCGCTGGTACAGAACGCCCAGCTCCCACGCGCGCGCCTGCTCCATGAACACCGGCGTGAAGCTGTGCACGGTGACCAGGATCGTGGGACGGCCCTCGGCGGCCCGCCGGTCCAGCTCCTCCACCGTGCGCCGGTGGTAAGGCATGAAGATTTCCTCGCGCCGCGCAGCGATCGCCGCGGCGGAAAGATCGCGGTTGCCGGGTACTTCGGTGCGCTCGCTCGTCGTGACGATCGACCCGGGCGCATCCAGTGGCCGGTTGCAGTCGATCACCAGCCGCGAATAGGTCTGGCAGATCAGCCAGGCATCGAGTGCCTCGGCCATGGTCCGGGCCAGGCCGGCCGCGCCGATGTCCCAGGCGATGTGGCGATCCCACTCCGTCGCCGGCACACCGAGGTCGCCCAGCGCCCTGGGCACGGCACGGCCGGCGTGGTCGCAGGTGAGCAGGAAGGGGGACCTGCCTTGCGGGCAGGACACGGTGTACGGGGCAGGATCGTCGGGACCGAGCAGGCGTGGAGCAGGCATGGAGGCAGGCAGGCGGGGGATAACGCGAGCACCTTAGCCGCCGGCCAGCGGCCCGGACCAGCTCCCGGCGCAGATTCTGCGACGGCAGCACGGCACGCTGCGCCGCGCAAGCTGTCCCGCCCCGGCCCGTTCTGGCACCATCGGCCGGCTGTTCGCGCCCGCGGCGCGCCAACCGATTGATATTGAAAATGAACCTGCAAGCCAATTTCGAACAGATCCCGCTCAAGGAATACGCCGAGCGCGCCTACCTCGACTATTCCATGTACGTGGTGCTGGACCGCGCCCTGCCTTTCGTCGGCGACGGCCTGAAGCCGGTGCAGCGGCGCATCGTCTACGCGATGAGCGAACTGGGCCTGGCCGCCTCGGCCAAGCCGAAGAAATCGGCGCGCACCATCGGCGACGTGATCGGCAAGTTCCACCCTCACGGCGACAGCTCGTGCTACGAGGCGATGGTGCTGATGGCGCAGCCGTTCTCGTACCGCTACCCGCTGGTCGACGGCCAGGGCAACTTCGGCTCGCCGGACGACCCGAAGAGCTTCGCGGCGATGCGCTACACCGAGTCCAAGCTCAGCCCGATCGCCGAGGCGCTGCTGGGCGAGCTCGGCCACGGCACGGTTGACTGGGTGCCGAACTTCGACGGCACCATGGACGAGCCGAGCTGGCTGCCGGCGCGCGTGCCGCACGTGCTGCTGAACGGCTCGATGGGCATCGCCGTGGGCATGGCCACCGACATCCCGCCGCACAACCTGCGCGAGGTGGTCACCGCCTGCATCCGCCTGCTGGACGAGCCGGACGCCACCGTGGCCGACCTGTGCGAGCACGTGCTCGGCCCGGACTACCCGACCGAGGCGGAGATCATCACCCCGCGCAAGGAACTGCTGGCGATCTACACCACCGGCAACGGCTCGCTGCGCGCCCGCGCGGTGTACCGGGTGGAGGACGGCAACGTGGTGATCACCGCGCTGCCGCACCAGGTCAGCCCGTCGAAGATCCTCGAGCAGATCGCCGCGCAGATGCGCGCCAAGAAGCTGCCGATGATCGAGGATCTGCGCGACGAGTCCGACCACGAGAACCCGATCCGCCTGGTCGTCGTGCCGCGCTCCAACCGCGTCGACGTCGAGGAGATGATGCAGCACCTCTTCGCCACCACCGACCTGGAGAAGAGCTTCCGCGTCAACCTCAACATGATCGGCCTGGACGGCCGGCCGCAGGTGAAGGACCTCAGGCGCATCCTCAGCGAGTGGCTGCAGTTCCGCACCGACACGGTCACCCGCCGCCTGCAGCACCGCCTCGCCAAGGTCGAGCGTCGTCTGCACCTCTTGGAAGGCCTGCGCATCGCCTACCTCAACCTGGACGAGGTGATCCGCATCATCCGCACCGAGGAGGAACCCAAGCCGGTGCTGATGGCGCGCTTCGGCCTGTCCGAGGAACAGACCGACTACATCCTGGAGACCCGCCTGCGCCAGCTGGCCCGCCTCGAGGAGATGAAGATCAACGGCGAGCGCGATCAGCTCGAAGAGGAGCGCGCGCGCATCAACGTGCTGCTGAAGTCGCCAACGAAGCTGAAGGGCCTGATCAAGCAGGAGCTCAACGCCGACGCCGCCAGGTACGTCGACGACCGCCGCTCGCCGCTGGTGCAGCGCGAGGTGGCGCAGGCGCTGGACGAGAGCGCGCTGGTGGCCAGCGAGCCGGTCACCGTGGTGCTCAGCCAGAAGGGCTGGATCCGCGCCGCCAAGGGCCACGACGTCGACGCCGAAGGCCTCAACTACCGTGACGGCGACGGTCTGCTCGCCGCGGTGAAGGCGCGCACCACCCAGCAGGTGGCGGTGATCGACTCCACCGGCCGCAGCTACTCCACCGCGGCGCACACCCTGCCCTCGGCGCGCGGCAACGGCGAACCGCTGACCGGCCGCTTCACGCCGCCGGCCGGCGCCAGCTTCGACGCGCTGGCCGCGGGCGACAACGACACGCGGCTGATCCTCGCCACCGACTTCGGCTACGGCTTCGTCACCCGCTTCGAGGCGCTGACCGGCCGCAACAAGGCCGGCAAGCAGCTGCTCACCCTGGCCGACGGCGCCAAGGTGCTCACGCCGGTCATCACCGCCGATCCGGCGCGCGATCGCATCGTGGTGGTCACCGGCGAGGGCCACCTGCTGATGTTCTCGGTGGCCGAGCTGCCCGAGCTGGACAAGGGCAAGGGCAACAAGCTGATCGACATCCCCAAGAAGCAGATGGCGGACGGCGAGCGCGTGGTCGGCGTGGCGGTGGTCGCCGAGGGCAAGGGCGAGGTCACCCTGTACGCCGGCCAGCGCAAGCTCACCCTGAAGTGGGCCGACCTGGTCGAGTACGGCGGTAACCGCGCCACCCGCGGCGGCGTGCTGCCGCGCGGCCTGCGCCGGGTGGAGCGGATCGAGACCACCGGCTGAGCACCCCGGCACCGCACCGCCGACCCGGTAGGAGCCCGCTCGCCGGCGATGCTCCTGCTCCTGATCCATATCGAAGCGGAACAGCATCGCCCGCAAGCGGGCTCCTACAAGATGCTCTCGCTCCCGATCCACATCGAAGCCGAAGAGCATCGCCCGCGAGCGGGCTCCTACAAGGCGATGCGCGGCTCGATCCCGGTGTTGTGGTCGATGCGCGGTTCGACCGCGGTGTGGAGGCGATGTACGGTTCGACCGCGGTGTTGCGACGGCAGGAACTTCCCGCCGTCGCGGCACCCAAAGCATGGCTGTGCACGTACCGCGTCCCCGCGCGTTGACACAGCCCTACCCGCGGAGCGCACATGACCATCCATCGACCCCTCGGCCTGCTCCTTGCCAGCGCACTCGCAAGCTCTGCCGCGGCACAGAGTGCAAGCCAGCCACTCAACCTCAAGCTCCCTCCGGGCGCCGTTCCGGCCGCCAGCAGCAGCGCCGCCAGGCCCGCCAGCGCCAGCACGGCACCGGGCGTCTACTACGGCGACACCAGCGGTACCACCGACGCCAGCCTCGCCGCCAATGCCCCGGCCGATACCTGCGACGACGCCACCTACAACCAGCCCCAGGTGCACGGCAGCGTGGGCATGGGCGTGGTGGCGGGCAACCACCTCAGCGGCAACTACCAGACCGGTACGGTGAGCGTCACCAAGGCGTTCGGCGACTGCGACCATCCGACCGGCGGCATGAGCTTCACGATCAGCGGCGGCCAGGGTCACTTCAACGACCACCGTTTCGGTCACTGAGGCCGCGGCCGCGCGGCTCGCGACCGGCCAGAAGCCTCAGGCCGACCGCACCCCGCGCCGTCGGCGCAGTTCCGAGCGGCCGACGAAGAAGCCCGCCAGCAGCACCATCAGGGCCATCCCGTACCAGGTGATCAGGTAGCTGAGGTGGTTGTTGGGAAAGTGGATGACGGTCAGCCCGCCCGTGGGCGCATGGGCCACCCCGGCCTCGGAGGCCGCATCCTCGTCCACGAAGTACGGCGCCACATCCTTCAGCCCACGGCGGGCTGCGATGGCGGCCACATCGCGGGTGTACCAGTCGTCCTTCGCCGGGTCGTTGTGGCGCAGGAAGCCCGGCGGCTCGCTGATCCGCAGCAGACCTGTCACGGTCACCGCGCCGGTGGCGCCGGGCGCGCAGGTGCCGCGGCGGCCGCACCATTCCGGCGTCACGAAGCCGCGGTTGACCAGCACCAGCGAGCCATCGTCGCGACGCAGCGGCGTCACCACCCAGAGGCCGCTGCCCGCGGCCGTCGCCGCCCATACGTAGGTCGAACGGTCGTACAGGAAGCTGCCGTGCAGCCTCACGTGCCGGTATTCGTCGCTCGCGGCAGTAACACCCGGCCACTGCGCCGGGCCGGGCGCGTCCACCGGCGGCGCATGCGCGCGGGCGTCGACGTGGGCGATCAGCGCCCGCTTCCACGCCAGCCGATGCACCTGCCAGGTACCGAGCGCGATGAAGCCGGCGAACAGCACCACGCCGAGCAGGGTCAGCATGGCGAGGGCCAGCGGGCCGCGCGGCGGTTCGGTCACCACGGTGGAGGGATGCGTGTCGCTCATGCGGCTTCGGTCAGTGCGGGAGTGCGGATTCTAGTTCCCTGCCGGCATGCCGCGACCCGGCACATCGACGCACTCAGAAAATGCGGAACGCCAGGGCCAGCCAGGCCAGCCCCGTCGCCATGGCGACTTGTACCGCCACCGCCAACCAGAACAGGGCCGGCCACGGCTCGCGCCGCCGGGCCTGCAGCAGAAGCAGGGCCGTCCAGCCCAGCAGCAGGGCGAACAGCAGCAAACCGGTGACGCGGGTGTGCGGTGCCGGCCCTAGCAGGTAGCCGACGGTCACCAGGACGAGGGCGATCGGCACGGGCAGCTGACACAGGCTGGCTGCCCGGCGTTGGCCACGCAGCCACAGCACGAGGGAAGCGAGGGCCGCCACCACCGCCGCGACCGCGAGTCCCAACGGCACCCATTCGATCATCGCCCGCACCTCCCGAACCCGACCGCGCCCATCGCGCGACTCAGCGCAACAGCACGCCCGTACCGACCTTGCGGCCACCCTGTAACACCGTGAACGCCAACGCGTCTTCACGCACCTTCAGTGCCTCGAAGCAGTCGATGCCCACCGTCCGCGTGGTACCGGGCTCGAGTCCCGTATCGCCCAGGTCGAACCGGCAAGTCACCTCTGCGGTCCCCGGACGGAACGCCAGCTGCGGCGCGTAGCCGGTGAAGATCGCCGTCTCGCGGCCGACCTCGCCCTGCTTCGGCAGCAGGGTCACCGTGGCGCGCAGCGGCGCATCGGCAGGAAAGCTCAGCCAGCGTGGTGCTGCGGCGTCACCGGCGACAGCGGTCGCGCAGACGGCACCGGACAGAACCAGGCCGATGAGTCGGGTCGAGCATCGATCCATGAGCCGTTTTCCCCTTTCAATTGGACGCAGGCCACCATGGCCCACGGGCACGGGGATCGTCCGCGCTCTCTCGCGAGGGGTCAAACGGGCCGGGTTCGCCGGTTCAGAGACGCGACAGGATGTGCTCGCGACTCAGCCGGGCGATCGGCACAGCGCCCGGGTCCGCCGGATCGACCCAGCACAGCGCCTCGATCTCGGCGCACGCGGCGGGAGCACCCCGCACCGCCACCGCGTAGACCTCGCCCTCGACCACGTATCCGGGCTCGTTCGCCGCCGGCGCACTGGCGCGCCACAGGTGACGTACGGAATCGGCCACCAGCGCCACGCCCAGTTCCTCGCGCAGCTCGCGCGCCAGCGTGGCGACATCGTCGGCGTCGCCCGGGTCGCGCTTGCCGCCGGGTTGCTGGAACACCGTGGCACCGCGCTTGCGCACCAGCAGCACGCGCCCCGTCTCGTCGCGGATCACCGCCACGACGATGCGGATCGGCTTCGGCACCCCGCTCACAGCCGGCTGTACGACCAGGACTGCATGCGCCCGCCCTTGTACGGCATCACGCCATGGAACGGTCGCGGGTCCTCGTCGAACACCAGCGGCAGGAAGTGGCGGTCGCCCTCCCACATCGGCAGCTCCATCAGCCGCTCGCGCTCGACCCATTCCAGCGTGCCTTCCGGATTGGTCTCCAGCGGCGTGCCGGTGTAGCCGTCGATGATGAAGATGAAGCCCAGCCAGTCCTCGCCCTGCTTGCCGAAGCCGGGCCAGTTGAGCGTGCCGCGCAGGTGCATCGAGGTGCACTCGATGCCGGCCTCCTCGTGGATCTCGCGGCGCATGCAGGCGGCGATGTCCTCGCCCGGTTCCATCTTGCCGCCCAGGCCGTTGTACTTGCCCAGGTGCTGGTCATCGGGGCGGGCGTTGCGGTGGATCATCAGCACGCGCCGGCGATCCGGCGAGAGCACGTATCCGAGCGTGGCGACGATGGGGCAGTAAGGCATGGCGCGGCCGGCAAAAAGCGCAGTGTAACGTCCCTGCGCAGCCCGGCTGAACCGCTCCGCCGGCGATGCTTGCGCCGCGGGCCACGGGCCGGCGACCATCGACGGATGCTGCGCCTGTTTTCCTCCCTGCCCCGTTCCCGCCGCTGGCCCGCCCTGCTCGGCGCTGCCGCGCTGCTGCCGCTGCTGGCCGCCTGCACGTCCCGCGCCCGCGCCGTGGACAGCAGCGAGCGCGAGTTCGAGGGCCAGCGCTTCCACGTGGTGACCATCGACCTCACCCGCCAGACGCTCTCGCTGCACTGGCGCGACCCGGACAGCGGCATCGCCTACGGCAGCATCGGCAACCTGCAGCAATGGGGCGAGCAACACGGCCGGCATCTGCTGTTCGCCGCCAACGCGGGCATCTACGACCGGAAGAATGCACCGCTCGGGCTGTTCGTCGAGGACGGCCGCACCCTGGTACCGCTGAACCTGGCACACGGCAACCCGGCCGCCGGCAACTTCTCGCTGCGCCCCAACGGCGTGTTCGCGGTGTATCCGGACGGCCACGCCGCCGTGCGCACCAGCGAGGCGTTCAAGGCGGACGGCAAGCCGGTGACGCTGGCCACCCAGTCGGGCCCGATGCTGGTGATCGACGGCCAGCTCAACCCGCAGTTCGAGGACGAGTCGGCGAGCGTAAAGTGGCGCAGCGGTGTGTGCGCGGCCACGCCGCGCAAGGTGGTGTTCGCGGTCAGCGAGACCCCGGTGAACTTCCACACCTTCGCGCGCCTGTTCCGCGACGGCCTGGGCTGCCGCGACGCGCTCTACCTGGACGGCACCATCTCGCAGATGTACGTGGACGGCGAAGGCTACAGCGGCGCGCCGGCCTTCATGCTCAAGCCCTACGCGGGCATCTTCGCGGTATTCGACAAACCATGACGACTCCTCCCCGCCGGCGCTGGCTGCGCCGCAGCCTGTTCGCGCTCGCCCTGCTGCTGTTCGCCGCCGTCGTCGCCACCTGGAGCCTGCTGGCACTGGGCCGCGCCCGGCTGGATGGCCAGGTCGCCGCGAGCGGACTGACCGCCCCGGTCACGGTGACGCGCGATGCGCTGGGCACCGCCACCTTCGACGGCAGGAGCCGCGACGACATCAGCTATGCGATGGGCTACGTGCATGCGCAGGAGCGCTACTTCGACATGGACCTGATGCGCCGGCTGCCGGCCGGCGAGCTGTCGGCGCTGGTCGGCCCGGCGGCACTGAAGACCGACGAAGCGCACCGCCGCCTGCGCCTGCGCGCCGTGGTCGAACAGGCCTACGCGCAGCTGCCGCCCGACCAGCGGCACATGCTCGACCGCTACCGCGATGGCGTGAACGCCGGGCTGGCGGCACTGAAGACCCGTCCCTGGGAGTACTTCCTACTCGGCACGAAGCCGCAACCGTGGCGCTCCGAGGACAGCCTGCTGGTGATCGCCGCGATGTACCTGGACCTCAACAGCGACGGCCGCAACACCCGCGAACTGCGCATCGCGCAGATGCGGGCGGTGCTGCCGGCGCCGCTGGTCGATTTCCTGCTCGCGCCGGACCCGACCTGGGAGGCGCCGCTGGCCGGCCCGCTCTCGCCCGCACCGGTGGTGCCGGATGCGGCCACCTTCAGCCTGCGCGGCACGGCGCCAGCGGCCGGCCACGACCTCGCCGCCGTGCTCGCGCCGGCGCTGGACGATGCCCGCCCCGGCAGCAACAACTTCGCCGTGGCCGGCACGCTCACCGGCACCGGTGCGGCGATGCTGGCCAACGACATGCACTTGGGCCTGCGCGTGCCCAACCTGTGGTTCCGCGCGCGCCTGCGCTACCCCGACTCGACCGCGCCGAACGGCACCCGCGACGCCAGCGGCGTCACCCTGCCGGGCACGCCGGCGCTGGTGGTCGGCTCCAACGGCCAGGTCGCCTGGGGCTTCACCAACAGCTACGGCGACTGGGAGGACTGGGTGCGCGTGCAGCGCGACCCGGCCGATTCCACGCGTTACCGCACGCCGGACGGCTGGGCGACGATCGCCACCCACCGCGAGACGATCCAGGTGAAGGGCGCGCCCGATCACGTGATCACCGTCCAGGACACCCGCTGGGGTCCGATCACCGCGACCGACACCGACGGCACCCCGCTGGCGCTGGCCTGGACCGGCGATCGCCCGCGCGGCTACAACCTCGCGCTGATGCAGATCGAGCGCGCCACCGACGTGGACCAGGCACTCGATCTCGCCCCTACCTTGGGCATGCCGGCGCAGAACCTGCTGGCCGCGGACAGCCAGGGCCACATCGGCTGGACCATCGCCAGCAACAGCATCCCGCTGCGCCACGGCTTCGACCCGCAGATCCCCGCCGACTGGTCGCAGCCTGGCACCGGCTGGACCGGCTGGGCGGCAGCGTCGCAATACCCGCGCATCGAGAATCCGCCCGGCGGCCGGCTGTGGACCGCCAACAACCGCACGGTAGGCGGCGACTGGCTGGCCCTGCTCGGCAACGGCGGCCACGATCTCGGCGCCCGCGCGCAAGGCATCCGCGACGACCTGCGCGCCCACGCGACGTTCTCGCCCGGCGACCTGCTGGACATCCAGCTGGACGACCGCAGCGTGCTGCTCGGCCGCTGGCAGCACCTGCTGCAGCAGACCCTGGCCGATGCCACCGATCCGTCGCTGGTGCAGCTCCGTGAACTGACCCGCCACTGGCGCGGTCGTGCCGACGTCGACAGCGTCGATTACCGGCTGGTGCGCGCGTTCCGCGAGCAGGTGCACCAGGCGGTGCTGGCGCCGTTCGCCGCCCGCGTGCAGGCACGCTTCCCCGACTTCACCTGGCCGGGCCTCGGCGACCCGGAAGCGGCCGTGTGGGCGCTGGTGCGGCAGCAGCCGAAGCACCTGCTCGACCCGCGCTACGCCGACTGGCACGCCCTGCTGCTCGCGTCTGCGACGCAGGTGGTCGACACCCTCGGCAAGCCATCCGGCGGCCTCGCCGCGCGCACCTGGGGCGAGCGCAACCGCGCGGCGGTGAACCATCCGCTGGCCCGCGCCCTGCCCGGCTGGATGGCCCGTTTCATCAACATGCCCGACCAGCCGGTACCCGGCGACAGCAACATGCCGCGCGTGGCCGCGCCGGGCTTCGGTGCCTCCGAGCGGCTGGACGTCTCGCCCGGCCACGAGGACCGCGGCCTCTTCCACATGCCCGGCGGGCAGAGCGACAACCCGCTGTCGCCGTTCTTCGGCGCCGGCCACGAGGACTGGGTGCACGGACGGCCGACCCCGCTGCTGCCGGGGCCGGTCCGGCACACGCTGACGCTGGAGCCGACCGCCGGGTGAGGCGCCGGCGCGCTCAGCCGAGGGTGTAGTCGAACGTGTACTCGTGCCGCCCCGAGGCGATGCGGATCGTCATGCTGCCAGCCAGGCCGGCCAGCTCGCCGGTACCGGTGTCCGGTACCACGTGCACGGTCAACGTGGCGGCGCCGCGATCCATCGTGCCGCTGTGCTGCAGCACGAAGCTGCCTTCGCGGCCGTCGAGCCGCCCGGTCACCCGCTCCATCGCGACATAGCCCGCCGAACCGGCGACCTCGCCACCGGCGGAGAGCATCTCGCCCACGCTGTGTGCCTGCAGATCGCCATCGAAGCGCTTGTCGAGCGTGTGCCGCCCCAGGTTGGCCGGCGCGCTGGTCGCTGCCAGTGGCTGCGATTCCCGCGTGACCTCGAATGTACCGTTCGCCTGCATCTGTCCCGCCCTCGCTCATGCCATGACCGGGGCAGCACGCCAGCACCGCCGGCCCTGCCCTGCGCGCATTCAAGCACAGGCCACCCCGCCGCGTGCGGCAGGGGCTGACGCGCACCGACGATCCGCGATGCCAGCCGACGCCAGAGGCGAAGCATGTCGAATACGCGCCGGTCGATTCGTCGTCAGGACGAGCCGGGCATCCGCCGGCCGACTCCCCAGCGAAGGAGAACAGCGATGCGATGCATGGTGATGGTGCGAGCCACCGACGAGTCCGAAAGCGAGACGCAGGCGATGCCGAGCGCCGAGATCATGGCGGCGATGAACCGCTTCAACGAGGAACTGGTGCAGGCCGGCGTGATGCTGGCCGGCGAGGGGCTCAAGCCCAGCCGCGACGGCAAGCGCGTGCGTTTCGCAAGTGGCCGGCAGCAGGTGGTCGACGGTCCGTTTGCCGAGACCCGCGAGCTGATTGCCGGCTTCTGGCTGTGGCAGGTGCGTTCGATGGACGAGGCACTGGAGTGGGCGCGGCGCTGCCCGGCCCCGTTCGTGGGCGAGTGCGAGATCGAGATCCGCCCGCTGTACGAGGAGGCCGACTTCGCCGAAGTCATGTCGCCCGAACTGCGCGAGTCCGAGGCCCGGTTGCGCGGGCAGATCGCCGACCGGGCGCGCTGATGCCGCCGGCATGCTTGCCGCGAACGCCAGGCAGTGCTGTGATCGGCCCTATGGAAACGGCCGAACTGCATCGCCGCATCGATGCCGTATGGCGACTGGAGGCACCGAAGCTGATCGGCGCCCTGGTGCGCGTGGTGCGGGACATCGACCTGGCCGAGGAACTGGCCCAGGACGCCCTGGTCAGCGCGCTCGAGCGCTGGCCGGACAGCGGCATCCCGGACAACCCCGGCGCCTGGTTGATGACCACCGCGCGCAATCGCGGCATCGACCTGCTGCGCCATCGCCAGCTGGCCGAGCGCAAGCACGCGATGCTCGGCGGCGATCCGGACTTTGAGCCGCACGTGATGCCCGATTTCGACGCCCTCGACGACGACATCGGCGACGACCGCCTGCGGCTGATCTTCACCGCCTGCCATCCGGTGCTGCCGCACGAGGCGCGCATCGCGCTGACCCTGCGCCTGCTCGGCGGCCTCACCACCGCCGAGATCGCCCGCGCCTTCCTGCAGCCCGAGCCCACCGTGGCGCAGCGCATCGTACGCGCCAAGCGCACGCTGGCCGAGAAGCGGGTGCCCTACGACATGCCGCGCGGCGAGGAACGCGGCGAACGGCTGGCCAGCGTGCTCGGTGTGATCTATCTCATCTTCAACGAAGGCTACGCCGCCACCGCCGGCGAGGACTGGATGCGGCCGGCCCTGTGCGAGGAGGCGCTGCGGCTGGGGCGCATGCTCGCCGCGCTGGAGCAGGACGAGCCGGAAGTGCTCGGCCTGCTGGCGCTGATGGAGCTGCAGGCGTCGCGCACCCACGCGCGGGTCGATGCGAGCGGGCGGCCGGTGCTGCTGGACCGGCAGGACCGCACCCGCTGGGACCGGCTGGCGATCGCCCGCGGCCAGGCGCTGCTCGCCCGCGCCATCCGCCATCCCGACGGTGCCGGCCCGCACACGCTGCAGGCGGCGATCGCCGCCTGCCACGCCGGTGCACCGACCGCCGCGGCCACCGACTGGCCACGTATCGCCGCCCTCTATGCCCTGTTGCTGCAGGTCGCCCCCTCGCCGGTGATCGAACTCAACCGCGCGGTGGCGGTATCGCGTGCCGAAGGGCCCGCGGCGGGACTGGTACTGGTCGAGGCGATCGCCGACGCACCGGCACTGTCCCGCTACGCACCGCTGCCGGCCGTGCGTGGCGACCTGCTGGAGCAACTCGGCCGGCGCGACGAAGCCAGGTCCGAATTCCGCCGGGCGGCGGAGCTCACCACCAACGCGGGAGAGCGCGAGGTGATGCTGGCACGGGCCGCGGCACTGGACATCCCGGCCGGCTGATCGCTCAGTTCGCCATATCCAGTTCGGCCAGCAGGGCCTCGAACTGTTCCGGCGGCATCGGCCGGCCAAACAGGTACCCCTGGAACACATCGCACTCCTGTTCCATCAGGAACGTCCACTGCTCCCTGGTCTCCACGCCCTCGGCCACCACCTCCATGCCCAGACCGTGGCCCATCGCGATGATCGTCTGCGCGACCATCGCGTCACCGGCCACGTCGGGCAGGCGGCTGACGAACGACCGGTCGATCTTCAGCTGGTCCAGCGGCAGCCGCGAGAGATAGGCAAGCGAGGAGTAGCCGGTGCCGAAGTCGTCCAGCGAGGCCTGCACGCCCTGCGCACGCAGGCTGGCCAGCTTGCTGGCTGCCCATGCCAGGTCGTCGAGCACCGCGGTCTCGGTGATCTCGAGCTTCAGCCGCGCCGGATCCGCGCCCGCCTCGGCGAGCATCGTCAGCACATTCTCGACGAAGCCGGCATGACCGAACTGGCGGGCGCTCACGTTCACCGACAGCGTCAGGTGGCGCGTGCGCGGATGAGCGGTCCAGGCCGCCAGTTGCGCACAGGCCTTGCGCAGCACCCAGTCGCCCAGCGGCAGGATCAACCCGCGCTCCTCGGCCAACGGCACGAACAGCGCGGGCGATACCTGCTCGCCATTGCGCCGCTGCCAGCGCAGCAATGCCTCGGCACCCACCGGCTGGCCGCGCCGGTCCACCAGCACCTGCAGGTGCAGCTCCAGCGCGTCCAGATCGATCGCCTGCTTGAGTTCGGCCGCCAACTGCTCGTTTCGCTCGATGTCCGCCTGCATGGCCGGAGCAAACGCCACGGCCTGGTCGCGTCCCGCCGCCTTGGCGGCGTACATGGCCAGTTCCGCCTCGCGGAGCACCGACTCCGGCGAGCCCTTGCCGGGTTCCAGCGCAGTGACGCCGATGCTGCAGGTCACGGTGACCCGCGTATCGTCATCGAGCTGGAACGACGGGAGCATCGACTGGCGCACGCGCTCGGCGCAGGCCATGGCGCGCTGCATGCGATCGCCGTCTTCGCCAGGGCACTCCATCAGCACCGCGAAGGTGTCGCCGCTGAATCGACTCAGCATGCAGCCTTCCTCCAGCAGCGGGCGCAGACGCATCGCGACCAGCCACAGCAGGCGGTCGCCGGTACCGTGGCTGCGCAGGTCGTTGACGCGCTTGAAATGGTCCAGGTCGATCATCATCAGGGCGCCGCCCCGGTCCTCCTCCAGCAGGTGCTGGATCTGCCCGTGCAGGAAGCGCCGGTTCGGCAGGTCGGTGAGCGGATCGAAGAAGGTCATGCGTTCGGCCTGGGCCATGGCCTCACGCTCGTTGGTGAGGTCGGTCATGGTGCAGACGTAGTGGCTCACCTGGTTTCGGACGTCGTGTACCGATGAGACCGCCATGCGCACCACCCGCGGCACGCCATCCTTGCCCGCGATCCATTGCTCTCCCTGCCAGAAGCCCTTCTCGCGAATCTGCTGCCACATGCGGCCGTAATAGTCGTGGTCGTGATGCGCCGTACCGAGGATCGAGGGCCTCTTGCCCAGCACATCCTCCGACCCGTAGTCGGTCAAGGCGCAGAACGCGTCGTTGATCCGCTGGATCGTGCCACTGGCATCGGTGACCATCAGCGCCTCCTGGGTCTGGAAGGCCACGGCCGCGAGGCGCAGTTCGGACTCCGCCCGTTGCCGTTCGCTGATGTCCTGCGCATAGACCACAGCGAACTGCGGCCGGCCCTCCGCGTCACGCACCACGGAGCGATCCAGCAGCACCGGGAAGCGCCGTCCGTCGCGGGTCACGTGCTCGCTCTCCAGCAGCGAATGGTCCTGCTGCTCGGCGGCCCGGCGCTCGGCGCGCTGCGCATCGGTCAGGTCGGCCGGATACAGCACGTCGACCGGCATCCCCTCCAGTTCCCCGGGGGTATAGCCCCGCTCCCGCGCGAACACGGGATTGACCGCGATGATCCGCTGTGTGCGCACATCGTAGATCTTCACCCCGAACGCAGCATGCTCGAACGCCTTGCCCCACAGGCGCAGCTGGGACTCCGCCTGCAGTCGCAGGGTGATGTCGCGCGCTACGCTCAGCACGCCACCGGCGGAACCATCAGGCCCCGGCACCGGCACCTTGATCACCTCGAGCTGGCGCTCGCTGCCATCGTTCACCTCCAGCCCGAAGGTGTACGTGTGTTGCCGCCCCAGCCGCAGCACCTCGCGGTCCATCGCCTGTACGCGGTCGGCAAACGCCGCGGTGAACAGCTCGCGATCGGTCTTGCCGATCAACTCCTGCCGCCCGCCGCGGAACAGCTCGTCCACACGACTGTTGCATTCGCGATAGACCCCCGCGAGATCCTTGACCCACATCGCGTCGGGGCTGGCATCGAACACGGCCTGCATCTGCTGCCGGCTGGCCAGCACGGCACGCGTGCGCGCCGCCACCGCACGCCGCAGGACCCACACCCAGAATCCCAGCAGGGCGAGCGCCAGCAGGATGATCGAAGCCACGATCACGACGGGCTCCAGGTACGAGCTGAGCACGAACGGATGCTCGAGCCAACGGTGGCGCAGCGCGGTCAGCTCGGCCGGCGGGATCTTCGCCATGCCCTGCTCCACCCGGGCAAGCATCGCGCCATTACCCTTGCGCACCGCCCAGTGGAACTGCCCGGTGTAGAGCACGAAAGCCTTGTAGAAGTGGTCGAGCGCGTCGTGGCGATACAGGTAGAAGTCGGCCGGGTACTCGTCCATGCACAGGATGCGCATATCGCCATGGGTGGCCGCCTGGATCATGTCGCTGTAGCCGGCAAACTCCCGCAGATCCGTGATGCCCGCAGCATGCAGCCGCTCGACGCAGGCATCGCCACGTTCGACGCCGACCGGAAAGCCGCGCAGGGACTGCACATCCACCACACCGCGGATGCGGCGGTCCACGAAGATGGACGCCGGCAGCGTGGCATACGGTGCGGAGAAGTCGTACAGCGCATCGCGGGCGGGCGTGCGGAAGATCATGTCGATCACGTCCGCCCTGCCGGCCAGCAATTCCCGCTGGGCGGACGCCCAGTCCATCGGTTCCAGGTCGACGTGGATGCCGGTGTGCTTCTCGAACAGGCGCCACCGGTCGACTTCATATCCGCGAGGCTTGCCGTCGGCGTCGAGGAACACGAACGGTGGATAGTTGTTGTCGGTCACCACGCGGATCCGCGTGGCCATGCCGGCCGCTTCTGCCGGCGCCGTGGACGACGGAGCAATCTCCCCCGCCGAAACCGCGAAGGCGACGAAGCAGCACAGCAACAGCAGTCCAGCCCTCCCCCTAGACACGTTGGGGCCTCCTTGCACTGTTTGCGTGGCTACAGGATGTCGACAAAGCAACGGCCATGACAAGCGCTGGCGATGCAACACGCGCGATCCTGTCGCTTCCGCCTGAACCCGCTCAGCTGCCGCGGAGGTGCGAGGGTGCGTGGACGTGACCTGGCTCAGGCCGCGCCGATCAGGGGCATCGCGGAACCTGCGCGGCCCCAAAAAAAGGCCCGCGAATGCGGGCCGCGGGGAAATACGTTGGTCGCGCGATCTATTTGCCGGACGGACGATAGGTCAGTTCGGCGTTGTGGCGGTCCACATGCGCGGACACGTGCTTGATCGCGTCGTTCAGCGCCTTGCGCAGGGATTTGGCCTGTGCATCGCCATAGACGTTGGCGACCATCTTCCAGAACGTGGGGTTGGGCTCGGCGCCGAAGTCGGCCCAGTCCTTCGACGGGCTGACCAGGATGTAGTCCGGTGCGTCCTCGCCGCTGTCCACGGTCTGCATGATCTGGTACGCGTTCGGCCATTTCGCCTTGTGTGCCGCGGCAGTGACCTTCTTCACCGCGGTCATGAAGCCCTCGTTGGCCTCGTGGCCGGGCTTGAGCGTGAACAGGACCACGTCGATGTAGCCCTGCCCCATGTCCGAACCCGGCGGCATGTAGCTCATTTCCGGCATGACTTTCATGAAGCCGCTGGTCTCGCGCTTCAGATGCGGGTTCACGTTCTGGCGGAATGACGCGTCGCAGGCCTTGCCGCTGTCCCGCATGGCATCGAAATCCGCCCAGGACAGCGGATCGCTGACATAGGAATAGGTGTAGACGTCGCCGGTTTCGTGGTTCAGCGCCATCCATGCGTACTTGAATCCATGCTCGCCCAGGCACTGGTTGTAGGCCTTGATGCCCGATTCGTAGGCCTGCTGCTCGGCAGGTGCCACCCAGTCCGTGTAGCCGCGTATGACGCGGGGACTGCTGTCGTCGGCCGCCTGCACGCCAAGGACACAGAACAAGCCAGCCACCAGGGCCAGCCATGCAGTGATGCGCTTCATGAGAGTCTCCCTCAGGGCATGTCGCCCTGCACTGATGTGGTCTAGGGCCCCGAACTCTCTCCGCAACGCGAAGGGCTTCGCCAACGGCGAAGACTTCTGAGCATACGCTCAAGCGCAAGAAAATGTGATCTACATCACATTTTTGGAGCGATCAGAGGAACAATCGCTCGCAGATACCCGCGTAAAGGGCCAGCAATCGCTCCAAATCCTCGACCGCCACGCACTCGTCCACCTTGTGGATGGTGGCATTCACCGGCCCCAGCTCCACCACTTCGGCACCCAGCGGGGCGATGAAGCGGCCGTCCGACGTGCCGCCGCCGGTGCTCTCCACCGGCGACACGCCCGCCAGCTCGCGGCACACCGACGCCACCACCTCGCGCAGGCGTCCGCCCGGCGGGGTGAGGAACGGCTCGCCCGAGAGGTTCCAGTCCAGCGAGTAATCCAGCCCGTGGCGATCGAGGATGGCCTGTGCCCGGGCCCTCAGGTCCCCGGCGCTACTGGCCGTGCTGTAGCGGAAGTTGAACAGCGCCGTGAGCGCGCCCGGGATGACATTGGTGGCACCGGTGCCCGCATTGAGGTTCGACACCTGGAACGAGGTCGGCGGGAAATCGGCGTTGCCCTCGTCCCAGCGCTCGAGTGCCAGTTCGGCCAGCGCGGGGGCGAAGGCGTGGATCGGGTTCTTCGCCTTCTCCGGATACGCCACGTGGCCCTGCACGCCGCGCACGGTGAGCGTGCCGCTGAGCGACCCACGCCGACCCACGCGGACCAGGTCGCCGAGACGCGTGGTCGACGAGGGCTCGCCGACCACGCACCAGTCGATGCGCTCGCCCTCGGCACGGAACACCTCGGCGACCTTGCGCACGCCGTCGAGGTTGGTCGGGCCTTCCTCGTCGCTGGTCAGCAGCAACCCGACGCGCCCCGCGTGGTCCGGATGCGCGGCGACGAAGCTCTCCAGCGCCACCACCATCGCCGCCACCGAACCCTTCATGTCGGCCGCGCCGCGGCCGTACAGCACGCCGTCGACCACGGTCGGCCCGAACGGATCGAAGCGCCACGAGTCCACCGGGCCCGTCGGCACCACGTCGGTGTGACCGAGGAAGGCCAGCGTGGAGCCGCCTTCGCCGTGCGTGGCCCACAGGTTGTCGACCTCGCCGAAGCGCAGGTGGCGCACGCGAAAGCCGGCCTTCGTCAGCCGCGCGGCGATCATCGACTGGCATCCGGCGTCGTCGGGCGTGACCGAAGCGCGGCGGATCAGATCGCAGGTGAGGTCTAAGACGTCGCTCATGCGGTGGCCCTGCCCTTGCCGAATCGCTTTTCGTATTGCCCGCCGGTGAAGCCCAGCAGCAGCGTGCCATCGGCGAGCACCGCCAGCGGCTGGCGCAGCACGCCGGGATGCTCGCGGATCAGCAGTGTCCACTCCGGATCGCTCTCCGGGTTGCGCCGCTGCGGCAGCAGGCCTTTCCAGGCGCGGCCACTGCGGTCGGCCAGCGCGTCCCAGCCGCCGGCGGCCTGCGCCCAGGCCTTCAGCGCCTCGGGCGCGGGCCGCTCGCGCTGGGTGTCGACGAAGCGATACGCGTGGCCGAAACGGTCCAGCCACGCACAGGCCTTGCGGCAGGCATCGGTGCCCGCCAGTCCATAGAGGACTGCGGCCTCAGCCACCGAACAGTTCCTTGA